>CAZRFN010000229.1:0-1000 GCA_964599335.1 uncultured Acidibacter sp. | reverse complement strand
TTGCAGGTAAAGATGAATCGGCAGTTGTTATAAAATGCCTCAATATTCGCCCGTAGTAGGAGTTGTACATCATTACCGGTATTGTCTGCTTCGTCAATGATGATAACTTTGTGTTTAGAAGATCCCGTAAGTGAGACGGTCGAAGCGAAGTTCTTCGCTTGGTTCCGTACAGTATCCAGGAAACGCCCTTCGTCGGATCCGTTGATGACATAATAATCTGCCCCCAGTTCGTTACATAATGCTTTTGCAATTGTAGTTTTACCAATACCAGGAGGTCCAGCAAGAAGGAGATTAGGAATCTCACCTTTTGTCACAAACTCCTTAAATGTTTTTTTAGTTTCATCTGGAAGAATACAATCATCAATTACTTGAGGACGGTATTTTTCCGTTAAAAGAAATTCACTTGCCATAATCAAATCCAATCAGGTTTTCTTTCGGGCATTCGAAGGTAATTATCCTTCACCCAAGGTTTTGAAGCAATGTACCTTCTATAAGCAGTAAAGGTATCAATGCTCTCATCAAATTTCCACTCTTCAGGCATTGCCCTAGCAAATGGAGTCACTTCAGTTATCTTTCCTTTGGGGAAAAGATAATAAGCATCTACAAGAGTCTTGTAGCAGGAGTGAGTCTTATTATAGCGTAGTTGGTACTCATCAGACAAGTTCAATCCCCACTTGATTAACCAGTAGGCATTATGGATACTTTCCATTGCCCACTTGGTGCAGGGATGATTGCGGAATGCTCCTTTCTCGGTCTTGTAGGGGGTTCCGTCCGCCTTAGGGAGAGTGCCGTACCCATACCCCCACTTCTCAGAAGCAACGATCGCCAAGAGTTGGCAGGTTTCAACAGGCATCTTCACTATATGACGATCAGGAAGTACAATTGCACTTTCTGCTGGAAATTTATGCGTCACAAAAATGTTCATAATAATCAGCAAGTTTTCTCAACTCATCAATTGTAGCATCTTTTTTTAAGATGTTTGCTCTCCTACTAACTATAA
>CAZRFN010000228.1:0-1005 GCA_964599335.1 uncultured Acidibacter sp. | reverse complement strand
TATATACAATAATAAAAATAGTTTTAATTATGAAAATATTAAAATATGAATCTTTTCTAAACGAAAACACATCTATTAATTCTAATTCTATGAAAACAATAGAAAAATATTATAATGAGATGATAGCTTTATCTAAAAATTTACAAGATCCTCTTTGGAAATTGGGTGTTTTGAATGGTTACTTTTTTAACATTGTAACTTTTAGAGGTTATAGCAAACTTGGTGAAGAATTAATGGAAGAATTTAAAG
Source organism: uncultured Acidibacter sp. (assembly GCA_964599335.1). Classification (GTDB taxonomy): domain Bacteria; phylum Pseudomonadota; class Gammaproteobacteria; order Steroidobacterales; family Steroidobacteraceae; genus UBA964. The sequence continues at coordinate 756 of CAZRFN010000228.1, read as the reverse complement.
AAGTTTTTGAAAAAATTTCTTTTGAAAAAAGACAAGATATTTTAGAAAAATATCTTAAAACTCTTTTAATTTTTGAATTTAGAATTGATAAAATGACCGGAAACTCACAAAAAGGCAACACAGGTAAAAAAGATAAATTAAGCACGAAAAGAAGCACGTTAGATTATTCATTTGGCGAAGATAAGTTTTCTAAAGCTCGAAAAATTTATGAACCAGAAATACAAAATAACATAACTAATTTTGAAAAAATTCTTGGAAAAATGAAATCTGAGCTCAATAATAAACCAGTTAATACGGAATCTACTAAATCATCAGATACAAAAGATCCACAAGTTAGATACAAAGAATTATTATCAGAGTGGAAAGAAAGTCAAAAAAAATTAAATAAAAATACTTCACCTGGTCAAGGAACTAGAGCTCGTCTTATGAAGCAAGCTAAGTCAGAATTGGGAATTAAAGAGCATGTAATATTTAAATTTGAGAGTTTTGACTATGAAGAGCCTGAGGGACAAGGTGTGCCGGAATATGAGAAACCTGAGGGACAAGGTGAACCAGAAGAAGCACAAGGTGAGCCAGATTTTAGAAAAATTATGGTTCCTGGAACTAATCTAAATTTAGATGAATTTGAAAATAGATTGGGTCAAAGAATTACTCATTACGAACTTTCAAAAGATGGTAAACAAGTCACTGAAATAAATGGTAAACCAATAGCTGATGTGGTAGCTGAAGAATTTCCAGAAGGAGAATAATTACAGA
>CAZRFN010000227.1:0-1015 GCA_964599335.1 uncultured Acidibacter sp. | reverse complement strand
GCAACGCAGCCAGGTAGCGCCCAGCAGCATCGCCATAGGCAGCTTCTTCAATGTGGGTCTCCACGGTGTTGCCGTCACGAGACGGCGCAAGAGGAACACGAAACATCAATGCATCACGCGTAAGTTGTTCGGGTGACTCGACATGCTTCATGTGAGTGACGGCAAGACGCATGTCATCACCGGCTTCGGCGAGCACGCGTTTGAAGTCCACGTCGCGCGCGCGATAGTTCGGTGTATTCGCATTAGCGATATTCCCGGCGATCACTTCCAAGCGACGCGCCTGGACAGCCGCCGCTGCGGGAAACACTCCAAGTGCTCTATCGATATTCGACATCGACTTACGTTGCTCCGAATCAAAAAGACACAATGTGCGGAGAGGCTTGAGCAAGACTTGTGCCAAGGCCTGATGCTCTAGCGATGTGAATCGCGTGCGCGACTCGTCGATCGGCGCATCGCCCTCTATTGAGAACGCGCGAAGAGGCTAGGTTGGGCCTATGAAAACCGGTGTTTTCACACCGCGGAGAACGCAGAAATAAGAGTCGCAGCCGACGGATTAACACTCTTTAAGAAAGAGCCCTTCGGGGCCGCGACCACCGGCAACTTTTCGTAGGCCGACTCGCTACGACCGGCAAAGGGTTGCCGGAACGGCGGTAAGCGCTCGCAACAAAGTTTCCGTTCACGCAGATCGCTCTGATCGCGTCATCGAGCGGAGCCGCCGGTCGAGCTGAGAATGATTTCGGCGCGTGTCCCCATCGCCTCTCGCCGCTGAAAATCGCAGTAAATACTGCGTCTTTATAACGATCGGCTTTACCCAGCCGATATGCGCTGCTCTCACGACGATCATCACCAAGAGACGCAACATTATTGGGTTTAAGGGGTGATGGCCCAAACCTTGCTTTGTTCCAAACCGCCGGCTTGCTCAAGCATTGACCGGCAGTTGGCACGTCTCGTGCATGGCCTTGGTGAGCAGGATTTTTACCGACGAAATTTCGACGGAGACCGTACATGCCTCTTA
>CAZRFN010000226.1:0-1038 GCA_964599335.1 uncultured Acidibacter sp. | reverse complement strand
GATTGGGGTAATAGTACCGACGAAATGATGGATATCCTAACCGATCCACAATCAAGTGGCGGATTAGTGGTCACGCTACCAATACATAAAGTAAACACCTATATAGAGAACGTACCTGAAAGTACTATTATAGGATATGTCGTAGATAAAGAAAGATATAATATAACAATAATATAATAAAGAAGTATGGGAGTGAATGGGGTCTGGTGGCCTTCCCGATCTTCAAAATCGTGTGAGACCCTGAGGTGTCCTATACCTATGAGGGGTCTGGGGGGTTCGATTCCTCCACATTCCCGCCACTATATCACATAGAACGGACACTTCCCACATATAACGGGGCGTGTCCGTTTTATCATCTTTTACGTCCGTTTTATCATTTTTCGACCCCCCGCCCCCATCGTTTTATCATCTTTTCATAATCGTGGTGAAATATGGGTGCGCGGTGATATTAATATGATATATTGTTAATAGCAAAGTGATATCAATTCTATAGAACTCTATAACAACAAAATATAAGATATTAATGAGAGCATTAGCGTGTTCGCCGCGCAAGCAAATTTTTTTGGCCACGTGGCCTCTTCTCGTATGTGGATAATGTGGGGAAAGCTGGGGAATGTGACACGCCTCGTGAAAGCACACAAATCGCCGTGTATCGTGAATGCACCCAAATGTGGAAAAGCTGGAAATGTGGAAAATGATAAAACTCCATATGCCGCGCAATGATAAAACTGTAAAGCATGATAAAACTATGATAAAACCGTGATAAAACGCAAGCCCGTACAAAAACCGAATACCGATATGCTTTGTCCCGTTAGTGTCACGGATGGTTGACAATAACGGCTGTCACGATAGATTGACACCCTAATAATATGTTATATTGACACGCCTGCTGACATTATGACATTGCCCCTTTATTGCCCGAACAAACACCGAAGGAAATGTAACGATTATTTATAACGCTTGACAAGGCGTGGGGGCTTGTGTTATATTATATTAGGGTGAAGAAGGCGCGTGTTTTATCATCTTTTGGAAATACCG
>CAZRFN010000225.1:0-1060 GCA_964599335.1 uncultured Acidibacter sp. | reverse complement strand
CAAAAAAGGGGAGGAAACTTTTGGTTTCTCTCCCCTTTCTTTTGCTTTTATGGATGGTTCTTAACTTTGACCTACCATACTCGCAAACAGGGGAGCACCCTCAATATGCCAATAGCGGCAATCGGGGTTGCTAAACTGTTTTGTGGGCATTGGGTAAGACATTGTTTCGACCTAAGTGTTTTTATTTATATAAGTAATATAGCATTTTTTATTGAGAATGTCAAGTCCAAAGATTGTGGTCATATTCCCAGTGGCAGTTTGGACATAGTGCCATTAAGTTTTCTCTAGCATTAATAACGCTAATCAGTGTATTGCCTTCAAAAGTAGAAATACCTTTTTTATGTGCGATTTCAACGTGCTTATTATACCCACATTTTTCACAAGTATTCATATTATATTTTTTTGCTTCTGTTCTTGCTCTCGTTCTAACTAAAGCATATGCAGAAGACCTATGGTGTTTTTCATAGATTGCTTCCGTTAATGTCATATCTCCCAAAAAACTAGAGCATTTAATACACCTTTTACTCCTATAATCAATAGAAACTCCACAAACTTCACAAGATTTATCAACTCTTATTTTTTGTTTTTTGGGATAATGAACATTAGTCCATTTAGCGGCACAACTCCTACTACAAAATTTTGGATTATTATGTTGTTTCCCACAAGTTACACATTCCATATTATTAATGGATATTACATTAATATTTATATTTTTTAGTTGTTTTATCTAAACAGGCGTACCTGGATTCGAACCAGGGATGAGGAGGTAGAAGCTCCTAGTGATAATCCACTTCACCATACGCCCATAAGAGACCTCCTGGTTTGTGCTTCTATGAGAGGCATAGGAGGGGTGAGACTTATATGAGGTTTGGACCCTCACCGCTCATATGATTATTGTACTACTCTTTTTTGCAGGTGTCAAGCCATGGAGCACATAACCTCATTTCTCCTCCAAGTTTCTTACACTCTTCAGTATAACACTTAGAAGTATCTATATCTTTCTCTATCAACCTGGGCAAAGGTACTCTAGGTGGTTCAGAGTCTCTTGTCAAGCGTTCAT
>CAZRFN010000224.1:0-1062 GCA_964599335.1 uncultured Acidibacter sp. | reverse complement strand
GAAATTATATCTCTATCATCTATGCGATTTCATCACTTGCTCAAATCAGAATCGTGGATGTTGTTTCTCAAATGAACAACGCACTTGGTTCACTGGCCATCACAGAAGGAGTTTTAAGAAACCGTTTTAGAGAAATGGATAACATAGTACTTTTCAGAGACGAAAAAGGTGATGCTGAATCAACGATTGCTGGTGGTTGGGTAAAAGACCCTGTAGTTGGAATGAACCAGTGGTGTGTTACTTATGACTTTGCTTCATTATATCCTACTACTCAAAGACAATTCTTTATAGCTCCTGAAACTTTTGTTGGTCTTCAAGATGAAAAAGATAAATCTAAATGCACAAATGGTCGACCTATTGACTTAGAAAAACATGTTCTTTGTGTGAATGGTGTTGTTTTTGAAAAAAGAAAGTCACCTACACTTCTAATGTTGGAAGATGTCTATGCCGATAGAAAGAAGAATAAGAAAATTATGATGCAAAAAAAGGAAGAGTTAAAAGAGGTTATGGATGAAATTAAAAGATTAGAAGCGGAAATCTAAAAAAAACTCAATTTTTGAATTTAATATATAATTTACCTAAAAATTAAAAAATTTTATATGAGAGTTCAAAGCTTCACAAATTACTCCAAACTATACGAGGCTAAGTTGATGGAATGTCAGTTTTTGACTGACCAAAACATCACGGCTGAGGATATAATAAATCCATTAGAATCGCTAATAACTGAAGAGTTTATCGGAAATCTTATCCAAAGAGGAAAACAAGCAGTATCAAATGTTTATACTAATGTCAAAGATGCTATTAGTAAATTTTTTACCGGAGTTGTAAATTTCTTTAAAAACTTTTCCTTAAGTAAATTAGCAGGATCAATTTTCAATAAAATAAAAGAAATCGGAACAAAAACTTGGACTAAAATCAAAGATATGTTGAGTGGTTTCAAAGACTTTATTGTTTCAAATGGTTTATGTGATGAAAATAATAGACCTAATTTTCAAAGAATTTGGCAGATTTTGTGTCAAAAAGCTAAGTCCGCTGTAAACTGGCAAGAAGCTGGTGTGACTC
>CAZRFN010000223.1:0-1064 GCA_964599335.1 uncultured Acidibacter sp. | reverse complement strand
AGTTTTCGTTTAACGTCATTGATTGTTTCCTTTGCGTATGATACTCCTTCAAGATTATGCATCCAGGTATCAGACACACCATATTGCTGTGCTGATTGAATGAAGTCATCATATGACTCTGTAACGCTCTTAGCACGTTCTAGAATACGCTCATCGCCAATGATAGTATCAAATACCTCAGAAGGGTCCGAATAAATGTTTTTGATGATATATGTGTATGAGCGACTGTGGATCATTTCCATAAATCCCCACACTTCCATACACGCTTCCAATTCGGGAAGTGAACAATATGGAATAAATGCCATACCAGGACCACGACCCTGAACAGAATCAAGCATAATCTGATACTTTAGATTAGAAGTATAGATATGCTTTTGTTCCGGGCGAAGAGTCTGGTAATCTCCACGGTCCTTCTGGAGAGAAACCTCTTCGGGTCTCCAGAAGTATCCAAGTTGCTGAGTGGTCAGTTTGTCAAAAACAGGATATTTGTATGAATCATATCTTTGAACTCCAAGAGGTTTACCAAAAAACATAGGTTGCTTTTTGGTATCCACTTTTTCAGTATTAAAAACGGTCATTCCTTTAATGTTAGTGGGTTCTTCTACTGAAGAAATTTTAAACTGCACAGGATTCACACTCTCCCTCCTCTACTGAACTTAACTCACTTAGCAAATCTTGAAGATTGGGTTTCTCTTCTACTACCTCATCAGTCTTAATATCATAAGTGTTTTGGTAGTAAGAAGTTTTCCACCCGTACTTGTATGTAGTCAAAAAGTCATTTGCCATCACAGACACAGGAACTTCATTATCATCATAATTTTCTGGATTATAGGACCAGTTTCCAGAGATTGCCTGATCAAAGAACTTTTGCATCACAGCAACAACGTTGATATAACCACGATTGCTAGGCATATCCCAAAGAAGAGTATATGCATTCTTAAGAGTATGGTATTGGGGAACAATCTGCTTGAGCGGACCCTTCTTGGATTTCTTAATGGACAAGAATCCGCGAGGAGGTTCGATTCCATTGGTTGCGTTTGACACAACGGAACTGCTCTCCGATG
>CAZRFN010000222.1:0-1065 GCA_964599335.1 uncultured Acidibacter sp. | reverse complement strand
AGGTCGTCGACCCGACGCGACGAAGCGCCTGTCTGCGCTGCCTGTGGCCCGACGCCACACGTGATGGCGTCGTCGGCAACTGCGCCGAAGCGGGCGTACTCGGCCCGGTGCCCGGCGTGCTCGGTGGTCTGCAGGCGCTCGAAGCCCTCAAGATCGTGCTGGGCTTACCGGGGCGACTGGGCGACGAGCTGCTGACGGTCGACCTCGTCGGCCTCTCGACAACGCGCTTGCGCGCACGCCGAAACGTCGCCTGCGAAGGTCGCTGCGAGCCGTCCACGCTTGCGCTACAGCGCGCCGACCAAGAACGCCGTGATGCCCTCAGTACGCCACTCGAACTCGAGTTCGACGACTTGCAGAGCGCCCTCGCAGAGGGCTACTCGCTCGTCGATATTCGCGAGCCCAAAGAAATCGACGAGACACCGCTTGAGGCCAGCGCCCTACCCGTGCCGATGGGCGAGCTGCTCGCGGGACGCAACTTGCCGCCCGAAGGGCGTTACCTGCTCATTTGCGCTCGCGGCGCACGCAGCCTCGGCACCGCCCGAAGCCTGCGCGATCGCGGGCTCGAGAACGTCTATTCTTTGAAGGGCGGCGCGCTAGGCCTGCCCGAACGTCAGGGCCGGACCTGACCCGAACCGCGCACGACGTACTTGTAACTCGTCAACTGCTCGAGTCCGACTGGGCCTCTCGCATGGAAGCGATCGGTCGAAATCCCGATCTCGGCACCCATGCCGAACTCGCCTCCATCGGCAAATTGCGTCGAGGCGTTGTGCAGCACGATGGCGCTGTCGACGCCATCGAGAAACCGACGCGCCGTCGACTCGTTGTTCGTGATGATGGATTCGGTATGCGAGGAACCGTGGCGAGCGATATGCGTCATCGCCGCCTCGACGCCCTCGACCACCTTCACCGCGATGATCGAATCGAGATATTCCGTCCCCCAATCTGCCTCGGACGCAGCCGTCACACGGGAATCGACTTGTTGCGTCGCCTCATCGCCGCGCACGGCGCACCCCGCATCGAGCAACGCACGCACGAGCGTGTCGAGATAGTCCTTCGGCGCCGCGC
>CAZRFN010000221.1:0-1069 GCA_964599335.1 uncultured Acidibacter sp. | reverse complement strand
CAAATGATGACGATGGTTAGCACGTTTCTGTCGTTCTTGGCCGGTGGCCTGCCCAAGATTCTGCAAATCTTCCAAGACCGGCAGGACAAGAAGCACGAGTTAGCCCTTGTCGCCGCCCAGAAGGAGCGGGAGTTGGCCTTGGCCGAGCGCGGCTACATCGCCCAGGCTCGGGTCGAAGAGATCAAACTAGAGCAGATACAGACGCAGACGGCTGGTGAGGAGCGGCAGTCGCTTTACAACCACGACGTTGAGATTGGCAAGGGTGCAAGCCAGTGGATGATCAACCTGCGTGCCTCGGTGCGTCCGGTTGTCACCTACATCTTTGTGCTAGAACTGGTTGTCATCAACATGGCCGGTATGTGGTATGCGTGGAACCAAGGCGTACCGTTTGCGATTGCGCTGGAAAACGTGTTCTCTGAGGACGAGATGCTGATCCTGTCCTCGATCATTGCCTTCTGGTTTGGTACGCAGGCTTTTGGCAAAAAGTGAAGGTATCCGAGGCGGCGATCCGCACGATTAAGCATCACGAGGGCGTAAGGACGCGCCCTTACAGGTGTCCGGCTCTGCTATGGACGGTCGGAGTCGGCCACGTTATTGACCCGTCCCATGCAGCAGTAAAGTTCGATGAAAGGCGCAATCTACCGATACCGGCAGGCTGGGATCGCACTCTCACAATGGGAGAAGTTGACGCTCTGCTTGCTGAAGACCTTGGCCGCTTTGAGCGTGGCGTGGCCCGCCTTTGCCCTGGGTCTGTTAATAATCAAGGACAATTTGACGCCCTAGTCTCGTTCTCCTTTAACGTGGGACTGGGCAATCTTCAGCGCAGTAGCATACGGATGCGCTACAACCGGGGAGACATCGAGGGGGCAGCGGAAGCCTTCTTGATGTGGACAAAGGCAGCGGGCAAAGTATTGCCCGGACTGGTCAAGAGGCGCCGTGACGAAATGGCGATGTTTCTCAGCCAGCCGTAATTCAAGCCTCATGGAGCAGGCGTCATGCGTAAAGACGGTATCCCTGCCACGTTCCAACTAGCCGGTCACACCATCAAAGTCAAAGTAATATCGCCTTC
>CAZRFN010000220.1:0-1082 GCA_964599335.1 uncultured Acidibacter sp. | reverse complement strand
GTATGTCGTAGGCATAGACGTATCGCCCATTGTGATCAATGGAAGCAATGGCTCCTGACCGAAGTCCGGGGTCAACACCAATCCATACCGGCATTACTGCCTCTGCGAAGGAATGCGATTACGAATCTTTTCAGCAAGCTCTGCATGCCCTGCTTCGTCTGCAAGCTTTGCGCATTCATCACGCTCAATGAATATGGCTTGCTTAGTCGTCTCAATCGCCACGTTCATAATCTCTGCTTTAGCCAAGATCAACGCCTCATCAAACTCTTTCTGAGTAAAGACTTGGACATGACCAGAACTCGCCAAGAATTGTTTCTGAAAGTTGCTTAGTTCACTCATGGCAATGTCCTTAAAGTTTTTTCTATAGACCAATTTCTTTTTAATCTTGCGTGGATCGTTGTTGCTTTTATACCAAGATGTTTCCCCCACATAGCAACAGACATTTTCTTCCCATTAAATTCAATGATTTTTGAATTTGTTTTGTTGTTTGCTTGCTGTTCTGCAGTAGCCCATATGCAGTTTTCAGGAGAATATCCTTTTGAATTATCAATTCTTTCTATTGAACATCCATTAGGTTTTTCTCCCATATCAAGAAGAAAATTTTCAAAAGAATTTTTCCATCTATCACAAACATAAACACCGACCGCACCATATCGTTTGTATTCTTTGTGAGAGGCACAATAGCAACGATCTTTCATTGCTCTCCATGAATTGTATGTTTTTGTTCTTGTCTGACCATGGGTTGTTGCTCTTTCTTTTAAAGTCAATCTTGATGACAAGCATCCACAACTTTTTGTATTTCCTTTTTTTAAATTATTCCCAAGAACTATAGTTTCATTCCCGCAATCACACAGGCACTTCCAATAGTTGTAATACCCATGTCTTTTTGACCTAAATTGTCTGTGGGATAAACCAACAACAATCAACATTCCAAATCTTTGCCCTGTTTTATCAATCATTTTCATCTTTATCTTCCCCTATCCATTCGCCGGGTCTGCCTTTGCTTCCTCGTCGCCATTGTTCTCGTACGTCAGCTTCAAGCCTGCTTGCGGGGTGTAGCTCATTCCAACCTTTTTGCCAGT
>CAZRFN010000219.1:0-1088 GCA_964599335.1 uncultured Acidibacter sp. | reverse complement strand
GCAGCAGGCGGCCAGGTCGGCAAGCTGCGCTTCGACCCGATGGCCATGCTCCCCTTCTGCGGCTACAACATGGCCGACTACTTCAACCACTGGCTCTCCATCGGCACCAAGACCGACGCGAAAAAGCTCCCCCAGATCTTCTTCGTCAACTGGTTCCGCAGGGATGACAACGGTCGCTTCCTGTGGCCCGGCTACGGCGAGAACTCACGCGTTCTGAAGTGGGTGTTCGAACGCCTCGACGGCACCGCGAAAGCAGAAAAGACCGCGATCGGTTACCTCCCCGCCGACGGCGCACTCGACACCAACGGCGTGGATGTCACGAAAGACGACCTCAAGGAACTGCTCAGCGTGGACGCCAAGGGATGGAAGGAAGCCGTCCCCCAGATCCGCGAACACTATGCCGCCTTCGGAGAACGACTCCCGAAGAAACTCAGCACGTCGCTGGACGAGCTCGAGTCGGCGTTGGCCTGATTCGGCACTACTGTCCCTGTATTTGGTGGAAACCGGCGACAGATCCACGACTCTCACCAGGTAACCAGCCGCCTCAATGCGACACGAAGAAAGACCGTCGGGATGTCTTGCACGGAATGCATTCCCAAGTGGGAACTTGAGTCACTGACTGCAATCCCATCAATCTCAAGTTTCGCCGACCGTCGTCACGCCGATGCGAATGATGCTCTTCGGTTTGAGCGACCATGGTCATAACGCCACTGCAATTGCTACAAATCAGTGGCTTCCAGGTGAATTCACTTATCAACTCAGCCCGAGATCGACCGTACATTTCCCCTCCATTCAGAACTCCCTAATCCAAAGGCAGTTGCAAAGAACCCCTCCTACTTGACGCACAGATCTTGGTCGCGTGTGATTTGGAAGGTCGCCATTACCCCTACCGAGCGGATGCGTTCATGGCGGTCCGCGCACCTTCTAACGGTGCCAACCATGGCTCCCGCCTCACGGTACAGTTCACAAAATGAGGGCCATCGAGATCACTCTGCCGGAGGCAATCGTCGACCTCCACTCCCGATTCGGGGTCGATCACGTCATCCGAGCCCAGCTGGTTGGGCTCGGACTCCCATTCAATGGTTTCG
>CAZRFN010000218.1:0-1090 GCA_964599335.1 uncultured Acidibacter sp. | reverse complement strand
TAGCAGCAGTGTCTACGAGTTGATTGATAGTAACCATTTCTTCAGAACCAATGTTAACGGGTCCAATAAAATTACTATCCATCATTCTGCGGGTTGCTTCGATGCATTCATCAATATACAAGAAGGAACGAGTCTGTAAACCATCTCCCCACACATCAATGGTTCCACCTTCCTCTGGAAGATATGCGACTTTACGACAGATCGCTGCAGGTGCTTTTTCTCTTCCACCTTCCCAGGTTCCTTCAGGTCCAAAGATATTATGATACCTAGCAACCCGCACAGGGATCCCATAGTTACGATGATAAGCGAAGTAAAGACGCTCTGAGAAGAGTTTTTCCCAACCATATTCAGAATCTGGGTTGGCAGGATATGCTGATTCTTCACGACAATCGGGATTGTCTGGATCCAATTGATTGTGTTCTGGATACATGCACGCAGACCCAGAATAGAAGATCTTGGTTTTATTTACGCCTTTAAAATCATTTAGTTGGCGTTGTGCCTCAAGAACATTGAGGTTGATGGTTGCGGAGTTATGCATAATGTCTGCATCATTATCCCCAGTGAAGACGAATCCTGCGCCACCCATATCAGCAGCGAACTGATAAATCTCATCAAAGGTTTCAATGTACCTACTAGGAACAAAGTTATAAAAATTACGATAAGGTCCTTTGTATTGGAGAGTTCTCTCTACAAAATTAAGATCTCTCAGATCTCCAATAACAAATTCGTGTGCTTCACTCTCAGAATACTCTGGAAGTTTAAGATCGACACCACGTACCCAATAACCTTCAGCACGTAGTCGTTTTACCATATGACTTCCAATAAAGCCACCAGCACCAAGAACAAGTGCTGTTTTTTTATAATCACTCATAGATTGATAAATTTCTCTTAGTATATATTATACAAAAAAAGGTGGGTTTATGCAACCCACCTCTGTAACTCAGGCTCGCCACTTGCCCTTTGACTGGAGGCAAGAAACCAGGCGGGAGAGAGTCCCATCCGCACCAGCAAGAATATTTAACGTGCCTTATCTTACGGGCACCAAGAAGACCATTTTTTAGATTTACTATAAATTCTATTAGCAACTTCC
>CAZRFN010000217.1:0-1101 GCA_964599335.1 uncultured Acidibacter sp. | reverse complement strand
TCTGGTTTAGAGATGGACTAATTGGAAAGTCTAGTGCCGCCATTATCTACTTTTTTGACTATTTATGTCGTTGGATAAGCAATGATAACGATGCCTGATCCTCCGTTTCCTCCACCACTTGCTCCATTACGAGCTCCTGGTCCACCATTTCCACTATTAGAAGATGCATTAATACTTGTTATTGGATTATATCCTGGATTGACCCAACCTTGACCTCCTGCTGCGTATGTTGTTGAAGATCCATTGATTGAATTTGTTCCTCCAGCTCCACCATTACCACCTCCTGGTCCAGGAGTTCCTGCTGCCGTAGCACCTCCGCCGCCTCCACCACCAAATGGAGGTCCAGGAACACCACTTCCACCATTATTTCCTTGTGGTGGTGATGTTGGTGGAGTATTTCCGGAACCAATAGCGCCGGCTGATGATGATCCGCCGCCACCACCACCAGAACCACCGTTTCTGGTTGGCCAAGCACCTACAGGAACGTCCGCAGTAGCACCTCCACCTCCACCAGTAGCCACTATAGATCCGAATGAAGAAGGACTTCCAGCAGCACCATAACTAGATGTTCCATCAAATGGTCTACCGGCACCTCCCGCACCAATTATTACAGGATACGTTCCCTGTCCAACCGTAAGATAGATTGAATTTGATTGATCAGCAAATCTATATCCACCAGCACCTCCGCCACCAGCACCAGTAACCTGATCTCCTGAAGCAGGTCCACCACCACCACCGCCGCCAACTACAAGATATTCAACAATCTTACTTCCACTACTTACAACAAAAGATCCTGGACTAGTAAAAGTATGGACAGTCCATCCAGATCTAGATACTGTACTTACAGTTCCTCCAGTAGCTGAAAAAGTACCAGGACCAGGAATACCTTGAACCCCTTGAGTTCCAGTAGCACCCTGAGTTCCTGTTGTACCTTGAGAACCAGTTGCTCCTTGTGTTCCAGTTATACCCTGAGTACCAGTCGTCCCTTGTGCTCCTGTCGTACCCTGTGCCCCTGTGGTTCCTTGAACACCACTAGTACCTTGAGTTCCTTGAATACCAGCAGTAGAACCTCCCCAAGTTCCATCAGGTCTGATCGCCTGA
>CAZRFN010000216.1:0-1125 GCA_964599335.1 uncultured Acidibacter sp. | reverse complement strand
GCGGTCGCAACAACTTCGGCCGTATCACCACGCGCCACAAGGGCGGCGGTTCGCGGCAGAAGTACCGCATCATCGACCTCAAGCGTGACAAGGACGGCGTCAAGGGCATCGTCGAGCGTATCGAGCACGATCCGAACCGCACTGGTCACATCGCGCTCATCAAATATCTCGATGGCGAGCGTCGTTACATCCTCGCGCCGAAGGGCGTGGTGCCGGGCGACGAAATCCGCTCGGGTGCCGATTCCCCGATCAAGGCCGGTAACGCGATGCAGCTGCGTCACATCCCGGTCGGTTCGACCGTGCACAACGTCGAGTTGAAGCCGGGTGCCGGCGGTCAGCTCGCGCGTAGCGCCGGCAGCTCCGTTCAGTTCACGGCTCGCGAAGGCATCTACGCGTACATCCGCTTGAAGTCGGGTGAGACGCGCAAGGTTCACATCGATTGCCGCGCCACGATCGGCGAAGTGAGCAACGACGAGCACAACCTGCGCAGCTACGGCAAGGCCGGCGCGAAGCGTTGGCTCGGCATTCGTCCGACGGTTCGTGGTCTTGCCATGAACCCGGTCGATCACCCGCACGGCGGTGGTGAAGGTAAGTCCGGTCAGGGTAATCCGCACCCGGTTTCTCCGTGGGGCTGGAACACCAAGGGTAAGAAGACCCGCACCAACAAGCGCACGAATCACATGATCGTGCAGCGTCGGCAGAACAAGGTCCGCTGAGCGGACCGGTAAGTTCAGGAGTCAAAAGTGCCTCGTTCACTGAAGAAAGGTCCGTTCGTCGATCTGCACCTCTCAAAGAAAGTGCAGACCGCCGCTGCCAAGAACGATCGCAAGCCGATCAAGACCTGGTCGCGCCGCTCGATGGTCGTTCCCGAGATGGTCGGTCTCACGATCGCCGTACACAACGGCAAGCAGCACATCCCGGTTCTCGTCACCGAGAACATGGTGGGCCACAAGCTTGGCGAGTTCGCTCCGACGCGCACCTTCAAGGGGCACTCGGGCGATAAGAAGGTCGCGGCCTGAGCCAGGAGCAATCAATGGAAGTCACGGCAAAACTCAAGCACGCGCGCATCTCTCCGCAGAAATGCCGCCTCGTCGCCGACGTGGTGCGCGGCAAGCCGGTGGGCAA
>CAZRFN010000215.1:0-1131 GCA_964599335.1 uncultured Acidibacter sp. | reverse complement strand
CAGGCGGCAGCGGTATTGTCATCATCAAGTATCTAGCCCCACAGACAGGAGTACTGACATTCCAAGCATCAGGCTCGTGGACTGTTCCTCCGGGCGTTACCAGCGTGGATTATCTTGTTGTTGCTGGTGGTGGTGGTGGTGGCTGTGCTCTTGGCGGTGGCGGTGGGGCCGGTGGTTATCGCACAGGCACTTCTTTCCCTGTGGTTGGCGGTCAGTCTTACGCTATTACTGTAGGCGCTGGAGGGGCTGGCTCAACATCGAGAGCGGCAAATGGAAGTAATGGTGCTAACTCTATTTTTTCCACCATCACATCAAACGGCGGTGGGGGCGGTGGCTCTAATAATGGCGGTGTTGGTGTTAACGGATTCGCTGGCGGTTCAGGCGGTGGAGGTAGCGGCGGTGGCGCAGGAGCTGGAACTGGTGGCGCTGGGAATACTCCAAGCACATCTCCAAGTCAGGGAAATGCAGGAGGAAACGCAACAACAGCTACGCCTAGTTATGGTTCTGGTGGTGGCGGCGGCGCAAGCGCAGGCGGTGGAAATGGAACAGGAACAATTGGAGGCAATGGTGGCGCAGGAACTGCATCAACAATATCAGGTAGCAGCGTAACTTATGCTGGTGGAGGCGGAGCAGGATTGGAAGGTAGCACAGCAGGAGTAGGTGGCGCCGGTGGTGGTGGAAATGGAACAAATAATGGAACCACAGGTAGCAACGGAACTGCAAACACCGGTGGAGGTGGTGGTGGTGGTGGATTTGGAACTCCAGCAACTGCTGGTAATGGCGGCGCAGGCGGTTCAGGCATAGTCATCCTAAAACTAAACTCATAAATGGAGAGTGAGAATGGAAAGTAAAGTCAGGATGCTTTACGGTATTGATACGGCGATGCACCTGCTACGTCCGGGTGCGCGCTGGGAGATTACCAACAACTTCTTCAGCCTGTGGGATGACCCACGCCCCTGCCCGACGATGGAAGAAGTGCATGAGACTATGGAGAAGATTAAAGCCTTCGAGGACAGCATCAACACCATTTGGACGAAGGAGCAACTGGATGAGCTGCTAGGCCGTCAGCGTGAGTATGAGAAGGCGGTGGCATGAACATCCACAACCTTTTCCCGCTGCCTATCGGATTCT
>CAZRFN010000214.1:0-1133 GCA_964599335.1 uncultured Acidibacter sp. | reverse complement strand
GGAAGATATGGTGCTTGATGCCCGTGCTATACTTGATGTATGTGATGAGTTGGAGGCACTCTAATGTTTGGTATTGAAAAGGACTTTCAAAATCTTATGGAACAAGTTTATGGACCTCTTAACAAAGATAAAATGACTGAAATTGAAGAAGTAAAAGCACAAATCAAAGTGCTTGAAAAGAAACTCTCATTCCTTGAAGAACTGGAAAAAACAAAAACTCCTTGCGAAGAAGCATTTAAGGATAATTATGGGGTTTATCCAAATGAACTGAAAACTGATAATGATTTACATTCCTGGCAAGGGTTCCAAGCAGGTTATAATGCTGCTTATGAGGAGAAGGTAGTAGAAGAACCAGAAGAGAATGAATGGAAATCTGTTGCTCTTCGGTTTGGTGAAAAGTTGAGTGGATATTTGAGTGATGGTTATTATGAACTTTCTCCTGCTGCTTGGTTTAGGTGGGCAGTATTTACTTATGGGAAAGGACAACAAATAAAAGAAACTGTCCGTGAGAGTGTGAAATGGTGTGAGGAACATCCTGATAAAGACCCATTAGATTGCTTGAAACCTCAGACACCAGAAGAAACAGAACAATCCTTGAAAGAAGCATTCCGTGAGGCAGTCAAGCAAGGTGTAGTTTCATCTTCTACCAAACCACAAACCTTGAGTGATTTGATTTACGATTGGTGGGAAAGGGTCTTTGGTGATACTGATGATACTGAAACTTGTATTGATAATTTGGTAGATGAAATCAGTTTGTGGTTGCCAACAGAACACGAAACTAACAGTTATAAGTGGAATGAGTGTATCAGAATGATTAGGGGGAAACTACGATAATGCCTTTCTTTCCTGATTGCTATGATGAATGGGGTCTTTATAAGATTACCTATGATGGAGACCACAAACTATATGAAATGCTATTTGAGGGCACAGAAGAAGAGTGTCGTCAATATGCTTATGAGAACTACACAGATAAGGAACAAACTGATATGTGTCTGATGGACTGGGAAGCAAGGGAGTGGGATGTATGAATGATGATATGCCCTGGGTAGATCTCACACCAGAAGAAATCCAAGAACTTCGCAGTAAGAAACACGAACTCACAGAATACGGCAAACAGAAAATCCGAGAACTTA
>CAZRFN010000213.1:0-1134 GCA_964599335.1 uncultured Acidibacter sp. | reverse complement strand
AAAAAAATACTCGTTAATCTAACGCGGCTGTGAGTCGCTCCGTTTATGCTGAATCAGCATGGATTGGGCCGCCGAGGATATCGCTCGTTTTGCATGCGGAGTCGATGCTGGTTCGGTGCTCGTGTTTCTGATGACGCTCGAGGATGAAGTTTCGGCGCGGCCGCAGCTGCGTAACCTTGCTCAGTTGTTGGTCGAAAAATGCGAGGTCTGTTTCGGTGTTTTCGAGGTGCGATCCTCATCATCAAAGGCGGTGCCGCTCGGACCGAGCGGTAATGATCTCGAACCGAGGCTCGATCGGTTCGCGGTACAGTTTCGCTGCTGATCGCGCAGCAATTCTGTTGCCGGCTTCACTAAACTTTTCGCGTAGACCTCTAGCAAAAGTTCCACGATTCAACATAGCCTCGCTACCATGAGGGGATTACTGCTTGGCTTGTTGTTTGCGGTGCTCACAGCTTGCGGTGGGGGCAGCGACGGATCCGGTTCCGGGGCCAGTTTTTGGTTAGGCGGCAGTGGCGCCGCGCCGAGTAATCCACCGGTCGCGACGAGCGATGCGTTTCGTTTTCTCAACCAGGCCACTTTCGGCGCGACCGAAGATACGTCTCGGGCCTTGATCGCTATGGGTGACTCGTCAAACGCCTATGCGCGTTGGATCGATGCGCAAATCACCAAGCCCGCTTCCTTGCTGTTACCAGCCGTCGAAGCGGCCTACCCGAATCCCGTGCCCACTGGCTTCAATGTGGGCAGCTTGAACGCTACTCGCCTTGAGACTTGGTTCGGGAATGCAGTGCGTGGTGAAGATCAGTTGCGCCAACGCGTTGCATTCGCCCTATCCGAAATTTTCGTCGTATCGCAGATCGGCGCACTACAAAACTTACCGAACGCCACGGCCGACTTCCACGACATGCTTGCGCGAAATGCCTTTGGCAGTTATCGCAATTTGCTGGAGCAGGTGACGCTGCATCCGGCGATGGGTATCTATCTTTCGATGCTCGGTAATCAGCGTGCCGTCTCTGGTACGAATCTTCGACCCGATGAAAATTATGCACGCGAGATGATGCAGCTCTTCAGCATCGGTCTCGTAGAGCTCAATCTCGATGGCACCCTCAAGCGCGATGCGACAGGGCAGCCGATCCC
>CAZRFN010000212.1:0-1137 GCA_964599335.1 uncultured Acidibacter sp. | reverse complement strand
TATCGCGCGGCATGGCGGTCGATCTTGGCAAGTACGGGATCCGCGTTAATGCGCTTCAGCCAGGTTCCATTTTGACCGGTATGTCGAGACCTTTTTTCGATGACCCTAACTTCCGCAAGTACTGGGAAACCAAGGCGCCGATGGGTCGCATCGGCGACCCAGTCGACATGGCATTGGTAGCGCTATTCCTAGCGTCAGACGAGTCTAAATTTGTATCTGGAGCCGGGATCGCGATCGACGGCGCGGCGGGCGTCAACTTCTGATCCCTATCAGTTGGCGGTCTGCGGTATCTGCAGACGTATCCTGGTGACGGTCTTAGTTAGCGAATATCGATTGCGCTGGGGAAAGTCGGATGACGGCAGGTTAAACCTCAGGCTTTTTCTAGCGCAATCCATCCGCTCTTAGCTAAGTCTAGATACCCAGCCTAGTTCACCGCGTCGCGACTAAAGGAACTTTTGCAGGACCCCCTATCAACGGGGCTCGATCAAATCCCAACGATTTCCCCATCGATCGACAAAAATTACTACTCGTCCATACGCTTCGTTCCGCGGCAACGCCTCGAACCAAACGCCATGCCTCTGCATTCGAGCGTAGTCACGATCGAAATTATCCGTGTGTAGGAACAACCACACTCTTCCGCCACCTTGCTTTCCCACTAGTGCACGCTGCTCAGGGGTACTCGCCTTAGCGAGCAACAACAGTGCGCCCTCGGCAGCCGACGGCGCCACAACGATCCAGCGCCTTCCATCTGCAAGTTGCTCGTTCTGCGCGACGGTAAATCCCAGTACCTCAGTAAAGTAATTGATAGCGTTATCGTAATCATCGATCAGGAGGCTCACGTAAGCTAGGCGACGTTTCATAAGGGCGCATCAAAAATTCGGAGTAATATTTTTAGTTGCAGAGAAAATCGGTCTGTCACTCAAGCAGCTTGAAAAGAATTGAGCATAGAAATCCGGAAAGCGTAGAAAGCCCAACGAGATTGGGATTAGCAAGATGCGCTGCCTCCGGAAGCAGTGCTGCGCAAATCATGGTCAGCATGGCACCAGCCGCTATTCCCTCTACAAAGATCAGCGTGCCATGATCGATATGCTCGCTAATGGACGCTCCCAGCGCAGCGCCAAGTCCCGTCATAACGAC
>CAZRFN010000211.1:0-1138 GCA_964599335.1 uncultured Acidibacter sp. | reverse complement strand
TTCGTCCTTTACTTGTACTAGAACTTCCTTTACTTTTTGGTTTAGGCTTTTGTTCCACACTTCTCTTACGTTCTTTACTGGTGTCAATGGGTTCTCCATCACGATAATCAATCTTAATAGTTCTCTTATCCAGTTTATACCTTTCTAGGTATTTGTCAAGGTGTTCTTGGCATTCAAACCAACAGATTGTGGGATTTTTCTTCTCACCAAACTCAAGTCTAAATCCAAACTTATCATAAGGAAACATTTCTGTGCTAATCACTCATCTTTCCTCCATTGCTTTCTCATCATAACATATTCTGGATCCAGGGCAACCCTGTCGCGTACTTCTTTAAATATACGCGCAGACTCTGCTTTAACTGACACCAAAGCGTCTTCTTCCTGGGGAAGTATGGCACCAGACGAATCGTATTTGCGTCCACTCTTATGATTCGCGTACCGTCTGGACCTAGTGAATCCCATCTCAAGGAATTTCCGTGCCATATCCATTCCAATGAAATCCTTCTGTCGTTTGTAATCACAATACATTTCGTATATCTTAGTAGAAGATTTACGAGCAGCAACCACATCCTTAAACCTCCAATGAGCACAAATATCATCGGTATATGGTCTCACAAGGAGCACTCCCTGTTCTCCGCGACCAATACGATAAAGTTTTCTGATATTTATGTCTGTAAAGTCTAAGTTTTTATAATCTAAAGAGTAATCAAACTCTTTCATTGTCTGGTGATGTGTTCGTACTCAATCACTCTACCATACTTGAAGTGAATTCTGCAACGGGGCCAGTCATTATAGTGTCCGTCCCACCGTGCCGGATAAACTTCAACATAATCGGTGATATAGCAGGGTTCTACCTTACCATGTTTTCCTGTTGGTATCCATTCAAAGTTTAGAAACCCTCTTTTTGAGTCATAACGCTCATCATCCTCTTTGATGTCTTCAAAGGTATGAGTTTCCCTATGAGTGATTTCATACAAACAACCATCGGGAGCAATCCAATAACGACACATAGCACAAGCAAGTTCCTTGGTTTGCATCTCTACATTAGTGAATTGTTCTCCCAAATCAAAGGAAGAACGAATATCGTCATATAGTCCCATTATTTTTCTCCAAGTTTAACAGGAAACTCCTCATCACT
>CAZRFN010000210.1:0-1151 GCA_964599335.1 uncultured Acidibacter sp. | reverse complement strand
ACTTTGGGAAGTCCTTTTGGAAATCCTTGGATAGACATACCAATAACCACTTTATGGATAGTAGGAATAACTAATTCGATTAATTTCTTTGACAACATCGACGGTGGGGCATCGGGAGCCATAGCAATAGCCTCCACCTTTCTATTTATACTCTCTTGGCAAGGAGGGCAGCAGCTGATTGCTGCCCTGTCTATAGTTCTCGCTGGAGCCACAATAGGATTTGTATTGTGGAACAAGCCTCCCGCTCGTATTTATATGGGAGATGCAGGAGCTTTATTTTTAGGAATCTTGATTTCCTCTCTCGCGATTAGATTCGATCCGAACCCAATCGATCAAATATCAAGTTTCGCTATCCCAGCACTATTACTTGCAATGCCAATACTTGATACCAGCGTTGCGGTTTTATCCAGATTAAGGCGACGAACTTCTCCGTTTCAAGGCGGTAAGGATCATCTATCACACAGATTAATGCGTATGGGATTCAGCAAAAGGCAAGCTGTGTTTATGCTCTGGGGAGGGAGTTTGCTCTTTTCTCTAATAGCCTTAGTGATATCAAGTGCGCAGTATTCATTGGAGAGGTTATGTGTATATGCAGCAGCAATCGTTTGGTTAATGCTTTTGACTCTATTCTTAAGAACTAGCGATAATTAAATCAAATGCAGATTATAGATGAGAGACATTACATGAAGTTTGAAAAAATGGGGAGTAGTCACGTCGAAAGAATGTGTCAACCTAAGATACACTTAAAGTACAGCTTCCCAAGAACCAAAATTCATCGTCTGAAGTTTCATAGGAGTCAGTTCAGAGTTTTGAGAGAACTTGAAGCGTCTAGTAACCTTCTGTCATAGCACTATAACTAGTTCCAGTACAGCAACGGAGCATAATGGGCAAAGATAATCTAAAAATCCAAATTGTTGGAACAGTTCGAGATGTGGCAAATATAATTTCACAGGAATTAGCAATTGTTGAACGCGCTTTTGAGAAGTTTGGTTTACTAAATATCTTTTTGGTTGAGTCAGATTCAAGCGATAAAACTTTGAAAACTTTACAAGAGCTTAAAGAAACAAAACTAAATTTCGAATATGTCTCACTTGGAAATCTCCAGTCAGAGATACCTAATCGCTATGAGCGAATTGCATATTGTCGAGAGC
>CAZRFN010000209.1:0-1159 GCA_964599335.1 uncultured Acidibacter sp. | reverse complement strand
CGTATAGAAAGGGGGTACACCCTTTTCTCAAAGGGCACTTTCCACGGCTCTAAATTTCAATCAAAGTCTCATAATAAAAAACCCACCTTATGGTGGGTATAAACATTATAAGTTTTTATTTAGAATTTGTCAATCTTCTGGTTCTAGTGAGACAATTTCAAGTTCATCACTTTCTGGTTCAATCCATTCATAAAACTCAGCAAGAATTGCACGGGCATCTTCCTTTGGAATACTCATATCTGCGGCACGATCAAGAGACCAACTCCTCACATGTGCGACGATATCTTCAGTTGTTGCTGTCATAGTAGTCTTTTCGGTAGAACCTCCCCAAGATGTTGCTATTGTAGAATGCTGGTTCTCCGTTGTCAAGGGATTCTGTGAGGACATCGTGCTTGAAAAGTTGACTGGTCTCTCCAAAGTTTGTTTTGCCCTTTGTTTTATGTAATGATAAGATAGTTCTACTAAAATTTTCTCTGCCCAATTTGTCAATGTCTTCTTTAAGTTCCGGACAAGACCCATAGTATTCTTTCCAATTAGATTCGGATTTTACTTTTCTCTTCTTACCTTTTGGCGTTCTAAACTGCCATAAGTATTTTCTTCCAATATACTTACGACCATTTAATTTATTTTCTATTAGATAAACAAATCCATAATGGTCACCAATATCTTCGCTCATAAAAGGAATTCCATTATAGATCCAAGGATTTTCATAGTCAATATCTATACTCATCAATTATATCAAGAACTTCATTCAGATATTTATGAGCAAGTCCTTTCATATCCATTTCTGGTCGGATATGATCTTTGTGTAATTTATCTTTTAATTTCAAAACACGAACTTTAAGTTCGTCTTTGTTTATTTGATTTTTAGGCATAAAAAAGGGGAAGGATTAACCTCCCCTATCTATACAACATCGTTGGTATTTTTACCTAACCAGTCTTTACAATAGTCATAATCACCAAACATAAACTCATCGCATTCTGCTGCTTCTTTATAAGCATTCAGAATTGCTTGTTCACACCACTCATCATAGTTTGAATCCTGAGAAAGTATTTTTGGTAACATCTTGTTTGATTCCACCGATTACATAACTCTCGATTTCCGTTTCCTGGGGAGCAACCTGAAGACCTTTGGAAGAAATCCAGTGCTGAGTCCAAG
>CAZRFN010000208.1:0-1167 GCA_964599335.1 uncultured Acidibacter sp. | reverse complement strand
CATCACCTTCTTTTCGTTCGACTTGTTCCGGTCTCCATCCGAATGTGAGTTTTTGTTCCTGCTTATTCATTACCTCACCGATTCGTTTTCTTACATCTGATATTGCCTTTTCATCCATTTTTGCCATAATAACCTCTTAGGTTTGTGCGAATTTTTTTGCTCGTTCTTGTGTACCAAAATATCGTACTTGACTTTTTTTATTTTTACCACCAAAGTTTCCACCTTCAGTCTCCCAGGTTTCACCAGGTTTGTAGAACGATGGGTCTTTTGGTGCTGGTTTTGCTGTTTTCTTTTTTACAACTTGTTGTGGTTCTGCCTTTTTGACTCTAGCCTTCGCAGCTTTTTCACCACCATGTTGTTGTGTCAATCGTAACGCTGCTTCCGAATCCGTAGTCGTTTTAACAATCTTCTTAAATACATCAGGATCAAACTTACCATATATCATCGTAAAAATTTGTTGTTTTGCTTCATCTGTAATATTTGGATCTCCCATCAATGCTCGTACCTGAGTACCGCTGATATTTTTACCTTGCAGTTGTAATTGCATCTCAGGTGCTATAATAACATATCCTTTTTCTTTGAATCCTGCGGTGGATTTTTTATCATCGTATGGTTCAAAGTATTTACCACCAGACAAACGTTCTGAGTCTTTTTGGCTTACTGCCGTGACTAGTGTGGTATTATCTGGTAAATTACCAGTAATTTCTACTGGTGAGTATGGGTTTTTCACTTGGACTATCATATCAGTTGGAATATCAAACATTCTAGATATTATTTCTTGTTTTTCTTTAAATCCAAATGGAGACTTGATTGGATCAGTCTTATCACTTGTTGCGATATAAACATTTTCCTTACCAAATTTTTCGACCAATGCACGATAAATACTATAATGTCCTGCGTGAAATGGTTGAAAACGACCAGGAAAAATAGCGATAGTTCGTCTCTCACCAGTTGGTGTTGTTGTAGTTTGTGTAGTTACTTGTGGTTCTTCTGCTGGTTTCTTTTCTGGTTCATCGACGACCTTAGCCTTACCACGTTGAAACTTCATCATACCAAGAATTTGATTGACTGGTGCGAAGGCTCCAGTAAATTTATATGGCTTACCATTATAGATAAAGACCAATCCTTCACTTGGTACTACACGTTCAATACCAAGGTCATCCAATC
>CAZRFN010000207.1:0-1167 GCA_964599335.1 uncultured Acidibacter sp. | reverse complement strand
CAGCGCCGGCAGCTCCTGCTGGCGTACGGGAACGCCGTCGAGGAGGACGTGTCGGAGCGAATCTGGAGCCTGCTGGGGCAGGCGGTGCATCACATTCTGGAGCGGGCCGGCACGGACACGATGGTCGAGGAGCGGCTCTACGCCGAGGTCGATGGCTGGACCCTGTCCGGGCAGTTCGACCGCCTCCACCTGGCCTCGAAGACGCTCTCGGACTACAAGGTCACGACGACCTACAAGGCCAAGGGCGACGACAACTGGACGCGCCAGCTCAATGTGCTCCGCTGGCTGGCGTTCCAGAACGGGCTCGTGGTGGATCACCTCGAAATCGTGGCCATCTTCCGGGACTTCCGCCGATCCGAGGTTGACCGGAATCCAGACTACCCGACGCAAGCCGTCAAGGTCATTCCGATCCCCGTCTGGCCGCTGGACGAGACGGAGGAGTACGTCAGGAGTCGCATTATGCTGCACCAGACGGCGCAGGTTGGGTTTGGTGCGTCGCGCTGTACGGATGAAGAGCGCTGGTATACCGGCGACAAGTGGGCGCTGATGAAGCCAGGTGGCAAGCGGGCGCTCCGGGTGCTGGACGAGAAGCCCGCCGAGGTGCCCGATGGGATGGTGTTGGAGCACCGGCCGGGCGTGTACCGGCGGTGTGAGCAGTACTGCGAGGTCGCCAAGTGGTGCCCGCAGTGGCAGGATAACCCCCTACTGGAGGCACGATGAAGCCCCCCAATCTTGAGCGTCGAGCGCAGGTGAAGGCCCTGTACGAGAGCGGTCTGTCGGTGCGCCAGATTTCCGCGCAGGTCGGTGT
Source organism: uncultured Acidibacter sp. (assembly GCA_964599335.1). Taxonomy (GTDB): domain Bacteria; phylum Pseudomonadota; class Gammaproteobacteria; order Steroidobacterales; family Steroidobacteraceae; genus UBA964. The sequence goes on along the minus strand of CAZRFN010000207.1, from coordinate 359 downwards.
GACCTTTCAGGCGGTGCAGAGTATGCTGGCCCGGATGGGTGTCCCCCGGCGGCCCCGGGGCGGCAACCAGGGCCCGCACAGCCGCCACAAGAAGTAACCCCAGCGAGAGGAGAGTATGCGGATCACGAAAAAGAGCATCTTGACCGGGGTGACCCGGACGCAGGACCTGCCGATTACCGAGGCACAGCTGGCCCGGTATCACGACGGCGCGGTCCCCATTCAGGTTGCGCTTCCCCACCTGTCGCTGGAGCAGCACGAGTTCCTGCTGACGGGCATCGTCCCAGAGGAGTGGGCCATCGACGGGGAGGGGGAGGAATAATGCCCGCCCTCTCGATTATCCCCGCCGCGGCCGTGATGGA
>CAZRFN010000206.1:0-1170 GCA_964599335.1 uncultured Acidibacter sp. | reverse complement strand
CAGTGATTGCGCCAGATTTTACACCACTAACAGTTAATGTTGCTCCAGATATACTGCCAGTAAATTCGGCGCCAGAAGCAGAAATATTAGTTATAGGAGTAGTACTCGGCGGAGTGGGTACAGGAGCAATGACAGTGCGCGTACGGGTTAAAGTCGTCGAACTTACGGTTTGAGAAGTATCGACAATATATGTTCCTACACCACCAACGCCAGTTGTATTTTTAGTTATGGTAGTAGTACCTAAATTGCTCGTATATGTAGAGGCCGCAACTGGGCTTAAAATAAAGAAAGTAAAAGTTGTCCCATTAGGAATTGATGCGATTCTCCAAATACCATTTAGTTTAGACTGCTGTGTACCAGTAGCTCCAGAAATTGTTACAGTATCTCCAATAGAATATCCGCTCGTTGAAGTAACGGTTGCAGTAACAGTAGTTGTTCCATTACCGATATAATTAGTAATACTCGTTGCAACTGCTGGTGCTGCAATAATTTTTGTACCTGCGGTAACACCGGTGCCAGTAATCTCTGTTCCTATTTTAATTTCTTCAGATCCTACTTTAGCTATTGTGGTTGTACCTAAATTGCTAGTATAAGTTGCGGTTGCAACTGTGTCGATAACAGAAATTGTAAAAGTGGTATTACTTGGTACCGACAGAATCTTCCAAATACCATTTAGTTTAGACTGCTGTGTACCAGTAGCTCCAGAAATTGTTACAGTATCTCCAATAGAATATCCGCTCGTTGAAGCCACTGTACCGGTGATTGTAGTGGTTCCATTTGCGATATAATTAACAATATTTTTAACTGTGCCAAGTGCGGTGACAGTCAATATAGTTCCAGTAATAGATCCGGTAAAAGCGCACGGCGCCAGTATATAAGTTCCTATGCCGCCATTTCCACTTCCAAGCTCTAAAATTTTTGTATTAACCGTAATTCCTGAACTAGATACTGCAGTTATAGACATTCCTACTGCTATTGTACCAGATTCTACTGCAGTAACAGTTAAAGTATCTCCAGAAATAGATCCTGTAAAATATGTTCCAGAACTATTCATCGGTGTTTTACCAATGTTCTGACTTACACCAACAGAATACGTTCCGGTATATCCTAAACCAGTTCCTAAACCATTGATGATTGTTCCAGGAGTAATTCCGGCTCCAGTAAGTAATA
>CAZRFN010000205.1:0-1176 GCA_964599335.1 uncultured Acidibacter sp. | reverse complement strand
CTATTGGAGCGAAGGAGACCTGGAGATGCCGAGGATCAAGTATTCGACGGAACAGATCATTCACAAGCTGCGCGAGGCGGATGTGTTGCTGGCGCAGCGCAGAACAGTCGCCGAGACGTGTAAGCAACTTGGGGTGTCGGAACAGACGTACTTCCGGTGGCGCAAGAGCCACGGCGGCCTGAGGATCGATCAGGCAAAGCGCATGCGAGAGCTTGAGGCGGAGAACGCGAGGCTGAAGAAGGCCGTTGCTGAGCTCACGATCGACAAGATCATCTTGAAGGAAGTCGCCGAGGGAAAATGCTGAGCCCGGCGCGCTGTCGCGAGGCCGTTGCTCTGGTGCGCTCGAAGTATGCGTACTCAGAGCGACGGGTCTGCAGGGCGCTGGGCGTTGCGCGATCGGTGGTGCGATACGTACCTGAGCCGCGCGCGGATGAGACGGCGCTCCGGCAGTCGATCATTGCGCTGGCTGCGCAATATGGACGCTACGGTTATCGACGTGTGACGGGGCTGCTGTGCTTGCAGGGATGGCAGGTCGGTCATACGCGCGTCGAGCGGATCTGGCGGCAAGAGGGGCTGAAGGTGCCGCAGAAGCAGCCGAAGCGCGCCCGGCTTTGGCTAGGCGATGGGTCGTGTATCCGCCTGCGCCCGAAGCACCGTAATCACGTCTGGAGCTGGGACTTCGTGATGGCGCGGACGGAGGATGGTAGAGCGATCAAGATCCTCACGCTGATCGATGAGTACACGCGGGAGTCACTGGCGATCTACGCAGCGCGACGGATCCGTGCACATGATGTGATCGAGCGCTTGGCGGACGTCATGATCCAGCGCGGCGTACCCGAATACCTACGCTCCGACAATGGGCCAGAGATGGTCGCAAGGAGCCTAAGGACCTGGCTTGAGAGACTCGGGACAAAGACGCTGTACATCGCGCCGGGAAGCCCGTGGGAGAACGGCTACTGCGAGAGCTTCAATGGGAAGCTCAGAGACGAGCTACTAAACGGAGAGCTGTTTTATACGCTACGTGAGGCGCAGGTGCTGCTTGAGCAGTGGAGGTGCCACTACAACCGAACAAGGCCTCATAGCGCCCTAGGCTATCGACCGCCGGCGCCCGAAACTCAACGCCCGATGGCGATGGAAATAACACCGTCAAAGAAAGCTGCGTAAACTAACAATCAA
>CAZRFN010000204.1:0-1186 GCA_964599335.1 uncultured Acidibacter sp. | reverse complement strand
AACGCCAAAAACCCTGGTCAGCGCGACTCGAGGAGCTCGCAACCCTCGAAGCCGAACTCGCGACGAGCCCGGATGCAGAGTTTAGGTTTCATTCAGGGTTGCCGCAGTCAGGGTCAGCGCAGAGCTGAGCGCGAGCGCTCGAGTTTATATTGATAACTCGGGTCCCAGTCCAGGGTGCCCATCAAGCCGAAAAGCTTCTTTTGTTTTCGAAGCCCGATGAACTCTTGTAGTGCTTGAGTCACAACCGTAGACGGGTCGGTCTCGTGGCTAGCTTCGAGAGCGGCTCGGATAAGTCGCGGATCGATACGTAGGCGGTTCGGCATAAACCCTCCGACCGATAAAAGAAATCGTCGCGATCTAGTTTACCGTTCGTCTCCGCCATCCGTCAGCGGTCACTTCCAGAAATTCCCCCGCCTCATCCCACGCGGCAAGCACGAAGCGTTCCGCGTCGCCATCACGCGTGGCATGACGATGTTCAGCAGGGCGATGCGTGTGCCCATGAATCATCTTCCGCGTGCCGCTCGCCTCGAAGGCCGCGATCACCGCGGATGGCGTGACATCCATGATCGTCGCAGCGGTGGCGCGGGTATGCGCCTTGCTGCCCGCACGCGCGGCGTTTGCGAGCATCTGTCGTGCGTCGACGGGGAGTTTGAGCACGCGATCTCTGAACCCAGGGTCACGCACCGTCGTGCGTAGTTCCTGATACGCCGCATCGCCAGTGCACAAGAGATCGCCGTGCGTCAGCAGCACGCGCTCGCCGAAGAGGGTGACGACCGAGGGGTCCGACACCAACGTCCCACCAATGCGCCGCTCGAACGCCTCGCCGTACAAAAAATCGCGGTTGCCCTGCATCACGTATAGGGCGACACCGGAGTCCGATAGCGCGCGCAGCGCCCGACAGACCCGATCACGCGCAGGATCCGGATCGTCATCACCGATCCAGGTCTCGAAGAGGTCACCGAGGATATGCAGGGAAGTCGCCCCGCGAGCCTCGCCCTCAAGAAAGCGCAAAAACGCCTCGATGGTCGCAGGCGCGCTCGAGTCGAGATGCAGGTCGGAGACGAACAGGTGGCGCACGGAGTAATTCTAGGGGAACCCGTCGGTTAATATGCACTGATGTCCCCAACTGGTACCACCACCCGCTTCGCACCGAGCCCCACGGGCGAGTTGCACCTTGGCAATGCGC
>CAZRFN010000203.1:0-1189 GCA_964599335.1 uncultured Acidibacter sp. | reverse complement strand
CAGACCACGTTCGAGGTGATGGGCAAAGTCGCCAAGTGTGATGGTCGTGTCTCCGAAAGCGACATCCGAGCGGCGCGCGCCGTGATGAAGGATTTCGCGCTCGACGATCTGCAGGTGGCGCATGCGATCTCGTACTTCAATGCGGGCAAGCTCAACGAGTACGACGAAGAACGTGCCGTGATGGCGCTGCGTCGTGTCTGCGCCGGTCGTCCCGACTTGCTTCGCACCTTTCTCGAAATTCAGATTCGTGCCTCGATCGGGGGCAGCGATCTGCAGGGTCCCGCGCGGCCGCTGCTCAATCGCCTGGCCGCGATGCTGGGTGTCGGCGGTCTCGAGTTCGCACAGATCGAGGCCGTGCTACGCATTCGTCATCGCGCGCGGGGTAATCGTGGTGAGGCGGCCGATTGGAATCGTCCCGCCGAGGGTGCCGCGGAGGCCGAGCCGGCCGCTCGTCAGCCCGGGGCTGAAGGTCGTGAGCGGGCGAGATCGGGGCGTTCCGAACAATCGGGGTCGCGTGCACGGGTTCCGCCCTCTGTGGCGCGGCTGACGCTGCAAGAGGCTTATCAGGTGCTTGGCGTGTTACCTGGTGAAGCCATGACGGAGATCACCCGTGCGTATCGCAGGCAGCTTTCCCGTCATCATCCGGATAAGCTGAAGGCCAATGGTCTGCCGGAGTCGATGCTGGACTTTGCTCAGCAACAAACCCAGCTCATCATCGAGGCGTACAACCTGATTCGCGAGTCTCAAGGAGAAAAATAGTGACCGATCGTCGTCGCGCGGCCTGGATCGCGCCCTCCATTCTCTCCGCAGACTTCGCTCGCCTCGGCGCCGAGGTCGATGCCGTGCTCGCCGCAGGCGCCGATCTCATCCACTTCGACGTGATGGACAATCACTACGTCCCGAATCTCACCATCGGACCGCTCGTGTGCGAGGCATTGCGTAAGCACGGCGTGAAGGCGCCGATCGATGTGCATCTCATGGTACGCCCGGTCGATCGCCTCGTTCCCGATTTCGCACGCGCCGGAGCGAGCTGGATCACTTTCCATCCCGAGGCGAGCGAGCATGTCGACCGAACGATCGCGCTCATCCGCGAGCAGGGCTGCAAGCCGGGTCTCGTGTTCAATCCGGCGACGCCGCTCGACTGGCTCGACCACACGCTCGAAAAAATCGACATGGTGTTGCTGATGTC
>CAZRFN010000202.1:0-1202 GCA_964599335.1 uncultured Acidibacter sp. | reverse complement strand
TCGGAGAGTATCTTGCGCGCACCTACATGGAATCTAAGCGAAGGCCGCTCTACGTTATTCGTCGTCGGTACACCGACTCGTCCACATGAAGCGCCGCGCGTTGCGGTTTGCAATCACCGGGTTTGCCAACACCGCCGTGCACGCGCTCGTAGCGCTTAGTTTGGTTACGGGGGTTGGCCTCTCGGCAGGGGCGGCGAATGCGGCGGCCTTTCTGACGGCGACTGCTGTCTCATACGTCGTCAATACCCTCTGGAGTTTTGGGTCGCAGCCGACGCGTGATAACGCGCTGAAGTTCGGCGTGGTCACCGTAATCGGGTTTGTGACGGCTGGCGTTCTCGGAGAGATGGCCTTCGCGTGGGGCTGGTCGCCGATTCTGGGCGTTTTATTCGTCTCGGCCGTCGTTGCGCCTACAAACTTCTTGATGCATCACTTCTGGACTTATCGCGATCGACGAACCCAAAGCCCGACGGGTGACTCCCCCTCGCGTCCAAACTCCACCCATTGAAAATCGGGTCGCAAACTCTCGTGCAGCGCCGACCAGCGACTTCCCGCACGAACGTCAGCAGGAGTCAGCAGTACGTAACGAACGGCAGAGGACTTCAACCACGGTAAGGGGTTGGGTTTTCCGCCACCATAGAAGGTTACGATTTGATCGCGAAGTAGCCAGACGCCCGACGCCGTGCCACGCCAAGTTTGTTGGTGCATGGGCCACCCGAGAACCACAGGCTTCGCTGCGAACATCGAAATAGCCGCGGTGTCGCAGTATGCGGTGCAGGTGACGTTTTCGAGGACGATTCCACGTTCGGCGGATCTCAAATAGTTGATCATCCCTGCGAGGCGTTCGTCTTTGGAGTAAACCCCTTCGCCCGAGAGATCACCGCGGTGGGTCGAGTCTTGGGTGATCCAGTAACGGTACTGATCGACGAGTTGCACGTTCACCAGCAGCAACGCGGAGACGATCACCGCGCGGATGGCGAACTTCCCTGAGGCCAACACGAGTGGCGCGAGCCCCGCGAATGCCGCAGTCGTGAGATAGCCCCACCACTTCATGGTGGTATTGGTCCGTTCGAATCGATCGGCCGAGGGGTCGTCGATGTAAAACACTTCAGAGAAAAACAACATCAGCGACAAAGCCACGACGAACACCGTCGATAACGAACGGGTTCGAGCTTGAGCGAGCCCGAAGCCAAGAAGCAGCAGCA
>CAZRFN010000201.1:0-1221 GCA_964599335.1 uncultured Acidibacter sp. | reverse complement strand
GCAATAGGAAAAGAGGCTGCCTCTTTAGAAGCAGCCTCACGTTCCTGGCGTCGCCTAAAAGCGAACAATCCCAAAATCAGCCCTTGCGGTAAACGCTGAAAGCAGGAGTGCCCACTGCAGTACAGACAAACACGTAGGTGGCGCTAGAAGCAGCAGCAACGGTTGCCATAGCAGCCACACCAACCAAAGTGATGCCAGAGGCAGCAGCGGTCAGAGTGATTGCATGAGTGGAAGCGGCAACGTTGACCACAGTCAGCTCAAAGCTGGTACCGATTTCCAAAGGACCACCGATGTAGTTCTTTAGATCAGCGCCGGTAGGAGTGGTCAGAGCACGACCCGCAGTAGGGGTCATGGTCACCACACCATCAACGCATTCGGCAGCGGTCAGCGTAGTAGCGGCATCAGTAGCGGCCTTGACAGGACGCTTGCTGATTGCGATCTCCTGAACCGAAAGGTCAGAAGTCAGCTCAAAGATAGAGGAAGGCATGGTCAGTTACCTCAATCCATGTTAGAGGTGTTTGTTGCGCGAACGATACCAAGGTTCTTGGTTTCGTACACCTTCGACCAGTTACCCACGGTCTCTAGTTGAGCACGGGTGGGATTGACGGTGGTCACTGCCCACTTAGCACCAACAGGGTGGTACACATAGTGCAGGTCAATCGACATGGCATCGCTCTTAGCGAGGATGTCACGGTCGGTTTCAGTCTGCATCGCCATTTGCTCACCGCTGGCGACAGCGCCTTGGGTGAAGAAATAGGTTGCGTACTCAGTGGTGGAACCAGTGCCGTCAGTTTGCACATCGTCAGAGACGATGACACGCAGACCGCAGTAGGTTGGGACATCCAAGCTGCCGCCGTAAGCAGCAACCATCGAACCACCAGATTGAGTGGTGCTGGTACCGCGAGCTTCAGCAGTCGACACATAGTCGATAGCCTTGCGCTCAACCAGGTCGTAATAGACCTTGGAGTGCATAGCGATAGCGGTCAGCTTGTCGCCTTGGTCACCCAGCAGCGACTTGGCTTCTGCCACATGACGCGGGGACAGCACAGTCGGGGTATCACCCGATTCGCCGTCGATGGTCAGGGGGAAGAAAGCAGCAGAGCTGGAGGTAGAGCCGAGGCTACCGAACACACCAGCAAGAGAGGACAGCAGATCCTTTTGACGCTGGTTAGCGATGTAATCAGCGATTTTGGCGCCGATGGCAGCCATGGGATCGGAACC
>CAZRFN010000200.1:0-1245 GCA_964599335.1 uncultured Acidibacter sp. | reverse complement strand
TTACCGATGTCTTGGGATATTTAAAATCAGTCGCTATCGCGCCTCCTGAATTAGAGACTGCATTTAACGAAGGTATCGGCTTTGATGGTTCTGCAATAGAAGGCTTCGCTAGATTTACCGAATCGGATATGTTGGCAAAACCTGATCCTGCGACATTTTCAATCTTGCCTTGGCGAGCAGATAGACCGGAAGCGGCTCGTATCTTCGCCGATATCTTGATGCCAGATGGCACGCCATCGCCAGCAGATCCGAGAAATGTTCTTAAGAAAACTTTAGATAAAGCAGCTCGACTTGGTTTTACTTGCTACACGCACCCAGAAATCGAATTTTTTCTCTTTCAAGAAGCGCCAAAGATTGGTGTGCGCCCTAAGCCGATAGATTCCGGAGGCTACTTTGACCAGACTCCAACATCCCTTGGCCATGATTTTAGACGCGAAGCTATTTCGCTCTTGGAAGCGACCGGAGTCTCAGTTGAGTTTAGCCATCACGAAGGCGCCCCTGGGCAACAAGAAATAGATCTTCGTTATGCAGATGCACTTAGCACTGCAGATAACATCATGACTTTCCGTCATTTAATCAAGGAAGTAGCACTTAGCCAAGGCATTTACGCCTCATTCATGCCGAAACCTCTCTCGGAGCACCCAGGATCTGGAATGCATACTCACATCTCATTATTTAAAGGCGAAGAGAATGCTTTCTTCCAAGGCGGAAGTGAAGATCAGCTCTCGCCAACAGCTAGATCATTTTTAGCGGGAATCGTTAAGCATGCTCCTGAATTTGTGGCTGTCACTAATCAATGGGTTAACTCTTATAAGCGACTTCATGGCGGCGGCGAAGCTCCATCGAAAATCAACTGGGGTAAAGAAAATCGCGATGCCATGATTCGAATTCCCATGTACAAGCCAAAGAAAGAGAATTCCACAAGAATTGAATTTAGAGCTCCAGATGCCGCATGTAATCCTTATCTAGCTTTTGCAGTAACGATTGCTGCTGGATTAAAGGGAGTCGAAGAGGGATACAAATTAGAGAAGGGTGGCGAGAAATTGCTTCCCATGAACCTAAGTGACGCTCTCCAAGGCATGGAAGGAAGTGAGCTAGTTAGAGAGACTCTCGGCGAACATGTCTTTGAATACTTCTTACGCAATAAGCGCGCAGAATGGGACGAATACCGCAAGCAAGTCACTGCTTTCGAATTAGATCGTTATTTGCCAGTTCTCTAGACCAGCGATAGCCTTTAGCCATGTT
>CAZRFN010000199.1:0-1286 GCA_964599335.1 uncultured Acidibacter sp. | reverse complement strand
ACTTTGCTTTTGCCACCTTCCGTTGACTCGAAGGCCAAACCTGCCAGAACTTCTCAAAGTCGGCGTCAGCCGACGAGATATCTTTTATTGAAGATGAAGATGAAGATGAAGGGGTTGGTTTTTGCTTATCCTCATGGTTAACCTTAGGCTTATCCTCTTTTGGCTGCATAAGGTTAGGGTTTCCGCCAAGCTTACCGCCTGCAGCCCTTATTTTCCGTAGGTTTTCGTCCCTAATCATCCTTCGGCTTATGATCACACCATCCGATGTCAAATCATAAACGCCTGCATGTTTGAGCTCTTGGAGCCAACTTTCTACAACCTCTAAGGTTTCCCCAACCATACGTGCAAGGTTGATCGGAAGGATAACCTTATCGCCAACCTTTAGATGACCATAAGGATTACCTTCATGCATGTAGCAGATCATGTCTATCCACAGTCCACGAGCTCCTGTTGAGCAGGATCTGAGTGCTGTATCTCTGAGCCAGTCAGATGGATAAAACTGGAATGATGGTCGTTTAGGCATCTTCAACTCCAGAAAATGCAAACGCTCCAAAATACTTTGACGCTGCCTGTCTATAGGCTAGTGAAGCATCTTCAGAAGTTTCAAAAACCCCTAAAGTAATTTCTTTCCTGTTTACCATTATTCTGGCGCGCCATTTTTTTATGTCTCTTCTATAACTAACGCCCTTGATGCCAGATTGATTGTTTTTCTTTATTTTCTGATTGGCAGAATTTTGTGATTGATCCCCAAGTCGAAGATTTGTTATTTTGTTATTGAGCTTATTACGATCAATGTGATCGATATTTTTTGCAGGCCATTCTTTATGAACATAGAACCATGCAAGCCTATGGGCCAAAAATCTTTGTTCCTTAATTTGCAACATCCAATATCCTTGAATGTGCTTCACGCCCGCAACTTTCCCATTCAGTCTTTTTTTGTTTCCTTCTAAATTTTTCCAAAAAAATAAACCAGATTCAGGATCGTAATCCAAAATACTTGTTAAAAAATCATGAGATATGCTCATAATTCCCCCAAAAAAAAGGGGCTACACCTGCTGTCTCACCCTATTGGGCGTTGGCGGACTGGCTCAGTACCAGCAGACAGCATGTGTAACCCCACTGAGAAACGCCGCCAAGCGTCTATTTGAAATCATTCTAGCAAAAAACATCTGGACGCAACGTCTTGCGCGACACCTTGCCCTTGGTATAGTTAGAAATAGCCACTGCCAGCACAGGGGAGGGGATTTCTTTTCCGCTAATAATCAGGGATAGCCAAGTCTTACTGA
>CAZRFN010000198.1:0-1333 GCA_964599335.1 uncultured Acidibacter sp. | reverse complement strand
GTTGCTGCTCACGGTTATTTCGGACGCCTTATTTTCCAGTATGCCTCGTTCAACAACTCTCGTTCGCTACACTTCTTCCTTGCTGCTTGGCCTGTTGTCGGTATCTGGTTTACTGCCCTGGGCGTATCAACAATGGCGTTCAACCTCAACGGTTTCAACTTCAACCAGTCCATCATCGACTCACAAGGTCGTGTGCTCAACACCTGGGCAGATGTGCTGAACCGTGCTGGTCTTGGGCTCGAGGTGATGCACGAAAGGAACGCTAGATTTGTTGGTGTTCTTGCCTAGTAATAGGCATTAGTAAAATCGGGTTAAACGGGGAAACTCTCAAGTAGACAATCCCGTACCAAGTCAGAAAGGGTTTAAGTTTTCTGAAAGGTCTAACGACTAGGTAGTGAGTCCCAACAATAATCTACCCACGAATGCCCGACTCCTTAATAAACATAAGGATGAAGAGATAGTCTGAACTTACTGGCGACAGTAAGAAGTAAAGAATAAAGAGTCTTTACGATAACACAATTGCACAATTTCCCTCTTGACCTCGCAGCAGCAGAAGCAACACCAGTTGCTCTTACTGCTCCAACCATTGGTTGAGTTTCTTAAAACTGAATAATAATCAAAGAGATCTTTACGGGTCTCTTTTTTTATGGTATAATATATAAATAGTTATGGAAAGTTATGAGCAACCTATATGGATTTGCACCAATTAGTAATATCTGAATGTGATAGGAGAGGATTGGAACTAATTCATCTTCCTGAAAAACTTGTTCGTCGTTCTACTGATGTGATTGTAAGTTGTCCTTGCACAGGGCAAAGAAATATGAGCATAAGAAACTTTATTGTGACTTATGAGAAAGGTGGAGAGGCATTCTGCTGTAAGAGAAAATCAAAAGTTGGAAAAAATAATCCTGCATTTGGAAAACCAACTTGGAATGCTGGAACTGTTGGTGTGTCAAAGAGTTATGGATTTTTTGGTTTTAAGGAAGAATGGTCTGATAGAGAGGACTATTTGTATTTTATTGAAACCATTTATGGAACTTATAAAATTGGTAGGTCTTTTCACGGAATAAAATATCGCTTTACTGAAACTGTAAAAGAACTTGGTGAATGGAAAGCGACTCATAAAGAAGTGTTTGATTGTGAGAGATATATTTTGGATACATATAAGCAGTATCAAAAAAAGATTGATGGTATAATTGGTGGGTCTGAACATTTCACAAAAGAACTACCAATAAAAGAAATTATAGAATATGCTAATAGTTGTTTGTAATAAATCAAATGTCTCATAATAATCAACATCACCCTATGGAACCCTGGATTATCTGGGCAGGTG
>CAZRFN010000197.1:0-1345 GCA_964599335.1 uncultured Acidibacter sp. | reverse complement strand
GCGGTCGACGGCATGCTGCGCTTTGCCAATAACAACCTCTAAGGGTGATGCGTGAAGCGATCGGTGTGGTGTTTGGCGGTGCTCTCGTCGCTGCTCGTGGGATGTGCTGAAGTCGGGATTCGCGACGTCCCGCCCGAGCGCGTATACATCCCGTCGACTCGACAGGCAGCGCCGCCGGCAGCCGATGGCTCCATCTTTTCGCGTGCCGGTCAGGACAGCCTTCTGGGTCAAGATCGTGCGCGGCAGCCGGGCGACATCCTCACGGTATTGATCGATGAGCAGGTCTCGGCATCGAGCTCGGCGTCTAACAATGCATCAAGAAATTCTGCAACGACGGCTCTGACGCCGATCGCACTGGCTGACATTAATCGCCGACTCGGCAAAGCCTGGGCATCCGATATCAATCCGGCCGAAAGCTCCATCGAATCGAACGGCGAGGGCAGTGCAGAGCAAGCCGGTCGAATCGAAGGGGAAGTGACCGCAGTAGTCACCGAGGTGTTACCGAACGGTCTGCTCGCCATTCGCGGATATAAGCGCTTGGAGCTGGCCCGCGGTGTTCAGCTCATTCGCCTGACCGGCTTCGTACGACCGATGGATATTCAGCCTGACAACACCGTACGTTCTCGGCGTCTCGCTGATGCGGACATCAGTTTTGCCGCCAAAGGCGAGCTGGCCGACGCCAGTCGTGCCGGATGGATGAACCGTGCCCTCCTGAAGCTGTGGCCGTTCTAAGGAATCGCAAGATGTTTTTTTCAAATCGATGGTTCAATTTATTTACGGTCTCCCTCATTTCTCTATGGTCGGCCGCATTCGTTCCAGCTGAAGCGGCTCGCATAAAAGATATTGCGGCCTTGTCCGCCGCGCGCCCCAACCAACTCATTGGTTATGGGCTTGTGGTCGGCCTTCAGGGCACTGGCGACGGCAAAGATATCTCGTTCACCATCCAGACGTTACGCGAGACGCTCGCGCGTATGGGCGCCTCGGTCGATGGCCCTCTGTCGAGCTACGACCTCAACCCAACTGCGGTCAAGGATTTCAAGGTCGAGAACGTGGCCGCCGTGATGGTGACGGCAGAGCTTCCGGCTTTCTCGAAGCCTGGCCAGAAAGTCGACGTGAATGTTGCCGCCATCGCTAAGGCGAAGAGCCTGCGCGGAGGTCTTCTGTTGATGACCCGTATGCGCGGCGCAGATGGCCAGACCTATGCCGTAGCCCAGGGGCCATTGGCCGCTTCCGGGTTTTCAGCTGACGCGGCCGGCAGTTCGGTGGCAGTCGGAGTTTCGACCTCCGCACGTATTCCCGGCGGCGCGCTCGTCGAGCGTGAAGTGGAAGGCCCGCTCAACGTCGG
>CAZRFN010000196.1:0-1350 GCA_964599335.1 uncultured Acidibacter sp. | reverse complement strand
CGTTAACAATTTCCTTTATGAAGTTGTTAGACGCCACCACTTGCGTCATGTCGCCGTTGCAATAGATGTCGCAAAGTTCTTTGATTTTTCCGTAGATGTTATTGCCAGATACTTCGATTGCGCCAAAATACCCGTCTCTTGGAAACGCCTGCGCGAAAATGTTTAGCGTGGTGGCCGCATCAAGGAACACGCGATTTCCCATCGCGTACAGACTGGGGTTGCCATACCCAACGCCGCTAGAAATGTTGACGCAGACGCCCGGTTGGTTGCCATCGGTATACTTAAACAAGCACCCGCTAATCATCAAACCGCCAGTTTGCGCGTCAACCTCAACATTGCCGCCAGCAGTCAGCCCTTCTGACTTGTTGAACTGGCAATTTTCTACGACCGTCTCAAGACATTGCGTCTTAATGGATCGGCCATAGCAGTTAGCAAAAATGCTGGCGTCACCGCACCAAAACTGTGAGCGAACCTTGTTGCCGCCAACAGTTTCATCAGGAACAAAATACGCTATGCCGTCTTGGTCACTAGTGTAAGCCAAGTCTGAACTGTAAATTTTTAAAACAGTAACGCCGCTGAACAACGCTCGACGAGCGAAAGACGAAGTGCTGTACCAATCAATAGCAATACCAGTTATACCAATAACGCCTGGCGTTCCTTGCCCAGCGGGTAATTCGCAATCGCGCGCACCGCCACCATAAAACGCTACAGTATCAAATGACCCACGAATGTAAATTCCGTTACCACCGTTAAAGGTGTTAAGGCGCTTGGCCTGCTCAACAAACAGATTGGTGGCTGTAAAGTTAGGCGCTGGCGTCGGCAATCCGCTAGTGCTAAGAATTTCAAACACTTTGTTGCAAAGTTTGGAGCCGTTAATTGTCATGTCGTTGATGTTGTAATCAATGACAACGGCATTGGTCAGACGAATTGCATATTCGGTGTGAGCGGCGGGTACATACACAATCGTTGCGCCATTACCCATCCATATCACATCGCTTGTGCAGGCTTGCAGGATAGGCGCCGTAATCTTGTACGTCAGCCCCTGCCAGTCCACGGGCTTCTGCGCGGCCAAACACGCCTGAATAGCCGCCGTATCATCGGCCACACCATTACCCACCGCTCCAAATTGCTTGGGCGTAATTGCGTTGCCAAGCGATGAAACAGTGGTTTTTCTAGTAATTCCGCTTTGAACAAGCGGCACTTGTTCGCTGCCACTTAACGGCTGGGTAGCATCAGGCAGTTGCGAAATCTTAATCGTACTCATTACTTACTCCTTCGGAACCACAACCCAGTTACCGGCTGCCTCGTCCCATGAATACATTTGCCCGTCGCTTGGCATCGGCACCGGAG
>CAZRFN010000195.1:0-1356 GCA_964599335.1 uncultured Acidibacter sp. | reverse complement strand
TTGATCAAGAAGGAAATATTCAAATCCCAAATTCAGTTGTGCCGCCAAGATTAACCCTCTGGCGAGCACCGACTGATAACGACCTCATCGGCCATATCTCCGAAAAATGGGATGGTTGGGGATTACGAGATCTAGTAAAAGTCAATTGCAAGATTTCTCGCAAATCGACAGGTATCCGAATTACAAATACCTGGAAAACAGGAACTGGGATTAAGTTAAAGCATGAGCAATTTGTTGAGACTGTAGTCGACGGAATTCGCGTGACGGAGAGCTTGCAGCTGCCCAAGCAGCTAAATGACATTGCTCGCATTGGAACTAACTTTGAAATGAATGGCGAATTGGATCAACTCGTTTACTTTGGTACCGGGCCATTTGAAACCATGCCGGATCGTGCCATCGGAAAAGTGCATCGATGGAATTCACCCGTATCCGACCAATATGTTCCCTATGTAAAACCGCAGGAAAATGGCGGACATGTCGGCGTCCGTTGGTTCTCGCTAGCTAATCGGACAAATCATGGAATTTACATACAGATGGATAAGCCGCGAATGGTTACCGTGACTCCGATGCGATCAACTGATCTTGCTGATGCAACTCATAATGTTTTTGTGCAACCTTCCGGAAATACCGTTATCACCATAGATGCTGCTCATCGCGGAGTCGGTACCGCTTCTTGTGGTCCCGATACCTTGCCTAAATATTTAATAAAACCTGGAACTTATAAGTGGAGTTGGACCGCTCTAACTTTCTAAGAATTTCAATGCATGCACTATTATTGAGTTATGAGTAAACGTATCTTAAAAGTTACCGCCTTTCTAAGCTTATATTGCATTTTTTCATTGAGTGTACATTCTGCAGCCGCAAACGATTTAGAGAAGATACGTGAGAGAGCTATTGCTGAAAATACTTATTATTTTGAAAATACTTACTGCCATGGAGAGGGAGTAAACGCAGAGCTGCAAGAATTGGTGGGGACTGTTTGGAAAAAAGTCGCTCCTGCTCTTGGTTGGATTCGAGTTGCGCAGTGCTATGCGGAAGTTCCTGTTGCGCCATGGACAAAAGCTGATGTTGCTGAAGGAACTCAACTGCGTTGGCGCGTTTGGTATGAAAATAGTTTTGATTGGACCAGTGACGTTTTTTTTGCTAAAAAAAAGATTATTCTTCCAGACGAAGTCTCTGGTGAAAATACAAAAGAAGTTTCTTCGGTTACCATAACCTGTAAGAAAAATAAGAAGATTAAGAAGTTAACGGGTGAATCATCCAAATGCCCAAAAGGATTTAAGAGAGTTAAAAACCGCTAATTATTAAACGGGATTGGAATTGGATATTTACAACTTCGGCCATCGCCAGAAGATC
>CAZRFN010000194.1:0-1386 GCA_964599335.1 uncultured Acidibacter sp. | reverse complement strand
CGGTGCAGATCGCGCGCAAGCATGACGCGCGCATATTTCATTTCGAATGGAGAGACGACTTCGCTGCCGCACGCAATGCAGCGCTCGAGCAGGTCCGTTTTTCTTGGATCTTAGCGCTCGACTGCGACGAGGAATTTACGCGGGAAGACGCTGATATAGACGCGCTCAAAGCAGCCTGCCCGACATCGTAAGCCCTTACTTTCGTCGTAAGGATTGGGAATTTAAGACTGATGATCCGGCAATCACTCACGCAGCAAGACAGCTGTTCATAAGAAACCCACTCTTTCGCTTAAGTAACTCGGTAGACGTAAGCGTTAGCAAAAGAATTTACGCATCCTAGCCGCGATAGCCTATTGAGAAACCCGAGTTCCGCAGACAACATCATGAGTATGCTCGAGCTGAAAACAGCGGCAAGGTGGTACGAAATGAGCGAATCCTTCGTAAGTGGTTAGACCGGGAACGACTGAATATTTACGCGAGCTTCAAATATGGCGTCGCTTTAATGCACCGTCGAGATCGTGGCGCAGTTGAATGGTAAGGACGGAGGTTTGAATTGTTAAATCGGGAGCCCGACTGAGCGAGCTTCCCCTTCCGGCATGACCTTGCCGTAGCGTTCATCGATATTCGGCCCGGAGCCGTCTAGCTGATGAGGCGGTAACGAGTAAGGCGGGGCATGGAACTCTGGTAACGAGACGTCCCGAACCGCCGTCACCAGAAATTGCTCTCTTTCAGCTTACTGCCAACGCTCCTAGAGAGCGCATCTCGAGAGTTACCGAGAACCCCTCCAAAATCAGGAGTGGACTACAAACATTCGGCGGTTGACCTCGCCCACGGTCTGCGGGGCGATCGCGGCCCACGCCTCGCGAACCTGACCCAAAAGGTCTTGGCATTCAGCGAGATCTTCGGTCGAGGCTCCGCCAGCGGTGCGAACCAGGCGGCGCATCAAAAACTGATAAAAATCATCGAGATGCGCTGCAACTGAGCCACCCTCGCTACGGTCGAGGGTCTCGCGCAAGGCAGCGAGAATGGAAAGTGCCCGCGAAGTGGACGAGCTTGCCGCACGCTTCTCCTGACGAAGGGCGTGTTCACGCGCCAGGCGGATCGAATCGATCGCCGCGTCGTACATCATGATGACGAGGTCACGCTTGCTAGACTCCTCGCAACGCGAGTGCAAGTCCGTGGCTCGATAGGCTTTCAGTGCATAGGCTGTCATGGGTAGTGCTCCAGACAAAGTGAATTGCTTACACCCCGAGTAGTCGGGCGATGCGACCCTTTCTTGAGTGCCCGCGCATTCAGCGCCACCCGCCCCACATCCTATACATATGGGTGTTCGAGGAAATGCGGCGGGGGTAAACCCCCGCCGCGATCCCCAACGTCCGGACCGAC
>CAZRFN010000193.1:0-1397 GCA_964599335.1 uncultured Acidibacter sp. | reverse complement strand
ATTTTTTCCGATAGTAGGGAAAGGCTCAGGAATGCACAACAAACATTCGGCGATTGACCTCGCCTACGGTCTGGGGGGCGATCGACATCGCGAGATTTGCTCATAAATTCTAAAGTCTAATAAAATCATAGTGTTAGTGATTATTCAGCTAAAAGTGCTACCCCTGATCGACGGCCCAACGGGGTCGGCGATGTCTTAAGTGGGTGTTCTCGGGTTCGTTTTTAGATTTCCCCTACTCCTCTACTTGGGCGTCGATCACCATTCCGCGATCCTTCTTGGGATCGGTCGTCACCCGCTCGAGCTCAAGGGAACTCACCCTGCGGGACTGCTCCTCCCGTAATTGCCGCAGAGCCAAGTCGAATTCACGATTCAACGCGGCCGAAAGTCGCACGAATTTTTCGGTATCTTCAGGAATTCCCAAAGCGGTCGTCACGACAGCATCGCGCTCTGCGATGTATTTATTACGGGTCGTCTCGTCTAGCGATCCAACTCGCTGAGAGAGCATTCGATTACCGTAGCGGTGCCACTTGTCTTCCTCGGTCGCAAAAAGAAAGACGTTACGCTGCAACTCAACAATGGCGACTTCTGCTCGCTCAATGCGAGCCAGCTTCCAACGCGCCATCGCCATTCGATCAACATGTATCAACTCCGCAGAGGAAGCGGGGTTATACACTGCAATTAACGAGTCGAGGAGCTCGTAGAAGTCCGCTGGCTTTTCGTCCTCAAGAAACCGTCGTTTAGAAAAAATGCCAAGTTTCAACGCGTTTTGGCTTGAGGCTGCACGCCCTTCGGGCGTCACTGGCCCCGAACTTTTCGATCCGTTGATGCGGCTGGATTCTGAACGGGAAATAGACATGACGACATTCCTCCTGTGAAGGATTAGGTCCCCGGTGACGCGCCTCGTTTGGGGACAGGAATGTGTTCATGCGAAAGCGCCGAACCAAAGGGTAATAGCACGCTATCAAATATTCAACTACCCCCGACGGGGCGCTGATCACCGAGCGTAAGTTCCCGACGATCGAAGACGTCATGTTAGGGCTCGTTTATCCATCCGCCCCGTCATTGGCTGACGCAAGATGAGTTCGATGACACCTGCATATTTGGCAGAGAACGCCCTTATCACCGCACCTTTGGGCATGCGTCGCCCAGGTGACTTTATCGAGATTGAGCCCTAGAGGGTGATGTCACGATAGCCCATGAGCGCGAAGGTAACTTCCAGAGATTGATATAAGCGTGACGATTATTGGGCGTAACGAGTCGGCGACGCTCGGTAAAGCGCTACGCTCAGTCTCAGGATTAGACCGAGAAATCATCTTGGTCGATACCGGCTCCATCGATTACACGGTGCAGATCGCGCGCAAGCATGACGCGCGCATATTTCATTTCGAATGGAGAGA
>CAZRFN010000192.1:0-1399 GCA_964599335.1 uncultured Acidibacter sp. | reverse complement strand
CTTTCTGTGTTAATCTCATCATACCTACATAACGAGCTGCATCCAATAAGTGGTCTAATCCACCTTCAGGTGTATCAGTTACATAACCATACTTATCCGTTGCGTATTGGTATCCATACATTTCATTGATTAGGTTTTGTGATGTGCGTAGTATGTGTATCTTATGATTTTGTAATACAGATATACCAAACTTAATACTATCTTTTCCTTTTGTTACAGGCTTTGCATTGAATCCGTATCTGTATAATTCTTCTATGCTTCGTGGTTCGGAACTATCACACCATATCTCATAACTCTTGTCGATTTCTTTTTTACTTAGCGTATCAGCAATATCTTTTAGAACTAATCCTTTTTCGTAAAGTACTTCTTCTAAATAAATGTTATCACCATTCTTATAAACTGCTACAACTGCACAGGGATCTTGAGAATATCCCCAATCGAGTCCAAATGCCACAAACTCTGCTTCGAAATCATCTACTATATCAAACTTATAAACTGCTTTCTCATTAGGAGCAAACTCACCCAATCCATATATCTTCCAATACTTTTCATTCTTTGTTTGTAGTTCTTCGATTGCTGATACCATTTCTTTTGGCAAGTATGGATTGTCCCTATATGTAGTAACGTATCTTTCGCAATCACTCATTTGCCTTAACCAATGATAGGGTGATACTGTCGGGTTGTATGCCAGTATTATCTGACCTGTTGTTCTTATGCTTAACTGAAAATAACTTTCTTCATCTATCTCGGATGCTTCATCAATAAAGAGGATATCCGATTTGATACCACGCAGTTTCTCTGCATCATCAGTAGAAATAAACTGAATAGTGCTATCGTAATAACTCCATATCCTATCTGTTCCGTTATAATCAGCTTCATTCCAAAGACCTAATGCTTTTAGAATATCTATGAAATCCTTTATGACTGTGCGCTTGAGTGATGGAATTGTTTTACGGACTACCGTGATGCTTAATCCTTCTCTCTCAATCATTTTAACTAACAGATATTGTAGTATTGCGTAGGTCTTTCCGCTTCTCGTTCCACCGATATGCTGCTGAACTCTACTCTTACTATCCAATATGTTCTGAAATGTTATCGTTGTTTGTATGTCTATTTGTGCCGGCATTGTTTACTTGTATAGTAACTTGTTGTATTTTTTGTTCTATTTCAGCACGCATTTCAGTGCGGCTTAGTTTAGGTAAATTAAATTCTAATAACTTAATACTTAAATCTACTGCCGCTTTCGGGTCTTCCTTAATTAGTTTATCCATTATTGCAGGAAGTTCATCCATAACTCTGTTTGTTGCACGAGCTAATGTAAGCTTCATTTGTTCAGTGCTTCTATTCAATGCACCAACCGGTCTTCCCTTTGCTAACTTATGTCCTTTTTGAAACGGCA
>CAZRFN010000191.1:0-1430 GCA_964599335.1 uncultured Acidibacter sp. | reverse complement strand
AACGACAAGAAAGGTAAATGTATGAGTACTGTTATTCGTATTGCGATCTTGGGTTGGTCCGCTGCTCTTCTCACTGCTAGTTATGCTGGTGCTCTATCTAAGATGGACCCCACTTTCATTGCTACTGTCTTCACAGCATCTGCTGCCACATTTGGTATTAATACTATGAAGAAAGGTGGTGATGATGATGAGAAAAAAGAAGAACCACGCAGAGAAGAAGTGGTTGAAGCACCACCAGAACCACCTCCTTCAGAAGAAACTGCTCCAGAAACAACTGTATCTCTTGAAGAAAGAGTTGAAGTTCTTGAAGGTCAAGTACAACCACGCACAAGTGGAGCATAATGGCAAAGTCTGTAAACAAAAATAAAAAGGGCGGGGCAGGTTCTGCTAATAATAAAAGGCAGAATTCTGGTAATGCAAATGCAAACAAGGCAAAAAATGGTGGCAAGAAAAAATGAGGTATTATGCCAAGAGAATGGAACACTCCTGTACGGGAACCCTGGAATCCTGTAATTAAAAAATGTCTTGATGCAGTTGATGAACATATTCAACTGCATATGAAGACTGGTGATGAGTGGCACCTTTCACAAGCAGAAATATTAAGAAAGTATGTAAAAGATTTGAAAAAATGGATTCATAAACAAGAGGGGCGAGAATGAAAAAATTCTTTACAGCAATTGGTTTGTCATTAACCTTAGTTGCTCCATCATTCGCAACAACAGTAGTCAAGAAACAACCCACCGTTCCAGCATACAGTCTGGCAGCGATGGGTTGTATGATTTTATTGGAATGCACTGAGGGTGTAGAAAAACTTACAGCAGACTCTGCACTTATCAAAGGAAAAGAGTTTGATGCGTTCAGAGAGGAAATACAAAAGATTCTTGCTGGACTTGACAAACTTGGAGTTCCTGTTTATGTTGCTCCACCAAGATATTTCACACCAAGAACAGTTGGTTTGTATAAACCAGAGTATAATAGGTTTTATGTAAACGAATCTCTTCTTCAAGACCCTAGAGAGTTTCTAGGAACGATGAGGCACGAAGGATGGCATGTTGTCCAAGATTGTATGGGTGGTGGACTTAAAACATCCTTTATGGCACAGGTTCATCAGGATGCAGAGATTCCTGCTTGGGTGATGAAATCAACTCGTCTTGCTTATGAGAGTATGGGTCAGAGTCGTGCTGTGCCTTGGGAAGCAGATGCAAACTGGGCAGAGGAACAATCCAATGTAACCGCACAGAAACTAGAAATGTGTGCTAAAGGTCCTCTATGGGAACAAATTCGTCCCACACCACTTACGATGGAATGGTTGATTGGATGTGGGTGGATGAAACCGCAAGAAGGTTATAAAGAATATACGCCCAATAAGAGATCTGATTATTGTGTAGAAGGTAAATACTGATGCCACAAGATTTTCCTTGGGGGGTAAT
>CAZRFN010000190.1:0-1430 GCA_964599335.1 uncultured Acidibacter sp. | reverse complement strand
TTGTTTATTTCCAGTCATCCAGGACATCAAACCACCCCCTTTGTTGAATTGGTTGCGAAAGAGTTGAAGAAGTCATAGCCTCCTATGTGATTTCTCATATTTATCTTAACATTGCTTAACATAGGAGTCAATGAGTGTTTGTGCTTATCCCCAATAAATTTGACCAAGAGTGAATAAAACAAATACAAGAACTGTGAATACCATCATACCTACACCCGCCCAGATAACCCAGGAAGGCATAGGTTCGTGTTGAGTGTTATGAGACATTGGATTTATGCTTTTTTAGATATTTAATATATTCTTCAAACAGACTTATATCATCATATGCCTGTCCTAATATCATATTACATCTCCTACAAAGTAATTGCCGAACTTTACCTGTCGCATGGTCGTGGTCTACACAAAGTTTTTTCCACTTCCCATCACCTTCCGATTTACAAATAGCACAGACTCCATTCTGCTCCTCATACATTTGCGTATGTTCGTCAAGAGTAATACCATAAAGTCTTTTTAAGTCATTATTTTTTGTGCGTTCTGGATTTTCTTTATGTCTTGATTTTACTCGCACTTTATCACATTCTTTACAAGAAGAATGACGAACTCCTGTTTTTTTATTGCGAACATAAAATTCGGTAGAAAGTTTTTCCTCACCACAAGTCATACAAGTTCTATACAAATCAGAGTATAGTTTAGTCATTCGTGTTTTCTTTCGTGCTTAATTATTTATAAAAAAAAGGAACTCCGAAGAGTTCCCCTTTATTATATCACAAGTTTTATAATATATCAACCAATAGAAGGGGAAGTCAAAGCAACAGGAGTTGCTTCGGCAGCAGCAAGGTCCAGAGGGAAGTTGTGGGCGTTTCTCTCATGGGATACCTCCATCCCAAGACCAGCACGGTTAAGTACATCAGCCCAGGTGTTAACTACACGACCCTGACTATCAAGCAGAGACTGATTAAAGTTGAAGCCATTCAAATTGAAGGCCATAGTGCTCACACCAAGAGCAGTAAACCAGATACCGACAACAGGCCAAGCAGCAAGGAAAAAGTGTAGCGAACGAGAGTTGTTGAACGAAGCATACTGGAAGATAAGACGACCAAAGTAACCATGAGCAGCAACAATGTTATAAGTCTCTTCTTCTTGACCAAACTTGTAACCATAATTCTGCGACTCTTGCTCGGTGGTTTCACGAACCAGCGAAGAAGTAACCAGAGAACCGTGCATTGCACTGAACAGAGAACCACCAAAGACACCAGCAACTCCAAGCATATGGAAGGGGTGCATCAGGATGTTGTGCTCTGCCTGGAACACAAGCATGTAGTTGAAAGTACCAGAGATACCCAGAGGCATCGCATCAGAGAAAGAACCTTGACCGAAAGGATAGACCAGGAATACTGCGCTTGCAGCAGCAACAGGTGCAGAGTAAGCAA
>CAZRFN010000189.1:0-1450 GCA_964599335.1 uncultured Acidibacter sp. | reverse complement strand
CCAGTTAAGGAGGGTTTGGAATGCACTGATAGAGGCAGGAGTGCAGTTATCTTCCTTAAGTTTCTGAACATAATATTCAAGTGCTTCAATGACCATCTGACGGTCTTGTTGTGAAATAAGTGACATTTTTGGAGTTATAGAACTCAAGCCCCCGACAGGGATCAAACCTGCGACCTGAAATTTACAAAATTCCTGCTCTATCACTGAGCTACAGAGGCAAATTAATCTGCAGGTAACATTTCTGGATTTTCCAGTTCAACTTCAAACATCAGAGGATGGCACTGCTCATCAATCAAGTAGAATGATGTTCTGTATAAATCTTCTGGTTCGTATCGTCTTTCGTTGTCTGCTGCTTCCAGAATTTCAGGATCATAGATGTAACTGTCTGGAAGTTCATCAAAAGTAAATGGAACGTGATTTATGAAATACATTAAGACAATCATTGTGCCTTTATTGTACCAAACGTATCTGGCATCTATTCTGTATTTCATAGAATAGTCCTTTACTTTTGTTTATTTATTTCTACCACGATAGGTTGGTGTCTGTGCGTGGCAGTTGGGACATAACAAACGGAGATTTTCTAAACGATTATCGTGATGATTACCATTTATATGATCTAATTCAATTGGAGTTGGATGTCCTCTCCATTCAATTATACCACACTCTTCGCATTTATGTTCTTTTATTCCTTCAGCGATAAGTCTTAACTTAAGTTTATGAGATTGAATTGGAACTCCACTTAAATATTCTTCTAATGATCTTTTTGGACCAAATTTTTTACCTTTGTTCCACGCTTTAGGATCTGTAAAGTGTTCTATCGAAAGATTTAACTCTTTAACTCTTTTATGAAAGCATTCATAATTTCCCCCTGCTGCTTTTAAATTTAGTTTCATCAGTGCTTCTCTAATAGAATTAGAAGATTTTACTGCTTGAATAAATTCAGCATCGGTAGATTTATATGCGTTTCGTATCATTTTAGAAGACATAACCATAGTTATTTATAATAATGTCTCCTAATAGGCGGAGCGGGATTCGAACCCGCACTGTACAAATTTTAAGTTTGGTGTCTCCTGCCAGTTGGACTACCCGCCCATAAAAAACTTACGCTTGGTAAGTAACAGGATTATACTTGAGATACTCCCAGAATGTCAACTTCATCTCCTTTTCACTCATCCCACAGTGCTTAGCGGCGGTTGGAAGATTCCATTTTGCACGAAACAAGTTCTCATTTGCTTCCTTCACATTTTCTGGTGTTGTTTTCACTGCGTCTTCTTTCAGTGCTTTGTAGTTGATGCGATAAGGATTCATTTGAAAAAAGTATCGTGCGTAAAAAATTTACCGGGATTTTTTTCGGTCTTTTTTGGAATCTAAAGTGGATTTGCGTATGAGAGAGTTTCTTCATCCACTGTAGCACGAACGAACTCTAGCACGTTCATAAACTCTTCGACTG
>CAZRFN010000188.1:0-1454 GCA_964599335.1 uncultured Acidibacter sp. | reverse complement strand
TGCAGGATCATGCCCATCGCATCCAGTGCTTCCTGACGCTTGGTCAGGTAGGACGGGCCGGTGGTGACCACGACGTCGTACTTACCGACGCCTGGGTTGTAAATCTTGTCGATGACGATGTCGTTCTGGTCGCGAATCTCACGCACCGGCTCTGGCTGCATGGGGTTCAACTTGACCATGTCAGTCTCGCCATCCACGCCGATAATGCGCGCCACACGCTGGGTGTCGTAAATCTTGGGAATCAGGTCAACCAGCTGACGAGTGACGTGCCTAACAGCGCGCGCCAGATTGTCCACGTAATGATAAGTGCCAGTGTCAGACTGACGCTCGCGCGCCATAATCGCCTTGCCCGAACGCTCATTGGATGTCGCTCCCAAGCTGGTGTCGTACTGACCGGTGGTGGACTTGATGTCGTCTGACGCGCCCATCTTGGCCTGAATCAGACCCGTTTGTGGCAGCGGCGGTGCAGCACGTTGTGGCAGCGGCAAGACAGCACCGGAGCCGTCGGTCACGTCAGGATTGACCTCCAGATACGGCCAGTTCTGCGTGTTGGCCGTCTTCCACTGCATCTCGTAGCCTTCGAACTGGCCACCGTAGCCAATGAACGGCGCTTTGGGCGCGAGCGCGAGCATCTCGGCTTCTTGGCTCGTCCAGTAGTTGTACATGCGCTGGGCGTCCTTGGCGTTACGCACCAGACCCGACACGTACAGCTTACCGTCCACTTCAAACTCGTTACCGATGACGCGCACGATCGGAATCCAACGGCCTGCCCAGTCGTTCTCCTCCAGCATCTCGTAGCCGTTGGTCTTGCACCACTTGACGCGTTTGGCGTTGACTTCACGGCTTCTGATCGGCTTGATGCCCATCTGCTTCATCTGCTTGGCCTCGGGCGAACCCTCGAAAGCCGTCACGTTGCCGGGGTACAGGTGCAGTGTGGCGCGGTCGTACTCGATGTAGTAATACTCAGCGATTCTGACTGTATCCTGATTGATCCAGACTGAGATCGATTGGTCGCCCACGCCTTGCGCTTGCAGGGTCGAGATAGGGCTTGCGTCTGGGAACATGCGCTCGTACTCAGCGCGCTGCAGGTCTTCGGTGACAAAGCACCACTTGGCATCCGCCCCGCACGGGTCTTGGATCGTCGGATCCATGTAGACTGAAAACGAGTTGCGGATGCGCGAAATCTTGATGTCCTGATCGAACGTGTCGTCGTCGCAGTATTCGGTCAGGATTCGGATGTAACCTTCGCCGTAGGCCACCTGGTTTTCGCAGGCGGTGTCGTAGGCGACGTCGGCGTCCGAAATGTACTCGATGTGCCTGACCATGCCGTTGTAGATTTCGGCGACTTCTGGGTCGGCGTTGTCGTCAGCGGGTATAACTTTGCCGCTCGGACGGTTTTGTCTTTGGTCATTGGTGACCTGCCGTACATGCTGGGGCAGCTTGTTGATCGTCAG
>CAZRFN010000187.1:0-1463 GCA_964599335.1 uncultured Acidibacter sp. | reverse complement strand
CTCTGCCGCGCCGCGGGTTGCAGGTGGCAAGGATGATCGGCCACATCACCTATCTGTCCGACGACTCCATGGAGGCCAAGTTCGGGCGTGAGCGGCGCCATGACGAGTGGGCCTACACCACACAGGACATCGAATTCCAGATCGAGAGCTACCTGCGCCACCAGGGTGACAAGTTCAGCGAGTATTTCGACGCCAACACCTACCTGCTCATCACCCGCGCACTGGACTACTTCGACCCTGCAAGCGCGCACGGGGGCGATCTGGCGCGCACATTGGCGACAGCCCACGGCGTGCGCTTCCTGGTGGTGAGTTTCACCACCGACTGGCGATTCCCGCCGGCACGCTCGCGCGAAATCGTCAAGGCGCTGGTGGACAACCGCGCCGAGGTGTCCTACGCCGAGATCAACGCCCCCCACGGCCATGACGCCTTTCTGCTGGACGATCCCCGATACCACGCGGTGATGAGGCTGCGCTTCTCCCGCATCGCCGAGGAGGTCGGGGCATGAGGGCAGTCGACCTGCCCTCCCATCTGCAGGCCATTGCCGAGCTGGTGCCGCAAGGCGCCCGGGTTCTGGACCTGGGCTGCGGACGCGGAGAGTTGTTGGCCCACCTGGTGCATCAGCGGGGCTGCAGCGGATACGGCGTGGAAATCGATGACGCCAACCTTCAGGCCTGCGTCGGGCGCAATGTCGATGTCATCCAGCTCAACCTCGAGGATGGCCTGGCCATGTTCGCTGACCACAGCTTCGATGTAGTGCTGCAGCTGCAGACCCTCCAGCACCTGCGCAACACGGAGACGATGCTGCGTGAGACCGCTCGGGTGGGGCGCATGGGGATCGTGAGCTTTCCCAACTTCGCCCATTGGCCCAATCGGCTCTCCGTCCTGAGCGGTCGCATGCCGGTCACTCGGGCCCTGCCCTACCAGTGGTATGACACCCCCAACATCCGCGTGGCCACCTTCGCCGACTTCGACCTGCTTGCCAAGCGAAACGGCTTGCGGGTTGTGCAGCGCTTCGGCCTTCAGGATGGCCGGCCGGTCAGGCGACTGCCCAACCTGCTGGCCAGCGTGGCGGTGTTTCAGTTCGCGCGCGCCTGAGTGCGCGACGCGAGCGCCTGGGCCTTCAGGCGCCAGGCATGCAGCAGGGGTTCGGTGTAGCCGCTGGGCTGCTCCAGCCCCTTGAACACCAGGTCCGTGGCCGCCCTGTAGGCCATGGACTTGGAGAAATGGCCCGCCATAGGCCTGTAGAGCGGGTCACCGGCGTTCTGCGAATCCACCACCGCAGCCATGCGCCTGAAGGTGGATGCCACCTGCGCCTTGCTCACCACGCCATGCAGCAGCCAGTTGGCGATGTGCTGGCTGGAGATCCGCAGCGTGGCGCGGTCCTCCATCAGGCCGACATTGTGGATATCGGGCACCTTGGAGCAGCCCACGCCCTGGTCGACCCAGCGCACCACATAGCCCA
>CAZRFN010000186.1:0-1476 GCA_964599335.1 uncultured Acidibacter sp. | reverse complement strand
ATGTACTGGTCTGGTAGTTCACCGTGCTTCAACTGCCACAGCCTGCCCGTACGGATGTCCAACTCGAAATCGATGTCGTCCACCAACTGACCCGCCGGACGCTTGTTCTTCAGCAAACTGAGAGTCAGAGTGTATTCGTGGATGCGCTGGTCATACAGCAGCGAGTCCAGACGTTCTTGCGCTTTGTCGCTGTGGTTCCGTGCCAACTTGTCCTGTAGTTCG
Organism: uncultured Acidibacter sp.; assembly: GCA_964599335.1. Classification (GTDB taxonomy): domain Bacteria; phylum Pseudomonadota; class Gammaproteobacteria; order Steroidobacterales; family Steroidobacteraceae; genus UBA964. The sequence goes on along the minus strand of CAZRFN010000186.1, from coordinate 1,254 downwards.
ATAATCTCCGATGCAATCTCGTACTTGCGTCGGCGGACACCGATGATGGATGTTGCCTGCTGTTCACCACCGTACGAACCTGACGACATGGTTAGTTTCTTGCCGTCCGCACCACTTGAACGTGAGGTCTGGTGCAGAACCATCAGCGGAACCTCGTGTCTGCGTCCGAAACTTTTCAGAAAGTTCGCCTTGTCGGGAACGGTTTCGCCTGCTTCAATCAACTCCAGATAGTCAACAACAACCAGTTCGGGGCGTTCACCCCACACGTCACACACTTCGTTGAAAGCACGCTCCATGTCGGATGGCAGCATCGGCTGGTCGAACACCGCAAGGTTCGGAAAGTCCTCCTCGGCGGTCTGTCTCAGTAGATTGATTGCGTCAGCGTCGTCCTCTGCGACACGTGCTTCTAGGTCACGTGCGTCGATACCGTGCTGAATGCAAGCCAGTTTGGTCAGCACCAACGTTTTGGGTTCGTCGGGGATGAAGAACATGACACGCTTGTCGCGGTTGTGACGCAACGTGTGCAACAACGCCAACGTTTTCCCGCCGTGGCTGTAGCCGATGTACATCGCCATTTCGCCGGGCGCGATACCGCGCATCTCGCTGTCGATTGGTTCTACCCCCGTGTAGATTCGGTCGTTCGGGGACTGTGCCCACCGCACGAATGATTCTGCAGCGTCGCTGAGGGGCGAGTAGAACTTGTATTCGCTGTGTAACACAGTGGCAGGGGGCGCTGTGGCCCCCTGCTCTACCGTGTTCCAACCAGCGGCAATTTCATCTGCCGTTAGTCGTGGCATTTACTTTCCTTTCGGCGGCCAGAACGCAAGGTTCTTGTTGTTGACAGCCTTGAACCACGGACGCTTCGGGTTTTCTGCCAGCGAGTCACGGTTGTCGTACACTTCGCGGACACCCTGTTCCATGCAGGCTGAAATCAGCCAGCCTGGAAGTTCACCGTGCTGCTTGCCCTTGACGGTCAGACCAGTGTCTGATGCGGTGACGGGCTTGGCATCGAACGCGGCGACAACAGCGTCATATGCGTTGTCCGCAGTGATGCCGTAGGCGGGTTGCTGTCCGAAGATTTCGTCAACCAGAATGCCACGGATACCGTCGAACAGCACCGCATAGTTGCCCAACATGGTGTCCATGTTGTCGTTGCGCGGTGTCAGTTCGGCAGCAATCTTTGCTGCAACCTGAATGACGATTGACCTGTCCTTATCCATTGTTCTGAACCTCCTGGTTCCAGTTTTGCTCCAC
>CAZRFN010000185.1:0-1482 GCA_964599335.1 uncultured Acidibacter sp. | reverse complement strand
CGAGTTCACGCGTGCTCAAAGATTTTCCTGTTTCATCGAGGAGAACCACCCTCTCCCGCTCGCGCAGGGCTGCAAGCACGCGTTCGCCTTCGCGCTCGAGCGCCGCATCTGCAGAGCGCCCTCCCGTGCGCGGAACTGCTTCGAGCTCCACGAGCTCGGCACGCCAGGGCGCTCGAAAGCGTTTTAGATAATCGGCAACCGCTTCATCGACCCATGCAGGCTGACGCGAACCGACCGTGATGATTCGCAGACGCATCGATGCACCTGCCTTCAGAAGACCGAAGACTCAGCCGCGTGCCGCGGACGTTCGCTTGCCAGCGCTGTTGGAACTGCGAGGCGCCGGTGTGCGCGGCTCCCAGAGATGCTCGAGCTGATAAAACTCGCGCGTGCGAGGCAGCATGATGTGCACCATGACATCCGGTAGGTCGACGAGCACCCACTCGCCCTGCTGCTCACCCTCGACACCTAGGGGACGCTGACCCGAGGCCTTCGCCATCTGCACGACGCGATCGGCGATCGAACGCAGGTGGCGATCGGACGTGCCGCTCGCGATCACCATGAAATCGGCCACATCGCTCATACCTCGCACATCGAGCACACGTACGTCGACGGCCTTCATATCGGACAACGCGGCTTCGACGATGCGAAGCGCCGGAGGTAGACCTCGCGGTTTGCGCCCCGTCGCGACACTCGAGGGGGTGTTCGCAGTCTTACGGGGTTTGACGGCTTTGCGGACGGTGGATTTCTTCGCGGGCTTCCGGGCGGACGAGCGGGGTTTATTCATGCTCACGAGCATAACATCCTGATTCGATGATGATGGTTCGGACGGGATCCGGTACCAGGAATCTCGGGTCGTCGCCCGAGACCAACAACTCGCGCAGGTCGGTGGAAGAGACCTCGAGCGGTGTGACCTTACGCACGTGAATGCCGCCACAGAGCGCCGAGCGCAACGCTCCGACATCCGGCATCGCTCGCTCGGCCAACAGCGTCGCAAGCGGCCCCTCGGTCGGCGGCGGCCATCCGGGCCGATGTGCTACGACGAGGTGCGCGTAATCGAAGATTTCCCGCCAGCGATGCCACTGCATGAATCCTGCAAAAGCATCCATCCCGAGCAACACACAGATCGAGCGATCCGGATGCTCCTCGCGTAATTCGCGTAGCGTATCGATGGTGCGGCTCACGCCGCTGCGACGGATCTCGCGATCATCGAGAACGAATCCCGGCTGGCCGGCGATCGCGAGACGAACCATCTCGAGCCGCAACGCAGCAGAGGCGAGCGGCGGATCACGGTGACCTGGGTTACCCACCGGTATCCAGCGAACCTCGGCGAGTTGTAGCGCATGCATCAACTCGTAACCGGTGCGCAGATGTCCGACATGGATCGGATCGAAAGTTCCACCAAAGATACCGAGAGGCCCGGAGGGTATGGCGCTCATGCTGCTCATTTGATCGGACGCAGACCGCAACACTCGGCGCAGAGCA
>CAZRFN010000184.1:0-1487 GCA_964599335.1 uncultured Acidibacter sp. | reverse complement strand
ATTGCTGAGTCCAGTCTTCTCATAATCCCTTGGTCCGCAGGTGTGAATCCAAGCGTGCTTAGGCTTAAACAGCAATAAGATATGATCGAACCCGACCGTCGTCGTCTGTTTACAATGATGTGGTGTGGATACAGGGGTTGATATGTATCAATCGCAATCATCGACCGGCTCTGAAGCGCTCGTTCATGTTCATTACCTGACGGGACGCGAGACTACTTTAGCGAAAATAGTCTTCTGGACTCTTCAGCCTGCCTTGATTGTCGTCGTTTTGACGATCTGGCTCGCTGAGCCTGATAACGCAGCGCTCTTTGGGCTTGCGTTCTTGGCCGTGCATCTTTTCATTGGTTTTCTCGAGTATCAGATTCCCGCTCGCCCCGAGTGGCGCCACTCGATGCGTGAAAAGACGGGTGTGATACTCATTGTTATCTTCACATTCATGATCGCAGGGGAAACCGCATCAAGCGTTTATGAGGCTTACTTGACCGAGCCGCTGGAGACGCTGCGGATGGCATTGAACCTAGATATCTGGCCTCATCACTGGCCCGTAATCGGTCAGGTGTTCCTAGTTTTCTTCTCGAGTGAGTTCATTTGGTATTGGTTGCATCGCGCGGAGCATCGGTGGCCGGTTGCTTGGCGACTTTCTGGTCACGGGGCTCACCATGCCTTCAAAAAACTCAATGCGATTAATGCAGGGGCAAATCATCCGATCGAGTACTTTTGGTTGGTATTACCAACGATTTTCATCGAGTTACTTTTTGGCGTAGGTGTTGCTGCTTACGGGGCAATACTGTTAACCATAGTTCAGACTGCAATCGTTCATAGCAACCTTCGTCTGAATGCCAAGTTCATCGGCTTTCTGTTCACTACTAACGCTTGGCATATTCGCCATCACTCTGCAAATCGCGCGGAAAGCAATACAAACTACGGCTGTGCTGCCATTGTCTGGGATCGGGTGTTTGGCACATTTGGCGACAGCGGTATCCGCGAGGCAGGGATCGGCACTCGTGAACCCTCAACGATGGAAAAGTTGTTGATGCCTGTTCGAGAGCCGCATGGCGGTGCGATTGCGCCGACGAGGGAGAAGTTGACGTGACCTAGCATTTTCGTCCTAACAACAGAGGGCATGGAGGATGGCGACACAGAGATATACGACCGAGGAGATTATTCATAAGCTTCGAGAGGCGGATGTGCTGACGTTTGTTTGACTGCGCTGCTGCATTGCAGTTGGAAGGTACGGGTTGAGTATGGCGGTTTGGTCGGTAAGGCTGGTTCGCTCGGTGCGGTTAGTTTTGGTGCGGGAATCAACGATCAAAGTTCGGCTTTTTTACAGCGCAAAAACCGTGCACTTACGCCCCATCGAAGCCGCAAATGTGCTTACACACTTGCTTACACACCGGTCTCGACGGTGAAAAAACGCGCAGAAAAATGCTGTTTACGAACGGTACAAACTACTCATAATCCCTTGGTCCTTGGTTCGAATCCAAGCG
>CAZRFN010000183.1:0-1494 GCA_964599335.1 uncultured Acidibacter sp. | reverse complement strand
TCGCGAGGTGCGACGGGCTTCTGGGTGGAAAACGGCGAGATCGCCTACCCGGTCCACGAGATCACGATCGCCGGCAACCTCAAAGAACTCTACCGACAGATCGTCGCGATCGGTGGCGACATCGATCTGCGCGGCGGCATCCGCTCAGGCTCCGTACTCGTCGACGGATTTACGATCGCGGGCCAGTGAGGCGCGACAGCGCTTCGCGATATTTCTCGCTCGTCTTGGCGATGATCTCGGGCGGCAGACTCGGCCCCGGTGCTTTCTTGTCCCAGTCGAGCGTCTCGAGATAGTCGCGCACGAATTGTTTGTCGAAAGAGGGCGGGCTGATGCCGACGCGATAGGTGTCGGCGGGCCAGAAGCGCGACGAGTCGGGCGTGATCACTTCGTCGATGAGCACGAGTCGACCGGCTTCATCGGTGCCAAACTCGAATTTCGTGTCAGCGATGATGATGCCGCGCTGGCGTGCGTGCGCGGCAGCGAAGTCGTAGAGCGCGAGCGAGGTATCGCGCACCTGCGCAGCGAGCGTCGGACCGACGAGCGCTTCGACATCGGCGAAGCTGATGTTCTCGTCGTGTTGCCCGGCGGGCGCCTTGCTCGCCGGCGTGAAGAGCGGTTGCGGCAAACGCTCGGCCAGTTGCAGTCCCTTGGGCAGCGCGATCCCGCAGACCGCACCCGTGCGCTGGTAGTCCTTCCAGCCCGAGCCGATGAGATAACCCCGCACCACGGCCTCGATCGGCAGGGCCTTCAATCGCTTCACGATGATGGCGCGACCCTCGAGCATGACGCGCTCGTCCGGATCAAGGGGCAGCGTATCGAGGCTCACGGTCGTCAGTTGATTGGGGACGATGTTCGTGGTGTGGCGAAACCAGAACTCCGAGATCTCGGTGAGCACGTGGCCCTTATGCGGGATCGGGTCGGGCAGCACGACGTCGAACGCCGAGAGTCGGTCGGTGGTGACGATGAGCATGTGGCCGGCGTCGATTTCATAGATATCGCGCACCTTGCCCGTATGCAGGCGGCGCAGATGCCTCAGGGCCGTGGTGTGCACCGTCCGGATCTCGTTCACTTCGGATTCTCGCTGTTTCCGGCCGACTGCCGGGGGTTGCTAGTATTGCAGCATGGAGTGGGGCGGGAAACTCGTAGGCGGTGCCTTGGGTCTGCTGGTGGCCGGCCCAGTGGGCGCGGCCCTTGGGGCGCTTGCGGGCCACCTCGTCGACGACCGACTCGCAGGCTCCGCACCTCGCCCTCCGGAGCCCAGTTCGACCACGAAGCCCAAATCATCGACCTCGAGTGCTCCGTCCTCTCGCCAAGAGCGGACGAGTCAGATCCATCACGTCGAAGATACCGATCCGTTCGCGGCGGGCAGCGAGACCACGACCGACACGGACGAAGGCCCTTCGGTCGAAGACCCGAAAGCGGTGTCGTCGCAGTTTTTTCAGACCACGTTCGAGGTGATGGGCAAAGTCGCCAAGTGTGATGGTCGTGTCTCCG
>CAZRFN010000182.1:0-1494 GCA_964599335.1 uncultured Acidibacter sp. | reverse complement strand
TCTACGTGTCTAACAATCAAGGTCTGAAGAATGCTTCGGACAACTATGGTGGTGTTATCCAAACAACCTTTAGGTTCTGATTTCTTAACATTTTAAGTATAAATGCTTACCAAAGGGGCTTGACGCCCCTTTCTTTTTGCTATATAATTGTGTAACAATTCTTAACGAATTTACAATGACTGTAACAACAAATGATCGTGGGCAACAGAATATGTTTGCCAAAGAACCTACCATGTACTACGAAAACTATGGTATGGATACCCCTAATCAAGCAAAGGAGAAGTATAATGGACGCTGGGCAATGGTCGGCATTGTTGCTGGTGCTATTTCTTATGCTCTCACTGGCAATCTCTTTTTCGGCATCTTCTGACAATTGATTGACAATGACTTCATTCATCTTTACAATAACAAGCGTTGCCTTCTTCGTTCTGTTGGCAGCATCCGTAGAAAAACTTTGCGAGACTTACTGATGACTTATTCCGTCACTCTTCGTTCCTCCGATGGATCAGAAACGACTATCCAATGTCCTGACGACCAATACATTCTTGAAGCAGCAGAAGAGGCGGGTATTGATCTACCTTCCTCATGTCGTGCTGGTGCTTGTTCTGCTTGTGCTGGCAAACTTATTAGTGGCACTGTAGATAATGAGGAGCAATCGTTCCTTGATGATGACCAACTTGCTGATGGATGGGTGCTCACTTGTGTAGCATATCCAACTAGCGATTGTGTAATTCTTACTGAACAGGAAGAAAACCTGTGAGTCCTGGAATGCTTGGGCAACTTGGAATTGCCCTTCAAGAACTTGGATGGGGATTTGACGATGATATCTCCGTAGAGATTGGAGGAGTAGCAGTAACAGGAACTGCTACTAGTCCAAATGCAAATCCAAAATGGGCAAAACCATTTGGAACAGTATCTTATCAAAACGATGCTTTTATTGTAATTAAAAACAAATCAAGGAATCCAGTTATTCCTTCTCAACTAAACCCTGAACTTAAACAACAACACCCTTATAATGGAACACTCTCTAATTGAATTGCTGACTTATTATGTGATCGTTTCTGCTCTCTTTATTGGAGCGCCAGCAGTGTTCTTCACAATTGTTTTTATGCCTGCCCTGATGAACACAAAGGGTGCAGTTGTTGGTTATAAAATTCACCGTGATTATGGTGAAACTTCAATCTACTCTAATGTAAAATAAGGAGAAAACAAATGAAATTCGGATGGACTGAACAAAATGAGCGTCTTAACGGAAGACTTGCGATGCTTGGATTCGTAATTGCTGTTGGGACATATCTCACCACTGGGCAAATTATTCCCGGCGTGTTTTGATAGAGGTTAAAATGCGTAAAGAACAATATGAAGTTCCTCAGGTGCAATTTGTATTTCGTGAAAATGGGGAATTTGTAACTCGTACTACTTCAGAACTTTTCGATGGAAAGCGTGTGGTCCTGTTTAGTCTGCCTGGTGCTTTCACTCCTACTTGCAGTGCCT
>CAZRFN010000181.1:0-1496 GCA_964599335.1 uncultured Acidibacter sp. | reverse complement strand
TCCAGTGGTGAGCAAACCACGTTTTACCCAACCAGACCAAGTAAATTTTTGACGGCTCCCTGTAGAGGAAGGAGTGCGGTTTAGATAAGCACTTGCAGACGAACGGAAGCGGAGAGAGCGGCCTACAGTGTAGCCGCCCAATGAACCAAGCATAAGGTTATTAACTTCTACAGGAAGTCCCATTGATCACCCGATATTGGTCAGGAGTTGTGCCGCGATGCTTGTCGATGAACGAACGGTATAGACCAACACATCCACCGCATTTGCCGTTGTCGTAAGTGTAGGAGCCGTTTGAGACGGGAAGTCCCAATAAGATGAATAGGCAAGTGTCCGTGAGCCTGTGCCGTCCTGTGTAATGAAGATGATACCAGATTGCCCTGCTGTAAGATTGGTCGGGTTGCCAAGCGTCCGGTTGCCACCAAGGGTTACCGAGAAGTTATTGCCGACTGACATATCGACCGCAATGGTCGCCGCATCTGTCAGTGCGTCGATCTGCATATAGGCATTAGCCGTAGCCGACATAGCGCCTGAGAAGGTTGCCGTTCCTGTAGCCGACAATGTGGTAAACGCACCAGTGGACGGGGTAGATGCGCCGACCGTTGTGCCGTTGACCGAGCCACCAGTGATGGCGACGTTGCTTGCTGCCTGAGTCGCAATGGAACCAAGGCCGAGGTTTGTCCTAGCCGTAGCCGCTGTCGCCGCAAGTTCACTGAGATTATTGGCTGTCAGGAGATAGGATGCGCCACTGACGTATGCCGCTACCCAAGCCGAGCCAGTGTAGAGCCGCATCTCTGGAACTGTTGTATTGTAATATAATGCACCAGCAACCAAAGGGTTCCCGTCATTATCGACTGTCGGGTTCGAAGCCTTGGACCCAAGATAACGGTCGTCAAATTGGTCATACGCTGCCAGCGTAGCGTCTCTAGCCGCCTCTGCCGCAGTCTGGGCAGCCGAAGCATTGGAAGCCGATGTAGCCGCATTAGAAGCGCTTGTAGAAGCATTTGACGCAGACGTAGCCGCAGCCGTTGCATGATACTTGGCAGAGTATTCACCACCAGCGACAGGGCCGGATGTCTTGGTCGCCCAATCATTAGCAAGCGTAGCCGATGCCGCAGAGGATGTGGCGCTTGCAGCCGCCGCAGCAGCAGAGGCGGTAGCTGAAGCCGCATCTACGACAAGATCCCATTTTGCCAAGTCAGCATTGCTGGAGATCGGGGTCGTGCCGGAAGACGTATGAGCCGTATTACAGCGATAGACATTGCCATTGGACGTATCTTTGACCAAGTCACGAGTCGTATAGGCCGTGCCAGCTGCCCAATCACCGCGCCAGTTACCAATATCTTCACCGACCGTGACGTTACCATTTGTATCAAACGCCATAATTTTGCCAGCACGGGAGGTCTTGGATGGCAAAACTTGGAATGTATTGGGCTGGTCAAAATCATCGAGGCGAACGGTGCGCGTCAACTTGGTTTCAAGCTGCTGCGCAATTGCAG
>CAZRFN010000180.1:0-1500 GCA_964599335.1 uncultured Acidibacter sp. | reverse complement strand
CTTTGCTCAGGTCTTCGCTCGTCAAGGAACTGAGCCGTCGTGTTGTCTCGGACTGGATTACTGGATACTCTGCTGATTCAGAGCGAAGGGAGTGATTCCGAGCGACCCATTGAGCGCCCCACATCAGGATGATCACTATCGGCCACACTCTGAGGATGGCCTGAGGTATTTCTTTTTGAAAGTTTCGTGACCCCAAGACGAGATTCACCATCAGCAGTAGCCAGATTGGGTAAGCGACGATTTCAACGTAACTTGGTGTTAGCCCAATTTCTCTAGACAGAATCCATGCAGAGGTGGAATAAGCCAATGCGTAGACAACGAAGACTCCAAGGGCGACCAGACCCAACACCGCAAGATTACGTTGACCAAATTTCCATGAGTGGCGAATAGCTAGTAAGAGCATCAGTACCGCGACTATTCGTGGCGTTGGGCTCCCCAGCCAAGTGGAAATTAGTGGAAGTTTGTCGAGTCCCGGGAAAAGAATGAGCGTCCGTACGACATCACTCCAAGACCTGATTGTGTCAATGTTTTCCTGTACTGCGATATCTGGAATGGCCCAAACTCCATAGAGATATACGCCGATAAAGAGTGGCAGAACCAGAAGTGCAGCAGAGAGCACACCCATAGCGAACACAGCGACCCGACGTCTACTGGTTCGAACTGAAGTCTTCCAGAGTATGAAACCAGTGCCAATCAATATCGTGGGGAGAGTCATTGGAAGATACGAAATGTTCGCCCAGAAGACAAACATGCCGAACGCAAATCCAAGGAGAACATTGATTGCCTGTGTTCTTCTGGGGGCACTTGACATCATCACCAATGAAATAGTTAATGCACTCACCGTCCAACCGAACGATGCCGTATACAGCGCTATAGAGTTCAATCTGATTGGTCCGGGTATGAACATCAGGATTGGAAGCACGAAGCCTGCAATTTGGCGTTCGAAAGCGGGAGTATTGAGGCGGGCGCCTAAGAGATTGACCGCAAAGTACAACGACATGCAAGTGAGGCCACCAAAAGTCGCTTGGAAGTACTCAGCAGGTAGGGAGTTTGCCAGGAGCCAGGGCCAGTCAAAAAACAATCCAACGGGGTTTTCGCTTATTCCAAGACTGCGCTGAAAATCGGCGGTTGCACCTGGCAGGAATTGCTGAGCCTCGTATGAGTGCAATGAACTAAGTATGAAACCTCGAAGATCAGTATTGCTGGTTATAAGCGACCTGCTAATCCAAAAGATAAGCAAATATGACGTTGCCGCTAAGGCCGCCACCAGAAGTTCCAACGCTATTGAGAGTTTCTGCTTCTCCTCATTCATGACGTCGGAGAGAGAGAATAGCCCCAATCACCACTACTCCAACTATGGCAATGGGGACTGCACCGATGTTGGAGATTCGATCGACGATGGCGGTTTGCCAATTACCGAGCATCCGCAGGATGTCCCCCTGATTGGTTTGCTCGGTGATGGCCACGTACCAGTACCACGTGAGATAGACGCCGGTGATG
>CAZRFN010000179.1:0-1538 GCA_964599335.1 uncultured Acidibacter sp. | reverse complement strand
ACCCAGGGTAGGGTTCGAACCTACGACCCAGTGATTAACAGTCACTTGCTCTGCCAGCTGAGCTACCTGGGTTAGATTAAGAAGCTTTTTTCTTTTGGTTTCTCATTCTACGTTTTATTACTGGATTAGATACTTTGTATCCACCAGCAGAACGTTCTTCTTCTGATTCACCACCCCAGAAACCATATTCAGCAAAGTTTCTAGCATGATCCCTACAAGGTAGTAAAGCTGGACAAGAAGCACATATTTGACGAGCAAGTGCTTCACGTTTTTCTTTGGCTCCTGTTCTTTCGTTATAAGGTCCAAAGAATATTTCACTTTTTCCTTTACAAGCAGCTTTATCATGCCAAGATAAATTCATTTGCTTTTGAGTTTCTGCCATAAAGTAATGTCTTTCTGTTTAGAGATGGTACCCGAGGCCGGACTTGAACCGGCACGCCCGATAAAGGGCGAAAGATTTTAAGTCTCTTGCGTCTGCCTATTCCGCCACTCGGGCATGAGTGAGACTAGTTTTTATAAGTATCTAATACAGATAAAATGTGCTTAATCCAGTCTGTGTAAGAGTTAAGCTCTGAATAAGAAAGTAAAACTGCATTATTTAATGCAGAGATTTTAATATAATTAATAGGACGTTCGTCAGTAATTGTGGTCATGGTATATCACTCATATCCGTAGTAGTTAATATCTTCTATTCTAGTAGCTGCTATTATAAAATCATAAGGAACTGAATAATTAGAATATTCAGTTTGACCATATTGATTTAATGAACCATATATTAAACAATTACCTCTAACTACAGAATTTATTTGATAAATATTAAAATTTTGTCTAAATAAATTAGTAGCATTAACATTAATAGGTAAATATTTATTCATGGCGTAAGCATCTACGATTGCATGTGTGTATTTAGTTAAAGGTATGTATTCTAATTTAGCGTCGGAAAAAACTTGATTAATTGTATTAGAAGGATTATCTATTAAAATAGATGGTTCTTCTTGAGCGCTTAAAAGTAAGGCTCTAGTTTTTTCAGTCTTTCCGATATAAATCAGGAGCTATAAAAGGATGATACATATATCTTGGATTAGATAAATCCACTTTATAGCTAAATTTATTATTAGACACTAATTAGTAATCTCCTCGTAATTGCTGTAGAGACTAGATTGACCATTAGAATTAACGGCAGTAGCTCTACAATAATTTATATCATAATTGGTATTGAATTCATAGTTTAACAAAGTTCCACTATTATACCTAAAGGAAGTGGAATATGCAACTGGTGAAGTTATTGATTGATAACAATATATATTTATATTATAAGGAGAATTATTAGCGTAAGTATAATATCTTAAAGTAATTCCATACCAACCGGTTGCAACTTTTCTAATTCTATTGATAGACGGAGTCGCAATAAAATTAGTAGATATTACAGTAGTAGTTGTAACTGGTACTGTAGTGACAGTAGTGCTAGTCGTAGTACTAGTAGTTGATGATGGAATTGTTGTTGTAGTTGTGGGTATAGTAGTTGTAGTTGTAGATGT
>CAZRFN010000178.1:0-1570 GCA_964599335.1 uncultured Acidibacter sp. | reverse complement strand
GTGATTCGTCGCTTAAACGTAGTACGACCACACTTGTTGCTGCTGCCGGAAGTGCAGCTGCTGCTGGCAACACTGGAACTGGTGGGACTGGTGGGTCTGGCCAATCAGGGAGTGCTTCAGAAGGAAGTGGTGGAAACGGTGCTGGTGGATATTCTGGAAATGGCGGAGCCGGTGGCAGTGCAGGGGCGGGTTATGCTGCATACGGAGGTTCTGGCGGTTCTGCCGGAGGTGGCGGGTATGCTTATTTGCAAAACGACACTCCAGACCCTTTTGACCAATTAAGAGCCGGTGGAGCCGGAGGAGGTGGCGTTGGAATACTTGGTACAGGATCTAATGGATTTGCGGGTGGTAGCGACATCACCCCGTCTGGTGGAGGTGGTGGTTCGTCTGGGTCACAGGGATCACAAGGGGTAGGGCCAAGCGCAAATCTGACAAGCACAACAGCAAACCGTGGTGGCGCAGGTGGCTCTTACGGCGGAGGTGGCGGAAACGGCGGTTCTTTCTATAAAGACAGTACGGGCCAATCTACTACCTCTAACGGTGGCAATGGCGCGAACGGCGCTGTCCGCATCATCTGGGGTGCTGGCCGTAGCTATCCGTCGAACGCTGCAAACGTCTAACTGAGAACATTATGGGACTCACGATTTCTGATAGCGACCTGCTGGTGATCAAGGTGGAGAACGGCCAGCCGGTCAACTACCCGCTGACGTATTCCAACTTCCGCCTCATCTTCCCGCAGACCTCGTTCCCCGATCTGCCCGACAACTCGTTCCTCGTGGACTTCGGGTACGCGGTGTTCAAGTACACGGAACAGCCAGCGCCCGTGCAGTTCGAGCACACGAACGACGGCCCGATTGTCTGGGACGCGGCGAAGGATGCGTACACGAATACATGGGTCAACACGCCGTTCACGCCCGAGGAAATGGAACAGGCAAAGCAGAACGCGCTGAGGGGCTTGCGTTATACGCGGGACCAGAAGCTCTACGCCTGTGACTGGACGCAGTTGCCTGATGTGACGCTGACGCCGGAGCAGGTGGCCGCGTGGCGCGTCTACCGCCAGCAGCTCCGTGACTACATGGGGACCGTGACGGACCCGTTCCATCCCCCCGCATGGCCTGTCCCGCCTCGCAACTGACGGGCTAACTGATGCTGTCAGGCTTCCCGATCAGCGGTGCGCCATTCTCCTCGACGGGAGTGGCGCGGGCGTTCGTTGCAGCGGTAGGGACGTTCACGCTGACAGGGCAGGACGCGGGCACGACCGCCGCGTTCAGCCTCAGTGCCGCGCACGGGTCGTACACGCTGTCTGGCGAAGCGGTCACGTTCCTCAAGGGCGCTCGCCTTACCGCCGATCACGGCACTTACACGCTGGATGGGCAGTCCACGGCGTTTGGACTCGGGTACGCCTTTAGTCCTGACACGGGCACCTTCACGCTGACCGGACAGGACGCCGCGCTCAAGACAAGCCGGTCGGTGGCGCTCGACACGGGCACGTTTGCGCTCACGGGACAGGATGCCACCTTCCGTGCGGATCGCCTTATCACGGCGGACTACGGCGCGTTCACGCTGGACG
>CAZRFN010000177.1:0-1575 GCA_964599335.1 uncultured Acidibacter sp. | reverse complement strand
GACAAGTTTAATTGCATCACAATCAACCCTGATTGATTCTGCAGAAATATTAGAACTTACTGCAGATAAAATAAAAGCAGGAACAATAGGTGCTCAAACAATTAAGTTGGATGGAGTTAACTCGATAATACAGTCTAATGGTTACGTGGCTGGCTCAACCGGCTGGGCAATAAAAGGTAACGGAACCGCAGAGTTTGCTAATACCTCGATAAGAGGAACAATCACTGCAAACGCAGTAACTACAACTGGCTTAACTATCTATTCAAACGGCGCAGTAACAACTACGTCAGGAAAGTTTGGAGTCACGGCTGGCGGAGTGTTATCTGCTACAGAAGCAAATATTAGCGGAGCTATTACTGCAACTTCTGGAACATTTACAGGAACAGTAAATGCAGCAGGCGGAACAATGACTGGCTATTTAAGGGCCGGAGATGTTTATATTGGAAAAAATGTTTACGATGCTTCAGAACATAACGGTATAGGAATAGACGGATCTTGGAATAATGCTTGGGTAAGAAGAGATACTAACGACACAACTTATTTTAGAGTTGGTTCTAGCAGTACATACATTCAAATGGATACAGGCGGAACTTCAGCTATATCTTTTCCTAATTTTTCAGTAGACTCTAGCGGAAATGCATCTTTCGGAGGTAACCTATCTAGCGTAACTGGAAAAATTTCAGTTGGTGGAATTGAACTTGGCGGTAATATAGTTGCAGCAGGTCACCATGGATTATCTTTGAGTACTACTGACTTTAATAATATATTCTTAAGAAGAGATGATGGAGTGTTGTTTTTTAGGGTTGGAGCTGGAACAAATAACTCAATACAGTGGGATAGTTCCGGTGGAACAATGCAAATATCCGGAAACCTAATAATAGGCGATCAGTACGATCCAGGGTTTCTTAGAGTAGTAATGGATACTGACATTCTAGTAAATAAAATTAAGTTTTATAACAGAAACTATGCTGGATGGTCAGCTTCATTTTATCCATATCTTAATAGAGAATACAATCTAGGAGTAGAAGCTGGTGGAGATGACTATATTTGGAATGACCTTTATTATTCTGGAGCTTTATATGATAGATCTGATTTTAGAGTAAAATATGAAATACAACAATGTTCTTTAGGTTTAGATTTTATAAATAAATTAAATCCAGTTTCATATTATAAGCAAAAATCAAAAGCATTGGTAGATGACAATGGAGAAGTTATAAGAGATGAAAATGATAGCATTCTATGTGACTTAACACAAGGAAAAAGAAGACACTACGGATTAATCGCTCAACAAGTTAAGGAAGCAGTAGAGGAAATGGGAATAGATCCTGATGATTTTGCTCCATGGGCACTTGTTGACAAAGACGATAAAGATTCGACTCAAAAATTAGTATATGATGAATTTATTTCTCCAATTATTAAAGCAATTCAAGAATTATCTGCAAAAGTTGCAACCTTAGAATCTAAGATAGTATAATCGTTGCATGAATGAACAAAATATCGATGTAAATTTAATTTTACAGGCTTTTCAAGAAAGAGTAGCTCAGCTAACTTCTGAATTAGTTCTTAAAGAAGCAA
>CAZRFN010000176.1:0-1580 GCA_964599335.1 uncultured Acidibacter sp. | reverse complement strand
GCAAGAAGACCACGAGGATACCGAGGAATCCACCCGCGAGCATCGAAACGAGCGCGATCAACGTTCGCTTTGGCGTCTCTCGTTGTTTCGGGGGCGTCGCACGATCGATGACCTTAAATGCAAACTCTTCGTTGCCGCGAGCGAGCATCAGCTTTTGCATCTCCCCTTCGAGCACACGACCCATCGACTGCTGCAGCGACACCACGCTCGTCGAGGCGATCTCGCGCTGTAGATAGGCCACGTTGCGCTCAGACTCTTCTTGCGCCTGCGTCCGAAGTCGATCGTTCAAGCGCTTGACGAGCACATTAGCCCATTCGGCTGCGGTGTCGGGATCTTTCCAGCGCACCGACAGCGTGACGAGCCCCGATTTCTTATCCTCGGTGACGGTACGGATCTTGGTATCAAACACCTTCACCGCATCACGAATGTCCGGGTTCTTGTCGCCGAAATCAGCGTCTTCCAACAAAATGGGAAGCAAGCTGAGATCGGTGATGAACGACCGAGCAAAATCTTTGGACTTGAGTACGGCCACCGGCTCACCCTCGCCCGCACCCGGCAAGCTGATACCCGCCAAACTCGCCAAGCCACCAAATTGGGCGAGCGCGCCGCCAGCCCCTGCCTGTTTATCCGCTGGAGCCAGCACGACATCCGCCTTGTACCACTCCTGCGCGAGTAGCGCGTACGTGACGCCACTCAAGGTAAACACGCCCGTGATGGCGATGATGAGCCAACGACCCGACCAAATAGTCTCCCAGAGTTCCCAGAGATCGATCTCGTCGTCGTAGGCAGGGGTAACCGGATTTGGGTTTTCCATAGGGGCGGAATGATACCGGAAAGCGTCTACGGCGCCGGGTTCGAAGCAGCAGCGCCCGGATCACCGAAACGTATCGCGGCATGGGTCACACCCCCCGCTGCAATGAACGCCAACAGGGAGACGTAATCCGGCAGGTCGAGCACCTGATCGAGTGTCCAGCCCACTCCGATCCAAACAAGAGCCATAGCGACCAGCACCGCCAAGGCGCCCGGCACGGGAAAACCTCGGCGTAGGAGCGAGTGATGAAGATGGGTGGTATCGGCGTAGAACGGCGAGTACCCCTTCGCCATACGACCTATCGCCGTCGAACCCATATCGAAAATGGGCATCGCGATAAACCATAGTAAGGTCACTGGCGAGACGATGGACTCCGAATTTTGCGAGAGCGCAATGAGCGACCAGGAGAGCAAAAAACCTAAAAACAAACTTCCCGCATCACCCATGAAGGTTCGAATCGGACGATTAAAACCCAAGGGGAGATTGAAAATGAGAAAAGCCCCCGATACCCCGGCGGCGATGACCGAAATAGCGAGCACCTCAGCATTCCCCGAGACGAGCGACACCGTCGCAACCGAAGAAAACGCAAGCGCGGCCAACGATCCCGCCAAACCATCGATGCCATCGACCATATTCATCGCGTTCATCGCGCCCGCAACCAGCAGCACACAGAGCACGGTGGCGGCCCAACCGTCGAAGACCACGGTTTCGGGACCGAACGGCGATCCTACAAAATGCACCGCGAGACCCCCGAGCAACACCATCGCGA
>CAZRFN010000175.1:0-1582 GCA_964599335.1 uncultured Acidibacter sp. | reverse complement strand
AACCTCGGCATTCTTTATCGTGAAGGTCGAGGGGTCTCCAAAGATTTAGCCGAAGCCGCTCGCTGGTTCGATCGGGCCGCCACGGCAGGCCATGTTGAGGCGATCAATAACCTCGGGGTCATGTACGATCATGGTCAGGGCGTTCCCGAAAATAACGTCGAGGCCGTAAGACTTTTTGAGAAAGCGGCCAAAGAAAACCTGGGGCGTGCCAAGACGAATTTGGGGTTGATGTACCAACGAGGCGAAGGCGTACCACAGAACATCGCAATCGCACGCAAATTCTTTGAAGAAGCGAGCGCAGACGGAGACCTGCAGGGCAGGATGCAGCTCGGCGTGTTGATGCTCGCCGGAAGCGGTGGCCGAAAAGACCCGGAGGCTGCGAAGACGTTACTCGAGAGTGCTGCGCTCGGCGGCGAACCGCGAGCCGCGTATCAGCTTGCCTTAGCCGCCGCAGAGAAAGTTGAGTCGTATGCCTGGCTCAACTTGGCGGCAAGTGCCGGCGATCAACCCTCGATCGAGATGAGAAATCGCCTTCGCGGCGAGCTCTCAGAAGAACTTCTGGCGGCTGCCGAAGCGCGCTCGACAGAACTCGCCAAACGCAAAAAGTCTTGAAGGCGTTTAGCGCCCGTATCGGTCTTCAAATCGAACGATATCGTCCTCACCGAGGTACGAACCCGACTGCACCTCGATGATGTGAAGCGGGATCTTCCCCGGGTTCTCGATGCGGTGTTTGACCCCAAGCGGGATATACGTCGACTGGTTTTCTTCGAGCATGAACACTTCATCGCCCCGCGTAATGCGCGCGGTGCCGGCCACCACGATCCAGTGCTCAGCACGGTGGTGATGCAGCTGGAGAGACATTGAAGCGCCCGGCTTCACCGAAAGCCGCTTCACTTGATAGCGCGCACCGTTCTCGATGCTGTCGTAGCTGCCCCACGGGCGATGCACCTCGCGGTGAAGCTGATGCTCGGAGCGACCGTCCTGCTTGATCTTCTCGACGAGTTTCTTGACGTCTTGAACCCGATCTTTCGGGGCGACAAGCACGGCATCTTTTGTCTCAACGACGACATGATCCTTGAGCCCCACAGTGGCGACCAGTCGGCTCTCGGCGAGCACAAAGCTGCCTTCGGTATCGACGGAGAGCACATCGCCACGTAGCGCGTTCCCTGCGGTGTCGCGCTCGAGCGCATCGTGAAGAGAGGACCAAGACCCCACATCGCTCCACCCCGCATCGAGCGGCACGACCGCCGCCGCGTCGGTCTTTTCCATCACCGCATAGTCGATCGAATCGGAGGGGCATTTGGCAAACGCTGCGGCATCGACCCGCAGAAAATCGAGGTCGGACTTGGCCGCAGAGACGGCCGCCTTCGTAGCTTCCAGCATCGCCGGCGCATGCTTCGCGAGCTCCTCGAGATACCGGCGTGCTTTGAACAAGAACATACCGCTATTCCAGAGGTATCCGCCTGCCGCGAGAAACCCTTCTGCAGTCTTTCGGTCCGGCTTTTCGATGAAGCGATTGATCTCGAAAGCGGGACTCAGCGACTTTCCACAGCGGATGTAGCCGTATCCGGTTTCGGGGGCG
>CAZRFN010000174.1:0-1611 GCA_964599335.1 uncultured Acidibacter sp. | reverse complement strand
CAACGGTTGGCTTCAATGGACATCCGTTGATTTGCCACGGCGCACCGCCGATGGAACGGCGTTCATGAGTGACTACATCTGAGCGAGATAGCGTCATGACTGTCGCAGGACGGAAGCTATCTTTTTCTACGCGTCGCGAACCTATGATGATTTCTGACTTTGAGTTGGCTACTGCGGTCAATTGGCAGCATGGGCAAACGCTTGTATCAATCAGTTGTTTATCGGTTGTGAAAGTTTTCCCATCATCACGTGAGGCGCTTCCATAGAGGGCGCCGGAGTCGCTGTCTGGTTTCATGTGCCGAGTGTCGATCCAGTACACATGAACACTGCCATCAGGTGCAGAGGCCATCGTTCCGAACGCAGCGGCACTTGCAAAACCGCCGTGGATGACATCGCTCATATCTTGGTCTGTAATCGACGACAGTCGCTTCGGTGGCTCAAACGATCGACCGCCATCGATCGAGCGAGTGTAGTGAGTCGTCAGTAGTGTTTTATTCAGCTTGGGGTGAATGTCGTTTGCGGAGTACGCGACATGCCATGTGCCGTTGGGTGTACCGACGATTCTGGGGCGGCTGACTTGTTGCCCCCACACGGCGCCGGATGCGGCATTGACTTTCGTTGGTACGGAGAACGTATTTCCACCATCTTTAGAGATCACGACGTAGACGTCCGTGACGGCGAGATGTCGATCATGGTTGTGACCGCCATCGGCGGGCTGGTCTTGAGGTGAGCGATCAACCCACAGTACAGCGATATCGCCTTTTGAGTTGACTGCGATATCCGGCGCAGACGCCTTTTGTCCTTCAGGCGAGAGACCCATCGGGCTACCACTCGCCAACGAGCCGAGTGTGGCCAGAGCGGTCGTAAACAACGTGATTAAGAGTTTCATGATTGCGCTATCCCTTTAATTTTCTTTATTCCGGCGCGGATGGCTGCCGCAATGTAAAACAGAAATCCGATATTGAAGAAAAGATGATGGATATGAAGCAGTAGAGGATTTCCCGGCGTGGTTTCGTGGGTGCTCATGTCATGCACCTCTGCTCCGATTCCAAGCCAGACAAATACCCCCTTTAAAACTAAACCACCCATACCGAGCGTTGCACCGACAGGAATCAAGCGATCGGTCGACCGATCGGCTCTCCACAATGCTAAGCCACAGAGAAACGCCAATACCGCAAGACCCTCAGAGAGGGCGTGCTGGCTGAAAATACGAGTGGCGAGGACGCTCGATACGGCGAGAAGAAACGGGCTGAGCAGGAAAGCTCTGGTTAGCGTCCTCGAGTTCATGGGGTTCGAGGCTGCTCCTGCGGGTAGGGAACGTCAAGGGTGCTAAAGTCCTGCGACCATCGGGGTCAAAATGAAAATATCGACACTGAAGTCTCCGTGGGCGTTCCTGTCGGTCTTGAGCGTAGTTGCTGTCGCCCACGCCGACCCCCGACCGACATTAACCGGATCGCGGCTTCATTGTGACTTGGCAAAGTACTCAGCAAGACGTTACCTCGCTGAACTGGCTTGCCCTGAACTTCGATGGTGGACAAACCGGAAGGGGCGTCATTGCTCAAGGCTCGAGCTGGTTCGTCAATTGGGCAGACACACCCGCGCTTGCAGTAC
>CAZRFN010000173.1:0-1618 GCA_964599335.1 uncultured Acidibacter sp. | reverse complement strand
GCCGAGGCGAGCGTCGCGCTCGTGAGGCGAATATCCCGCCCGACCACCACGCGCTTGGGGCGAACAAACGCGGCATACGCACGACCGATGTCCCGGACGAGATCTTCGTTGATCTCAGTCGGAATCCGACCGCGTACGTCGTAAGCCTTGAAAGCCGCCAAGTTCGTCATGTCAACGTCTCTCCCCGACCGATCGCAAAATACCGAAAGCCCAAAGATTTCAGGCGCTCAGGATCATAGAGGTTGCGACCGTCAAAAATCACCGGCTGTTTGAGACGATTTTTGAGGGTCTCAAAATCAGGGCTCCTGAACTCCTGCCATTCGGTCACGACGACGAGCGCCTCGGCACCCTCGATCGCCGCCATGGGCGATTGACAGAGCACCAGCTCACCCGAGACACACCGCTTTGGGTAGAGCTTCTCAGCCTCTTTCATCGCCACGGGGTCATACGCCCGAACGCGCACCCCCGAAGCCCACGCCACTTCGAGAAAGCGTCGGCTCGGCGCCTCGCGCATATCGTCGGTATTGGGTTTGAAGGCAAGCCCCCAGAGCGCAACGGTCATCCCCGAAACCTTTGAACCAAAAAAGTCAGAGAACTTCTTGAAGAGCACATCCTTCTGGCGATCGTTTACCGCCTCGACGGCCTGAAGCAGTTTGGGCTCTGCACCCGCCTCGATCGCCGTACGCGTCAGCGCCTTCACGTCCTTCGGGAAACACGACCCGCCATACCCCGCACCCGGATAGATAAACGAAAATCCGATGCGAGAATCAGAACCAATACCCTGACGAACTTTCTCGATGTCCGCTCCCACGCGTTCGGCAATACCCGCCAGCTCGTTCATAAACGAGATGCGCGTGGCAAGCATGGCGTTCGCGGCGTATTTCGTAAGCTCTGCAGAGCGCGCATCCATGACGATCAATCTCTCGTGGTTGCGTGTAAAGGGCGCGTAGAGCGCGCGCATCAAAGCAATAGCACGAGGCGACTCAGAGCCAACGACCACTCGGTCGGGTTTCATGAAATCGGCGACGGCTGCCCCTTCTTTCAAAAACTCGGGGTTCGAGACGACATCGAACTCGCAAGACACCCCGCGTTCAGCGAGTGATTTTGAAATCGCTCCGGCCACTCGGTCCGCCGTACCAACGGGTACGGTCGATTTATCGATGATCACGCGATAAGCAGAAAGATGACGTCCGATCTCTTGAGCGACCGCGAGCACGTGAGACAAATCCGCCGAGCCGTCTTCTCCAGGCGGCGTTCCGACCGCGATGACGAGGGCCTCACCGTGCGACACCGCCCTCGCCGAATCGATCGAAAACAGAAGGCGCCCCGCCGCGGCATTACGCGCTACCAGCGTCTCGAGGACCGGTTCATGAATGGGAATACGACCCGACTGCAGGCTTTTGATTTTCTCGGGGTCGATATCGACGCAGAGTACGTCGTTGCCAACCTCCGCGAGACACGCTCCCGTGACGAGACCAACGTAGCCCGAGCCGAAAACGGAAATTCGCATGGACTTTCCGGCGCAGCGAACTCAGCGCTTCGGCCGATTCGCGATTGCCTTACGCAAGAAGACCACGAGGATACCGAGGAATCCACCCGCGAGCATCGAAACGAGCGC
>CAZRFN010000172.1:0-1628 GCA_964599335.1 uncultured Acidibacter sp. | reverse complement strand
GTGTCGTGGGTAATCAACCGATGGTGTTGGCAGGTGTACTCGACATCGAGTCGAGTGAGAAGGCGGCGCGCTTCGTGCGGACCTGTGATGCGTTCAACATTCCGATCGTCACCTTTGTGGATGTACCTGGTTTCTTGCCGGGTGTTGATCAGGAATACGGCGGCATCATCCGTCATGGCGCCAAATTGTTGTACGCGTACTGCGAAGCCACGGTGCCGCGCATTCAAGTGATCACCCGAAAGGCATACGGCGGTGCGTACGTGGTAATGAATTCCAAATCAATTGGTGCTGATCTCGCCTATGCATGGCCATCAGCCGAGTTGGCGGTAATGGGTCCGCAGGGCGCAGTGGAGATTGTGTATCGGCGCGAGCTTCAACAAGCAGCCGACCCTGCCGCTCGGCGTGCCCAACTCGTGGCGGAATACACCGAGAAGTACGCCAATCCCTACGCTGCTGCCGAACGCGGCTTCGTTGATGACGTGATTGATCCCGCCGAGACACGAATCAAGTTGGTGGAGGGTCTTCGAGTACTGCGCACGAAGCGCGACGATGTACCGCAACGCAAACATGGAAACATTCCACTCTGATGAGTAGTCAACCCATTACGTTGCACATTTCACGAGTGCAACCGCGTGCAACCGAGGAAGAACTGGCGGCAATCATGTCGGCTATGCCGTTACTGTGGCCAGCACCGCAACCTCACCGGCGCATGACTGATGACCGTGCTTGGCGCTTCAGTGGCCGCCGGTGTGGCCGTTAACTGATTGCTTTGATCTCAGCATCGGTATTGGAGGATTGTTGCTGCCGACGACGTTCTTCACGTGCCTGACGCGCCAAAAAGCCACTGAGAAACAGAAGTACCTGACCACCCAGACTCTGTCGACCAAACTCTGTGGCGAGGGCTGAATGAAAATAGCCAACAAAATACGAAAAGCAGAGACCCAGAATTACTCCATTGATGTACGGCCGCAACTGATAATTCCACGAGATCGTCACACGTAGACGTGAGAGCACATACTCCGTGACCACTCCCAAAAGGTACGGAAGAACGAGAAATCCGATCAGCAAACGGAAAACCAACGGGCGGTACTCGGTATTGATGGAGTACCCCAACTTGGTGATGGCAACTAGCGGCGTCCCGGCATCGGGATTACTCACTCTCGAGTAAACGATAAGTGCCGTAATCGGCAGCGACCAGCCTATGCCAATGAGAAACGGTTTTGCTAGTGCGACTTTCTTCGTGAGTCGCCACGAACTCCACAATGCTCCGATGATGAACACTGCTGCAAGGTTCTCAAACGTCAACGCAAGTGCTGAACCAAAAATGATTGGTACAAGAACTCCACGTTGAAAGATTCCCTTAGACAAGATCCAGGGAAACACGAGAACTGCAACAAGTGCGAGGTAGTCGTATTCAAGAAGAAAGATTGTCGAATTTCTTGAGATATGCCAGCCAAGATTCGGATAAAAGTCAGTCCAACCAACTGTGCTCAACATCCACTCATAGAGACGCGTGGACGCTCGAATGGGAACACCAGTGCTCCAAAACAATAGGAGGTTTGATACCAGAGCAACGACCCACCAGCGTCGTAGATAGATCCGTAATGCATATGCGAAAGCGACGATCA
>CAZRFN010000171.1:0-1636 GCA_964599335.1 uncultured Acidibacter sp. | reverse complement strand
GCGCCAGCCGTTATGTCTGATCGGCGCTGTGTGAAGTGGATGAGCTTGGCGTGATAGAGCCAACCAAACCAACGGGTGGAATTCACGGCTCTGGTTAACGAATTACATGTCTTATGACGATCCAGCGCAACCTGATTTTTTTCCACGGCTCACTATACGGCAACATGAAGTGTTCCCCAGTACTAAATTGTATTTATCTCCCAACGCCCCGTCCGACAGACGCGATGTCCGCGATCAATGCCGATCACTTACTCGTTGATGTAGCCGGCGGAGTCTGAGGAAAATCATCGACGCGGAACGCTGGATGCGGCCTTCATGAACCGTGTTGAAATTATTGGGCCCACTTGGATTCGAACCAAGGGCCAAGGGATTATGAGAAGACTGGACTCAGCAATCCCTCTTGGCCTTCAATGACTTACACGTGTCACTAAGCGGTGTGTAAGAGAATGTGTAAGTAAATAACCTGCTGTGACCGCCAGCAACGCAAGGCGAATAAGTTATTCGACGGTTGCCTCCCGATAGTCATAATTTGGTTCTAAGATTGCCATTCGGCAATATGACGACTCATATTCTCATCCTGTGCACTCACAATTCCGCTCGCAGCATTCTCGCTGAGGGGATGCTGAATCATCTGGCTCAGAAATTCGGTAAAGATGTCCGAGCACATAGCGCAGGCAGCATGCCGAGCGGACGGGTCAATCCTTTCGCACTCGAAGTTCTTCGCAATGCCGACGTCAGTATCGAAGGCCTGAGGAGCAAGAGTTGGAATGAGTTCGCGCAAATCGACTCACCTCCTCTTTCCATCGTCATCACCGTCTGCGACAGCGCAGCGGCAGAAGTTTGCCCGATATTCACAGGAAGGTCAGGTAATAGACCTGTCCAGGTTCATTGGGGATATCCCGATCCCTCGAGCGTTAGTGGCGACGACAGGGAGAAACGTCGCGCATTTGAATCTACTCGGCAGTCAATAGCAGATCAAATGTCGCGGCTTCTCGAATTGCCGCTCGGGTCTATTGACCGAACGGGACTCGCTACTGCATTAGCTTCGATCACTCGACCTTAGAAACCAAGGGATAGTGCGAGATTCCATAACCAGTCGGGATCGCGTGAATAACAACTACGCGACCAACTTCAGTTTTGGATTCAGACCCGCCCTTGCTGCAAGACGAACAAGCAGATCGAGGCTGAAGGAGCTGATTTTGCCGCGCTTGATATCGGACACCCTCGCCTGCGTAACAGCGAGAACCTTCGCCGCTTCGTTTTGGGTCATACCCGAGTCTGCTAACCAGCTCCCGAGACCTTGAAGTAGCAACGAGCGCATTTCCATCTCTGCGGCTTGATCGGCGGGATAGAGATCTCGGAAGACACTCTGAACTTTTTTCTTACTCATGTGATGTTCTCCTCGGCACTCGGGCGAGTCGTTGTCGCGCTAACTCCATGTCTTCACGTGCAGTCTTCTGTGACTTCTTGCGGAAACAATGCAAGACGTAGATCGCTTCCGGTCGAGTCGCCAAATAAATTGTCCTGAAAGCTCCCGATGAGTCGCGCACTCGAAGTTCGCGGACACCGGCTCCAATCGAGGGCATCGGCTTCCAGTCGTCCGGATCTAGACCGCGCTGGACCCGGAAAAGCTGGT
>CAZRFN010000170.1:0-1652 GCA_964599335.1 uncultured Acidibacter sp. | reverse complement strand
CTGGAACTGCTAATACCGGCGGTGGCGGTGGTGGCGGGGGTAATGGAAGCACAGCCGCTTCTGGTACAAGTGGCGGCTCCGGCATCGTAATCCTCAAGGTCAACTTCACATGAAAACATATCAACTGATGGGCATTGACACGGCAATTCATCTCCTTCGTCCCGGTGCAAAGTGGGAGTGGACGGGAGGTTTGGGCTTCACTCGTTGGGATGATCCGCGACCGGCTCCGTCTGTCGAGGAAGTCATGTACACGATTGAGAAGATCAAGGAACTGGAAGACGCAGTGCCAACTATTCTGCTGCCAGAGCAGCAGGCTGCATTTCAGGCTTACGTTGAGCAGATCGAAAAGGCTAACGCTGCTTGATTACCTACAACCTCTTCCCAACGGCGGTTGCCAAATTTGAACTCGGTAGGGATTACTCTGCCGAGGAGATCGCGTTCGTTGATAGCCAGCCGACCCATAGCAATATGGGCAACACGACGAGCGATGACCGCTATGTGCTTCGCCACGATACGATGGCGAGCCTGAAGGAGTTTGTAGAAAACTCAGTCAACGAATACCTGAAGTCGATCTATGCCCCGAAGCATGAAGTGTCGATGCGTTTAACCCAGTCTTGGCTGAACTACACCAAGGCAGGGCAGTACCACCACAAACATGCTCATCCGAACTCGTTCATCTCCGGTGTGCTGTACCTCAAGGCAGCGCGGGAGCGGGACAAGATCTACTTCTATAAAGATGGTTATCAGCAGATCAAACTGCCGACCGAAAACTACAACGTCTACAACTCAGAGTCGTGGTGGTTTGAAGTTGGCGCAGGCGATCTGATGTTGTTCCCATCCAGCCTCACCCACATGGTCGAGACCGTGCAGGGCGATGAGCGGGTATCATTGGCGTTTAACACGTTTCCGGTCGGTTATGTCGGTGAGGAAGAGAGCCTTACCGCGTTGCATTTGTAAGGGGTAGGACAATGGCTAACGTCATCAATGGTCAAAATGGAATCATCCAAACTGCCGATTCCACGTCTGAACTAAACATTCAGACCGGCGGCACGACGGCGATCTCCATCAACTCGAGCCAGGACGTGACGATGGCCAACGGTGACCTGAACGTCAGCGGTGGCTCAGTCTCAGATAACGCCGGCAACGTGCGAAAGATCCCGCAATCGGGGTCGGCTAAGACCACGAGCTATTCCTTGGCCACCACTGACGTAGGTGAGTTCATCGAGGTGGGCTCTGGCGGTAGTATTACCATTCCGAATGCTACTTTTGCCGCGGGCGATGTGGTGTCCGTTGTGAACAACACGACGGGAAATATCACCATTACTTGCACGATCACGACGGCTTACATTGCTGGAACGGATTCGGATAAGGCTTCGGTGACCCTGGCTACGCGAGGCGTTGCTACGATCCTTTTCCTCTCTGGTACCGTCTGCATTATCACGGGGAACGTGACCTAATGTCTGGAATCATGATGCTCCTCCTCGCCCGTGTTGTGGGCGGGGGTTACAACGAGATCAAGATCTTCACCGCATCCGGTGATTGGACCGCGCCTACTGGTGTGTCTGAGGTCGAGTACCTTGTTGTCGCCGGCGGTGGCGGTGGCGGAAAAGATAATGGTGGTGGCGGTGGTGCCGGAGGGTTTCGCACAGCCA
>CAZRFN010000169.1:0-1659 GCA_964599335.1 uncultured Acidibacter sp. | reverse complement strand
TGCACAAGAACAAGGCCTCGCGTCACAAGAAGCGGCTCGCCGCCAAGCTGAAGAAGCTGGCAGGCAAGTAAAACGGAAGACCGATTCGGTCTCGTGTGACGAAAAACCGGCCTAGCGCCGGTTTTTCTTTTTGGGCGCCCGACCCTGCTGAGACTTGCCGCTCGTCTCGAACGGTAACCCGGGCACCCAAACGTTCTCGACCGCCGACTTACTCGAACGCGCCGCAGTCTTCTTCGTGCGCTTCGTCTCACCCTTCAGGAATACTCCGCCGGCTTCGAGCGTGCTTCGGCGGGCCGCCAAGCGCGACTCCACGGCGAGCAACAAGGGCAAGCGCGCCTCGCTGGCAGAGACCTCTCTCCACTCTCGCCCTTCGGGCCAGGGCTCCAGCGCCCCGGCGAGAGCCCAAAGCAAATTGAGGGAGCGAGTGAGGCCCGCATTACGCACGGCAAGATACGTCTCGAGTGCGCCGCGCCGACGCAGACTGTCGACGTCATGGATGCCGATCGCAGCGAGCAACCGCTCAGATTGGGGCCCCAGGTTGCGCAGGTCGCACAGGCGCAGCCGAAGCTTGCCCTGCGCCAACCGGCGGCGAACCTTGGGATTGCGATCAGGCATCGTCGGCCGATTGCCCGGCAGATTTGGCGGCCTCTTCTTCGAGGAAGCGCATGACCGACTCGGTGAGCTCGCGCGTACCAGATCCCGTCACGCCCGAGATCAGGAACCACGGGCCCTTGTGACGTAGCGAGCGCACGATGGCCTTGGCTTTCTTCTCGGCCTCTTCAGGTGGCAATAGATCGCTTTTGTTGATCACGAGCCATCTCGGCTTCGTGACGAGATCCTTCGAGAATTTTTTGAGCTCGGCGATGATCGAGCGCGCATCCTTGACCGGATCCGCCTCCGGATCGACCGGCGCCATGTCCACGAGATGCAGCAGCACTCGGGTGCGCTGCAGATGCTTCAGAAATCGGATACCGAGCCCGGCACCCTCGGCGGCACCCTCGATGAGGCCCGGGATGTCGGCCATCACGAAGCTGCGATGCTCTCCGCAGTAGACGACGCCGAGGTTGGGATGCAGCGTCGTGAACGGATAATCGGCCACTTTCGGTCGCGCCGACGACACCGCTCGGATGAGCGTCGACTTACCGGCATTCGGCAGGCCGAGCAATCCCACATCTGCGATGACTTTGAGCTCGAGTTCGAGCACCCGCTTCTCACCGGGCAAACCCGTGCCGAATTGTCGTGGCGCACGATTGGTACTGGTCTTGAATCGGGCATTTCCCCAACCACCCTTGCCGCCATGCGCGACGAGCAGCGTGTCGCCTTCGCGCACGAGGTCACCGAGTTGTTCGCCGGTTTCGGAGTCGCGGATCACGGTGCCGATCGGCACCGGCACGTATAGATCGTCACCGCCGCGGCCAAAGCAGTCGTTGCCGCTGCCGCCCTCGCCCGATTTCGCCTTGAAGGTCCGCTCGACACGAAAATCGGCCAAGGTATTGATGCCGGGAGCCGCGCGCAGATAAACGCTGCCGCCGTGACCGCCGTCGCCGCCGTCGGGCCCACCGAAAGGCACGAACTTTTCGCGACGAAAACTGAGGCAGCCCCGACCACCGTTGCCGGCCTGCACGCGAATTCGGGCCTCATCGACGAACTTCATGAACG
>CAZRFN010000168.1:0-1663 GCA_964599335.1 uncultured Acidibacter sp. | reverse complement strand
GGCTGGTTCTTGTAGTGTAATACTTCCAGAGGTACTACCAACCATTACGATACTCATAGTATCACCCACCTTGCACCAGAAGGTACAGTTACTGTTACTCCAGAATTAATCGTGATTGTTCCTACAGACATAGCATTTTTACCTGTTGATAATGTATAGTTAGTTGTTACCGTAGTACTGTTCTCGACAAATACTTCATCACTTCCACCGCCAGTAGCACCGCCACCGACTGAACCCCATGCAGTTCCGTTGTGTCCTTCAAACTTACCAACAGTGGAGTTAAAGCGAAAGTAACCTGCAGCAGGGCTGCCATCACGCTGAGCAGTAGTTCCACTGGGAACAATAGCAGATCCAGTAGTAGCTGTATAACCTACAGCTAATAAGTTAGTTCTTGCTGCACTTGCAGTTGAAGCACCAGTACCACCATCAGCGACTGCTAAGTCAGTGATACCTGTGATTGAGCCACCAGTGATTGATACATTGTTTGCTGCTTGAGTAGCAATTGTGCCTAAACCTAAGTTAGTTCTGGCTGTAGAAGCATTGGCTAAATCTGAAAGATTGTTGGCACGATACGCATAAGTGGTATCAGAGCCTGTTGCAGTAACTCCTAAGTTAGTACGAGCGTTGGCTGCAGTAGTAGCTCCAGTACCTCCATTTGCAATTGGTAAAGTACCGCTAATATCAGCAGTACTAATATCTAAAGCATCCCACGAAGTATTAGTACCGTCGGTTTTAAGGTATTTTCCTGCATTACCAGTTTGCGAAGGAGTGTATGTAGCAGCTAGAGCAGCAGAGGCTGCAGCGTTAGTCGCTGAAGTAGCTGCCGAGGTAGCACTATTGGCAGCATTCGTAGCAGAAGTTGCTGCAGCAGTTGCACTATTTGCTGCGTTAGTTGCAGAAGTAGACGCTGCAGTAGCTGAATTACTTGCGTTTGTAGCTTGAGTCGTAGCAGTTGTAGCTGATCCAGCAGCCGAAGTAGCCGATGATGCTGCATTTGAAGCAGATGTTGCTGCAGCAGATGCTGAAGAAG
The DNA here is from genome assembly GCA_964599335.1 of uncultured Acidibacter sp. Lineage (GTDB taxonomy): Bacteria > Pseudomonadota > Gammaproteobacteria > Steroidobacterales > Steroidobacteraceae > UBA964. Next base: position 633 of record CAZRFN010000168.1, on the reverse strand, counting down.
CTGCATTACTAGCCGATATAGAGGCAGCAGAAGCACTATTACTTGCGTTAGTTGCCTGAGTAGTTGCTGTAGAAGCACTACCAGAAGCAGATGTCGCAGAAGTAGCTGCATTAGATGCAGATGTTGCAGCAGCCGTAGCAGACCCTGCAGCATTTGTAGCAGATGTTGATGCAGCAGATGCTGAAGAAGTTGCATTAGTTGCCTGAGTTGTAGCAGTAGACGCAGAAGTTGATGCACTAGAGGCAGAAGAAGCAGCGTTACTTGCTGAGGTAGACGCAGCAGAAGCACTGTTGCTTGCATTCGTAGCAGATGTGCTTGCGTTAGACGCAGATGTAGAAGCTGCTGAAGCAGAGCTTGCTGCATTTGTTGCAGAAGTTGATGCTGCTGATGCAGAGTTGGCAGCATTAGTAGCAGCGGTCTCTGCATTAGTCTCAGCAGTCTCTGCGTTTGTCTCAGCAGTTTCAGCGTTGGTCTCAGCTAACTCAGCAGCAGTCTGTGCTGCCTCTGCAGCCGCCTGTGCCGCTAATGCCGCTTCTTTAGCCTGTACTGCTAATAATACTTCACTTGCTGCATCTTGAGTAGCGTCTCCTGCACCACCAGCTCCACGATAAATTGCCAAGATCTATCTCCTTA
>CAZRFN010000167.1:0-1701 GCA_964599335.1 uncultured Acidibacter sp. | reverse complement strand
ACGTCAGCTTCAAGCCTGCTTGCGGGGTGTAGCTCATTCCAACCTTTTTGCCAGTTACCGTCAGGCTTTGTCCATCCAGATAGAAACCGATAGGCTTCATCCCTGCTCCTGATCCGCATTCGTATAACTTCTCGAACAAGACATTCGTACTTGTAGCGTTCGACATTCAAAACTCACCCTTCAAGTCAAACTGCATCGGCATACCGTTAAACCTTTCAAGGAACTGCTGAGAGTCTTTGTGGTACCAAAACTCATACCACTTCTCATGCTCACCGTTCCTCTGCTTCTCACACATCAGCCAAGCATCAGGCATTCTCGGATCTACATCAAGCCCACGCTCCATCTCATGCTCTTTCTTCTTGTTTCGCCACATTATCAGAACATTGTCCACCTGATCTGAAATTGCAGATGAGCCACGAAGATCAAACTTGCTCGGCCTTGTCTCGTCGCTGTTTAGCTTTCTGATGTGATGCACCAGATGGATGTGCAGGTCGTAGTCCCTAGCAATGCTGGTCAGCTCGTCTACAAAGTTCTTCTGCTCGTTGTAGCTGTCCTCTCCACCGACGCACTTCATCAGGCTGTCAACAAAGATGTGGTTCATCCCCAGCTCAATCGCACAGTACCTGCAGACTGCAGCCATCTTCTGGGAAGTGATCATTCCTTGCTGATCGTAAACATACAGCAGCTTCTCAGTGAAAGACTCAAACCTGTTGTAGACCTCAAACATCTCATCAGGCCGCTTTGTCGAGTTGCCCACGAACTGGCGGATCATCCGGTTCAATGTGATCTGAGGTTTCATCTCAAAGCTGGCAATGCAGACCTTTTGCTTTTGCTTAACAAGCGCCAAGGCCACCTGACCAGTAATCATCGACTTGCCAGAACCGTTCTGACCAGCCCACACAGTCACCTCACCCGGGCGGAAGGCAAACGTCTCAGACATCGACCCCCACGGCGGAGACACCGATCGATCAGGCGTCGGGTGCAGCAGCTCTTCCCGAAGTTGATCCAAGTAAACCGACATCGGCTTGACCCGGGCCTTGTGGTCAGTCTCCTGCATGTAAGCAGCAAAGTCTATTGTGTTGCTATTCAGGAACGTAGTCATCCCACTCTCCATGTTCGCTGTCGATAATGACGCTTCCGCAGGTCGTAATTACACGATGGGCTCCAGACGCGATTAGAGCCTCATGGAGACGTTTTGCTTTCGAGTATATAGGGCACCCTGAGACATGCACCGTTAAGCCCACCACGAGCCTTAAATCAAGCGCAGCGGGGTTTTCTGAGGGCAGGATCTGCAGCTCTGGGTAAAGTACGGACATTGAGCTTTTGTCCCACGTGTTCCAGTCCGGGGTGGGAGCATGGCTGATCCAGACCCCTTTTGGCGTGTAGCCGTCCATGCGGAGGGCTATCAAGGCGTGATCACCCTTCATTTTTCCTCCGAGCTTCGTAGTGTTCGGCAGCCCAAGCAGGCAGGGCGGAAGTTTTCGATTCTGCGACCACCTCGTCAGCCCAACGGTCTTGGTTCAGGTACGTCAGGGGAGCAGGATCAAAACCGTCAACCCACTGCTTCGAGGTCTTCAGTGCTTTGACGTTGGCAATGATTTGGTCAACGTGCTTGCCAAGTTGCTTACGTTTCCAAACTTGCAAGCACTTTGCTTTTGCCACCTTCCGTTGACTCGAAGGCCAAACCTGCCAGAACTTCTC
>CAZRFN010000166.1:0-1730 GCA_964599335.1 uncultured Acidibacter sp. | reverse complement strand
ATGGTGGTCACTGTGTTTATGAACGGGATGAACTTGACTTTGAGGATTTTGTAAGACATAAACTTGGTCCCGAATACTGTCACCGTATTGATGCTGATGAGGTGTTAAAGTGAGTCGCTTTACTGAAAATCCTGATGAGATTGTCCTTCAAGACATTCAAATGTTTCATCTTGAAAGTATGAATGAACGCACACTTTGGATTGGTGTATATACCGAAGACGATAAAATCTATCACTTGAACATTTCTGCTGATGGTGATAAACTGAGTTATTGGTGGAGTGATGAAACCTGTGACTGACCGAGAGAAAGAACTTTACTTTGTCATCTCTGAATGGTGGGATGAAGTATTCTCAACTTCAGTAAGAGAAGGTAGAGTAGAAAACATCAAAAAACTTGTAGAATATATTATTGAACTTGAAACTGATACTTGGGATGCTCCTATCCCTGACGGTGTTGACCCTTGGAACCTGAGAGGTAGAGGATGATTAAAGGTATTTTTATTTTTGTCATTGGCATTTCAATAGTTATGTTTGGTTTGAATGTTGGTATGAGTAACATAAAATCACGACCAACACCACCAGAGACAAGGTTTGAAGTGATTGATACTTACGAAGGTTGTGATGTAGTACAATATCTTCCTGAATATTCTGGTAGATATTATTTCTTTCTACACTGCAAATGAACGAAAAGTCTAAAATATACTATAATGTCTGGTGCTGTGCTTATCAACGCAGAGGGATATATAGAGGTACTGATAGAGAACACAGAGAGCACGAAACTGTGAGAATGTGTCTTGATATGAAAGACGTAAAGTTCTATCAGTTTGATACCGAAAAACCGCATTATCTACGATGAGTTGGGCAGAATATATCTTTACGCATCTTATTCCCACTTGGTTTAGTTCATTTGGGGATAATTTTCGTATGTGGGCTGATTTGATGACTGGAAACTATGAGAATTATGCTCTTCTCAAAGATGACGATCCTTATGAAGAGTGTTATGAATGGTTCTGGACTTCTATCAATCTTGACGAAACTTATCCTAAAGAGTTTCTTGATTATCTTCATCAACTTATGGATGATATTGACAGTGGTAAAGTGGAGACAGTTCCATTTACAAAGGAAATGTTTGATGAGATAGATAATCTTGTTGGTGATTTAATAGAGGAGGAAGACGATGGGGATGTTTGATTATGTGCGTTCTTCATATGATCTTGGAGAACACTTCACAAATGTAGAATGTCAAACAAAAGATATAGAGGAGCATTATAGTGGCACTTTATCTCACTTTTGGATAGATCCTACTGGTTATTTGTGGGTTGGTGATTATACAGGAACATCCACATTTGAGATTATTGAAGAAGACGATCCACGATATGATCCAGAAAGACTTTTTCTAAACTATGAATGGATTCCTACAGGAAAGCACGGTAAGTATCAAGTTCATGCCATTACTAAATACATTGAGATTTATCCAGCAACTTGGGATGGTCAGTGGGAAGATTGGCCTCGTTGCAGAATCCACTTTAGGCATGGTAGAGTGGTTGAGTATGAAGATGTCACTGGATGATGATTAGTACAGAACTATTCCCTTATGAAAAGTTTGCATTTAGATTGGAATTTGGTGAGAAGAAAAACCCTACTGTTTGTTGGTTTGAGTGTCAAGAACACCTTGATAAATACCTAGAAAGGTATAAACTGGATAAGAGAACTATTAAGATTGATTATCGT
>CAZRFN010000165.1:0-1768 GCA_964599335.1 uncultured Acidibacter sp. | reverse complement strand
GCCCGGGTTACTTCGCTCAAAAGAGATCCAGTCGATGGCTGCGACTTGGGTCACCGAGCCATGGGCCGCGAGAAAAGGCTCGAGCTGACCGACCGTTGAAAGCGTTGACGTCCAACGCCGACGCACCACCTCTTCTTCTTGCCGTAGCAAAGTCATCCGGCAATTCACATCGAGCATACGGGCAAGGTTTTCAGCACGCTCGGTGTAACGGGCCATCCAATAGAGATGATCGGCCGTACGGCTCAGCATGCGAGTACCCAAGTATCTTTGGTGCCGCCGCCCTGAGAGGAATTCACAACCAACGAACCCTCCCGAAGCGCGACGCGCGTCAGGCCGCCTGGAACCATCACGACGTCCCGCCCCGATAAAACGAACGGCCGTAGATCGACGTGTCGAGGCGCAAGTCCGCTCTCGACGAAGGTGGGGCAAGCAGAAAGTGCGAGCGTGGGCTGTGCAATATATCGATTAGGGTCCGCAACGATTCGCTCACGGAATGCCTCGATCTCCGCGCGCGAGGCGCGTGGTCCGATCAGCATGCCGTAACCACCGGCGCCGTGGACTTCTTTCACGACGAGCTCATCGAGATGATCTAGCACATAGGCGAGATCGTCCGGTCTTCGCAGCACCCAAGTGGGCACGTTAGAGAGTAGCGGTTCTTCGCCAAGATAGAACTTGATCATCTCGGGCACGTAGGGATAGGTCGACTTATCGTCAGCGATGCCGGTGCCCACCGCGTTCGAGATCGTGACTCGTCCGGCACGGTATGCTGTCAACAGCCCCGGCACGCCGAGCATGGAGTCAGGCCGAAACGCGAGCGGATCGAGGAAATCGTCGTCGATACGCCGATAGATCACGTCGACGCGCCGCGGTCCTTGTGTGGTACGCATGTAGACGACCTCGTCGTCTACGAAAAGATCTTGACCCTCGACGAGCTCGATACCCATCTGTTGCGCGAGGAACGCGTGTTCGAAGTAGGCGCTGTTGTGTGCACCCGGGGTCAATAAAACGACTGTGGGATCACGCACACCGGCAGGCGCGACGCTACGCAAGGTCTCGAGGAGTAAATCGGGGTAGTGCTCGACTGGCGCGATGTTGTAGCGCGCGAAGAGCTCTGGAAATAATCGCATCATCGCTTTGCGATCTTCGAGCATGTATGACACGCCCGAGGGCACGCGCAGGTTGTCTTCCAAGACGTAGTACTCACCCGCACCCGCGCGCACGAGATCGATGCCGGCGATGTGCGCATACACGTCCATCGGCACGTCGATGCCTTGCATCTCTGGTCGATATTGAACATTGCAGAGCACTTGGTCTGCCGGGATACGACCCGCTCGGAGAATGTCCTGATCGTGATAGATGTCATGCAAGAACGCGTTTAACGCGGTGACGCGCTGACGAAGTCCGCGCTGCAGAAACTCCCACTCGGAAGCAGGGATGATCCGCGGCACGATATCGAAAGGGATCAACCGCTCGGTACCCGTCTCATCGCCATACACGGCAAAGGTGATGCCGGCTCGGCGAAAGAGAGTGTCGGCCTCTATGAGTTTTTCGCGAATGCGATCAGGGGGTGTCGCGGCGAGCCAGGCGGAATATGGGGCGTAGTGCTCTCGGACAGCGGTACCGCCCGAATACATTTCATTGAAGATTGCGACTTGCGCCATGACCACCGCCTCCGCTACGGGATATTGCCACCACCGCAGAGCCAGAGGAAAAATGGTGGCCGGAGTCGGAATCGAACCAACGACACGCGGATTTTCAAACCCCGCGC
>CAZRFN010000164.1:0-1836 GCA_964599335.1 uncultured Acidibacter sp. | reverse complement strand
CGCAGTAAGAAACACGAACTCACAGAATACGGCAAACAGAAAATCCGAGAACTTATGAGTGATGGTAAGTTGAGGTTTTATGATAAAGGAAAAGAAACTTTCGCAGTTGAAGACCCTTATTGGGGAGGAGTCCAAACACCAAAAACACAGTTACACATCAAAGAAATGAACCACGAAGAAATGATTGAAATTGCTGCTCAAAGAGAAGCAGCAAATGAAGTGATTGTTGCTAAAGTATCTGAAGAAGATTATAAAAAAGTTCAGGAAGAAATAGCAAACAAAAAAGCACTAGAAGAATTAGATAAACTCTATGATGAGAATGGTGATGCTCTTCAACAACTTGCTGCGATTGAAAGAGAGGAACTACTTGAAAAAATGAATTCACAAGCAATTCAAACTGCTATTGCTGGTATTGACAAGTATTCCGATGCTCTCAAAGAATTGCGTAAAATTGAGCATGAAGAACTGATTGAAGAACTGCAAGCAAAGAAGAAAGAAAACTTTCAACTGGTTGCTGATGCTTGCATGGAAAACTATAAGAAAAGATATGGAGAACTTCCAAGTGAGGATGAGTATTGGAGGTTTCTTGTAAGTGATTATTGTGCGACTGGGGAAGGTAGAACTATCCGTATTTTGTGTACTCAAGCAAATTTAAGTGAAAAAGAAGATTTTGGAAATGAACCTTATGATTACACTCCTAGAACAAGCAAAGAGTATCGTGCTGTAAGGGAGTTCCATAAGTATTTTGGAACTTGGTCTTTGTATGGAGTTGAATTTTTATCCAGAGAAGATTTATTTGAAAAATATGCAAACTTTTTACCTCCAGCACTTGTAAATCTTAAAGACAAACAGTGCTTTCTTGCTTATCACGGAGAACTTCATTTTAATTTCTCATAAATAAAAGTGCCTGTAGGTCGCATTATAGGTAGAGAGGGGGCAGAAATGCTCCTTTTCTTGTATAAATAGTATTGCGACCTATAGAGTAGAACTATGGTAAATCCATACAGATTTTATACTTACGCATATTTGCGGGAAGACAGAACTCCTTATTATATTGGAAAAGGACAAACACATAGGTTATTATATAAACCTAAATCTGGGGATGTAAGACCTCCAAAAGACAAATCTAGAATAATCTTTCTCAAACAAAACCTAACAGAAGAAGAGGCATTCAAACACGAAATCTATATGATTTTTGTACTTGGTAGAAAAGATTTAGAAACTGGTATTTTGAGGAATAAAACAAATGGTGGAGAGGGTTCTTCTGGGTGGATTCCAGACGAAGAATGTAGAAGAAAAATGAGTAAAGGTGGCATTACTTGCAAAGAAAGGGGTGTTGGATTGTTTGGTAGAAGTGAAGAAAAAATCAAAGAAGATAATAGTAAAGGTGGAAAAATAGGTGGAAATATTTGTAAAGAAAAAGGTGTTGGAGTATGTGGTATAAGTAGGGAAAATAAAATTGAATATGGAAGAAAAGGTGGAAAAAAGGGTGGATCCGTAGGTGGGAAAATAGGTGGAAAAATTGCTTGTAAAATCACAAATTCACAAAAATGGATGTGCGAAGAAACAGGATACATAACAACTTCTGGACCACTTACAAAATATCAAAGAGCAAAGGGTATAGACACTTCTAAAAGAAAACGAGTATTATAAGGACACTTAAAAAACTGTCACAGGAGCACTTGATTTCAGGTGCCTTTTTTAGTATAATGTGTCTAACCCAAAAAGGAAAATGTCTAATTACAAATTGAATGAAGATGCTCCAGCATTTTCTTATACAAGAGAAGAATTATTCAACACAATCACCAAGATTGTGGCACATCCTCATAAAACCAT
>CAZRFN010000163.1:0-1841 GCA_964599335.1 uncultured Acidibacter sp. | reverse complement strand
CGTTGCAAGTAAAGGTTACCAAACAATCGTTTATTAGGGGAAGGGGTAAGTAAAGTTTGGGAAAAAATAAAAAATTATTGTGATCCTTTCGTAATCGTGACCGGTCACGCTCTGGCCCTACCCCCCCTTCAGTTTTGCACGACGGGAATTGTTGTGCGTGTACCACAAGCCTGGATGCAAACGATTCTCATGTAGTTATGCAAACGAGAATTGTTTACATGATGTTGCGTAGATGCAACACGTTGCGTTTGTGCAACATGGATGCGTGGCAACAACTGTGCCAAGGCTTGTTGTTTTTGTGCAACAAGGAGAGGGGAAAGGTTAGCAAGGGGAGGCGGTATGCGAATTAGGCTCGCCTATCACAGTTGCTCACGGTCGATGAAATATTTGGCAGTAAGAGACTTCGCCTATAACGCATATGTCTTTCGTTTATCCCATATTCTCTAGTTACTTACGCTCTTTCCCGTTTCGCCTATTCAAGCGTCATCTATATGTCTAGCGTTATGGGTAACTATCTCTCGTAAAATAATCGTTGACACTATTAGACCAAGATGCTGTAATGGAATCGTTGACACACAAACACACGGAGATGTTAACGATGGCAGCACAGCAAACACCGGCAGAGATTCTTGCTTGGATTACAAACTCTCTTGAGTCCGGAAAAACGATCTATGTCAGCACAGCAACACGCATCACCAAGGTGACGCCTAAGATCGCGCAACAGTTCAACGCTGCGGGTCGTCCAGTTTTTCGCGCATCAGATAAATCTTTATATATGTCGGTCGGTCGTCGATATGACTGTATCGATTACAGCGTCATCACAGCAGGGAGCATCTAACCATGTCAGATTGGAAAATTGGCCTCGTCACAATGGAAGCCGTGCGGATTCTCAACCAACCCAACAGCATCAACCTGCCGCACGACGCTCGGGTTGAGATGGCTATCGACCTCGCTTATGAGAGGCTTCAGAGCGGCTTGCCATTCGACGATGCCTCCGACCTTTACTGCGACATTGACGCTCGCTTCCCCGAGTACGTTGCTGCCATTAACGCAGAGGTGCAACCGTGACTCGCCTCTCATCCATCACCCTGCCTATCGCTTACGCTTGCTTTATCTGCGCTTTCATCGCAGACGAGCGAGCCATCCTGCCATTGTTTCTCGCCGGTTGCTTCAGCCTTGGCGCTGCAATCCTCGGTATTCTCACCAACGATTAATTTACGGAGACACTAACCATGCAAAACGATACCCGATACAACGGTTGGACGAACTACGCCACTTGGCGCGTCAATTTGGAGACGTTCGACGGGCTGAACCTGCGCGACCATTTCGACGGGTTGCCAGAAGTCTGCGACGTTGCGCGATGGGTGCAAGGCTACGCAGAAGAAGTCATAGACGCAGCGTTGAGCGAGCCGGTCGGTATCCGTAGCCGGATGCTGACGCCCTCGGACATTGTGGGCGGATGGGCGCGAGCGTTCTTGGATGACGTCAACTGGCACGAGATTGCCGAACACTTGGTAGACGCAATCCGCGATGAGGTGGCCGCATGAGCGCTCAACACACCCCCGCCCCTTGGAATGTTTCGTCGCCTTGCGAGTTGTCTCCCCGTTATTCCGTTTACCACAATGGCCCATTGGTTTATGTAGAACGGGGCGAAGACGCTCGCCTTATCGCTGCCGCGCCTGACTTACTCGCTTGCCTTTTAGACGTATTAGACGCAGACGGCGACCTAGACGCGATGGACTTTAACCGCTACCGCGCTGCTATCGCCAAAGCCACAGGGGGTGCGGCATGAGGTACTTCGACGTAATGCTCTGGGCGACCGTTAACGAGACGGTCAGCGT
>CAZRFN010000162.1:0-1851 GCA_964599335.1 uncultured Acidibacter sp. | reverse complement strand
TTGCTCAAGATTTACCTTTTGGATTTATAGCTATACAGAACAACTTACCGAATGTTATTCAAGCATTTGGAGAACTGACCACCAAATCAGGTGGATTAATAGGAGCTTTAAAAGGAATAGGGAGTGCTTTAATTGGGCCGTCTGGTATTTTTTTAGCATTTAGTGCAGTTACCGCTGGAGCTACATATTTAATAAAAGAATATGGTAGCCTAGAAGCTGGTATTGAGGCACTACTTGGAAGAACATATAGTTACACAGCTGCATTAAAAGAAGCGCAAAAATCACAGAAAGAATATAGTGATGAAGCAAGGCAAACAAGAGATATAGAAAATGATGCTGCTGGATCTTATTCTGCATCTGCAATTAAATTACAAGCATTAACAGATACAGTTTTAGATGCAAATAAATCTGATAGAGAAAGAAAAAATGCTCTTGAGCAATTAAAAGAATTAGATAAAGAAAGATTTCAAAACTTTGATTTAGAAAAAGGAGCATTAAAAGGATTACAAGAAGCTACAGATGCTTATACTGAATCATTAATTGCAAATGCTGTTGCAAAGCAATATGAACAAGAGATTGGAGCAGCTACAGTCAATTATAATAAACAAAGAGATGTTCTATTTGATATACAAAAAGAATTTGATAATCTAAATTCACAATATCCAGACCTTGCTGATAAGGCAGCAAAATTTAATACAGAATTAGCTAAGCAAGCAACTGCATTAATTACAGCTGGCATGAATGCAGATGCTGTAGAAAAAGTAATGGCTGTATTATCAAAAACAGCCCCTCCATTAGTACAAAGATTTAATTCAATAAATACAACTTTAACTGCGCAAGATAAACTTGTAAAAAATCAATTATTTCCAAGTTTACAGAAATTAGGCGAAGAATATAAAACAGTTTTAAGTACAATAACACAAGGTTTTATACCAAAAACAGATAAATCAGCACAAAAGGCATTAGATAAAAGAAATAAAGAATTAACTGATGGATTTATAGAATTTTATAAATCATCAAGTAAATTACAAGATGCCGCCAATAGAGCAGAATATGATGCTACATTGGCTTTGCAAACAGATAGAAATAAAGAATTACTTCAGTTATTTACAAAATATCAAGACGATTTAAAAGCGTTACAACTAGCAGGATTTACTGATAGTACAAATGTTACTGAAGCATATAATAAACAAAGATTAGAAATTAATGCTAAATATGATGCGGAAGAAGCGAAAAGAAGGGATAAAATAATAAAAGAAGCTGGCAAAGCTGAATTAGATGCTTATCTATCAACATTGTCAGATAGAGATGCAGAATTGTTTAAAAGAGAAATTAAATTTTATCAAGATTTAGCTGCTGTTAAAAGGGCTGGAACAACTGATTTTACTTTAATAGAAGAAGGATATAGAATAGATCGTTTAAAGATCAATCAAAAGTATGACGAAAAGGAATTAAAGGATTTTGAAAAACAGCAGAATAAATTAAAAAAACAATTTGATGATATAAGATCAAATCTTCAAAATGTATTTTTTAATCCATTGTCTGACATTTTTGAAAAGTTTTTAGAAGATGGAACTTTTACTTTTGAAGAGTTTAGAAAAGTAGTTGTACAAAATATTAAAAAAATGGTGGCACAATTAGCTGCTACGCAAATTATAAATACTTTGGCTTCAGTATTATCTGGTTTCACACCAGGTGGTACTGGATCATTTATAGGTAATTTATTATCAGGTAATTTAGGAGGCTCAATGAATAGAAGTGGATTTGAAGCAAGCAGCGTTGCTGCACCAAACATTGGTGGCTTATCAGGCGGCTCTCTAGCAATGACTGGAGGTGTAAGCCTTGTTCTTC
>CAZRFN010000161.1:0-1854 GCA_964599335.1 uncultured Acidibacter sp. | reverse complement strand
CGATCTATGAGTCAAAAAAACAAGATTGACGGGTTAGTCAGTGCTTAGTGAGCTAGCTCTTTGACGGTTTCCCACGCGACTGATTGAAGGAACCGGGCCTCGTCGTCCGACAAGCCAGCGGTGTATCCGTTTCCGCGCGGATCGATTCGATAGACTGAAGCCATGACGGTACACGCTGCGAGATAGGTTCCTGCGAGGCTCGGATGTCGACGATCGGACATATGGAGCGTCAACCCCGGTCGGTTCTTCAGCGCTCGACTGAACGCCAAGCCAGCCGGAACGACGTTCATTTTATTTTCGTTCCCAGCACGGAGGTACTCGCGAGCAATGGTGTCAATCATTTCGGGCTTATCAGAGTAGGCCCAAGTCATGAACAGAATCGGAGTCGCGCCCCGCGCTCTGATGACCCCCCCTTTCTCGCGAACCTGTTCGTGAAAAATGGATCGAGTTGCATCATCGTAGGGGCAGCGACTGCAATCCATCATCAAGACGGTATCGAACCGTGACGAGTCGGGATTAGCGATAACTTCGTTATTTTCGTTAAACGCGCTATCGCCAATCCCGGCGTCCAAATAGGCGCCAATGTTATGCCACTTTAGATGTCCGCCGCTGATTGTGACCGAGTAGCTCTGTAGCCCTTCGCGCTCGGATTTTGGTAGCGCTGACGCCAGTAGTCGATTGACATGCCCGTGAAGCGAGTTGTTGTAGTAATAAAAGCTATTACCAACATAAAGAAGACGCTTGACCTTCGACGATGACTGGAGAGGCGCATCAGCCGCGAACGACTGACCGCTCGCCATCGCCAAAGCGACAACGCCGGCATACAAGAGGCCCCAAATCTTCTTACTCGCTATCACAGACGACACCTTACGCTAGTCATCGAATCAGAATGACGTTTTTACCGAGGCGTACAAGTAACGACCGTACGGTGAATGAAGCGAGCCCAGATAACCGCTTGAGGTTAGTGGCGGAGCTTCATCGGTGATATTACGTCCTCCAATACGGACGCTTGTTTTCCCGAACGACCCCTCCGTGAACTCATATTCGCCGTACATGTTGTACGTCAACTGCGAATCGATAAGCCAGCGATTACCGGCTGTATCTAAAAAGCCCGTCTCCTCAACGTCGCCGACATATCGCGTGGAAACCCCGACACGCACCGGCCCCTTCTTCCAGCGAACCGACCCGGACCAACGAAGCTCGGGTCGACCATCGACCCTAATGAGGTTGCTTGGATCGGGTAGCGGCGTCGCGGCATTGATTTGTCCTGCAGCTCGAGCGGCATACAGCGCATCCACGACAGGCCCGGGTTCACGCGAGAACGTCTCGAGCTTCGCCGCATTGAGCGACACGCTAAAGTCGCCGAACCGCGTCCCCCGCAGACGCCAGTCGAGACTGAAGTCGAGGCCCTCAACTGTTTGCGGAAGCAAATTGATGAACTGGTCTTTGATCTGCTGAATGACGCCCGCTGGCGCTATACCGGTATTAGCAAAGAGCGCGGCGTCCTCCGCTGTGACAGGTGCACGAACGATCTTGGAGAAAGTCGAGCCACTCACCCGACTGAAGTAGTCCTGAACCACGCTCGTTTGAGAACCAAGCAAGCCGACGATATCCGTTTGCTCAATCTTCCAGCTGTCCACTGTGAGCGTCCACTTTCCGAAGCTCTCCGGGATAAATGTCGGCTCAAAGACGATACCAACCGACCGCGTAGTGCTTTCCTCTGGCTTCAGATCTGGGTTACCCGATACTCGTAGCGACGTAGCGATACTTCTTGAGCACGCCGTAAACGAGGTGATTCTTTTCGCACGGAGATCCGCCTCGCAACGGATAAAATCCGTCTGCGTCGAAAGGCGC
>CAZRFN010000160.1:0-1906 GCA_964599335.1 uncultured Acidibacter sp. | reverse complement strand
GAGGATCTTCTCGATCGTCGGATTCAACTCAGCCTTCGTCGTCCCTGAACTCATTTGCAATCCTCCACCCGTGATAGCGGGTGGAGGATAGCTTAACCCTAGTATGGCTATCGAGGCTTAGGCGGAATAAGCGCTGGCTGCCGAACTATCGGCGGAGGAGGCACAATTTTATCGCAGTTCAAAAAGCAAAACGCTCGTCCGAAAATTATGATGAAGCGTCCTTCAATCTCTATTAATGCTGCCGAAGCGGCTGGCTGCGAAAACGTCGCCGCTGAAAACGCTGACAGCAGCGTGATAGCTAGCTTCACCATCAAGCCTACGCGAGGTAAATACATTTGATATCTCCAACGAAAGTTATAGTTCCTTAAATCGCAGGCCAAGATAGCGGTTGCGCTATATCTAATTAAATATGAATTTCTTTGTATTTTTTACAGAAACGGAGCCTTTAGACGTAAACTTACGAGGCGTTTTTTATCAATTTTTTCCGGCTTCTTTTGAAGCTCTTTCACTATCGAAGACGCCGCCAGAATAACCGGATGCTCTTCGGGATACGCCGCAACCAGAGTATCGAAATGTTTACGAGCCATCTCTGCTGATGAATTCTCAAACGCTATCAATGAACCAGAATTCAAAGAGCTTAATAAATACGCATACCCGATTTTTGCTGTTAGCGGATGCCACTCCCCAAACTGGGCTATAGAGATCCTCCGAGCTTCTTTAATGCTCTCCGCAGCCTCTGCGCTGTTACCCAACTGCTCGAGTGCGACTCCGCGAAACCAAAGATAAAATAACTTTTTTTCGGCGAAGTCATCCGACTTATCTTCAGTAATAGCCCTCCACCGATCGGCCTCGATAACTCCAAGCGCCTCCTTGGCTTGTCCGCTCGCAATCAGGGCCTCAGCCATAACAAGATCTATAGCAAACCAATACTTTTCATACAGATCCTTAGAACTTAGCTGACGAATCAGAATGACTGTTTCGTCATACCGCCCAGATGCCAATTCTAGTCTCGCTCGCGACAGCAGCCATTCAACTTTGTTTCGCTCTGATATAGATGAGCGATCGAAAACTTTTTGCGCCTCTACTTCACTTAAAACTTCATTCGCCGTTTTTATATGACCAATCCTGATAGCCCAGTTCATCCAGAGGATATAAAGCTCAATTTGTGCTCGCGGAAGCTCGTCGAGTTTTTCAGCGGATCTCTGAAGCTCCTCGTTTAAATTTGACCAGCCGACCCTGTATGCACCCGCATCAAACAGGGCACCGTGAAGCTCCATGGATCTTCGTAACCTTTCGCCCGCTGACAGCTCACCTCTGTTGAGCAAGGAAACTCCCTGCCGATAGTAGAGAATTGCCTGTGGCCAATTCCCCAATGCAAAGTTGACCGATGTAAGCCCGTAAATTGCACTAACGGTACGTATCGGATCAGTAGCGATCCGCGCGAATCTCTCAGAGGCGAGATACGAACTATTCGCCTCTTTTAATCTTCCACTTAGTTCATCTGCCCAAGCAGTTAGCCAGTGATAATCAGATCTTATATCCGGAGGAAGGGACTGCAGCTGTGCGGTCCGCTCAATTTTTCGCAATACCTCCCGTACCCGCGATAAGTTTTGAAAATGGCTTGCGACCTGTGCCTCTGCTACTAATGCTTGTAGGTATAAGGACTGGTTAGAGCTATCTGAGAGTATGCGTGAGCGTTCGGATGCTAGTGCTAGTTGACTTTCGTAATCGCCGAGGCGTGCCCAAGCGTTTCCGATTGATAAAGCGATCTCCGCCGCAGTCTCTGGTTCGCCTATTAGACTGATGGATAGCCCATCTGCCCCGGCCATCAGAAACTCGCGTACGGTTAAATCCCTCCCCCCATGCAATTCGGGATTGGCGTTGTCGAATAAACCAATGAGGAAAT
>CAZRFN010000159.1:0-1908 GCA_964599335.1 uncultured Acidibacter sp. | reverse complement strand
CCACCGTTGCCGGCCTGCACGCGAATTCGGGCCTCATCGACGAACTTCATGAACGCGTCCTCTGCAAAAGCCGCAAACAAAAACCCCGGCGCGCGGCCGGGGTTTCGGATGCGGAAGGCGTCTCGCCGTTATTCGGCAACCACGCTCACGAACATCTTCTTCTCGGCACCACGGCGCTTGAACGCGACCTTACCGTCGGTCAACGCAAACAGCGTGTGGTCCGTGCCGATTCCGACGTTGGTGCCGGGACGGTACTGAGTGCCACGCTGACGAATGATGATGTTTCCCGCGACGACCTGCTCACCGCCAAAGGCTTTGACGCCGAGTCGTTTGCTGTGGGAATCGCGGCCGTTCTTGGTACTGCCGCCTGCTTTTTTATGTGCCATGTGATCTGCTCCGCAATCAGCCGGCGTTGATGCCGGTGACCTTGATTTCAGTGAACTGCTGACGGTGGTTCTTCATGCGCAGGTAGTGCTTGCGGCGGCGGAATTTGACTACGCTCACCTTGTCACCCTGACCATGACGCTGGACGGTCGCCGAAACCGACGCTCCTGCGAGCATGGGCGCGCCCACCTTGACCGACTCGCCCGAACCGACGAGAAGGACTTCACCGAACTTCACTTCGGAGCCCGGCTCCACGGGAAGCTTTTCGATGCGGAGCACACTGCCCGCTTCGACCCGATATTGCTTTCCGCCCGTGGCGATGACCGCGTACATGTAGAGACCTCCGGAAAAGGCCGCGCATTCTACTGAGCGACCGACGGTCGGTCAAACCCCCTTCGTCAGACCTCTTTCCTTGGGTTTCAAGGACTTATCGAGTCGGCGTCTGGGTCGGCTACCATCCCACCCCGTGAATACGCTGCTGGCCTCGGTCAAGGAGCTGGTTCGTCAGGATCTCTTGGCCGTCGATGCCGTGATCCGCGCCAGCATGAAAAGCTCAGTCGCCCTGGTTGATCAGGTCGCCGAACACATCATTTCTGGCGGTGGAAAGCGGCTCCGTCCGCTCATCGTATTGCTCGCCGCCCGCGCCGGTGGCTACCGAGGCGCGAGCCATATCGACGCCGCAGCCTTCATAGAATTCATCCACACCGCCACGCTTCTGCATGACGATGTCGTCGATGGCTCATCGCGCCGACGCGGACGCGCCACGGCGAATTCGTTGTACGGCAACCAAGCGAGCGTGCTCGTCGGCGACTTCGTCTACTCACGCGCGTTTCAGATGATGGCGGCGATCGGTTCGCAACGCGTCATGGAAATCATGTCTCAGGCGACGAATGTCATCGCCGAAGGCGAAGTGCTGCAGCTCATGAACGCGGGTGATCCCGAAACGACGCAGCAACGCTATCTCGAAGTGATTTACCGCAAGACCGCGAAACTCTTCGAAGCGGGCGCGGAAGTGTCCGCGGTGATCGCAGGAGCGAGCCCGAGCCAGCAGCGCGCACTCGCCGACTTCGGCCGCCACCTCGGAACGGCCTACCAGCTGATCGATGACGTACTCGATTACCAATCGAACCCCGCTGAGCTCGGCAAGAATTTGGGCGATGACTTGGCTGAGGGCAAACCCACCCTTCCCCTGATTCAGGCGCTCAAAAAGGCCTCTGATCCAGGCATCCGGTCGATCATTCGTGGGGCCATCGAAAATGGCGGCCTCGAGCAGCTCGATGTCATCGTGGGCGCAATTGAATCGACCGGCGCTCTTGAGTACACTCGCGCCCTCGCTCAGGACGAGGCCGATCAGGCACTTACAGCCCTCCAAGCGCTGCCAGAGTCGCCGTTCAAACAGGGTCTCGCCGCTCTCGCACGGTTTGCCGTCGAGCGCACCTCCTGACACCGGCCCCCGCGGGCCCGCCAGCATCGGGATGTAGCTCAGCCTGGTAGAGCACTACGTTCGGGACGTAGGAGTCGGAG
>CAZRFN010000158.1:0-1913 GCA_964599335.1 uncultured Acidibacter sp. | reverse complement strand
TTTGGCGATGGCATACACGGTTTCCCCTTTTTGGACCGTGTGGGTGGCCGGGGTTTGGGCACCGAGGGAGGCCAGACCCAGAAAAACCAGAAATCCAAAACACCAGGATCGCACAGGAAAACTCAGCTACGGGGGGCGCGAAGGGTCCGGACCAAATCCCTTTCCTGGGGTTTCAGCCGATCCCAATTGATGGAAGCGGCCAGCCGGCGGGCCTCTTCTTCCCGGCCGTTGGCCGCCAGCACCGCGGCCCGGACCGCTTGCCAACCGGGGAGCGCGGCCGACCAGTCGATCTTCGTCTCGTCATACGCGGCGAGGGCCTTGGCGGATTCGTTTTTCCGCAGATAGGCGAGTGCCAGGGTGGTGCGGTAGGCGGTCCGGTCGGGCAGCGCCGAGACGAGCTCCCGGGAAATCTGGAGGGAGTCGTCCACCTTCTCCTCAAAGAGAAGGTTCAGATAGGCGAGATCGTTTTTGGGCGCCGGATCCTCTGGGAGTTGGCGAGAGAGCTCGCCGAGGACGTCTCGCAGCTGGCGCATATCGGCGCGCTTTTCGGCCACGCGGATGAGGCCGAGATATCCGGGCACGGCCGCCGCCGGAAACTTCACCATGGAACGGTAGGCCTCGGCGGCCATGGGAAGGTTGCCGGACTTTTCCGCAAAGTTGGCCAGAAACTCCAGCTTTTGCGGGTTTCCCGCCGCCTTGCTCATGGCCTGTTTCCACCGCACGTCTGCCATGGAGATTTCACGCATTTCCTGGGCCACGCGGGCCTGAAACACCTCGATAAAAAATGGATCCAGGGTGTTTTTCCCCGAGGAGGCGAGAACCAGCTCTTCGCGGATCGTTGGCCAGCGTCCCAGTCGGGCGAGGGCGTCCAAGCGCAACAGGAAACCCCGGCCCTGGCGTGTGACGGGAAGATCCAAAACTCCCTGGGCATCTCCATGGCGCAACAGAAACTCCGCCAGCGCGGTCCGCTGCTCCTCGGTGCCTCCCGACCAAAGTTTGCGCGCCTCCTCGAGCACCGCACCCCGCCAATCCGGCCGGAGCTCGAGAGTCAGGGTCTTGGCCAGAAAGAAGTCAGCGGCGGGATTGAGGGGGTTGGCCTCCAAAAGGCGGACCATTTCCCGGGTCTCTTTTTCTGTCCGGTCCGGAGCCACGGCGAGAATCCGGAGCGCATCCCGCGCTTCCGGGGCCTTGCTGCCACCGATCCGCAGAAGAGTGGCCCGGGCTTGGGCACGCTCCGCGGGGTCCGGGGATTCCAGACGGCCACGGGCCTGGATCAGTTCCGCCGTCGTTTTTTCTCCCAGTACGCTGCTGGCGGCGGCGAGATCCTCGGCCGCCCGTGCCTCCTCGGGTTGGCCGCGCATGCGCAAAAGGTCTGCAATCAGGGCGGCCACGACCGGATCGGCTCGGCTGCCGATTCCCATCTTCCGCACAAAGTCGTCCGCCAGATCGAGCCGCCCGGCACGGATCAGGACACGGAGGTAGGCGGCCCGATCCTGCCCGGTGGCCCCGGCGCTTTCTGCGACCGAGCGTCGATAGGCCAAGGCTTCCCGTGCCCCCGAGCCCTCGTACATTTCGGCAAGCATTCGCAGGGCCCGCAGGTTGTTCGGGTCCAAGCCATAGGCGGAGCGGGCCGCTTGGTATGCTTCGACAAGAGCCCCCCGCTCCACGGATTTTTCCGCGCCGTTCATCAACTGATCGGCCCGCCAGGATTTCAGGGCGCGGTAGGCGGGCAGGGCGCCCAAGCCGAGAAACATCAGAATGACTAGAAGCCCCAGACCCAAGGCCAGCCGTCCTTTCAGACGGGCGCGCCGGGCCTCCTGTTCGCGCATGCTCACGGAAAAACCGTAGCCTCCTTGGGTTGTGATCCCAAGCCCTGTGGGGGCTTGGCGGGGAAAAGTCCCGTCGCTAGAACA
>CAZRFN010000157.1:0-1929 GCA_964599335.1 uncultured Acidibacter sp. | reverse complement strand
ATCGGACAAGGCGGTTGCGTGTACGATACTAAGGAGAAGGCTATGCAGGTTTGGGAAGCAATATTAGCAGGTGGCAAGTTTGCGGAAAGCTATACCGACTACCCACAATCTGCGACTAATAACGCAAAACGTGCTATTGAATGGGCTGAGAAAAATGGTTGGGGTTCTTGCGGTGAGGCTACAGGAAAAGCACGAGCAAGGCAATTAGCTAACCGAGAACCAATCAGTAGGGATACAATAGCAAGAATGGCATCGTTTAAAAGACATCAGCAACATAAAGACGTGCCATATAGCGAAGGTTGTGGCGGTTTAATGTGGGATGCTTGGGGCGGAACTTCTGGAGTTGAATGGGCTATTAACAAACTAAAAGAAATAGACAAAAAATAATTTTCATACTTAAATTTTTTAATTATTAACCAACGGAAAATTTAATGGGGAAAGTATGAAAAAACACACACAAATATATTTGCAGGGAATGGGGTATAAAACAACGGACTTCATTCCTTGCGAAGTGTGTGGCTGCCAAGCAGTAGACGTGCATCATATAGATGCAAGGGGTATGGGTGGCAGTGATGACAAAGACGTGATTGAAAACCTAATGGGGTTGTGCAGGAAGTGCCATATAGATTTTGGCGACAAAAAGCAGTACAAAGAGTTTTTAAAAGATATACATAAACAAAACTACCGATGCTACTAACAGACAAAGAGTTCTTAGAGTACGAACTACAACACGGGATAGGAATGCACAATGACTTCTTTAAGGACTTGGCTCGTAATAGCGTAGCACAAATTAAAGATTTACCTATCAAGTCGGTGTTAGATTACGGAGCAGGAACAGGAGTTTATAGCGATGCTTATTTTCAAGCAGGTTATCACATTGTAGCTTTTGAAATATTTGAATCGCATCGGGAGTATATGAAGAAGAACGTAGCGTATGTAGAAGTAGTAGACAACCCAGTTACTACCGACCTATTAAACTTTATAGAAACTGCTGAACACATGACAGACAAAGAACTTGATTATTTATTTAGTAAGATAGAGCCTAAGTACATATTTTTTAGTTCTACATCGCAAAGAGTACCTGGTTTTGACGAATCGTGGGGTCATATATCAATTAAAGAACAACACGAATGGGATGCTATATTTTTAAGCAAAGGTTATGTTAAATTAAAAGATTTACCTTTACCTACAGCTTGGTCTAAACTATATAAACTATCAAGCATATGATTTGGTCAGAAATATTTGAATATAAAGAAGGGAAATTGTTTTGGAAAATTAATTCTGGAAACAATATGGTTAAATGTAAAGAAGCAGGTAGTATTACTAAAAATGGATATTATAGATTAAAATATAAAGGTAAAAAGTACTTTAACCATAGAATTATATTTGAAATGCATAATGGGTATTTACCAGATATTATAGACCATATTGACCAAAATAAACTAAATAACAATCTTGATAATTTAAGGGTTGCAAATAGAAGTTTAAATATGTTAAATAGGGGATATAGTAAAAAATCTAACTTACCTAAAGGTATATCTACTTCTGGAAATAGATATATAGTACATTTATGCGGTAAGTATTTAGGAAGTTATAAATATTTAGAAAGTGCAATAGAAGTTAGAAACCAAAGCGAACAAATTAAATTAAAGGAAGTATTAAATGTAATAGCTGATGGCAAAGATTAAAGAAAATAGTAGTAAGGTATGCTTTGGAAAACGCAAAAGAGGTTCTGCAAAGAAGTCCTATAACAAACATACACCCAGAGAGAAAAAATATAGAGGTCAAGGCAGATGAGAAAGTTAAACGCACTCTGGTTATTGCTTACGCATAAGGCTTTCTTTTTAGCCGTATGTAAAACAGGTAAGAATGGAGACGATATGACAACAATCGGACACTACACCTATGCTATGGCAGAAACTTTAATTA
>CAZRFN010000156.1:0-1979 GCA_964599335.1 uncultured Acidibacter sp. | reverse complement strand
CACATCCGCGCCCGCACCCTCTTCGGCCAAGCGCGAGAGCGTGGCCCATGCTGCGCTCTCGGGGCCAATCATGCATGGAACTCGGCGATGACATCGACCACGTACTGCAGTTGCTCACGCGAGAGCTCGGGGAAGATGGGCAGCGCCGCCGTCTCGGCGGCCGCCCGCTCACTCTCCGGGAACGCACCTTCGGCATAACCCAAATACGCGAAACACTGCTGTCGATGCAGCGGTACGGGGTAATAGATTTCGCTACCGACACCTTTGGCGGACAAATGCGCACGCAGCGCATCGCGCTTCGGCGAGCGGATGATGAACTGGTTGTAGATATGACGCGCACCGGGCAAGGCCTCAGGTAACGTCAACACGCTCTTGAGACCCGCCTTGCCGAAGGCGCCAAAGTAAAAACAGGCGTTCTCTTGACGAGCGCGGCTCCAAGTATCGAGATGTTTGAGCTTGATGACGAGCACGGCGGCCTGCAGTTCATCGATACGGAAATTCCCGCCGACGAGCTGGTGATAATACTTGGGCTCCATCCCGTGCACGCGGATCATGGCGAGTTTCGCCGCAAGCTGCGGATCGTTCGTGACGCACATTCCAGCATCGCCGAAAGCACCGAGGTTCTTGGTCGGGAAGAAACTCAAACACCCGATGTCACCGATGCTGCAGGCCCTGCGGCCCTGGCCATCGGCTGAGCCGATTGCCTGCGCCGCATCTTCGATCACGCGCAGCCCAAACTCTTTGGCAAGCGCCATCAGCGGGCTCATGTCGACCATCTGGCCGTAGAGATGCACGGGCATGATGGCTTTAAGCGTGACACCCGAGGCCTTATGAACGAGCTTCGCGCCCTCGCGCTTACAATCGTTCTTCAAAAATTTCTCGAGCGCGGGGACCGAGAGGTTATAGGTCCCGGGATCGATGTCGACGAACACCGGCCGCGCACCGACCCGAGCAATGGTCCCAGCGGTCGCAAAGAACGTATAGGGCGTCGTGATGACGCCATCTCCTGCCCCGATATCGAGGGCCATAAGGGCGGCAAGCAGCGCATCGGTGCCCGAAGACATGCCGATGCCATGGGCGCAGCCGCTGTAGGCCGCGACCTCGGCCTCGAGCTGTTTGACGGCAGGCCCCAAGATGAAGGCCTGCGAGTCGCAGACCTGCTCGAGGGCGGTGAGGATCTCGGATTTGAGGGCCCGGTACTGGGGCTTCAGGTCGAGCAGCGGGACCTGCATCGCGGGCGGAGACATGGCTGGATTATAGGCTGAATCACAGCCGGTCCGCGTACCCCTTGAACCATTGGATGAACCGCTCGACCCCCTCCTCGATCGCGACCTTCGGGGCGTAGCCGATGGCCGTCTCGAGGTCGGTCATGTCGGCGAGGGTATCTTCCACATCCCCCGGCTGGGCGGGCAGGAAGCGCTTCTCGGCCTTGACCCCTAGGGCTCGCTCGAGAAGCTCGATGAAATACATGAGCTCCACCGACGTACGGTTACCGATATTGAACACCTGGAACGGCGCCCTGCTGCTCGCGGGGTCGGGGTGCTTGGCGTCCCAGGTGGCGTTGGCAGTCGGGACGTGGTCCATGACCCGCACCACGCCCTCGACGATGTCATCGATGAACGTGAAATCGCGGCGGTGACGACCGTGGTTGAACACATCGATGGGTTCGCCCGCACGCATTTTTTTGGCAAAGAGTATCGGCGACATATCAGGTCGCCCCCAAGGCCCGTAGACCGTGAAGAACCGCAACGCCGTCACGGGCAACCCGAAGAGCTCGGCGTAGTTGTGGCCCATGAGCTCCCCGGCACGCTTTGTGGAGGCGTAGAGCGAGACGGGGTGGTCGACCCCATGATGCGGCGAGAACGGTAGCGTGCGATTGAGGCCATACACTGAGCTCGTCGAGGCGAACACCAGGTGCTTGACGCCGTGATGACGGCAGCCTTCGAGGATATTGAGTGTGCCTCGGACGTTGCTGTCGA
>CAZRFN010000155.1:0-2001 GCA_964599335.1 uncultured Acidibacter sp. | reverse complement strand
GATCGAAATTTCCAAATTGTTTGTTCGCCACGAGGTATTCGCCACCCCAAGCGCCCGTACCGAGAAGGTCACGGATTCCGACCTGCACCTCTGGCAGAAGATCGGACTCTTCAAGCAACTGAACCTTAATCTCAAAACTGCGATCACGAAGGCCGTCGCAGAAACTCGCGTTCGCGATACAACGCGTACCTGGAATCGGCGACTTTTCTCGCGCATTGAAAATCGTATATCGAAAGCTTGCCTCGAGCCTCGGCAGCACTTGGTAGGTCAGCGCATAGATATCCGCCACATCGCGTCGAGAGATCGTCGCTGAAAACGTGTTCTCTTCCGGGCTACGAGCACTCGGCACATCGAGCACACCGCCCACACCAAAATCATTCGTCTGCGCGAGCGCGGTGCCGCCGCTTGGACCGAAGATCAATAAAATCCCGAGCACGATAAAAGAGTGCAGGTTTATTTTCTGAGCGACCGTCACGGCATCAGCCCCGTAGCCTTTCGAGGCGCTCAGATACCGAGGCGAGACCCATCACCGCGCCGGGCGCTTTCAACGCAGCGAGAGTCGAATGTCCAATCTTCTTACCGAGCTCGACGCCAAACTGATCGAAGGCATTGATCCCCCAGACTACACTCTGTGCATACACCTTGTGCTCGTATAGCGCGATCAAGGCGCCGAGGGTCTCAGGCGTAAGTGACTCAAGAACGAGCAAGGACATCGGCCGTGAACCGGGATGAACGCGATGGGCCTCACCACCCTGCCCCACGGTAAATGTTTCGATCTGCGCAAAACCATTGGCGAGCGCGAGCGTCGCGGCATCCTCATCGCCCACCGGCGAACGGCGCACGAGCAGCACATCAAGCGCGGCGAGCAAGCCGCCCTGATGCAGAAGTTGGAAGAACGAGTGCTGAGCGTTGTTGCCGGACTCTCCCCAGATCACAGGCGCGGTCGCGCAGCGCACGGGCGAACCATCGCGCAGCACACTCTTGCCGTTACTCTCCATCTCGAGCTGCTGCAAGAACGCCGGAAAGCGCGCGAGTCGATCGGTGTACGGCAGCACGGCAAGCGTCGGGATCTTTTGAAAATTGATATTCCAGATACCCGCAAACGCGAGCAGCACCGGCAGGTTCTGATCGAGCGGCGCGGAAAGCGCGTGACGATCCATCGCTCTCGCGCCAGCCAAAAATCTTTTGAAGTTCTCGGCGCCAATGGCAATGGCGAGTGACAGCCCGATCGCCGACCACACCGAGTAACGTCCGCCGACCCAGTCCCACATCGCAAACCGCTGATCGGGGTGCACACCCAACGCATCCATCGCGGGTGCATTCACGGAGACCGCTGCAAAATGCGCTGAGACATCACGATCGCCCAAGTGTTTTTTAAGCCAAGCCTTCGCGCGCTCGGCATTAGCCAGGGTTTCTTGGGTCGTAAAGGTCTTTGAGCAAATGATGAAGAGCGTCCGCGCAGGCTCACTCTCTTCGAGCGCATCGTGTAGCGCGACGGCATCCACGTTTGAGACGAACTTAACCTTGGGCGCACCCTTGGCAAAACCCTTGAGCGCCGCCGTCGCCATCGCGGGCCCAAGATCAGAACCGCCGATGCCGATATTGATGACGGTATCGTATCGACCACCGCTCCGAACACTCTCGGCAAACGCAAGCATCCGCTCACGCCCTTCGAGCACGAGTCGTTCGATGTCGGCGCCACCGACGGCATCGCCCGGCGCTTGTCGCAGTGCCGCATGCAACGCCGCACGACCTTCGGTGGTGTTGATCTTCTCGCCTGCGAACATCGCGCGGAATGCGCCTGGGATATCCACCTCACGAGCAAGCTCGATCAGCGCGTCAAAGATTTTTCGATCGATTCGTTGATGCGAGAGATCGAGCAGGAGCCCTGCCGCCTCTCGCGTGTAGCGACTCTCGCGAGTGGGGTCTGCCTTGAACGCCGCCGCCACATCCGCGCCCGCACCCTCTTCGGCCAAGCGCGAGAGCGTGGCCCATGCTGCG
>CAZRFN010000154.1:0-2004 GCA_964599335.1 uncultured Acidibacter sp. | reverse complement strand
AGTGCATACTTCACAATATCAGTACGATTGTTTTTGTATTGCATCAGCAGTTCAATGACTGGTTTAATTTGATCGGGGTCTTGATCTTCAGTATCAGCAAGTTCAGTAAAGATATTGATGATTTCAAAATCAGATTCAAACAGATGCTCCCTGTGCTCATCAATTTGAATATAATCTTCCACTGCACTAGCAGAAAGTCGCAGAGGAATATCAGGACCAATCAAACCAAGAGTTGCAAGTCGTTCCAATGCACCAACAACCCACATTACTTTGCATTCGCCAATCGAAAGTTGTGCGTTCATTTTGTAATCTCAGAAAAGGATGTAACGGAAGTCAATCAGGTTAATACATAACCCTGATTGATTAGCAATCTCTTGAACTAAACAATCACATACAGTTTCATCATTTACTTCATCATAACAGCACATATCCAGATCATATATTTGTCCCACATACTCTTCTTGTAGTGATTCTTTCATATTTGGTTGTTGAATACTATCAAGTGGGTCCAGGTCGAACTCAATTTCAGTAATCTGTACTTGTGGCATTTTGAATCAAGAAGCAATGAAAATGGAGGTGTATAGTTCACACACCGCACAGTTGTTTAGTTACAGAACCAGATGCTTGACGGTTCAAAGAAACACCAGCACCAACGTTAGAACCAGCATAAGCACCAGCACCACTTGCGCCATTCATTTTCTTTGCACGTCCGAATCGCATTGCAGAGAGTTTGTTTTTCACTGCATCAGCATCATCATGAACTCGACCCTCTTCTTTTTTCATTTCTTGCAGTCGCAGAGATACTTTCTCAGCAAATGCTTTGCGGAAGTTAATTTTGAAACTGCGGGAAACAGAATCACCGCGCAGAGAAGAAAGAATCTTTTCTGCTTTATGTGCAACTTCTGCCTCTTTCTCCATCACCTGCACCAGGTAATCATAATAGAGACGCACTTGGATTTGTTGTGCCTCAGAACCAATTACCTGAATGGATTTAGTATCACCATTCTTCAGATATGCTTTTGCATCATAGAAGTTTGCAACAGCATTCAGCAGAAGACTCAGTGCAGCATTAACACGCTTGAAAGTAAGAAACTCCTCATCAATAACTTGAGTTTCAGTTGCCTCATTGATTGTAATACCATACTGCTTGCACAGTTTATCAATCATTGCAGCGGCAGCGGATGCCTCACCATCAAAAGTGGTATTCTCTTGCAGTTTCAGAATGGACTGAATCTTTGCAATAACTTGAGTGCGATCCATAATAAAAATGAAGAATTGGACTCGGGCGGGACTCACTCCCTCCACCTTTTTAATCTACCACAGATCGAGACCTGTGCTCTTTTAGTGTGTCAGTGGTACAAGTGGCACACCACCATACTTTTTAATCAGGTGATCCACATAAGATTCAGGTGCTTCTGCGAGATCTTTAGCACCTTCCACAACTTCTACATAATCACCACACTTTGCAAGTTTGCGTCCTGCATCATCATTGTCGCAAACAACAACAATAGGTCGATTCAGAAGTTTTAGTTGATTGATTACATCTTTGGATGGACTATTTGTAAGAGTTGCAAGTGCAGTTTGTCCTTTATTTGTCAGTCTCATTGCATCATAGATGCCTTCAGTGACATAAATTACTCCATCAGTTAGATGCAGACTTTCGAGACCATAAAGAACTACTGAACTTTTGTTCTTGCTCACATAAGTATAATACTTTGCTTTTGGTTTATTATTGATTTTCTTATCACCAAGAGGATTGTATTGCTGATAACCTATAATTTGACCAGAGAGATTATAGAGCAGATAAGTTGCAATACAATTCTCTTCATCAATGATTGGTCGATGGAGATTTATATTCACATTTCGTTCTTTGAGGTGAGCATAAATGTCCATCGAAGAATCCTTGCTAGTCATCATCAAACTCATCAAATCCACCAACGCCAATATCCACAAAGGTAGAACCATTTACCTCCTCAAAGAGTTGGAATTCAAAATCACCTTGAT
>CAZRFN010000153.1:0-2040 GCA_964599335.1 uncultured Acidibacter sp. | reverse complement strand
CGCTTGCCGATTTCGTCATCGGCCGCGCGAACTAATACACTGTCGCGCTCCCATGAGTACGCTCGACGAACGATATCCGTTGCTCTCAAAGATCAACTCACCGGCTGACCTGCGCGCGCTGCCGGTCGAGTCGTTGGGCGAGGTCTGCCATGAGCTGCGTCAATATTTGATCAACACCGTCGCCACGCGCGGCGGTCACTTTGCAGCCGGCCTCGGCACAGTCGAGCTCACGGTTGCGCTGCATTATGTATTTGAGACCCCTGAGGATCGCCTCGTGTGGGATGTCGGCCATCAGGCCTATCCGCACAAGGTGCTCACGGGTCGTCGCGATCGGCTCGACACCGTCAAACAAAAGGATGGTCTTGCGCCCTTCCCCACCCGTGCAGAGAGTGTGTACGACACGTTCGGTGTGGGTCACTCGAGCACTTCGATCAGTGCGGCACTCGGTATGGCGGTGGCCGCCGAGCGCGAAGGCACGTCGCGGCGTGTGGTCGCGGTGATCGGTGATGGCGCAATGACAGCCGGTATGGCCTTCGAGGCGCTCAATAACGCCGGGTCACTGCGCACCGACCTGCTCGTCGTACTCAACGACAACGACATGTCGATTTCCGAGAACGTGGGCGCGCTCTCGAAGTACCTCACGCGTGTGCTCTCGAGCCGTAAATATGCGGCGCTGCGCGAGACGGGCAAGAAGGTGCTCTCGAAGATGCCGGTCGCGTGGGAGTTCGCGCGACGCTCCGAAGAGTATTTCAAGGGGATGATTTTGCCGGGCGGCCTCTTCGAGGCGCTCGGGTTCAATTACATCGGACCCATCGACGGTCACGACATCGGCGCACTCGTACGCACGCTGCGCAATCAGCGACTCTTGAAGGGCCCGCAGTTCCTGCACGTCGTCACGCGCAAGGGTAAGGGCTACGCCCCGGCCGAAGCCGACCCCATCAAGTGGCACGGTCCGGGTGCGTTCGATCCGGCGAGCGGTACCATCTTCAAGGAAAAATCAGCCGGCCCCTCGTTCTCGCAAATCTTTGGTGAGTGGCTCTGCGACATAGCGGAGCGCGACTCCAAAATCGTCGGTATCACGCCAGCGATGCGCGAAGGCTCGGGTCTCGTCGAGTTCTCGAAGAAATTCCCCGATCGTTATTTTGATGTCGCGATCGCCGAGCAGCACGCCGTGACCTTCGCTGCGGGCATCGCCTGCGAGGGCTTGAAGCCCGTGGTTGCGATCTACTCGACGTTCTTGCAGCGCGGGTACGATCAGTTGATTCATGACGTCGCGCTGCAGAACCTACCCGTGGTGTTCGCGCTCGATCGTGCGGGCCTCGTCGGCGGTGACGGCGCGACCCATCAAGGCGCGTACGACATCTCTTATCTGCGCTGCATACCGAATATGGTGCTGATGGCGCCCTCCGACGAGAACGAGTGTCGTCAGATGCTCTATACGGCGACCACGCTCTCTGGCCCCTCGGCGGTGCGTTATCCGCGCGGCATCGGCAACGGCACGTCCGCAGTACGCGAGATGTCCGAAGTTCCCGTCGGTCGTGGCCTCGTGCGTCGCGACGGCCAAAGTGGTCTGGCGATTTTGGTGTTCGGCACGCTGCTGCATGCCGTGCGGCCCATCGCCGAGCGGCTCGATGCCACGCTCGTCGACATGCGCTTCATCAAGCCGCTCGATGTCGCCCTCGTGAAGCAGATCGCGGCGCGTCATCGTGCCGTCATCACGGTCGAAGAAAATGCCGTGCAGGGTGGCGCAGGTTCGGCGGTAGCCGAGACGCTCGCCGAAGCCGGCCTCACCCTGCCGCTGCATCTCATCGGCATCCCCGATCGGTTCATCGAGCATGGGAGTCGCGAGGACTGTCTCGCCCTCGCCGGCCTCGATGCGGCGGGCCTGGCCAAGCAAATCGATGGCTGGTGGCAGACGCAGCGCAACCTGTCGCGTACGGGAAGCTGATCAATGAATTCTGTGGTTCAGACCGTCGAAGACGTGCAGTCGCGGGCCGATACGCGCCAGCTTCCGATCAATAAGGTCGGCATCAAGGACAT
>CAZRFN010000152.1:0-2104 GCA_964599335.1 uncultured Acidibacter sp. | reverse complement strand
TTCGCGAGCGTGTACTCCATCTGGTTCTGGTAGGCGCCAAGGAGGCTGCGCTGTTTGCCGAGTTCCACGACGTACAGATTGGCAGCGCGCTGAACGACCTGAAAGGCAGTCGTTGCCGTGGCAGCTGTGGCGCTGACTAAGTCTGTTGAGTAAACGGCATCGCGAAGAGACAAATCACCAGCGGCAGCCGCTACTCCGTCTGCGCCGTTAGTGTCACCCAAGACCGTATCTGCCGCACCGGTTCCAGTAGTGGTCGCGGATGTATCGTTCGTCGCAAGCCCACCAATACTCTTAAAGGCCTCTTCTAGTAACTCAACCTTATCGCTCGCGGTATTGCTGATCTGCATCGAGTACGACACCTGACCGTTTGCGTCATCTGGATCGACGTAAAGCAACTGATTACCCGAGAAGACGGTTCTTCCACCGATTGAATTAATCGACGACAAGAGCTGCTTCATTTCATCCTGGATCGCCGTTCTTTCCGAGACTCCAAGAGTACCGTTCGCGCCTTGCGTCGCCAGCATGAGAATTCTCTGACCCATCTCTGAAGCCGCAGAAATCGCACCTTCAGCTGTCTGCACCATCGAGATCGCATCGTTCAGGTTGCGCATACCCTGATTGGCGCCGTTAATTTGCGCCGTAAGAGAATTTGCCACTCCGAGACCAGCGGCGTCGTCGCGCGCGCGATTGATACGCAAACCTGAGGAGAGTCGCTCAACCGAGGCCGCGAGACGGTTCTGTGCACCGAGAAGATTCTTAGCCGCCCAGAGAGAGGCGGTATTGGTATTAAGGACAGCTGACATGGTTCGGTTCTCCGATCAAATCTTTAAAATTACTTGAGCAACGTCAGGATCACGTTAGGCATCTGGTTCGCCTGAGCGAGCATTGCCGTCGCCGCCTGCTGCAGAATCTGGCCGCGAGTCAACGCCGCCGTCTCACTTGCATAGTCCGTGTCAATCACGCGGCTTCGCGCCGAAGACAAGTTGGACGACAACTCGGTGATATTCGCGAGCGTAAATTCCATCTGGTTTTGGTAGGCGCCGAGCAGGCTCCGTTGCTTGCCCAATTGAACCACGTAGGCGTTCGCAGCTCGCTGAACCATCTGGAAAGCAGTGGTGGCGGTAGCGGCCGTATCGCTCGTCAAGCTTGCGGAGACAGCTGACTGTGCGAGCGACAAATCGCCGCCGGTCGTAGACAGAATATCGGTCGATAGACCCTGCGCCCCAAACATGAACGAGTCAGTGGCCACCCACGTATCGTTGCCAGAAAGAGTGATAGTTTTTCGATCCGCTGAAATTGCTGAAACCGTACGTGAGATATCCGTGACTACGCCGGCAGCATCTACCCTAAATACTTTGTCACCCACCGCGGCACTGGGAGGCGCCCCCTCCGAGAGGACTAGCGCGGTCGCCGCCGTGCCAGCAACATTCGCCTTAATCATAAACCCGCCGATTCTCTCGAAGGCATCACTACTAAGCGACACACGATCGCTCGCCGTGTTGCTGATTTGCATCGAGTAATACGACGTCTCAGCGACTGCCTCTACGTCGTAAGCGAGAAGCGGATTATTTGAAAACTTCGTTCTACCACTGATCGAGTCGATCGAGAGAAGCAACTGCTTGAGTTCCCCCTGAATCGCCTCTCGCTCAGTCTTACCGAGCGTACCGTTCGCGCCTTGCGTTGCCAGCATCAACATCCGCTGAGCCATCTCTGACGCCGCAGCAATCGCACCTTCGGCCGTCTGTACCATCGAAATGGCGTCGTTGAGATTACGGATACCTTGGTTGGCGCCGTTGATCTGCGCGGTGAGCGAGTTGGCCACGCCGAGACCGGCGGCATCGTCGCGAGCGCGGTTGATGCGCAAGCCCGACGATAAACGCTCCACGGAGGCGGCCAAGCGATTTTGGGCGCCGAGAAGGTTCTTGGCTGCCCAGAGGGAGGCCGTATTGGTGTTTAGAACCGCTGACATTCGTATCTCCTGGGGGATTCAACTCCCCGTCATGGGTGGATACGGCGATCCCAAGGAAAGTGTTTAGGCCACCCCCCCCTTAGATGGGGACGGCGCTAGGCCCGATGGGGCTAGATGAAGCTCGGCCAGACGAGG
>CAZRFN010000151.1:0-2118 GCA_964599335.1 uncultured Acidibacter sp. | reverse complement strand
CTCGACCCGCCTTGTCGTCCTTCGCCGTGGTGGTGATGGTGATGTCCATGCCCCGAATCTGGTCGATCTGGTCGTACTGGATTTCGGGGAAGATGATTTGTTCTTTGACGCCCATGTTGTAGTTGCCACGGCCGTCGAACGAACGCGGCGAGACGCCACGGAAGTCGCGGATACGCGGCATGGCGACGCTGATGAGGCGATCGAGGAACTCGTACATGCGCTCGCCGCGCAGCGTGACCTTGCAGCCGATCGCAAGGCCTTCACGGACCTTGAACGAAGCGATCGACTTGCGCGCCTGACAGAGCACCGGCTTCTGACCGGTGATCTTGGCGAGATCGCCCGCAGCGGCCTCGATGACCTTCTTGTCGGCGACCGCTTCGCCCACGCCCATGTTGACCGTGATCTTGATGATCTTCGGTACTTGCATCGCGTTTTCGATGCCGAGCTCCTTGCGGAGCTGCGGAACGATCTTCTCGCGGTAAATGTTTTGCAGCCTTGCCATGTTGGTTGCCCTGGTAGATCGACGCTTACGCGTCGATCATCTCTCCGTTGGACTTGAAGAAACGGACGTGCTTTCCGTCCGCGAGACGCTTGACGCCCACACGGTCGGCTTTCTGCGTCCCCGGGTTGAATAGCGCAATCTTCGACACGTGCAGCGGAGCTTCCTTCTCGAGGATGCCACCCGGCTTGTTCTGCTGCGGGTTGCCACGCGTGTGTCGCTTGACGCGGTTGATGTTCTCGACGATGACGGTGTCATTGTCGAGCACGCTCACCACGGAGCCCTTGCGACCTTTGTCGCGGCCCGAGATGACGATGACGTTGTCGCCTTTGCGGATCTTTCTCATGGCGATATACCTCAGAGCACTTCCGGCGCCAGCGAAATGATCTTCATGAACTGCGCCGTGCGCAGCTCACGAGTCACCGGTCCGAAGATGCGGGTGCCGATCGGCTCGAGCTTGTTGGTGAGCAGAACGGCGGCGTTGCCGTCGAACTTGATGAGCGAACCATCGGGACGGCGCACGCCACGACGGGTGCGCACGACGACCGCGTCGTACACCTCACCCTTCTTGACCTTGCCGCGCGGGATCGCATCTTTGACAGAAACTTTGATGACATCGCCCACGGCGGCGTAACGGCGGCGAGTGCCACCCATCACCTTGATGCACATGAGCGTCTTGGCGCCGCTGTTGTCAGCGGCATTGAGAATGGATTGCAGCTGGATCACGACGCACGCTCCACGACGGCAACCAACCGCCAGGACTTGTTGCGCGACAGCGGACGGCACTCGGCGATCGTCACGGTGTCACCTTCGCGCGACTGATTCGTCTCGTCGTGTGCAAGCAGCTTCGTGGTACGGCGGATGTACTTGCCGTAACGCGGATGCTTGACCAGACGCTCGATCTCGACGGCGATGGTCTTGTTCATCTTGTTGCTCACGACGCGCCCGGTGAGGGTGCGCAGAGCCTTGGTTTCGGTGGCAGTTGCAGTAGTCATGGATTACTTCCCCGACGCCTTTGCCGCGGCCACCTGTTCGGCGAGCACGGTCTTGAGACGCGCGATGTCCTTGCGAACGCGACCGAAGTCATTCGGCTTGACCGTCTGACCCGTGGCGCGCTGCATACGCAGCGAGAACTGCTCACGCCGCAGCTTGATGAGTTCTTCGTTGAGTTCTTTCGCGGCTTTGCCGCGCAATTCTTTGGCGTTCATGTCAACGTACCTGTCGCTTCACGAACGAGGTGGTCACCGAGAGCTTCGCGCCGGCGAGACGGAATGCCTCGCGAGCGGTCTTCTCGTCCACCCCTTCCATTTCGAAGAGAACCTTGCCCGGCTTCACCTTGGCGACCCAGTACTCGACGTTGCCCTTACCCGCGCCCATGCGGACTTCGAGAGGCTTCTTCGAGATGGGGACGTCCGGGAAGACGCGGATCCAGATCTGACCGCCACGCTTGACGTGACGGGCCATCGCACGACGCGCCGCTTCGATTTCGCGGGCGGTCATACGCGCACGCTCGGTCGCCTTCAGGCCGAAATCGCCGAAAGCCACGGAGTTGCCGCGCTGCGCAAGTCCGGCGTTGTCGCCCTTGAACTGCTTGCGGTATTTGGTTCGCTTGGGTTGCA
>CAZRFN010000150.1:0-2163 GCA_964599335.1 uncultured Acidibacter sp. | reverse complement strand
GTAGTCAGGTCGATGTAGACGGAAACGTCATTCTGTCGCCCGCGCGCGTTTACGGCGAACGCGTCATCAGCACCTCGGCGGGGGCGCAGACCCTCCGCGTCAATAGTCAATCAGTTCCGGTCACGCTATCGGATACGCCAGCGACATCTCTCACCAATGTGGTCGGCGCCATCAACGACACGCGCGCGCTCACGGGCGTCGCGGCGCAGGAAAATGACGGCAAGCTCGTTTTGACGGCCTTCAACGACGTGCGATTTGACGTCGGCGCGATCGACGTCAGCACGCAGGACAAAGCCTCCATCGAAATAAACGGTGGCGAGTACACGGTCG
This sequence comes from uncultured Acidibacter sp., assembly GCA_964599335.1. Taxonomy (GTDB): domain Bacteria; phylum Pseudomonadota; class Gammaproteobacteria; order Steroidobacterales; family Steroidobacteraceae; genus UBA964. The sequence continues at coordinate 1,833 of CAZRFN010000150.1, read as the reverse complement.
GATTTCGACTGCGTATCTCGGATAAAGCCCTGACGGGCAGCGACTCTCTCTACCTGAACGGTGAGAAGTTCACGTTTTCGTCGCTCAGCGGCGCGACAGGCCTTGCCGCACTCATCAATGGCAAGGCCTCATTCGGTGTCCAGGCGGCATACTCTGCGTCGAATGGCGAGGTCGTCCTCACGGTTAAAGCGGATAACGCGCGTATCAAGATTGGCGGTAATACCCTCGGTCTCGCCGAGCGTGACGACGCGTATCTGCTCGACAACGGAAGTCTCACGGCGAAGAAAGCCTCCGATGCCTTGGTCGATTTGATCAATACGGGAATCACCCGACCCGACGGCAAGGTGACCCCAAACGGATTGGTCGCGAATAAGGGACTAGTGTCTACCGGCTTGGGTCTCACGATCAGCGCAAGCACCGACACCGCAGACGCATACGTAATTAAGCGGGCGAGCGGAAGTTACATCGCCGATGGGTTCAAGGTCGGCGATGTCGTTCGGATCTCTGAGGGTGGCATCAGCACGAGCTCGAGAGCCAAGTCGCTCGTGATCACAGGTTTCGATGGAGCAGATCCTAAAAAGCTGATCTGTAAAGTGATCGACGGCTCAACGCTCGCCGAAGAGACGGGCGCCGAATGCACGCTCGAGCGGGGCGTCCAGCTCACCAACACGACCGAGAAGACGGGTGAGTCGCTGGTTGTCGGTGCCAACACCTTGGGGCTGGAGTCGAAGGCCTACTTCAACAATGGGCCGATCAACGTGGATCTGGCTGCAGGAGCCCCTCGTAACGTGTTCGGCAGCCTCGGGTTTCGCTCCGGATTCGTGATGGATCAGCCGCTCGCCGAAGATTTGCTCGTATTCGGCGTAAACAAGGACGGCGGCGCGACCAAAGTATCGCTCTCCGGAACGTACTCTGCCGGAAACCCGCCTGCGGAGCTTAAGACCGACGCCCGAACCTATTCGCTCGAATTCACCAAAACGAACTATCGATTAATCGACTCTGCTACGAATACGCAAGTGTCTTCGGGTGTCTTTGATACGACCTCGCGCACCGTTCGGTATGACACCTGGTCGATCACGCTCAAGAACGTACCGACGGATGGAGACCGATTCACCATCTCGCGCAACGACGATGCGATGGGCGACAACCGGATGATCTCGCTGATCGCCCAGTTGCAGTTCGACCGCGAAATTTTGCCGTCGAAGCAGACCGTACAACAGGAATATGAAGATCTCGTTAATCGCGTCGGTGTGCTAACTGTTCAGGCGGAAGTCGGTCGCGATGCACAGAAGGTTGTGTTCGATCAGGCGCGTGAAAACCGCGATCGAGTCTCCGGCGTGAACCTCGACGAAGAGTTGTCGGATCTTCTGCGATATCAACAGGCCTATCAGGCGAATGCTCAGGTCATTCAGACGGCTACTCGTCTCTTCGACACTTTGATGCAGCGTTTATAAAGAAGGTTATCTCCAATGCGTGTATCAACCTCCATGATCTTTCAGCAGCTGACCGACAAACTGTCGGAGAACGCTGAAGGGATTACGAAGATCCAGGGGCAGCTCTCGACAGGCTTCAAATATAGCTCGCCCTCTGAGGCAGCCGATCTCGTTGGTCGGGTGCAGGCGGTCGAAAGTCGTCTCAAGACGCTAACTGCAGATTCCGAGTCGGTCTCTCGCGTGAAGGTGGGTGTTGATTCGCAGGCGCGAGCGCTCGAGGTGGCGGCCGAAGTTGCTGACCGATTAAAAGAGATCGCGTTCCAAGGCGCTAACTCGCAAACCTCTCAGACGATTCTTGATAGCTATGCCGAAGAAGTGGCGAGCATCAAACGTAGTTTGC
>CAZRFN010000149.1:0-2164 GCA_964599335.1 uncultured Acidibacter sp. | reverse complement strand
ACTTGATGCCGCCGATGGCGCCGGTGTGGTGGTAGTAGATCTTGTCGGTCATCTTCGCACCGGTGACACGGACCTGCTCGGCGTTGACCACGATGATGTGGTCGCCCATGTCGACGTGCGGGCTGTAGTCAGCCTTATGCTTGCCCTTTAGGCGCAAAGCAATTTCCGAGGCGAGACGGCCCAGGGTTTTGCCCTTGGCGTCAACGAGATACCAGTCGCCGCGAACAGTCGCGGGCTTCGCAAAAACAGTGCTCATCTGAGGTCTCCGGCTGCGGCTAACCTGGCCTCCCGAGGAGGGGGTCCCGCCAGTCCCTAAAAGGGCGCGAGAGTGTACTTAAGCCGACCCGGCTTTGCAAAACCCCCCTCCAGCAGCCGGTCCGGGCCTAAAGCCGGACGCCCCGGGGCCGATACCCCGGACATGCCCAGGAACCCGCCCCGGCCCCGCCTCGAAAGAAACACCCGCTTGGGGTCGAAAGACCCTCAAGTTGGGGCCCGGGAGGCCGTAATAATATGTGCCATGAGTACTGATACCCCCCTCGACCACCTCCTCGTCAGCGTCGACCGCGCCCTGCGGTCCGTGTTTGCGACTCCGACGGCGGCTCGGCCCATCCCCAGGCCAGCCGGCACGACAGTCGCCAACGATTCGGCGCTGAGCGAGGCAGAGCGGCGCGAGGCGGCCAACCTCATGCGCGTCAACCACGCCGGCGAAGTCGCCGCCCAAGCCCTCTATCACGGGCAGGCGGTCTTCGCGCGGCGACCAGAGGTCCGCGACATGCTGCTACGGGCCGCTCGCGAAGAAGCCGACCACTTGGCCTGGTGCGACCAGCGCCTGCGCGAACTGGGTTCGCGACCGAGTGTGCTCGGCCCGCTCTGGTATGCCGGATCGTTCGCCATCGGAGCCGCTGCGGCGGTCGTGGGCGATTCGGTCAGCCTCGGTTTCGTCAGCGAAACCGAGAAGCAGGTGGAAGGCCACATCGACTCGCATCTCGATAAGCTGCCGGTGAGCGACGATCGCAGTCGCGCCGTGCTCGAGCAAATGCGCGCCGATGAAGTCGCACACGGTGCCGCGGCACGAGAAGCCGGCGGCGTCGATCTTCCACCTCCCGTGAAATCAGCGATGCACGCCACGGCGCGCGTCATGACGACGACCAGTTACTGGATCTGATTCACGAGAGAGGTTAACTCGATGAACTCACCCACCATGAAGCCACGTGTCGCGCCCTCGCCGATGCAACGCTTCCTCGAGCAGTGTCCCCGCCGTGTGGTGCCCTCACGCACCCTGCTGGTCCGCTCGGGCGAGGCGCCGGATGCCCTGTTCTACGTGATCGCCGGATCCGTCGAAGTTCTGATCGAGGACGAACACGGCAAAGAGCTGGTGCTCGCCTACCTCGGCAAGGGTGAATTCTTTGGCGAGATGGGTTTGCTCGAAGCGACGCCCGGCCGTGGCGCCTACGAGCCCGCGGTCGCACCGAAATCGCCGAAATGGCGTACTCGCGCTTCCGACAGGTGGCCGCCTCCGATCCGGTACTCGCGCTCGAACTCGCGGCGCAATTGGCGGCACGACTCGAACGCGCGACCCGCAAATTACGCGACCTCGCATTCATCGACGTCAGTGGTCGTATCCTTCAGGCACTCGGTGAACTGTGCGAACAGCCCGATGCGCTGACGCATCCGGAAGGCATGCAGATCCGCGTATCGCGTCAAGAGCTCGCACGTCTCGTCGGCTGCTCTCGTGAAATGGCCGGGCGTGTGCTGCGCACGCTCGAAGAGCAAGGCACCTTGCGTGCCCGCGGGAAGACCGTGGTAATGCTCGGCGTGCGTCCGGCCCGACTACTCGCCGCGCAGGCGGGTGCTCAGCCGGCGGCCGCTTCGATAGCGCCGCGCATCGCTCGCACGGTCGCCGCGTAATCCGCACTGCCGAAGATCGCCGAGCCCGCGACAAAGGTGTCGGCCCCCGCGGCGGCTACGGCGCCGATGTTGTCGGCCTTGATGCCGCCGTCGACCTCGAGACGAATGTCGCGTCCCGAAGCATCGATGCGACGGCGCACCTCGCGAATCTTTGACAAGGTCGAGGGAATGAACTGCTGACCGCCGAAACCCGGATTCACGGACATCAGCAACACCATGTCGATTTTTTCGAGCGTGTGGTCGAGCCAGTCGAGCG
>CAZRFN010000148.1:0-2216 GCA_964599335.1 uncultured Acidibacter sp. | reverse complement strand
CTGCAAGCGGAACTCATCGTCATCTAAGACTCATGGACGTTCGTCACCCTTCATCCTGGTTCGACTTCAACTCGCTGGCCGATCTCAAGGCCAAGGCGGGCGATCGTCCCGCGGATGCCACGAAGGGCGTAGCGCAGCAGTTCGAGTCGCTTTTCCTGAATATCATGCTCAAGGAAATGCGAAAGACGGTCGGTCGCAGCGGTCTGCTCGGGTCGGATGCGATGGAGACCTACGAGCAGATGTTCGATCAACAGATCGCGCTCGGCATGTCTAAAGCCGGTGGCATCGGACTCGCTCCGTTTATCGAGCAGCAGCTGGCGAAGACGGATCCGAATCTCGTGGAGCGTCGTGCGCCAGCGGAGATCCCGACCGATGTCGTGCTGAAGCAGCGCGGCCTCGAGATCAAGGGGCGCTGAGATGGCCGATCTCATCGGAATTGGTGTATCGGGGCTAAGCGCTTACCAACGCGCGCTCGCGACGACCAGTAACAACATCGCGAACCTGCAAACCGAAGGTTACGTACGTCAGCGCGCCGTGCTCGAGTCGTCGGGGCAGGATCCGACTGCCATCGTCAGCGTCGGCACGGGTGTTCGGTTCGCCGAAATCCAACGACTGTACGACCGGTTCGCAGAAGAAAATTTGCAGCGAGCCACATCGGGTCTTGAAGCGGAGCAGAGCATGCTCAAAGAACTTCAGTCGCTTCAAGACGCTATCGGAAGTTCAGAGGCGGGCCTGCACGGCGCGTTCCAGGGCTTCTTCGACAGTGCCCGTGAACTCGAAGCGTCCCCGGCCTCGGCGGGCGCGCGTGCTGGGTTTCTTGCTAAGTCAGAGGGGCTCGCCGCGCGGTTCCGAAGTCTTGCAGCCACTGCTGCCGGTCTCGATCTCGACTCGCGAGCCCAAGTGGATCAGGCGCTACAGGAAGCCAACACGCTGCTGTCGCAGCTCGCCTCACTGAACACCCAATTATTGAAGCGGTCTTCTGCCTCGGAGCAACCGATGCAGTTGCTCGATCAGCGAGACAACGCAATTCGCGAGCTCTCCAAGAAGATCGGCGTGACCGTGGTGCTCTCGAATAGCGGTTCCGCCAATATCTACGCGGGCGAGAGCGCCTCCGGAGTCGCCCTCGTTGAAGACGGACGTGCCCGCACGATCTCCGCTTCGTTCGATTCTTATGATTACGGCAAGGCGGAGTTCGTGCTCGATGCGGCTAGCCAGCCCGTCGTACTCCCCAGTATCAAGACGGGATTAGTCGGCGGACTGGTAGCGTTCCGACGTCAGGGGCTTGGGCTCGCCGTCGACAAGCTCGACGAGCTCGCGCTCTCGTTCGGGCGCGCCGTAAACAAATTGCATCGTGATGGACTCGACGCCTCGGGGCGACCTGGTGAAGATCTTTTTTACGTCGGGCCCCGGTTTGTCGTAGATGGCAAAGCCAATGGTGGCAGTGCGCGATTAGGGGTCGAGGTGATCGACCCCGAGAATGTGAAGTCGAGCGCGTACGAAATGACCTTCAACGCGTCAAGCGGAAGTTGGACGGCGAAGGAACTCTCGAGCGGGCGCACGGCGTCGGGCAAGACCACGATCGACATCGACGGTCTTCGCTTTAACGTCGAAGGGACACCGCGTAACGGCGACACATTCCGCATCAGCCCCGAAGATCATCCGGCCGCCACGTTCTCGGCGCTGATCAAAGATGGTTCGCAGGTGGCGAGCGCGGGTCGTTTCTCGATCCGTGCCAACATCTCCAACTTGGGCGCGTCAGCGGCTGAGATGACGATCACGGAGCCGCGCGCGAGTGTCGCCGTCCGCTCCATCGAAGACATCCTCCCAAGCCCTAAGACGCCGGTCGGTGAAGAAACTTTCACGGCGACCGGGATCAATGCTTATCAAGATACGATCATCGCGGCGCGCACGGGCCCGATCGCGGTCATACCGGCAGGCTATACCAAGATCGCGCTGACGACGGCGATCGGCGAGGGCTCTGAACTCGCAGTCTTCACTCGCGATGGCCGACAGATCTCTGGCCCTGCGATGGACTCGAACGTCGTGAAGGAAGCCTACGGCTTTTATGCCGGTGCGACCTATTCCGATAGTTATTTGAACAAGACCGGCGACGAAGCCTACCTCGATCTCAATTTCAGCCGCGGCGTTTACGCCGAGAGTGGTAGTCAGGTCGATGTAGACGGAAACGTCATTCTGTCGCCCGCGCGCGTTTACGG
>CAZRFN010000147.1:0-2291 GCA_964599335.1 uncultured Acidibacter sp. | reverse complement strand
TCGCGTTTCGTCTTTACGTCAGGCACGACGTCGGAAGAGTCGTTCATCAACGTCAACGGTCACCCGAACTTCGGCTTGAGTGCAACCACGCAGACGCGCGGTAGCGTGCCGAAGGTCACCGTGCTGCAGCAGGCGAAGGACGCCGACGGCAACTTGCTCTACATCGATAAGGACGGCAAAGAGACCACGAAGAAGCCTGAAAGCCTGCCGAACTACGCGCCGATCTATCTAACGAAGGGTCAGCTGACGTTCGACACCGCCGGTAAGCTGATCTCGCCGAAGGAAGGTGCGAAGTACACCCCGTTCGACCCGCAGAACGGCGCCGACCTGATCGTGCTGAACGTCGACTACGGTAAGTTCTCGACACAGTACTCGCAGCCCTTCTCGGTGCTGTCGCTCACGCAGGACGGTTTCACGTCTGGTCGTTTGGACGGTATCAGCATCGACTCAGCCGGTACGGTTCGTGCGAACTACACCAACGGTCAGCAGCAGGCGCTCGGAAAACTCATTCTTGCGAACTTCGCGAGCCCGAACGGCTTGAAGCAGATCGGTAACGCGAACTACGTCTCCACCTCGAGCTCGGGTGAGGCGGTGGTCGGCGTGGCCGGTGCCGACGGTTACGGCACGATTCAGGGTGGTGCACTCGAGCGCGCGAACGTCGATCTGACGGAGGAGTTGGTCAGTCTCATCACTGCGCAACGAAACTTCCAGGCGAACGCGAAGGCGATCGAGACGGCGACCAACCTCACCAGCACGATCGTCAACATCCGCGGCTAATGAGTAGGGACGGAGCATTGACATGGACAAGCTGATATTCACTTCGCTGAGCGGTCAAAAGCATATTGATCAGCGTGTGCAGCAGATCTCCAACGAGATCGCCAATGTCAGCACGACGGGCTTCAAGAAAGAGTTCGCTGTCGCGACGCAGACCTATCGTTACGATGGCGACGGTTTCAAGAGCCGATATGTACCTGTCGTTACGCCGAGCAATCGCGTCGATCTGAAAGACGGTGCAATGCAGAGCACGGGGCGCCCATTGGATATCGCCGTCAGCGGTAACCAATTGCTCGCCGTGCTCACCGACAAGGATGAAATCGCCTACACCCGGCGCGGTGATCTCGTGTTGGGTTCCGATGGTCTCCTGCGCGTTGGGTCGGGTGAGCGACTCGCGAGCGATGCGAATACTCCGATCTCGATTCCCGCTTTGACCGAAATCAAGATCGGACCCGACGGAACGGTTCTCGGCAAGCAGGTCGGGGGCGATGCCGTAATTTTTCAGCCGATCGCACGAATCCAGGTGGTCGATGCCGATCCGGGCAAAGTGTCGCTGCGAGCCGATGGCCTCTATGAGTCCAGCGATCGACAGCCGTTTGCCGCGGCGGTGACCCCCGCGGTGCAGTCGGGTGCCCTCGAGGGAAGCAACGTCAGTTTGTTCTCAGCGATGGTCGACATGATCAGCATGAGCCGTCGTTACGAAATGCAAGTGAAAGTGCTGAAGCAGGCGAGTGATTTGGCGGAACGAAGCCAGAGCCTAGCCCGAGTAACTCAGTAGTTCACCTAATCTCAGGAACATAAAAAATGGAAGCAGCTCTCTGGGTGGCAAAGACCGGTCTCGATGCGCAGCAAACGCGTATGACCGTCATCGCCAACAACCTCGCCAACGTCAACACGACGGGTTTCAAGCGCGATCGCGCGACCTTCGAAGATTTGCTCTACCAGAGCGTCCGACAGGGCGGTGCGCAGACGTCTGCTGATACGACAGCGCCGACTGGGTTGCTGCTCGGCACCGGTACGCGAGTGGTGGCGACCGAAAAGTTGCATGCACAGGGAAACCTCATCCAGACGCAGAACGCGTTCGATCTCGCCATCAGCGGTGAAGGGTTTTTCCAGATCCTGCAGCCCGACGGCACCATCGCGTTTACGCGAGACGGCGGTTTCAAGATCTCGGGCGAGGGCGTGCTCGTCAACTCTAGCGGCTACCGCTTGCAGCCGGAACTTGCAATTCCGCAGAACGCACAGACGATCACCATCGGTGCTGACGGCACGGTGTCGATCCAAGCTTTCGGCGAAGCGCAGGCGCAGACGATCGGACAGATTCAGCTCGCGCGGTTTCTTAACCCGTCGGGTCTTCAGGCAATCGGCGAGAACCTGTTCCGCGAGACGACATCGAGTGGCCCGCCGCAGGTGGGCATTCCGTCGCAGCAGGGCAACGGTCAATTGATTCAGGGTGCTCTTGAGAGCTCCAACGTCAACGTTGTCGAAGAAATGGTCAGCATGATCGAGACCCAGCG
>CAZRFN010000146.1:0-2292 GCA_964599335.1 uncultured Acidibacter sp. | reverse complement strand
GAGAAGAATTATTCAACACAATCACCAAGATTGTGGCACATCCTCATAAAACCATCACAGAACACGACCAATCCCGTGCTCTTGCCATTATGGTAGTGTTTGAAGATTATTTCTCAAACTTTTTAGAGAGTGATAATAATGGATCTCACTATGTTTATGAGCGAGATGAACTTGACTTTGAGGATTTTGTAAGACATAAACTTGGTCCTGAATACTGTCACCGTATTGATGCTGATGAGGTGTTAAAGTGAGCCGTTTTACTGAAAATCCTGATGAGATTGTGCTTCAAGATATTCAAATGTTCCATCTTGAAAGTATGAATGAACGCACACTTTGGATTGGTGTATATACCGAAGACGATAAAATCTATCACTTGAACATTTCTGCTGATGGTGATAAACTGAGTTATTGGTGGAGTGATGAAACCTGTGACTGACCGAGAGAAAGAACTTTACTTTGTCATCTCTGAATGGTGGGATGAAGTATTCTCAACTTCAGTAAGAGAAGGTAGAGTAGAAAACATCAAAAAACTTGTAGAATATATTATTGAACTTGAAACTGATACTTGGGATGCTCCTATCCCTGATGGTGTTGACCCTTGGAACCTGAGAAGTAGAGGATGACTAAAGGTATTATCATTTTCTTTGTTGGACTTTCTGTGTTAGCACTTATCTTGAATGGTGCTGCAAACTGGGTAGAAAGCAAACCATCACCACCAGAACGAAAGTTTGGGGTTGTTGATACTTATCAGGGATGTGATGTGGTAGAATATAGACCTGATTATTCAGCACGATATTCTTATTTTCTTCACTGCAAATGAACGAAAAGTCTAAAATCTACTATAATGTCTGGTGCTGTGCCTATCAACGCAGAGGGCTATATAAAGGAACTGATAGAGAACACAGAGAGCACGAAACTGTGAGAATGTGTCTTGATATGAAAGACGTAAAGTTCTATCAGTTTGATACCGAAAAACCGCGATACTTACAATGATAAATACTAGTGCCTTAACTGACCGCAATTTGTAAGGTGGGGGAGGAGAAATCCTCTCCTTTATAATATAAATATTAATGCGGTTAGTTTAAGAGCAGAAAAAAATGAAAGGAGTAATCTATTGCTACCATTGTATTTCCACAGGGAAGAAGTACATAGGTCAAACTAATAATGAGAGAAGAAGGAAATATGAGCATTTTTCTCATTATAATAAAAAATCTAGAGATAGTAAGTTTTATCGTGCTGTTAAAAAATATGGTTGGAATAACTTTATCTATGGAGTAATTAGTGAATTTCTAATTGAAGAACTTGATGATATGGAAGCATACTTTATTGAAAAATATGATTCATTTAAAAACGGATATAACACTGTTACTGGAGGAAAAACAACAAGGGGATATAAGCATACAGAAAAGACTAAGCAACTACTGAGAAAAATGAAGACCGGAACCAAACATTCTCCTGAGACTAGACAAAAAATGAGTGTGAATAGGATTGGTAGAACTGCTTGGAATTTGGGAATGCCCAATTCATTAGAAACTAGAAAAAAAATAAGTGATAAATTGAAAGGAGAAAATCATCCACTTTATGGTAAAGGTCATAGTGAACAATCTAAAATAAAAATGTCTTTATCTTTTACTGAAGAGAGAAAAGAAAAAATAAGACAAGTAAATCGGAATAGAAAAAGAAAATACTTAAAATTTAAAATAACATTCGTTAATGGTAATGAAATATATGTAAATGATGGAATTAAGGAATGGTGTAAAGAAAATGGATATAATCTCGGTGAACTTTATAAATTAAAGAGGGGAGAGAAAAAAATAAACAAATATAAAGATATCGCAAAAATTGAAATAATAGAACAATGTTTTTTTCAAGACCACTTTTAGGAACAGATATCAAAAAAAACAAAATGTCTTGGGCAAACTACATTTGGAATGGATGTATTATTCAGGGATGGGTTAACTGCTGGTATTCATTTAAAAATTGGAGTGATTTAGTAGGTAACTCTTATCAAGAGTATGCACTTCTTGTCTCTGATGACCCATTGGAGCAATGTATCTTATACTTCTGGGACTCTTTAGAAGACGACATTTATCCCAAATATTTCTTAGATAGTTTGCTTCAAATGTCTCACGATATTGATACTGGTAAAGAAAAGGTGATTCCTATGGATGAAGATTTCTTTGATAGAATGAAAACCCTTGTAAAAGATGTGGAATTGAATGATGAAGACCTTACCTGATAAGTTTCAATTAAGGATTATGTGGTCTGTTGCAACCTCATCTGCGATTGAAA
>CAZRFN010000145.1:0-2329 GCA_964599335.1 uncultured Acidibacter sp. | reverse complement strand
GCGTGAAACGCATGCCGCAGGCTCTCGCCCCAGCTGCTGCGAATCATCCTGAAATACTCGTCATCGGCAGCAATGCTGCGGTGCACGAGCACCCGAAGAGCATCACGCTTCAGGCAGAGCAAATCGAGCGGCGGTCCGACTGAAAGGTTAGAGCGGATGGTGGAGTCCATCGAGATGAGTGCGCACTTGGTCGCTTCGGCGATGCTTGATGACCGAGTGATCACGCGGTCGATGATCGGCTTGCCATACTTCGCCTCACCGATTTGGAAATATGGCGTATCGACGCTCGCTTCGATGAAGTTGCCCGCGGCATAAATATTGAAGAGGCGCGGCGCCTCTCCCTTGATCTGACCGCCCAAGATGAACGAGGGATTGAACTCGATGCCGTGGTCTTTGAGGGCTTCGGCGTCCCGCTTGTGCACGGTGCGCAAGGCGGCACCGATGAGCTCAGCGGCGTCGAACATCGTTTCGACGCTATAAAGGCTTCGACGATCGGGGTGGATCGCGTCTTCGTGCAACGCATGCACCACGGCCTGCGATACGGCGAGATTCCCGGCCGTCATCAGTACGAGCACCCTGTCACCAGCACGTTCGAATACGTGCATCTTCCGAAAGGTGTTGATCTGATCGACACCCGCGTTGGTTCGCGAGTCGGAGAGGAACACCATGCCGGTGTCCAGCAAGGTCGCTACGCAGTATGTCATGCCCTATTCTACTGCTGGGCCGCGTGTTGCTGCAGCAATCGCGGGCGCGGCGTATTTTGCCGACGCATCTCGCCGTCGCCCGAGACTTCCACCTTTGCGCTCATCGTCTCGGCGCCTCCGCCGCGGCGCACCCCGCGTACCGGGCAGGCGTCGAGATAATCGCGGCCCACCGCGAGCCGGCAATGCTGCAAGCCGCCTGGCACGCCATTGGTGACGTCGATCGAGAACCAACGCTCGTGCCGAGCAAGCCAAACATCGGCCCAGGCGTGGCTTGCGATGTGGTCGTCGCGGGCGGTCAGTAAATAGCCGCTGACATAACGTGCCGGTACGCCGAGCGACCGACAGCAGGCGATCATCACGTGCGCGTGGTCCTGACACACGCCCCGTTTAAGAGAGAACGCATGAGCGGCGGTGTCGGAGACCTCGGTGGCTCCCGACACATAGTCCATGGCGCCACGAACCGCGAGCGCGAGGCTCATTGCGTCATCGCGTCCGGGCTCGCTGACGCCATGCGTGGCAGCAAACTCTGCGAGCTCGTCATCCGTACGCGTGAGTGACGTATCAGGAAGATAAACGAGCGGCGATAGTCGCCCGCGATTGGACGGGGCGGATTCTGGCACCTCTTCGGTTTCGACGGTTCCCGATACCGTGATGTGAATTTCCTCGTGTGGCTCGTCGATCGTCAGCAAATGCATGACGTTGCCGTGAGCGTCGACTTGTTGAGAGTGATGACCCGGCGCAGCGAGCGTCCAGGCGAGCACTCGTTGACCTGCTTCGGTGCGCGGCGTCAGGCGCAGGCTTTGAACGCTGTGCTTGACCGGACGATCGTATCGATAAAGAGTCTCGTGACGAATGTGTAACAGCATGGTCAGCTCGCGGCGTCGGAGACGAGAAAGTCATCGGCGATACGCGCGCCAAGATCACCGTTACGCTGCAAAAATCCGTTGAGGTAATTGCGTAGGCCGACGGCAAGCATATCGTCGATCCGACCATATTGCAGGCTGGCATCGATTTCGCCGGCTCGTCGTAGCGTCTCGGCCGATCGCTCGTTCGCCACCTTGATAAGCACTTGGTGCACCCGGCTCATGCAATGGCGTAACGCCCGAGGCATGCTCTCACGCAAGATAAGCAATTCGGCCACTCTTCGCGGGGTGATCAGATCGCGGTACACCTTTCGATAGATTTCGAAGGCCGAGACCGAACGCAGCAAGGCGCTCCACTCATAGTAATCGCCGGCATCGTTGCTGTTGGCCGCATCCTCGGCGAGCATCTCGAAACGCGCATCGAGGATACGCGCCGTGTTATCGGCTCGCTCGAGGTAAGTGCCGAGCCAAGTGAATTCGAGCGCATCGTCGTGCAGCATCGTTCCCTGAATCACCCCTCTCGCGAGGTGCGAACGAAACTTCACCCATTCGAAGAAGTTGGCGAGCGCCTGCTCAGACACCGTGTCGCGACGGAATCCGCGAATCTCCAGCCAGGTCGCGTTCAAGGTTTCCCAGGTTTCTGAGGTTAACGTCCCTCGTACCGCATGCGCGTTCTCACGCGCAAGGTTGAGACATTGCTCGATACTGCCCGGGTTACTTCGCTCAAAAGAGATCCAGTCGATGGCTGCGACTTGGGTCACC
>CAZRFN010000144.1:0-2333 GCA_964599335.1 uncultured Acidibacter sp. | reverse complement strand
GCGCTCGGCGTCTCGACAGCGAAATCATCAGAGGCTGCGCGCTCGACGAAGTCGAGATCGATCGACGAACTCGCAGTCTCATGCGTTGCGACAACCTCGAGGCCGAGGTGGGCCGCCGTGAGTAGCGGGCCATCGGCCATCACCATCGCACGCTGAATGACGTTCTCGAGCTCACGCACGTTGCCCGGCCAGTCGTAGGCCTGCAGCGCCGCGATGGCACTCGATGCGAGCTGCAAATCACCCGAGATATATCGATGCCGCTGAATCAACGCACGCGCGAGCGGAAGGATGTCTCCCGGACGCTGCTTGAGCGGCTTCATCTGCAGCGGAAAAATATTGAGTCGGTAGTAAAGATCTTCGCGGAACCGGCCCGTTTGAACATCGGCCTTGAGATTGCGGTTGGTCGCCGCGAGCAATCTGAATTTCGTCTTTTGAGGCTGCGTCGAACCGAGCGGTGTGAACTCACGTTCCTGCAGCACGCGCAGCAACTTGGCCTGCACCGACAGCGGCAACTCGCCGACCTCGTCGAGAAACAGCGTGCCGCCATCGGCCTGTGCGAAATAACCTTCGAAGCGCTGAACGGCACCCGTGAAGGCGCCCTTCTCGTGACCGAACAACAGGTCTTCGACCATCGACTCAGGCAAACAGGCGCAGTTGAAGGCGACGAACGGGCCCTTCTGACGCAGCGAGTGCTGGTGAATGGCGCGCGCTAAGACCTCTTTGCCGGTGCCCGAGGGGCCGCCGATCAATACCGTGACTTCGGTTCGCGCCACTCGTGAGGCGAGAGCGAGCAGCTGCTGGGTGAACGGATCGCCCACGACCATCTCGTGACCCGCACTATCACGGGCATCGGACGCCAATGACGCCGAGGCCATGGAAGGCAAGGTTCGAAAATCGTTGCTGTGAGGTGCAATCGCCGACACTGAGGGCTACCCGTTTGTGGATCGGGTTTACCAAAGCAACTCGCATGCCAAGAGATAAAACTCTCTACAGATCAGTGACTTGCAAGGGCCACTGACTGAATCTCGCCTACTGTCGAAAAACCGAGGGCTCGTATTTGCGCAGTCGTTCGATGAAGGTGGTACGCGGTAATCCTAGTAGATCTGCAGCGTGCGTGATGTTGCCGGAGGTGACCCGCATCGCCTCGCGCACCCAAGACGCTTCGTAGTCGGCAATCAACTGTTTGAGGTCGACCGCCGCCATCTTCGACGCAGCCCCCGGCAGCTTCGGCGCCGCAACGCCCGAGGCCCAGGCCAGAGATTCCGTCGATTCCGCGCCCTCACCCGCTTTGGGCTCGTCGGCGCTCTCGTCCCATTGCCACATGTCGAGCACCGCTCGCTGCTCTTCGGTGGTGGGTGCCACCGAACCGCGTTTGCGAGGCAGCAAGGCCACGGGAATCTTGGCGAGCGTCAGCTCTTCGCCCGGCCACAACACCGAGAGGCGCTCGACGAAGTTGAGCAGCTCGCGACAGTTGCCCGGCCATTCATAGCTCAGCAGCCAATCGCTGAGGCAAACCGCCGCGCGAATCGGCAGACCGTCTGCTTCGGCGCAGCGACGCGCGAAATGATCGAACAACAGCAGCACGTCACGATCACGTTCGCGCAGCGGCGGCACGTAGATCGGAATCACATTGAGGCGGTAATACAAATCTGCGCGGAATTCCCCGGCACCGATCGCTTCTTCGAGGTGACGATGCGTCGCTGCGATGATCCGCACATCGACTGGAAAAGGCCGTTCGTCGCCGACGCGATCGATCGAGCGTTCTTGCAGTACGCGCAGCAACTTGACCTGCATCTCGAGGCGCATGTCGCCGATTTCATCGAGAAACAACGTGCCGCTATTGGCCATCTCGAATCGACCGCGTCGATCGACGAGTGCGCCCGTGAAGGCGCCCTTGGTATGCCCGAAGAGTTCGCTCTCGAGAAGTTCGTGGGGAATCGCGCCGCAGTTGACCGGTACGAACGCGCTTCGTGCACGAGCCGAAAGACGGTGGATGGATTGCGCGACGAGTTCTTTGCCGGTGCCCGACTCGCCGAGCACGAGCACCGTGCTGTCACTGGCGGCCACTCGCTTAACGAGAGAGCGCAGGGAGCGCATGATCACCGAGTCGCCAGCCAGCGTCTCGAGCGGATCACTCTCTATTAATGAGGCAGATGCTGTCCACGCGACCATGCGCCGACTAACCCGCCGCTCTTCCGCGCGACATCCACCACTCCCCTGAATCGATTCAAATCGGAATTATTTTTTCCGATAGTAGGGAAAGGCTTAGGAATGCACAACAAACATTCGGCGGTTGACCTCGCCCACGGTCTGCGGGGCGATCGCGGCCCACG
>CAZRFN010000143.1:0-2407 GCA_964599335.1 uncultured Acidibacter sp. | reverse complement strand
GAACTGGCTCGAGATAAGCGAGGGGCTGCGTGTCGCTCGCGAGCTTCAGGCGGCGCGCGAAGTCGCTTAAGTTCATGCGCCGCGCGATCTCGTTGCTGGCGCTCTGCCTTACGTTCGCTGCAGCAATTTCGCTCGCGGAAGATACTCGCCTGAACGGCGCTGCCGAAGTCACCGGTAAAGCTGAGCGCGGCACACTCTTCCAGTTGGGCGGTGGCCGCTGTGGGGCCTTCGGCTACAGCGAATGGCGCGACGAAGCGGGGGTACCCGTCGCACGAGAGGAGTTGATCTACGACGGCGATGCTTGGCGGCGGTATCGACTGCAGCGCTCGATAATCTCGCAGGATGTCGAGGCCACTCGTGTGGGTAGCTTCATTCATCTCGACATTCGTGACGGAGAACGTCGCCGCAAGGTGCGACTCACGGTCGAGGGTGAGGTACTCGCGGGACCGGCGCTGATCACGTATCTACAAGCAAAGCTGCGAACCCTTCGCCTTGGTCAGCCCATCGAGTTGCAGTTTCTCGTCGCGGAGCAAGCGATGGTACTTGGCTTACGCGCGGGCATCCACGACGACAGCTCAGACGGCTTGACGACCGTGCGGCTCGAAAGCTCCTCCGCGTTATTGCGGCCGTTCGTACCGATCACCCTGATCACTTTTGATGACGAAGGTCGTTTCGTTGGAATGCAGGGGCGACTACTGCCTCAAAAAGAGCACGGGGTCGCGTTGGACGGTGTCATCAGAGTGACATATCCGATCGAAATGCGCGTCGCATCAACGAAATCAAGTTGTAATAAGTTAGCTATATCTTAGTGCTATGCGCATTCTCATGGTTTCGGACGTCTACTTTCCCAGAGTCAACGGGGTGTCGACGTCGATCCAAACTTTTCGGCAAGATTTGATTGGTCTAGGGCACGCGTGCAGGTTGATTGCGCCCCAGTATCTGCAAGCACCCCACATTGCCGATGACTCCGATATTGCTCGGATTTCCTCGTGGCAAGTCCCGCGTGATCCGGAGGATCGGGCCTTTAACTGGAGCGAGTTCATGCGCTCTACATCGCAGCTGCGCCCTGAGGATGTCGACGTAGTGCACATCCAGACGCCGTTTCTCGCTCACTATGCCGGCGTTCGCGTTGCGCGCCGGTTGGGTGCGCCCATAGTCGAGACTTATCACACCTATTTTGAACATTACCTGCATCACTACGTGCCCGGTTTACCGGCGTCGTGGATGAAGGCGCTCGCGCGCCGTTTCACGGTCTCACAATGCCACGATGTTCAGACCGTGATCTCGCCCTCGCGCCAAATGGCCGAGGCGTTGCGCGCATACGGTGTCAAGACGCCGATCGAGGTGCTTCCGACCGGCTTGCCGGCAGGATGCTTCGCGCCCGGGAACGGGGCTAACTTCAGAGAAGCCCACGGGATTGATCCGCGGCGCCCAGTGGCGCTTTTCGTCGGTCGTGTAGCGTACGAGAAAAATATCGATTTTTTGGTTCATATGCTCGCGCGCCTGCGAATCAAGGTTCCCGATGTGCTTCTGATCATTGCGGGCGAGGGGCCTGCTGAGTCGCACATTCGTCAACTCGTGAGCTCGCTAGGACTTGATTCGAACGTACTCTTCAAGGGCTACATGGATCGTACGACGACGCTACTCGACTGCTACAACGCTGCCGATGTTTTCGTGTTCGCCTCACGCACCGAGACGCAGGGCCTCGTACTGCTCGAGGCGATGGCGCAGGGTACGCCGGTCGTCTCGACCGCTGTGATGGGTACTGCCGATGTGCTAGCGGGCGTGAAGGGGGCTGTGGTGGCTCCCGAGGACATCGAGGCGTTTTCCGACGACGTCGCTTCGGTACTACGGGACCCTGAAAAGCGTCTTTTGCTTTCGGAGTGCGCACGTGCGGATGCGCAGCGCTGGACGTCGCGTAGCATGGCCGAGCGTCTCGCTCGTCTTTACGAAAGTGTCATCGAGGCTGATGTGTCACGCAGTATGGTGACCTCATGAGTGCCCTCTTCGTTCGAGTCGATCGCGCCGAACGAAGAATGTGTCTCCTAGCGAATGCGGCCTGTCGTCGCCGGTTGATCCGCAATACCTTCCGAGTCATCTCGCGTCTGGGTGACGGTGTATTCTGGTACGCGCTGATAGCTACGATGCCACTCATCACTTGGACAGGTGGCGGCTCGGTTACGCAAGGTCTTTGGATTTCGCTCGAGATGCTTGCGACAGGCGCCTTCGGCTTACTGTTCTACAAAGCGCTCAAAAAGAAACTGGTTCGGGAACGTCCCTACATCGGTCTGATCGGCATCGAGTGCGCCATGCCGCCCCTCGATCGTTACAGCTTTCCCTCGGGGCATACCTTGCACGCCGTAATGTTCACGTCGATCGCGATCTCGCACGTCCCTGCACTCGGTAT
>CAZRFN010000142.1:0-2413 GCA_964599335.1 uncultured Acidibacter sp. | reverse complement strand
CTTGTTTAAAATAACTATCTTTTAATTCAATACCAATAGCTTTACGACCTAAACTAACAGGACTATAAACCTCACTACCAACACCCATAAATGGAGTTAATATAACTTCATTAGGATTAGAATATAATTCAACAATTCTATCAATTACATCTAATTGTAAAGGATGTACGTGTTTTTCGTCGTCCTCTTCTTTTGAATCTCTGAAAGGTAATACATTATCTATTCTAATATCATCCCATACACTCGAAGCGTATCTCTGCCAAATGTAATGACTTAATTTATTACTTTTAGGGTCTTTATGATCTTTAAATTCATAGTTTAAATGTTCCCATAGTTGTTCATCATTAAAGTCTGTTTTATTAGCATTATTGTAAGCTCTTCTAATATTAGGTAAAATAGGAGTTTCTCCAAAATATTTTTTAAAACCTGTTGGATGTGTTACAGGTACTTTATTCTCTCCTTTTTTAGTAAATACTAAAACATAATCTGGCATAGCTGTAAAGCATTTAGTAGAATCTTCAACAATAAATTTGTGCATTAAAGACTGTACCATAGTTCGCATACGAACCTTTAAAGGCTCTTTCCAAATAGTAATACGGTTACGATATTCAAATCCATATTTTTCATGCAATCTAATAATCTCATGTGGAAAGTCCCAAAGCCTACAAGTATTATCAAATACATCAGTACAATGAACGGCTGTTATTCTACCAGATTTTGTTACTCTTGCAATCTCTTTAATTAAAAATTCGTATTGTTCTAAAAACTGTTCTTTACTTTCACAATTAGAAAAATCACGATCACTGGAACTATAATTATATAGTCCTGCGAATGGTGGAGAATAAATTGATAAATCAATACTTTCAGTTTGTAAAGTTGGCATTACTTCCATGCAATCACTATTGTAAATTGCATAATTTTCTGTGATAATTTGGTCTTTTGTCATGTTGTTTGTTTTTATTTGGTTATGAAATTAGGTAAAATTATTTGTTTATTAAATTCTTTTGTTTTGTTTTCAAATGATTGGTTAACATTTTTTGTTAAGTTTTCATACAATTCAATAGCTTTTTGTGTCTTTTGTTGTAAGGCTTGTAAAACTCTTTTTTGACCATCAGAAATTACCATATCGCAAACTACATCATTTTTCTGACCAAATCTCCAAAAACGTCTAATAGCTTGATAATATTGTTCGTAGCTATAAGTAGGAAAGAAAACTGTGTGATTACAGTGCTGCCAATTTAAACCCATTCCGGTCATTGAAGCCTTTGTAATTAGTCTTTTAATATCTCCTTTAGCAAAAGAAAGTAATATATCTTCTTTTTTATCAATTGACTGGCTACCAATAATTTCAACGGCTTCTTTGTCATTTTGTTTTAAAAACTTACTTTCTTCATTTAGGTTACACCAATAAACAGAATTTTTACCATCCGCTAATTCAATAGCTTTTTCACATCTTTGATTAATAGTTATTTTTTGTTCGTGTCTAATTTCTTGAAAAGATTTAGCTTCCTTAACAAACATAGTTACTTGACCATCAAATTCAATATCTGAATTATTTTGAATTATATGCTTATTAACTATTAATTTAGGTAGGTTATATCGTTCATTACTAAATCCTAAATCTGATGGCATTTTTACCATTATTGACCATTGGTTAACCCATGCAAAGAAATCAATTTCAGCGTGTGGCTTTAGATAATATTTTTCGCCTATATTTCTATTATTAGAATCAACACTATTTTGATTGTTTTTAAAGAACTTAGTTAACATATCAATATAACCCATATAACCAAGTGCTTCGCTGGAAGTTCCTAATTCTATAAAATCATTTGGAGATGGTGTAGCTGTGCTTAAAAAGCGGTAAGGTATTTTCTTAATAAAGCTGGTAATTTCATTTTTAATCTTGCCATCAAAGTTCTTTAAAATTGAACTTTCATCTAAAATAACACCTACAAAGTCATGACTATTAAAGTAATGTAAACGCTCATAATTACAAATAACTATTTTTTTAGTATGTTTACCATCTTTAGAATATTCAATATCATCTATTCCTAATTTTTCAGCTTCGATGATAAACTGAAAAGCAACTGCTAAAGGGGTTAAAATCAATACTTTTTTATTAGTTTCTAATATTATATTATTAGCTATTGATAATTGAATTAAAGTTTTGCCTAATCCAGTATCGGCAAAAATTGCCATTCTGCCCTTTTTTATTGCTTTTTCAATTATATCTTTTTGAAAATCAAAAGCAATATTTGGATAATAAATTGGATTAAATCCAAAATTGCCTATTGAATGTTTTTTATTTTCTAAAAATTCATTATAATTCATGTTTTTAAAGTTTATTTAAATAAGTTCTACATTCTAAAATTCTAATTTTAAGCCTTTCGATAAACTCTTCATCGTAACGGAC
>CAZRFN010000141.1:0-2423 GCA_964599335.1 uncultured Acidibacter sp. | reverse complement strand
CCGCTACACAAGCGCGTGCTAACTGCTTACCTGGCAGCCTTGAAGACGTCGGACGCGCCATCAGCAGCAACATGCGCAAAGACCATCGCGGCTCACAGCTTATTCGACTTTTATCAATTCCACGTTCAGACGGCACCTTTAACAATGACCCAAAACTCCTCGGAGAAATGGTAGCGTACTGCGAACAGGACGTCCGTACCATGCGCGCAGTCAGCCAGGCCATGCGTCCGTTATCCGATGAGGAACTCGCCGACTATCACACGAACGAGCGCATCAACGACCGGGGCGTACTGCTCGACTTACCACTGGCGAAAGCTGCGATTCGCTACGCGTCGGTCGAGCTGGAAGAAATCGAGACGTTAGTCGCCGAGCTGACCGAGGGCGAGATTACGTCAGTCAGAAGCCCCAAGATGAAACAGTGGGTTATCGACAGGGTCGGCCCGCAGGCGCTCAAAATGATGGAGGTGTACAAGGATGGTGAGCAGAAGTATTCTATCGACAAGTCAGTACGCGCCAACCTGTTAGTTTTTGCCGAGGAAAACCCCGATGAGATTCCGACCACTGTTGCGGACGTCATTCAATGCGCAGATGACCTCTGGGCGTCGTCAGTTGCGAAGTTCAGCCGCCTTGCAGGCTTGGCAGACGAAGACGATCACCGAGTACGAGGTGCTTTTGTCTTCGCCGGAGGATCAGCTACTGGAAGAGCTTCAAGCTATGGCGCGCAAGTTCACAACTTCACGCGCAAGTGTGCCGCAGAGCCGGATGACGTTAGGCACGCTATGGTCCGAGGCCACAGCATCACCCCAAGATTTGGAAAACGCGTTACAGATGTTCTCAAAGGAATGCTCCGGCCCGCACTGATACCCGCACCGGGCAAGCAGTTCGTTGCAGCCGATTGGTCAGCAGTCGAGGCCCGCGTGACCGCCTGGGCGTCAGCCGACCCACAGGCCGACGAGGTGCTGCAAGTCTTCCGCGAGGGGCGCGACATCTACAAGCGGGAAGCCGCCGGTATCTACCGGGTGCCTGAAGACGCGGTCGACAAAGAGCAGCGCCAGATCGGCAAGGTCGCGATCTTGTCACTAGGCTTTGGCGGCTCGATCGGGGCATTCTCAGCGATGGGGCGCAACTACGGCGTCATCATGGCCGAATCCGACTCCCGCCGCATTGTAGACGCATGGCGGCGCTCAAACGCATGGGCCGTACGTTACTGGACGAAGCTTGAAGAGGCGTATACGCGGGCGCTGCGCAATCCTGGGCGCGAGTTTACCGCCGGGCGCGTCACCTACCTGTACGATCGCCAGCACCTCTGGTACGCGCTGCCCAGCGGTCGGATTCTCTGCTATCCGTTTGCTAAGTTTGAGGGCGACGAGATTACTTACGTTAAGGCGGCATGGAAACCAGCAGCTGACGCCAAAGAATGGCCGCGGGCGCGCTTGTGGCGAGGTCTGGCTTGTGAGAATATAACGCAAGCAGTCGCCAACGATCTGCTACGGAATGCTTTACGCCAGCTTGATGACGTCGTGCTGCATGTCCATGATGAGATCGTTTTAGAGACCGCCGACCCTGATGCACCCAATACCCTACAGCAAGTGATGTGCACGCCGCCCGCATGGGCTGCGGGTCTGCCTTTGTCGGCAGAAGTGGAGACAATGAGTCGTTACGGCAAAGGTTAATAAAAAAGCCGCCTGGCAGGGCGGCTTCTTCAACTACAAGGACAACAATGGATTTCTTGCAATTCTATACCAATCTGGCCCCTGTTGGCGAGACGGCGCTCGTCGTGCGTCAGAAACCCAAACTGAAAAACGGTCAGATCCAACTGCATCCCGATGGCGCGGTCATCTGCACATGGCCGGCGTACCTGCCGGACTACCCGACCAAGCCTGATTGGGCGATCTACGGCAACACGGCGTCATTTATCATCGACCGGTTCAAGGATGGTCATGTATCGGCTGCAGCTGCAAACGCCGACTACGTTCTCGTCATGGTGTTAGACGACGTGGGCGACCCTCTAAAGGCACCCAACATCCCGCCTCTGCCGCCCACATGGATTATCGAGACGTCCGCCGGATCGTTCCAGTGGGGTTACGCGTTCTCTGATCAGCCGACTACCGCCGACTACGCTGCGGCCATCCGAGCGATTGCGGATGCCGGCTACACCGACCCTGGTGCCTGCAACGCGGTGCGCAACTTCCGGCTGCCAGGGTCAGTCAATATCAAACCGGGGCGCAATAACTTCGTTGCCCAACTAACTGAGTTTCACCCCGAGCGCGAGTACACCCTGCCTGAGATATGTGCTGCGCTTGGCGTCACACCCGCGCCAGCGGAGTCGCTGGGCGTGCGCCCGATCCGACTGTCGGATGATGGCGCCGACGACGTCATGGCGTGGCTGTCCTCTCAGGGCGTGCTGCTGTCCACGCCGAACC
>CAZRFN010000140.1:0-2432 GCA_964599335.1 uncultured Acidibacter sp. | reverse complement strand
CCTTCGGGATCGATTCGCGCGGAAACTCCACGTCGATGACCGCGCCGATGATCTGGGTAATCTTGCCGGTTGCCATGTCGATATCCTGTGCCTTGATGCGTTAAATTCTTTGAAATTAAACCGCTGCCGCGCCGCCGACGATCTCGGCGAGTTCCTTGGTAATCGCCGCCTGACGTGCCTTGTTGTACATGAGCTGCAGATCGCCGATGAGTTTGCCCGCGTTGTCCGAGGCCGCTTTCATCGCGACCATTCGAGCGGACATCTCGCAGGCCACGCTCTCTACCGCGGAGCGATAGACCTGTGACTCGATGTAGCGCATGAACACCGCATCGAGAATTTCGGCGGCATTCGGCTCGTAGATGTAGTCCCAGTGCTCCTGAAGTTCGCCCGCGTCGATCGTCTCGACCGGCAGCAACTGCGTCACCACGGGCTTCTGGGTCATCGTGTTGACGAACTGGGCATTGACGATGAAAAGCCGATCGATGGTGCCGTCTTTGTAGGCGTCGAGCATCACTTTGACCGAGCCGAGCAGATCTTTGACGTGCGGACGATCGCCGAGTCCGCCGACACTTGCGAGGATCGGAAGACCCAGACGTCGGAAGAATCCGGCCGCCTTGTTGCCGAGTAGGCAAAGGTTGACGTTGGCGCCCTTCCCCTGCCACTCGCGCATCAGCATGAGCGTGCTCTTGAACACGTTCGTGTTGAGGGCGCCGCACAGACCGCGGTCGCTCGATACGACGATGATGCCGATCGATTTCGGCTCACGCTCGACCAGGAACGGATGACGATAGTCGGGGTTCGCCTTGTTGAGGTGTCCGATCACGACGCGGATCTTCTCGGCATAGGGACGCGACAAGCGCATGCGATCTTGAGCGCGGCGCATCTTGCTCGCCGCGACCATCTCCATGGCCTTGGTGATCTTCTGAGTGCTTTTGACACTCGCGATCTTGGTGCGTATTTCCTTTGTGCCGGGCATGTCCGTCTAAGACCTTAGTAAGTGCCAGTCGCCGCGAAGTCGTCGCAGATCTTCTTGAGCGTTCCCTCGTGCTTCTTGAGCACGGGGTCGGCATTGATGGCGTCGAGCGCCTCCTTGTATGCCGATTTTGCGAACGTCTGCAGAGCCGCCTCGAAATCGACGACTTTCTTGCGATCGGCCTTGTCCATGTAGCCGTTGTTGACGGCGTAAATCGTCAAGGCCATCTCGGCCACCGACATCGGCGCGTACTGCTTCTGCTTCATCACTTCGGTGACGCGCACGCCACGCTCGAGCTGCTTGCGCGTCGCGTCATCGAGATCCGATGCGAATTGCGCGAACGCTGCGAGCTCGCGGTACTGAGCGAGTGCGAGACGGATACCACCGCCGAGCTTCTTGATGATGTCGGTCTGTGCGGCACCACCGACGCGGGACACCGAGATACCGGCGTTCATGGCCGGACGGATGCCTGCGTTGAAGAGATCGGTTTCGAGGAAGATCTGACCGTCGGTGATGGAGATGACGTTGGTCGGCACGAACGCCGTCACGTCACCCGCCTGGGTTTCGATGATGGGCAGACCCGTGAGTGACCCAGTCTTTCCCTTGACCGCGCCCTTCGTGACCATCTCGACGTACTCCTCGTTCACGCGAGCGCTGCGCTCGAGCAGACGGGAGTGGAGATAGAACACGTCGCCAGGGAACGCCTCGCGGCCCGGCGGACGACGCAGCAGCAACGAAATCTGGCGATAGGCCACAGCCTGCTTCGACAAGTCGTCGTAGATGATGAGGGCGTCTTGCCCGTTGTCCATGAAGTACTCGCCCATCGTCACACCGGCATAGGCAGAGAGATACTGCATGGCGGCGGGCGTCGAGGCCGAGGCGGCCACCACGATGGTGTGATCCATCGCGCCGTTCTCTTCGAGCTTGGCGACCACGTTGGCGATCGACGATTGCTTCTGACCGATCGCGACGTAGATGCACTTAATGCCCGAGGACTTCTGGTTGATGATCGTGTCGACAGCCAGAGCGGTCTTACCGGTCTGACGATCGCCGATGATGAGCTCACGCTGTCCGCGACCTACCGGCACCATCGAGTCGATGGCTTTGTACCCGGTCTGCACCGGCTGGCTCACCGACTTACGGTAGATGACGCCCGGAGCCACGCGCTCGATCGGCGCAGTGCGGGACGTCTTGAGCGGGCCCTTACCATCGATCGGATTGCCGAGCGCATCGACCACGCGACCAAGCAGTTCCGGACCCACCGGCACTTCGAGGATGCGGCCCGTCGTCTTGACGGTGTCGCCTTCCTTCAAAGATTTGTAATCGCCGAGCACAACCGCGCCCACCGAGTCTTGCTCGAGGTTGAGCGCGAGCCCGAATAGATTGCCCGGGAACTCGATCATTTCACCGTAGCGCACGTCGGCGAGGCCATGGATGCGGCAGATGCCGTCCGTGACCG
>CAZRFN010000139.1:0-2452 GCA_964599335.1 uncultured Acidibacter sp. | reverse complement strand
CCCCTGTCGATGCAATGGTAAAGAAACTCCAAGAGTTTGATTATGTGAAGTTTGGAGATAATGTAGTTAAGTATTCCGTCACTGCATTTGCGATTGCAGTTGCTGTAAGTTCTTATGTTTGGACTGCATTTCAACTGTGGTGGGATGACAATGGTGAAGCAACGCAAGTTAATCTCATTCGCTTTGTTGTGAATCTGATTGATTTCATTGCTGCCATTGTGATTGCCACTCCCAAAGTTTATCGTTGGGTAAAACTGAATAGCAATCGCCTGGTTGATTCTCTGTTCTTCCAATACACTTTCGCTTGATTATGAACCGCAAAGACCTTCAAGATCAAATGGTTCAGCAAATGCTGGATGATATGGATCTCAAAACAATGACTTGCTTGTGTTATGATTACCTGATGGAAGGTTATGATAAGTATTCTGATGAAGAATTGACCGAAGAGGTTAATCAATACTATCCAGAACTGCTGGAAGAGTGATGCGATGTGCCACTAATCCTTGTGGCACACTACACTCCCTAAACCCCCGCTGGGGGTGCTACAATTACAAAGTAATCAAGGTTAAACACCAAATGACTGCAACTCAAGTGGAACTCAAGTCTGAAACTCAAGATTTCATTGCTGAACTTGTTGAAAACTCCTACTGTGAGGAGGACATTTATGACTTCATCGAAGAGCAAGGTGAAGATAATCTTGTAAACTACTATGAAGATTATTGTGAACTTGGTGAAGAGTATTCTTATGATGCTGTAGATGCTTTTGTTGCTGAGTTTGGTATTCAAAGCATTGCTGGTTTTGAAGATGCTTATCGCGGTGAGTATTCTTCTAAAGCAGACTATGCTGAACAGTTTGTGAGCGATTGCTACTGTATTGATATGCCTGCTTTTCTTCAGATTGATTGGGAAGCAACTTTCGACAACATGGATTGTGTCTTCACTGAGGATGGTTTTGTGTTCGACACGCAGTTCTGATACATTACCTTTTCAATTTCACTTCAATTCAATTCTTTAATGAAACTTCAATCCAAACACGGTTCGATGGTTGTGGATTTTTATCCCATTAAAACCCTTATGGGTAATGTGTGCGAGGAATGGTTCTTGAAAGTATTGTCTTTTCAAGGAGAAACTCAATCCAAGAAGTTTCTCAACCGAGTTGAGATGAACCTTGAAATCGAGGGTTATATTGACCATCAATATGAAGTTGTGGGTTTTAATACAATCCCGCAACTTGCTAATCCTTTTGCTGAGGTTTGATGATTACTCTGGTAATTGGTGGAGTTATTATCTCCACCTTTGCAACATTGTTTTATTTTGAAGATAGAGATGGTGGTGGTCTTTATGACCCTGACCCATCTGCATCTTATCGCCATCGTAACCGAAAAAACTAATGCAATTTCAAGTAACTCAAATTGAGTTTGATTTTTCTTCTGATGATGATACTTGGGGCGATGTAGACCCTGATTATCAAAAAGAAGTAACCGAAGAAACAATCGGTCAAATCTGGGAAGCAGATGATGAGGATGACCTAGTTGAAGAGATTACCTGTGCTACAGGTTGGTGTATTAAATCTATTGATTACCGTCACGTTCTGAAATGACTTATCAGGAATTGTTTTTGCTTCTTCAGTCTCTGGATCATCAGCAACTCAAACGTGAGGTTGCAATTTATGATCCAGAGACTGATTTGCTTAAAGATGCAATTTCTCTGCGAATTACTGCATATGAAGTGCCAACGGTAATTGATAAAGATTACCCATACCTGGTAGTTTGATACTGCGATGTGCCACTTGTACTGGTGGCACACTAAAAGAGCACAGACTCCAAAAGGTGCTATATTAAGAGGGTGGAAGGGGTCAGACCCACCCACAAACGTCCAACTAACACAAATTACAATGACTGTTGATTTCTCCAAAGATGTGATGCTCGGTATGCTTCGCAAGGGTGCTACTGGCAATCAGATTCTGGACATTTTGAATGTGATTGTTCCTGATCAAACTGAACTCACTGATGAAGAAGTGAGTGCTGCTGACTGAGTTTAATTTTGGGGGGAGATTATTCTCCCCTCTGTGGGGCAATGTAGTTCAGTGGTAGAACAAGAGATTCATACCCTCTATGTCGGTGGTTCAATTCCACCCATTGTCACTTTATCCTTTTACTTTCAACACCAATGTTTGTTATTTGCCCTAAGTCTTTCGATTTGATTGATGCAGAGTGGTTTGATAATGTTTATGAAGCAAAGGATGAGGCGCTTGATTGGAGTGTAGAACTCTCTGGCGAGAATGTGATTGTTTATGAGGCAATCGAAGAAGATGAAGGTTCTTATGATTTTCGCAAACGATATTCTATTTGCGCTTAACATTCTTTAATCAATGGAGATTCAAATTGAACATTTACTCTCACCTCAAAGAACGAAATGTGAATATAAATCTCCATCGACCAATCATTGATGA
>CAZRFN010000138.1:0-2453 GCA_964599335.1 uncultured Acidibacter sp. | reverse complement strand
GAGCGAGGCCTGAGACTCGACTGCGGCATAACGCGTGGTCGGAATCTCGAGCTTGTTGAAGAGTTTTTTCTCGGCGACGCGATCTTGCGACATCGCGAGTGCGGCGAGCGGCGGGGCGATCGAGGCCGATCGACCGAGGGCTCGCAAACTCTCGATCGAGACGTTCTCCCAATCGAAGGTGATCACCTCGCTGCGACGCGCGAGTTCGCGAAGTAATTTTCGATCAGTGAATTCTCCGACGAGCGACGGCGCGATCTGTGCGGCCGGCGTATCGGCCGAGCGATCGAGAAAGAGGAAGTCGAGTCCGAGCGGATAGCCTGCGAGCGCCATCATGCGCCCGAGCTGTCCGCCGCCGACGATGCCGATGGTCATCGGACGCCTCTCGTCAGGCGTTACGCGGATCGGGATGCTCGAGCACCGCGGCGGTTTGCGCGTCGCGATGGGCCTTGAGGGCCTTGCCGAGAGCCGGATCAGAGAGTGCGAGGATCGCGGTGGCCGAAAGGGCGGCATTGGTCGCGCCGGCCACGCCGATGGCGAAGGTCGGAACCGGCACACCGGCAGGCATTTGAACGATGGAGAGCAGCGAGTCGAGGCCGTTGAGGGTCTTGGACTGCACCGGCACGCCGAGCACCGGCAGCGTGGTCTTCGCGGCGAGCATGCCGGGAAGGTGGGCCGCGCCGCCTGCGCCTGCGATGATGACTTTGATGCCGCGGCTCTCGGCCGTAGAGGCGTATTCGAAGAGCAGATCGGGAGTGCGGTGTGCGGAGACCACGCGAACTTCGTGGGGCACGCCCAGCTTCTCGAGAGTTTCGGCTGCGGGGCGCAGCGTCTCCCAGTCGGAGCGCGAACCCATGACGATGCCGACGACGGGCTTCATCGCGCAATGATAGCGGAAAACCCGGTCAAAATCAGCGCAGGTTCTCGAGGGCGTCCTCGATGGCTGCCGTGTCGAGATCGCGCATCAGCTTGCCGATGTACTGTTTTTGACGCGATAGACCGCCCCGCGCCTTGATTCGTCGCGCCTCGCGGACGGCATCGAGCAAATTTTCGGGAAGTGGCAGACGCGCGAGGTCGGTTTCCTTGAGGGCGATCAGTCGTTCGCCGAGTGCCTGCGCCGCATGCGCAGCACGCTTACGGGAGCTTTTACTCGGGCGTTCGTCGATCGCCTCGGCATCGTCCACCTCGGGCTCGTACGGTTTCGTGTATCTGGGATATCGGGACACCGCTACAATTCTGCACCATGTCGCAGCAAGTTGATCCCTCTCGCATCCCCGAACTCGAATCGGTGGTGACCCTGACCCTCGAGGAGGCCCGCAAGGCGGGCGCCTCTCAGGCTGAGGCCGATGCCAGTTTGTCGAAGGGGCTCAGCGTCACCGTGCGCCTCGGCGAGGTCGAGACCGTCGAATACCAGCGCGATCGAGCCCTCGGCGTGACCGTTTATTTCGGTACCCGCAAAGGATCGGCGAGCACAGCCGACCTCTCCGAGAGTTCGGTGCGCGAGACGGTGGCGAAGGCTTGTGCGATTGCCCGCTACACGGCGCTCGACGATTGCGCGGGTCTTGCCGACCCCGAGCTGCTTGCCACCGAGTTTCCCGACCTTCAGCTCGACTTTCCCTGGGACATCACACCCGAGAAGGCCGTCGAGCTCGCGCGTGAGTGCGAGGCCGCGGGTCTCGCCGTCGACAAACGCCTCGGCAACTCCGAGGGAGCTAGTGTCGGCAGTCAGCGCGGTGTGCGTGTGTATGGAAACAGCCATGGCTTTCTCGCGGGTGACTGTGCCTCGAGCCATTCTTTGAGCTGCGTGCTGCTCGCTCAGGCGGGCGACGATATGCAGCGCGACTACTGGTATTCCTCTGCGCGCGATCCTGCCGATCTCGAAGCGGCTGTCCCGATCGGACGTCGCGCCGCGGAACGCGCGATCGCGAGACTCGGCGCGAGACGTTTGCCTACGGGCAAGTCGCCCGTGCTGTTCGCGCCCGAAGTCGCGCGTGGCTTCATCGGCCATTTCGTCGGAGCGATCCGCGGTGGCGCGCAGTATCGCAAGGCGAGCTTCCTGCTCGGTGCCGCAGGTCAGCAGGTGTTTCCGTCTTGGGTGCAGATGCACGAGCGACCGCGTCTGCCGAAGGCTTTTGCGAGTGCCAACTGGGACGGCGAGGGCGTTCGCACGCACGATCGCGAGCTCGTGCACGGCGGGATCGTCGATGGATATCTGCTCGGCAGCTACAGCGCACGCAAGCTTGGCCTCAAAAGCACAGGCAATGCCGGTGGCTTGCACAACTTGCTCGTCGATCCATCGCAGGGTGCGCCTGATCAGGCAGCGTTGCTCAAGCAGATGAGACGGGGACTGCTCGTCACCGAACTCATGGGACAGGGCGTCAACGGCGTGACCGGCGATTATTCGCGAGGTGCGACGGGCTTCTGGGTGGAAAACGGCGAGATCGCCTACCCGGTCC
>CAZRFN010000137.1:0-2453 GCA_964599335.1 uncultured Acidibacter sp. | reverse complement strand
AAGACTGGGCCCGCTTGGATTCGAACCAAGGACCAAGGGATTATGAGAAGACTGGACGCAGCAATCCCTGTTGGCCTTCAACGGCTTACGCGTGTCACCAAGCGGTGTGTAAGAGAATGTGTAAGTAAATATCGTGTTTTTGACAGGTGTTTTCCGCATCAAGAACACTTTACTCGCGACCGACATACTCCATCGCCGAAATTCCCCGAGGCGGATATCAAGGTAGCTTTCATCAAATTTTTATAACGTTTCGAGTATAATCGAAATATGAATGTTGACACTGCTACCCGAGCTCTTGCCGCCCTTGCACAGCCGAGGCGGCTTCGGCTCTTTCGCCATCTGGTCGTTGCGGGACCTACGGGCGCCACCCCTCAGGAACTACTCGGCGCAGCGAAGGTGGCTAACGCCACCCTCTCCTTCCATTTAAAAGAACTCGAGAACGCAAAGCTCGTCACCCAAGAGCGACTCGGTCGTCATCGGATTTATCGTGCCTGCTTTGCCGAGATCAGTGCGCTTCTGGCTTATCTCGCGGAAGACTGCTGCCGGGGCCAGCCCTGCGACATCAACCTCAAGCCCAAGGCGAGAAAATGACCGTACATATTTTGATTCTCTGCACGCACAACTCCGCGCGGAGCGTTCTTGCCGAGGGGATGCTGAATCACTTGGCTGCGCGACATGGCCAGGACGTTCGAGCGCACAGCGCGGGCAGCGCACCGAGCGGTCGTATCAATCCGTTCGCTCTCGAGGCACTAAGCAACGCCGGCGTCGAAACCAGTCACTTTCGCAGTAAGAGCTGGGATGAATTCACTGGCGCTGACGCAGTGCCGCTGTCGATCGTTATAACGGTGTGTGACAGCGCAGCCGCAGAGACTTGTCCGATTTTCACTGATCAAAGCGAGCATCCGCCGATCAAGATCCACTGGGGTTATCCCGACCCATCCAATACCGAGGGCGGCGATGAAGGTAAACGTCGCGCCTTCGAGCTCACGCGCCAAGCAATCGGCTATCGCATGCTGCAGTTAGTGCGGCTGCCACTCGAGTCGATGGAACGCACAGCCCTCGAAACTGAACTCGCGCGCATCGGCCGGAGTTGAATCGATCATGAGCGGCTCCAATAACAGCACTTCACCTCTCGGGATCTTCGAACGATGGCTGTCGCTGTGGGTCGCGCTCGCCATCATCGGCGGAATCATCCTGGGTGACCTTGCTCCCGGTGCGATAGCGAAGATCGCTGCACTCGAGATCGCCTCAGTGAACCTCGTCGTCGCCGTGCTGATCTGGGCGATGATCTATCCGATGATGGTCGGCGTCGACTTTGCGAGTATCCGTGATGTCGGTCGTAAGCCTCGCGGTCTGATCATCACGCTGGTCATCAACTGGCTCGTCAAGCCGTTCACCATGGCGGCGATCGCATTGCTGTTTTTCGATTGGCTCTACGCAGATCTGCTGCCGCGCAAGGACGCGCATCAATACATCGCGGGTCTGATTCTGCTCGGCGCGGCACCGTGCACGGCCATGGTTTTCGTTTGGTCGCAGATGACCAAGGGCGACCCCGCCTACACGCTGGTGCAAGTTTCGGTGAACGATCTCGTCATGATCATCGCGTTTGCACCGATCGTCGCGCTCTTACTCGGCGTCACGGATATCGTCGTTCCTTGGGAAACGCTAATTTTATCCGTGGCCCTTTACGTGGTGATCCCGCTCATCGCTGGCGCCCTCTCTCGACAGCGTCTGATCAGGAGGCACGGTAGTGACGAAAACGCGATCAAGGCTTTCACCGCGCGTCTGAAACCCTGGTCGGTGATCGGTTTGCTGGCAACCGTCGTCCTGCTGTTTGCCTTTCAAGCGGCGATAATTCTGGCCAACCCGTTGCTGATTCTGCTGATCGCCATTCCGATCGTCATCCAGTCGTATGGCATCTTTGCGATGGCCTACGCGTGGGCCTACGCATGGAAAATCCCTCATAACATCGCAGCTCCCTGCGCAATGATCGGGACCTCGAACTTCTTTGAACTTGCGGTCGCGGTGGCGATCGGCCTCTTCGGGCTCTCAAGTGGCGCGGCCTTAGCGACTGTGGTCGGGGTGCTGGTTGAGGTACCGGTGATGCTATCGCTTGTGGCGTTCGCCAATTATACGCGCGGGCGATTTCCAGACTCAGCGTAACCGGATTTTCCCGTAAGGCTAGCTCGTGAGATAAATCGCGTGGTCGAGAGCGTTTTAAGACGGATGGGCGTGGTCCGCATGTTGCTCGTCGGTAACGCGGTCAGCAGCCGGTTGTGACCTCTAAACACTTCCCGCACGAGGGTCGGATACGCTGCGAATCTGTCTTAGGTGAAAGACTGGGCCCGCTTGGATTCGAACCAAGGACCAAGGGATTATGAGAAGACTGGAGTCAGCGATCCCTGTTGGCCATCAATGACTTACACGTGTCACTAAGCTGTGTGTAAGAGAAT
>CAZRFN010000136.1:0-2466 GCA_964599335.1 uncultured Acidibacter sp. | reverse complement strand
CCCTCCGGTCGTGCCTGCAATCGCTGCTGCTAGGGTAGCGCCGCCCATTAGGACAATCCTGCTCCGCTGATCAGCCACGAGGTTGAGCCAATCTTCACGCACGTCGCCAAGCCGTTACGCGCCAACGTACGGGTGCCGGTCGTCGTGCTGTTAGCCAGCGTCAGCGTGTCGGTCGTGATAGCAATTGAAAGCGCAGTCGCGTTTAGATTAACCACAATGATGACTGTGCCAATCGGGAACGCCACAGCGGAGTTAGCCGGGATGGTCAGGGTCAGCGACGAGCCGTTCATAAGAATGGACTTGCCGCGATCCGCCAACACCAACTGGTAGTTAGCGGACTTGCTGTTCGGCGGGGCTTCTCGATAGCCCACAGCCCAGTTTGCGCTCGGAGAGTCGTTGTCAGGAACCAGCGGCGTGCCGGTAAACGTGGGCGAGGCAATCGGAGCGTAAGTAGAGGCAATCTGCGTTGAGGTCAACGCATTAGTAATCCCGTAGCCAGCCAGTGTCGTCGGTGTGCCGGTGATAGTTGACCAGGCTACTGACTCAGTAGAAATGTCATTAACGCCGCCAATGTCGTCATATTCACCAAGTTGAACGTCGTTTGCGTCGGTAAGCACAAACCGATATAGGACGCCTTCAGACAGCCACATGTCTTCTGGCAATCGCCCAGCGGAATTAAGAATAATAGGATTGGCGTTAGCGGACGCTCCTAGCACTGACGTGTAAGTTGTCTGCGGAGTTGTAGTGCCAGCGGCGTAGGTGTAAATCTTTCCGCCTGACAGCACTGAGCCGTCGTCGGTAAAGAACTGCGCTCCGGCGCCAGCAAAGGCTGAAAGGTAAACGGTCATACATACACCTGCATAACAGTCAAAATGATAGAAGGTATGGCGGGAACCGGCGCAGCAGCGGCAAAGTGTTGCAACTGAACGCTCAAGTCACTAACCGAAAAATACAACTGAAAGTAGTCGCCGTTAGATAACGGCAAGAAAAAGTTAGCCGCAGAAAAGATTTCTGAGTTGTTACCCTGAATCTGAATCAACGACGCCGAGTTAGCCACAGCCGTGCCGTTGATGGCAGGCCAAATATAGAATTGACCCGTGCCACCCGAAGTTTTGTCCACTTGAATAGAAAACTGCACGTTGTAGATAGCGGGGCGCGTGACTTTAATTTTGCTGCTGTCGCCCGGATCACGGTACACGCCGTAAGCGGGATCAGCGTTGTTGTAGGTAATCGCGGTTGCCGTGTTTATAACGGTAGCGGCTTGGGTTTGCGTTGAGAAAAACGACCCGTAGTTAATTAGGCCCGGCTCAAACCGAGGCGGCCCTTTATGCAAATCGTCAACTTGAGTACGCAGAACTGCTACTTCGTCCTCGACGTTAGCCGCTAACGATGGCGTAATTTCAAGGTCTGCCAGCGTAGTAGCAGTCGTGCCGCCACCTGTCAGTTGGTACTGATTGTTAAGAAAACGAAACCATTCACGCGCAATCTGCCCCGTCCGTTCATCAATGAACGGAACACGCGGAGCAGGGATTTGCGTGATGTTCTGAGTCATTACGATGCCGTCGGGCTAATCTGTAGTTCGGCGCCCATAATGGCGACCTTGACGGGATCGGTGCCGCTGACTTCATACACGCGGTCGCGGAGTTTTAGCGTCATGCCAAGGCGACGGAATATAGCGCGAGTGCCGTATTGCCCGGTGCGACCCATTGAGGTTGTACGCTCGCCGTTCCAAGTGTGACCGCCGTCATCAGACCAACGTAGCATCAACTGCGGGTTTGCGCCCACCACCGTTGGCGTATCAACCACCAACGTCAAGCCGGGGTCTTCTACTACGCCAAGCGTATACAAGTTGTTTTCGGTGTTAATGTCTTCAGGAACCTGCGTTCCCAAATTTGCCGCTAATTGCGGCGCACCAGATTCGGTGTTAAGCCAAATAGACGTTTCAGTCGTAATTTCAACTGGCGGATCAAATGCGTCTATTCCAGGCAAACCAACGCCAGTCTCGCAATCAATCTGAAGCGAATGGTGAGCAGTGCGTTTTAGGTCGTTACTGCCCGGAGCCAATGCACGCCAACGACGCAGCCACTTTTGAGTCTGCCCATCGTCCGCATATACATCCAAATCAAACGCATACAACTTGCCGTTTTGGTAATCACCAATAATCGGTTCACCATTGAATCGAGCATGGCAATTACCGCGATGACGCTTGAAGTCACCATTACGGAATCCGGCACGCTCATGCCATGCGCCCGTAGCAGCGTCAAACACCCAAGTCGTATCTGCGTCAGTAAAGTTCAGCACATAGAACGTATGGCCGTCTTGCTGATAGGTATAGCCAACAGCATCAGCCAAGTTGCTGTAACCCTGAATAGCAAACTCTACGGCGTGCGTAGAAATACGAACGCCTTGGTAGCCATTAGCCCTGTAGACGATGCCCTGACCGCGAGCGTCTGCGCCTAGCCAAAA
>CAZRFN010000135.1:0-2587 GCA_964599335.1 uncultured Acidibacter sp. | reverse complement strand
AACATAACTCTGACTCGCTCTTCGGCCCCGTATCGGGCTGGTTGATCATGGCGGCCGCCTCGGTCGCCGTCTCGGCGCTCGTCTTGTTGGCGTCAATTTGGCACCTGCATCAGGCTCCGGCGCCGGAGTCCTCGGAGGCCCGAGAGGCGCGCGCACTCGATGCCGATTTTCGCGCGGCCCTGAGGGCGCTGTCTCCGCAGTTGGAAGAGGGCGGCGCTCTTGAGCTCGGCTCTGGCTCGGCATTGCGGCGTGTGGTCACCTCGGCCAACACGTTTGATCTCTACATCGAGAAGTTCTCCAGCGTCTTTGCGAAGGAGCCCGAGGTCACCCAGCTCCGTCAGTATCTCTCGAGTCTTGACCCTGAGCTCTCGGCGCTCATCGGCCCTGGCCTTGCGCAGCGCGATGGCGAGGCGGCGATCCGAGAAATCTTTGACGCCTGCAGTCGCAAGTCGCGTGCTTCGCCTACCTGGGCCGAGCGTGTGGCGGCTCAAGATGTTGTGGCGCTGATTAAGCGTCTGCCCAACGGGGCTAATTCAGCGACCCAGCTCGAGTGGTCGAAAATGACCGCTGAGACCGCGCGTTTGCAGCAAGCTCGCGAGGCGCTCGAGGCCATCCGATCGCGTCCCGATTTGGGGGAGGGGTTCTGCGTATCCTCACCGCGGCTCTCTCGACTTACCTTAGCGGCTGATGCCGGCAGTTCGGCCAATCGCTTGCGAGAGGCAGCCGTTGCGCGCGTGGCTTCAGCACCGGCCTTGCCTGAGCTCGTTCCGCCCAAGGTCTGGGAGCGTCTGCGCGTGCGCGGGGCGTTTCCGCATGGGTTCTTGTTGGCTGCCGCGGTGTTGCTCGTCGGGGTGTTCTCTGTCCTGATGTTGGTTTTGCGCCTCAATGATCTGCGTCGAGCCATCGACGATGACCGCGCCGATGTTTCAGCTTCGCTCTCCTCGATGGGTCGCTTCACCGAAGACTCTCTAGGTCAGATCCGTGAGCGACTACTGAGTGCGAGCGTTACCGTCGAGGCTTTGCAAGAGAAGATCAAAGCGTACGGTCTCGTATCCTGGGATCTCTCCGCCGCGGGCGCCTTGGCGCGCACGCAGGCGCCGCTCTCGAACGATGCGACCCAGTTGCAGGAACTCGCTGCGCAATTACACGAAGACTTCCATGGCGGCGAGGACAACGAGCGTGTCAGCTATCGAATCAGCGAGCTGATCGCCGCAACCGATGCGCTGCTCACCTCCGTCCGAACGTTTGAGAAATCGCTGTCGATGTTCCGCGAGGCGAGCGTGAGTCGCGAGTCGGCGCAGCGTGATGAAATCGACCGCTGGCGTCACGAAGTCGAGGCATTGCTCGCGGTGCTTCGCAGCGACGCCAAGCTGATTGGCGATCGTCTTAATTCGTTGTCGGCCCGTCGAGCATGACCGACTCTCGTCAAAAACCCCGTGGTCGCGAAGACCTGCTGATCCCTGAGGCTCGACGTAGTCTCGAAGGGTTCACGGCGAGCCTTCGTCAGCGAGGTGACGGGCAGCTGCAAGCCTCGTTGCACGCCAAAGATTTGGCCGTCGCGCTCATGAGCGTGGGTCAAGCCGGCCCTTCGGAGATTTTCTCCGAGCTTTCCCGGCAGCTTGCGCTTCGTAACCCGGGCGTCATAGCAATCGCCGAGCGGTTTGCGACGACGATCGATCAATTGCTTTTGGCGATTTCTTCGGGCCAGCAAACCCCGGACGATGCGCGTAAAGACGACTGGAGCGCATGGTTCACCGAGCTACGCGGCGGGTCATCTTCCGAAGCCTTGATCCAGAGCTTTGGGGAGCTGCGGCCCCAGCCGCCGCTCTCGGAGGCGGCCGAAGTCGCAGCCGATACACCGAAAGATCGCATCCGCCAGAAGGCCCTAGGCCTTTTGCAGGAGGCGAGGCGCCTCAACTTCAAGGACGACGAGCGTACGGTGTTGCGTATCGATGCCGTGCTCTCAGAGCTTCAAGATTGGATGTTGCGTCCGTTGCAGCAGCGACTCGCCGATCTTTTCGCGCCGATCGTCATCGCGGGTGGCGATATCGGCATCGATCCAGCCCAAGCCGCGCTACTGAAAGAAATGGATACGGCCGTACGGCGCGCTCGCGAGCGTCAAGCGACCTATCGATCGCTTCTCGTCTTCCTCGACCTCAAGGGGCTCGTCCTTAACGCCGAGGAGCAGGTTGCGGCTGCCAACGTCGCGGCCCGTCTCGGCGGGCGTATCCAGACGATCGAGGAGGGGTATCGCGTGGTGTTGCCTTCGAGCACCGAGCGCCAGCGCGTGACGCCGTTCTTCAGTAACGGTAAGTCTTGGGTGATCGCCAACTCGCGATTGCTGAGTTTCCATCCGGCCGTGCTGGGCTCGTCGCCGGGTCAGCTCGAGACGATGCTGGGGCGTGAGGAAGATGCGATCTCGGTCGAGCGGGTGATGCCCTCCGAGAATATGAACCTGCGACCGCTGCCCGAGGGGCTCGCGGTGCCTCATGGGGTGACCCAGATCGCGGTCAATGGGCGAGACGAGACCTTCCTCGTCTGGCCGAGCTTCATCTAGCCCCATCGGGCCTAGCGCCGTCCCCATCTA
>CAZRFN010000134.1:0-2589 GCA_964599335.1 uncultured Acidibacter sp. | reverse complement strand
CGATCTACATCGCCTCGGCCGTCGCGCTCGATTGCGGTCTCACGGCCGAAAGCCTCTTCCCGACCCGCAAGAAGCTCGCCATCGACGACCTGCCTTGATCGGGCAGGGTCGCCTAAGCAGGTTCCTCCAATAAGGGTCGCCCGACAGTAGCGGTCGGGCGGCTCACCCCCCTACAATCGGGCGAATCAGTATCAGGCGATACAGCCTGAGGGGGATCTCTCATGAATTGGCGAATCAAATCGCTCGACGATATTTTGGCCAACGCCGAGCGCAAGAGCCTCAAGCGTTCTCTCGGTGCCTTTCAGCTGACCATGATGGGCGTCGGTGCAATCATCGGCACCGGCATTTTCGTGCTCACGGCTGAGGCCGCGCAGAAAGCGGGGCCGGGCATGATGCTCTCATTCATCATCGCCGGATTCGTCTGCGCCGTCGCGGCGCTCTGTTACGCCGAACTCGCTTCGATGGTCCCCGTGTCGGGATCCGCCTACACCTACTCTTACGCAGTCATGGGCGAAATGATCGCCTGGATCGTCGGTTGGGCCCTCGTACTCGAATACGCCGTCGCGGCAAGCGCGGTCTCGGTCGGATGGTCCAACTATTTCGTCGGGCTGATGGAACGTAGTGTCGGTATCGAAATACCTGATGCCTTCACGAAGGGTCCATTCGCCGGCGGCATCATGAACGTTCCGGCTGCGACCATCGCCTTGCTCGTCACGTCGCTGCTGATCGTCGGCACTCGCGAGAGCGCGACGGTCAACGCCTTCCTCGTCACCATCAAGGTCGCGGCGCTCACCATTTTCGTCGCGCTCGCCGTGCCGGCCATCTCGGGCGACAACTTCGAGCCCTTCGCTCCGAACGGATTCTGGGACGCTACGGGTCTTGGTATCGCCGGTGCTGCCGCCTCGATCTTCTTCGCATACGTCGGGTTCGACGCCGTATCCACAGCCGCCGAAGAAACCACCAATCCTCAGCGGAATATTCCGATCGGTCTCGTCGGCAGCCTCGCCCTTTGCACGGTGTTCTACCTCGTGGTGGCCGCCGGTGTGATCGGCTCGGTCGGCGCGCAGCCGGTGATGAACGCTGCGGGTGTGGCGGTGCCTCCGGGCAGCGCCGAGTTCGCCACCATCTGTGCGCTGCCGCAAAACGCCCAGGCGCTCGCATGCAGCGGCGAACCGCTCGCCTTCGTGCTCGATCTGCTCGGCTGGGACAAAGTGTCGCAGCTGATCGGCCTTGCCGCCTTCCTTGCGCTGCCTTCGGTCATCCTCATGATGCTCTTCGGACAGACGCGCATCTTCTTCGTGATGGCGCGCGACGGTTTGTTGCCGGGCGCTGACACCCTCACCAAGGTGCATCCGAAGTTCAACACGCCGTATGTGGTCACCCTGATCACGGGTGTGGCCGTGACGATCTTCGCCTCGTTCTTCCCGGTCGGAGTGCTGGCCGATATCGCCAATAGCGGAACGCTCTTTGCATTCCTCGCCGTCTCGATCGGCGTGCTGGTGCTGCGCGTGCGTGAGCCCAATCGTCCGCGTCCGTTCAAGACGCCAGCCGTATGGGTTGTCGGTCCGATGTCGCTTCTCGGCTGCGGCTTCCTGTTCTTCTCGTTGCCGCCGGCGACTCAGCTCACGTTCCTCTACTGGTCGATCGCGGGTCTCGTGATCTACTTCGCTTACGGATTCTGGAAGAGCCCGCTCGCGAAGTCGGGCAACTGATCCACTCCCGACGTGGCGGAGTCTGATACCAAGCTTGCCAATCGCATCCTGCTCGGCCTCGTCATCGGGGCCGCAGCAGGCGCGCTGACGCTCGTACTGGGCGGGCCTTTTCCGTCGCTGCTCGAGGCCGCACGCGGCGTCTCGACGCAGGTGTTCGATCCGATCGGACAGATCTTCCTGCGGATGCTCTTCTTCGTCGTGATGCCGCTCGTCTTTGCCTCGCTCGCAGCGGGTGTGGCGCAACTCGGAGAGCTCACGCGTCTCGGGCCGCTGTCCGTCCGCACCTTCACGCTGTTCTTCATGAACATGTCGATCGCCTGCGTGTTGGGTCTCGTCATGATGAACGTCGTGCAGCCGGGCGGGGCGGTCGACACCGAAACCAAGGCTCGCCTGCTCGAGGAATACGGGACGGCTTCGGGCAAGCTCATCGAGAAGCAGGCCGCGCAGCCCGACATGACCTTCCAGACTGTCGTCGACATGTTCATGCCGCGCAATTTGCTCGGCGCGATCACTGGGCACGATCGGGCGATGCTCGGTGAAGTGTTGCCGCTCATTCTTTTTGCGATCCTTCTCGGCTCTGCAGCGCTGCAGCTACAGACGCGTCGGCGTGAGCAATTGCAGTCGGGTCTCGAGCTCGTGACCGAGCTCATGACGGGCATCGTGCGATTTGCGCTCAAGCTCGCACCCATTGCGGTGCCGGTGATGATCTACAGCGTCGTCGTCAAAATCGGTTGGGATATTCTCGTCGCGCTCGGCGTATTCGTGATCGGTTGTCTCGTCGTCATGCTGCTGCACTTATTCGGCACCATGTCGCTCTGGCTCAAGCTGTTCTCTCGTTACGGTCCGCTCGAGTTCTGGCGCACCATACGTCCTGTCT
>CAZRFN010000133.1:0-2590 GCA_964599335.1 uncultured Acidibacter sp. | reverse complement strand
GCTACGACGCCTACTATCCGCGTGACACCGCCCCGCAACGGGACGGCGACGCCGGCTTTGTGGGCGTGGACGAGCGGCTGGACCCCGCCCTGCTCGCGCCGGGATTCGTGGCCCGCGCCAAGAACTGCCGGTTCCGCAACGGGCAGGTCGAGACCCGCGGCGGCGACACCATCTGGCCGTGGATGCGCGGCACGGGCATGACCAAGTTCGGAACCGTGTTTTGCGCCGCGACCTTCTCCGATCCCATCGACGGCGACGAGTGGGTGGTAGTGGCCGCCGATTCCGGCGTGTGGGCCACGCGCCCCAACAACGTGGCCAAAGCCGTGAGCCTGCCCGGCGGCGTGACACTCACCGCCGCCACGGCCGTGCAGATGGTGCAATGCTTCAACGTGCTCATCCTGTTGCGCGGTCCCGACGCCGCCCCGCTGGTGTGCGCCAACGGCCTCGATGCCGGGTTCACCGCCATCACGCAGACCGACACCGGCACCGGCACCGAAGCCATTCCCAACGCCGCGTTCGGCCTGTTCTTTGCCAACCGCCTGCTGCTGGTGCATGAGCGCGATCAGGTGGCCGCCAGCGACGTGCTGGACTACACCCGCTACGCGCCCACGCTCGCCAACTTCCGCATCAACCAGGGCGACAACGACGCGCTTGTGGCCATCGCCGCGTTCAACGAGTCCACGCTCATCATGCTCAAGGACCAGAGCGTGTGGCGCGTGGACAACGTGTATGGCGACCTCTCGCAGATCGCGCTGCGCAAGGTCACGAGCCAATACGGGTGCATCGCGCCGCACAGTGTCGTGCAGTTCGGCACGGATCTCGCGTGGTTCAGCGAGCGCGGGGTGGAAACGCTCAAGCTCACGGAGCTGAACCAGGTGCAGGGCCGGGCGCAGGCGCTCTCCGACAAGCTCACCGCCACGATGGCCCGCGTGAACTGGAAGTATGCCAGCGGCATCCGCGGCGCGTTCTGGGACGGCCGGCTCTACTTCGCCGTCCCGCTCGATGACGCCAACGTCGTGGACACGACGACGAATCTGCTGGCGGGGCTGAGTTACAACGCGGGCCTCTTTGAAGGTTCCGGCCAATCGCCGGTAGTCACCAGCATGACGG
The DNA here is from genome assembly GCA_964599335.1 of uncultured Acidibacter sp. Lineage (GTDB taxonomy): Bacteria > Pseudomonadota > Gammaproteobacteria > Steroidobacterales > Steroidobacteraceae > UBA964. The sequence continues at coordinate 1,480 of CAZRFN010000133.1, read as the reverse complement.
CGGGCGCCACTTACCGTTACCGGCAGGCAGCTAACGACCACTGGTTATACACCGACAATGGAGGCTCCTACACGATCTATCGCGGCGACTGCTACTTTCCCGGCCCCAGCACGAATGCAGTGTTTTATGGGGAAGCTAATGCCAGTGTGACGGCCACGCTCAACCCTGTGCTGGCGGAGGGCGTGAACAATGCCGTGCTCGTGTTCGACACCGAAACCGGCGAATGGTGCGGCACGGACGAGCGCGACGGCATGAACGTGAAGGAGTGGGTGCTGTTCACGCATCAGGGCCTCAAGCGGCTGGGCTACATCTCCGCGCTGGGCGAGTTCCACCTCTACGAAGAGGGACCGGTGGACGAGGCTATGGTCACGGTGCCGACGGATTACACGGATCTGCTGGTTACTTTTTGCCCCCTCAATGGCCAGACCCTAAGCATCAACGGCGGCACCACCGTTACCGCCAACAGTTTTAGCCAGCTCAACAGTGGCTCGAACTGGGGAACTGGCGCGGGAGCACCAGCAGTAAATGCGACCACACTGTCGCAGGCAAACCTTTGGGAAGATGCGAGCGGGAATGGTGGTTACGACCAAACAGCAACCTCGCCTTGGGGCGCGGGAAGCGCAACTACCAACCAAATCAATGGTGGCGTGCGCGTGTTCACGACCACCATCACCGTCAATGGGTCTTCGGCTTCAACTCGGGGATTCTACGGCACAAGCGGGATTGCAACCAACTGGCTTTACGTTGACCCGCACTCGGGCACCGAGATCCAGCCGGTGGACATCGAGACCGAGTTCACCACGCGCGGGTTCCGGGCCGAGGGCGTGGACCGCAAGCGGTTCAAGGAGCTGGCCGTGCGGCTGGCCACCTGGGCGCCTACGTATTCGCTCACGCTCATCACCGACGGCGTGGGTGAGACCGACTCCGCCATCACCGCCAAGACCCGCAGCCGCACCGCCTACTACACGTCCGCCGCCGCCTGGGTGGAGACCAACGTCAACGACGACTGGGACAACCCCTACCGGCAGGACTACTCCGTGGTGCCGGACAGCGACGGCGTGAGCCTCGGCACCGGGGAGGGCATCAACTTTGACCAGCAGCAGGAAGCGGAGGAACGCCTCGGCATCGACGAACGCGGCGTGACGCTCCAGCTCCAAGTCACCAACACCACCGGCACCATCGCGGTCAAGAGCGTGACGCTCGCCGCCGATCCCGGCCAACGCAGCTACGGCACCCGAGCATGAGCCTCACCATCGCAGTCACCGCCGGCAAGACCCTCGCCCGCAACGAGCGCGCCAACAACGCCAAGCTCAACGCGCTGGGCCTGCCCACCCTCGCCCTGTCCGGCACCGCCAGCACCGCGCAGATCGGCGACGACCAGGTGACCGCCGCCAAGGCCGCGTTCGGGGCGTGGTTTCTGTGCGTGGATTCCGGCACGGCCAGCGCGCATGTGCTCGCCGCCAGCGGCCACACGATCAGC
>CAZRFN010000132.1:0-2602 GCA_964599335.1 uncultured Acidibacter sp. | reverse complement strand
CGGAGTCGCCCGGTCCATGATCAATGTTTCATCACCCGTCCTGGTTGGCGGGGTAACGGTACAAACCACCCAAAACCGCGGGTGGACGGTTGAGGAGCTCGCGCAGCGTGCTGCGGACAAGATCGTGTACGTTGGGGATCAGTCGCACCCGGCAGTCCGAGAGCAGGCGAGAGCGTTCAAGGAGAGCGTTAAGCACGTGGTGGCCTTCTATTTAAATGAGGCCATCGAGCAAGACCGTGTTACGGTAGCCAACCGGCTCCGTGAGGCGGGACATCCTGAGCTGGTCCATCTGTTAGGAGAATAGAAATGGCGTTTTCTGGCAATTACATGTGCACCAGCTTCAAGGTCGAGCTGATGCAGGCTGTGCACAACTTTACCGCAAGCACGGGCAACACCTTTAAGCTCGCGCTGTACGACAACAGTGCTTCCTTCACGGCGGCAACGACGGCGTACACGGCGACGAACGAGGTGGCAAACTCGGGAACGTATTCGGCTGGTGGCGGCACGCTGACGAATGTCACGCCGACCTCGAGCGGCACGACGGCGTTCACGGACTTCGCGGATCTGTCGTTCACAAGCGCGACGATTACGGCTTACGGTGCGTTGATCTACAACGACACGGCAGCGGGCAACCCTGCGGTGTGTGTGCTGGACTTTGGTGGAGCGAAAACCTCGACCAACGGCACGTTTACGATCATCTTCCCGACGGCCGATGCGACGAACGCGATCATCCGTATTGCTTGATCGGAGGGTTAGATGGCCCTCGTTCTTGCTGATCGAGTCCTAGAGACTACCACTACCACAGGTACGGGGACCGTTACCCTGGCCGGTGCTCAGACCGGCTATCAGTCGTTTGCCGCGATCGGCGACGGCAACTCAACGTACTACGCGATCGTCGGTACGTCACAGTGGGAAGTCGGCATTGGCACCTACACGGCTTCGGGCACGACTCTGTCGCGCACGACCGTGCTGGCGTCTTCTAGTGGCGGAAGCCTGGTCGACTTTAGTGCTGGCAGCAAGGACGTCTTCTGCGACTTTCCCGCGTACGCGGCCAACCGGCCGATCCTGGAAAGTCTTAACACGATCACGCAGGATTACACGTTAACCACGGGCCGTAACGGCGTGAGCGTGGGGCCTGTTACGATTGCAGCAGGAGCCGACGTAACCGTGCCAGCAGGACAATCCTGGCTTGTACTCAATAACACCGGCGGATCAGGCGCGGGGACTATTGCCACTGTTGGCAAGACAATCGCAATGGCGATTGTGTTTGGAGGTTGATTAGATGGCTAACCCAAATATCGTCAGTGTCAGTGCCATCTACGGCAATAACTCGCTGACTTCCCTTACGACCACGAACGCGACTGCAATCGTGAACAACGCTGCATCAAGCGGTAAGGTCTACAAGATCAACAGCATTATCGTGGCAAACGTCGATGGCACTTCTAGTGCTGAAATCACGATCAACGTCTACAGTCAGGATGATCTTGGCGGTACGGCGTATGCACTGGCCTCAACGGTAACTGTTCCGGCTGATGCGACGTTGGTGGTGATCGACAAAAACACTTCAATTTACTTGAAGGAAGATCAGTCCATCGGTGCCACGGCTGCAACGGCTAGTGATCTTGTCGTTATTGCTTCTTGGGAAGAGATTAACTAATGACGCTTCGCTACACAGGCGGAGTCATTCAAGCGGCTGCGCCTACAGTTAATTCGTCTTCTGCCAAAGGAGTCTGGTTGATGAGCCAGATTCTCCCGTACCGGGCTGCGGGAACTTGGCCCGTTTATACGGCTAACGTCACGATCATCCAGACATTCCTCGCCACGGGAACGTGGACTGCGCCGACTGGCGTTACTAGCGTTGAGTATCTTGTCGTTGCTGGCGGCGCGGGTGGCGCCGGAGGCGCTTCTGCGGCTGGTGGTGGCGGCGGTGGCGCAGGAGGTTTCCGTACTGGTACGGGATTGAGTGTTACTGCTGGAACTGATTACACCATTACCGTTGGCGGCGGCGGGGCTGGAAAAGCAGGCGTCCCCGGCGCAGGAACATCTGGCAGCAATTCTGTATTTAGCACCATTACTTCAGCCGGTGGCGGTGGCGGCTCCGGCGAAGGAGCATCTGCTCCCTATAGCGCAAACGGCGTCGCGGGTGGCTCTGGCGGCGGTGGATGCAGAGGTGGAACGGGTGGCGCAGGTAACACTCCTAGTACCAGTCCAAGCCAAGGAAATAGTGGAGGCTCTGGATCAGCCTTGGGAAGTTTTGGCGGTGGTGGTGGTGGTGGCGCATCTGCTGTTGGGGCAAACGGAAGCCCAAGCGCGGGCGGCAATGGAGGCGCTGGAACTGCATCTAGCATTTCCGGTTCGTCCGTAACTTACGCTGGCGGCGGCGGTGGTGGATTTTATGTAAGTGGAACACCGGGTAGCGGAGGAAGCGGAGGCGGCGGTAACGCTGGCCCAAGTGCCGGAAGTACTGGCGGTAACGGCACGGCAAATACCGGCGGCGGCGGCGGCGCATCGTCAAACACAACCGGCCCAACCAGTCGCACAGGTGGTTCCGGCGGCTCCGGCATCGTCATCCTCAAATACGAAGTCCCGGCTACAACCTCGA
>CAZRFN010000131.1:0-2627 GCA_964599335.1 uncultured Acidibacter sp. | reverse complement strand
TGTCGAGTCCGGCGTTGTTGCCGGCGAGTGCCTGCTCGGCACGATAGCTCGAGCGCACGAGCGGGCCCGACACGCATTCGCGGAACCCGCGCGCGAGAGCCCACTCACGATATTGGTCGAACTGCTCCGGCGTGATGAATCGCGCGACGGGCAAATGATTGGCCGTCGGCTGCAGATACTGCCCGAGTGTCAGCAGGTCGACGTCATGAGCGCGGAGATCGTCGAAGGCCTCGACAATTTCGTCGTCGGTCTCACCGAGCCCCAGCATCAGACTTGTTTTGGTGAGTACATCCGGTCGATGACGCTTGGCATGCGCCAGCACGCGCAGGGTCTGCTCGTAGCCGGCACGCGGATCACGAACAGGATGCGTGAGACGCTTCACGGTCTCGACATTCTGAGCAAACACCTCAAGCCCCGAATCGACCACCGTTTCGACATCGGCCATCACACCCTGAAAGTCGGGAGTCAGGGCCTCGACGGCCGTCTGCGGCGAGATTTCTTTGATCGCCCGGACGGCTGCGGCGAAATGCGCTGCGCCGCCATCGGGTAGGTCATCACGATTGACCGAGGTGAGTACGACGTAGCGAAGCTTCATGAGTGCTACGGTGCGTGCTGTGTTGCGCGGCTCCTCGGGGTCGAGCCAGCCGCGCGGATTGCCGGTATCGACTGCGCAGAAGCGACACGCGCGGGTACACACTTCGCCCATCAGCATGATGGTGGCGGTTCCGGCGTTCCAGCATTCACCGATGTTGGGGCACTTCGCCTCCTCGCACACGGTGGCTAGACGATGCTCGCGAACCGTTCGTCGAACGAAGTCGTAGTTTTCGCCACTTGCGAGCGGCGCCTTCAGCCAGCGAGGTTTGCCGCCCGGCACCCGTGCGGGCGCGGCCGCCGTGGCCTTGATGCCGTCGCGAATCGCCGAGAATCCTTGCGACGTCCGATATTTTTCGCCACTGCGGACGAGGGGTACCGGCACGGTGATCTCGACGGTGTCTTTAGGGCGTTCCTTGCTCATGCGTATAAGTGTACGCGACCCTCACCCGGTCGCGCCGCCGGCCAGTCGTTCATCGAGCTCGCGCAGACGGTCGGGCGTACCGATATCGAACCACAGCCCCTGATATAACCGACCGCGAAGACGACCGTCTGCCGCAGCGCTGCGCAGGAGAGGCAGCAGCGGTCTTCGGCCGGGGGCGTACTCGGCAAAGAATTCGGGGCGATAGACCGCTATACCTGAGAAGGTGTACCGCGGTGGCGCATCCACCGCTTCGAGACGCTGCGGGTCGGCCAAGATATCGAAGTCACCCTGTTTTCGGGCGACCAAGGCGAAATCTCCTCGCGGATGCTGCGGCGGGTTCGGTACCAGCACCAACGCACCGAGCGCCTCCTCATCGAGCGCGGGAACGCGGGAGAAGTCGAAGTCCGTCCACACGTCACCGTTGACCACGAGAAACGGATCGGGTCCGAGCATCGGCAGCGCCTGAATGATGCCGCCCGCCGTCTCGAGAGCGCCCTCATCCTCTGCGCTGTATCGAATTCGAACGCCATGACGATGACCGTCGCCCAAGGCCTCGACGATGCGCTCACCGAGCCATGCATGGTTGATGACGATGTCGCGGATGCCCGCGCGCGCAAGTGCCGCCAAGTGCCACTCGAGCAAGGAACGGCCACCGACTTCGAGCAAAGGTTTCGGACGCTCGTCGGTCAGCGGCCGCATACGCTCACCGCGACCGGCCGCAAGAATCATCGCCCTCATCAGGCTTTGGCCTCGCGCGCGCGAACGTTGGCCGCAGCAAGCCGCGGAACGATGCGCTGCTCGAGCCACAACCCGAACTCGCGTAACTCGACATGGCGCGCGGCCGCATCGCGTACGTAGTCGAGTGTCAGGGGCAGATCATCGAGATAACCTGCCTTGCCGTCGCGCCACCAGAGACGCGCAAAAATGCCCAGCACCTTGATATGGCGCTGCACGCCGATCAGATCGAACCAGCGCAGGAACTCTCGATCGCTCGCCGCTGCGAGCGAGGATGCCCCCCGCGCCAGCAGCCGCTGCCGATGGGCGAGCACGAGGCGTTCGACTTCGGCACGCGGCCAAGAGATATAACAATCTTTGAGGAGAGAGACGAGGTCGTATCCGACAGGGCCGGCCAGTGCGTCCTGGAAATCGATGACGCCCGTCTCGTCGTGAGGCAACACCATCAAGTTGCGCGAATGATAGTCACGGTGCACGAAGACGATCGGCTGAGAGAGCGCCTGATCGATGAGCCAAAGAAATGTCCGTTCGATCAGCTCACGCTCGACAGGATCGAGGGCGATCTGCAGATGTCGGCCGCAGAACCATTCCGGCATCAGCTCGAGCTCCCGACGCAAGGCGGCGGCATCGTAGGGCGCGAGCTCCCGAGCCGCGTCGAGAGCATCGATCTGGATACGCGCCAGGGTATCGAGTGCGGCCGAGTACAAAATCGGCGCTCGACCGGGCTTACGCAGCTCTGGCAAAAAAGGTGTCGAGCCGAGATCTTCCAGCAACACGAATCCACGCTCACGATCGACGGCATGAATTTCAGGCACGTGCACTCCCGCACCGTGCAACAAGCTCGCCACCTTCAGGTAAGGCCCGATGTCTTCCTGCG
>CAZRFN010000130.1:0-2627 GCA_964599335.1 uncultured Acidibacter sp. | reverse complement strand
CGCAGGAAGACATCGGGCCTTACCTGAAGGTGGCGAGCTTGTTGCACGGTGCGGGGGTGCACGTGCCTGAGATCCATGCTGTCGATCGCGAGCGTGGATTCGTGCTGTTGGAAGATCTCGGCTCGACACCTTTTTTGCCAGAGCTGCGTAAGTCCGGTCGAGCGCCGATCTTGTATTCGGCTGCACTCGATACCCTGGCGCGTATCCAGATCGACGCTCTCGATGCGGCTCGGGAGCTCGCACCCTACGATGCCGCCGCCTTGCGTCGAGAACTCGAGCTCATGCCAGAGTGGTTCTGCGGTCGACACCTGCAGATCTCCCTCGATTCTGCCGAGCGTGAGCTGATCGAACGGACATTTCTTTGGCTGATCGATCAGGCACTCTCTCAGCCGATCGTCTTCGTGCACCGTGACTATCATTCGCGCAACTTGATGGTGTTGCCTCACGACGAGACGGGCGTCATCGATTTCCAGGACGCACTGGCCGGCCCTGTCGGATACGACCTCGTCTCTCTCCTCAAAGATTGTTATATCTCTTGGCCGCGTGCCGAAGTCGAACGCCTCGTGCTCGCCCATCGGCAGCGGCTGCTGGCGCGTGGGGCGTCCGCGCTCGCGGGGTCTAGCGATCGAGAGTTTCTGCGCGGGTTCGATCTGATCGGCGTGCAGCGCCATATCAAGGTGCTGGGCATCTTCGCGCGCCTCTGGTGGCGTGACGGCAAGGCGGGCTATCTCGATGATCTACCCCTGACGCTCGACTACGTGCGCGATGCGGCCGCGCGCCATGTCGAGTTGCGCGAGTTCGGATTGTGGCTCGAGCAGCGTATCGTTCCGCTGCTCGCCGCGGCCAACGTTCGCGCGCGCGAGACCAAAGCCGGATGAAGGCGATGATTCTTGCGGCCGGTCGCGGTGAGCGCATGCGGCCGCTGACCGACGAGCGTCCGAAACCCTTGCTCGAAGTCGGTGGCCGTTCTTTGCTCGAGTGGCACTTGGCGGCGCTTGCGCGCGCGGGCATCCGCGACATCGTGATCAACCATGCCTGGCTCGGTGAGCGCATCGTCGAGGCGCTGGGTGACGGCCATTGTCATGGCGTTCGAATTCGATATAGCGCCGAGAGCGAGGGTGCTCTCGAGACGGCAGGCGGCATCATTCAGGCGCTGCCGATGCTCGGACCCGATCCGTTTCTGGTGGTCAACGGTGACGTATGGACGGACTTCGACTTCTCCCGTGCTCCTACGCTCGACGAGAAGGCGCTCGGCGCATTGGTGTTGGTGCCGAACCCACCGCAACATCCGCGAGGAGACTTCGCCTTGATCGCCCGAGGGCAGGGCGGCTTCGATATCTTGGCGGACCCGCAGCGTCTCGAGGCGGCTGACGCACCGCCGCGGTACACCTTCTCAGGTATAGCGGTCTATCGCCCCGAATTCTTTGCCGAGTACGCCCCCGGCCGAAGACCGCTGCTGCCTCTCCTGCGCAGCGCTGCGGCAGACGGTCGTCTTCGCGGTCGGTTATATCAGGGGCTGTGGTTCGATATCGGTACGCCCGACCGTCTGCGCGAGCTCGATGAACGACTGGCCGGCGGCGCGACCGGGTGAGGGTCGCGTACACTTATACGCATGAGCAAGGAACGCCCTAAAGACACCGTCGAGATCACCGTGCCGGTACCCCTCGTCCGCAGTGGCGAAAAATATCGGACGTCGCAAGGATTCTCGGCGATTCGCGACGGCATCAAGGCCACGGCGGCCGCGCCCGCACGGGTGCCGGGCGGCAAACCTCGCTGGCTGAAGGCGCCGCTCGCAAGTGGCGAAAACTACGACTTCGTTCGACGAACGGTTCGCGAGCATCGTCTAGCCACCGTGTGCGAGGAGGCGAAGTGCCCCAACATCGGTGAATGCTGGAACGCTGGAACGGCCACCATCATGCTGATGGGCGAAGTGTGTACGCGTGCATGCCGCTTCTGTGCCGTCGACACCGGCAACCCCCGCGGTTGGCTCGACCCCGAGGAGCCGCGCAACACGGCACGCACCGTAGCACTCATGAAGCTGCGCTACGTCGTGCTCACCTCGGTCAATCGTGATGACCTGCCCGACGGCGGCGCAGCACATTTCGCTGCAGCGGTCCGAGCGATCAAAGAAATCTCGCCGCAGACAGCCGTCGAGGCGCTGACTCCCGATTTTCAGGGTGTGATGGTCGATGTCGAAACGGTGGTCGACTCTGGACTTGAAGTGTTTGCTCAAAATGTCGAGACCGTAAAGCGTCTCACTCATCCTGTTCGTGACCCGCGCGCCGGCTACGAGCAAACCCTGCGCGTGCTGGCGCATGCCAAGCGTCATCGACCCGATGTGCTCACCAAAACGAGTCTGATGCTCGGGCTGGGTGAGACCGATGAAGAAATCGTCGAGGCTCTCGACGATCTCCGCGCGCATGACGTCGACCTGCTGACACTCGGGCAGTATCTGCAGCCGACAGCCAACCATTTACCCGTCGCGCGATTCATCACGCCGGAGCAGTTCGACCAATATCGCGAGTGGGCTCTCGCGCGCGGGTTTCGCGAGTGCGTGTCGGGACCGCTCGTACGCTCGAGCTATCGTGCCGAGCAGGCACTCGCCGGCAACAACGCCGGACTCGACA
>CAZRFN010000129.1:0-2678 GCA_964599335.1 uncultured Acidibacter sp. | reverse complement strand
TGGCCTAGCGCTCGCCCAGACTCCGACTCCCGCCCAACTCGAGTTGCTGAAGTCCGTACCCGCTGCGCAGCGTGAGGCGTTGCTGAAGCAATATGGGCTTGATCCGTCGGCATTAGATGAACTGACTGAGGAAGACGACCGGACGGCGACGACCGGCCGAGATGGTGCGCGGCTCGGAGAGACGGGCCGGCTGACCAGCTTGGATAAAGACGCCAAGAAGCTCGAGCCCGAAGAACTGACGCTCAAGCCTAACGACACGGTACTCGTGTCGGTGAGCATCAAGACCACGCCAAGATCCAATCAGGCGGGCGTCTCATCAACGGCGGCGGTTGCCAATGTGGCTCCGAAAGAGGATGTCGTGTCGGAGAACTTTATCGAGGCTGTGCGTCGCGGTAACCCTTACCTGCTCGATCGCTCGGGTCAATTGGCGCTCCCCGGTGTGCCGCTGATTGCGCTCGGTGGACTGACTGAGAAGCAGGCGAATCAGCGGCTCGCGCTCGAGCCAACTCTGCTCAATGTCAAAGTGACGATTACTCGGCTGCCGGTTCAGGCGGCAGGTGCGCTCGGCCTCAAGCCCTTTGGCTACGATTTGTTCGATGAGACGCGTTCAGCGTTTTCGCCGGCGACTAATGTCTCGGTGCCCTCCGATTACATGATGGGTCCGGGAGATCGTCTCTCTGTGCAGCTATATGGCGGACAAAATCGTACCGTACAGGTCACGGTGAACCGTGACGGGGCGTTGAGCTTTCCGGAGCTTGGGCCGATACCGGTAGTTGGTAAAACTTTTGAGGCAGTACGCGAAGAGATCGAATCGCGCGTCGCCAAGCAAATGATTGGCACGCAGGCCAATGTGAGCATGGCTGAGGCGCGGGCGATTCAGGTGTTCGTGCTCGGCGAGGCCAAGCGTCCCGGTAGTTACACGGTGACGGGTCTCTCGACGGTGACAAGCGCACTCTATGCCGCGGGAGGCGTGGCCACGACGGGCTCACTCCGTGACATTCAGCTCAAGCGTCAGGGCTCGGTAGTGCGTCGGCTCGATCTCTACGATCTTCTGTTGCGTGGCGATACGAGTAACGATGCGAAGATTTTGCCGGGTGATGTGATTTTCATTCCGCCTGCAGGGCCAGTAGCGTCAATCGATGGCGAAGTTCGACGCCCTGCGATTTATGAGCTCAAAGGCAACGTGACGACCTCGGGTCTCGTTGCGCTCGCAGGTGGGTTCACGACTGAAGCGGACTCGAGCCGACTCTCGGTCGTTCGTATTGACGAAGGCAGCCGACGCGTTGCGATCGACGTGGCGCTCAGTGATGCGCGTGCCACGGGCCCCAAGCTTCAGAATGGTGATGCGGTCAGCGTGGCGCGCTTGCGCCCGACGCTCGATTCGGGTGTGGTCATCGAGGGTCATGTGTTTCGTCCGGCGACGGTCGCGTGGCGCGATGGTCTTCGGCTTTCTGAGGTGATTCGTTCGTTCGATGAGCTGAAGCCGGGTGCAGATTTGGGCTATGTGCTCATACGTCGCGAACTGCCTCCTGATCGGCGAGTGGTCGTGCTGTCGGCGGATTTGGCTGCGGCGCTTCGCAGCCCGGGTTCGGCGGCTGATGTCCAACTGGCTGTGCGAGATCGCTTGACTGTGTTTGATATTGAGACCGGTCGCGAGCGGGTGATCAAGCCGCTGCTCGCCGAACTTCGTCGTCAGGGTCGCGTCGATCAGCCGACCGAAGTGGTCTCGATCGGTGGTCAGGTTAAGGCGCCGGGTGAATATCCGCTCGAGCCCGCCATGCGGGTGAGCGATTTGCTGCGCGCCGGCGGATGGCTCTCGGATGCGGCGTTTGGAGTTAAGGCTGAGCTCACGCGGTTCACGAGTACTGGCGAAGAGCGCGAGTCCTCGCTACTCGAGATCGATCTGGCTGCTGTGCTGCGTGGCGATGCGGCGGCCGATATTAAATTGCAGCCCTTCGATGCGCTCGTCGTCAAAGAATTACCGGAGTGGTCGAAGCAAGAGTTCGTCACGCTGAAGGGCGAGGTGCGTTTCCCGGGTCGCTACCCGATCCGTCGTGGCGAGACGCTGCGCTCGGTGATCGAGCGTGCGGGTGGGCTTTCGGGTATCGCATTCACGCGAGGCGCGGTGTTCACGCGTCAGGAACTCAAGCAACGTGAGGCGGAGCAGATCGCCAAGCTCACCGAGAATCTGAGGTCTGATCTCGCGGCGCTCGCGATTCAGGCGGGTCAGGTCAAGGAAGGTCAGGATGCGGCGCAGGGCGCGCTCTCGGCCCAAGGACTGCTCAGTCAGTTGCAGGGTACGGCGGCAGTGGGCCGGCTGGTTATCGACCTCGATCGATTGATCGCGAGCCGGATCGGATCACCCTCGGACGTTGTGCTGCGTGACGGCGACGAGCTCATCATTCCTAAGGTTCGTCAGGAAGTGACGATCATCGGTGAAGTGCAGAACTCGACCTCGCTCCTGCATCGTCAGGGACTCAAGCGCGACGATTACATCGATCTCTCGGGTGGGTTCACGCGCCGTGCCGACAAGTCGCGCGCCTATGTGGTGCGCGCGGACGGTAGCGTCGTCGCCGATTCGGGAGGCTGGCTGCGTGGCGGCAGAAATGCCGACATTCAGCCCGGAGACACCATCGTGGTGCCGCTCGATACCGAGCGTCTGCCGCCGCTGCCGTTGT
>CAZRFN010000128.1:0-2681 GCA_964599335.1 uncultured Acidibacter sp. | reverse complement strand
AGACGTTGATGTTCATGTTGGGCTCAGCGTGTCATGGCACCGATCGCCATGGCTCCATAGATGATGAGGTGGGGAAGGGTTGCGATGACGATCGAGGCGGTCCAGCGTTTGGCGCCGCTCCAAAGTTTCCAGCCGAGTGCCGCAAGAAAAATCGTCCAGGGCACGAGCAGACTGAAGGACGTCGCGAAGCGGTACCACGGGTCGTCAGCCGGCAAATCGAGGACCAATGCATTCAGACTGGTGAGAGACAGAGACTCCAGAGCAGTTTGTGGCGACATGGTCATGACGCCGATCAGCATAAGCACAGTGTTGAGCACGGTCGGCATTTGTGACCAGCTCGCGAGCGTCAAACCTTGTTTGAAGTTGAGATCGGCCTTCGAGAATTTACCGGCGACCATGAAGAACCCGCCGAACAGCGCCATGACGAGAGCCACCACCACGCCGCTGCTGATCGTCGCGCTCCAGGTCATGAAGGTGCCGCCCGGCGAGGCCTCGCGGATCGCGGCGAGCTGCTGTTCACTGACCTCTTGGCCAGAGTTCAAAATCTGTTGTTCGATGAACCAACCCGAGTCGACTTTCCCGAAAAACAGGTAGGTGACCACGGCGGTCGAGATCACCAAAATGAGAAACGGAAGCCACCAGCGTGCCTCATCGCGCTGGCGCGAGAGCGCCGCGCTCGGATCTAGGAAGATGTCGATGAGGTCTTTCAAGCGAGCAGTCCGTCGAAAGGGCTAGGTGTTATATTTAAATACAACAGTATAACAGCGTCAAGGTGGGGCGGCGCATTGTGCCCGATCGACGGCCCGGTACACTGAGTTCGACGTTTTTGAGGGCAAAGTGATGAAAAGGTTCGTTTTTATCGTGTTTGGGGTCGTCTTCTTGTCCGCCTGCGGAACGGGTTTGGCTCGTCGCGACGAGCTGGACCTCAAATACGTCGATTACGCGGGCGATCCGGTCGAGCAGATTCGCGTGATGCGCGGGGTGGACGGGTGGACGCCGGTCTCGCGCAATCAGCTCGTCATCTGGACGGGCCATAACGAAGCTTGGCTCATCAAGGTGTGGGACGGCTGCATCAATCTCAGTTTTGCCAATGCCATTCGAGTGACTCAGACCGGTAATTCGATCTCTCGATTCGAAAAAGTCCTGGTTGAAAACGAGACGTGTCCGATTCTCGAGATGCGTCCCGTCGATGTCGCGCGCATGAAAGCCGACCGCAAAGCAGCGCGCGATACCGCGGCGAAGCCCTGATGCTCTACGCCCTCGGTGAGCGTCGACCGGATGTCGCGCCAGATGCCTACGTCGCCCCGTCGGCCGATCTCATCGGCAGCGTGCGGCTCGGCGCCGGCGCCAGCGTGTGGTTCAACGTCGTGCTACGCGGCGATAACGATTGGATCGATATCGGACCCGGCAGCAATATCCAAGACGGCTCGGTCATTCATACGGACGAGGGTGTTCCGACGAAGCTCGGGGCACGGGTGACGGTGGGGCATATGGCTTTTCTGCATTGCTGCATCGTCGGAGATGAATCGATGATCGCAAACGGAGCCATGGTCCTCGATCGCAGTGTCATCGGCCGTCATTGCATCATCGCCGCTGGTGCGCTCGTACCGCCGGACAAAGAAATCCCAGACGGCAGCGTGGTGATGGGTTCGCCTGGAAAAATCGTGCGTGAAGTCACCGAGCGCGATCTTGCCCTCATTCGCGGCGCTGCGGCGAGCTACGCGAGGCGGGCGCAGCAATATCGCGAGTCGCTTAAGGCCTACCCGTAGTCGTCGAATCGGCTGCGATCGTCGGGTCGGTTACGAGCCCGATCTCGCGGATGAATTTCACAATCAAGTTGAGTACTTGGGGTGTGTCGTTCGGCGCGAGGATGCGGCCCGCCAGCACGTGATTCGACAGGTCGCCGCTCTTTTCGACGGCGATGATGGGTTTGGTGGCGGCGCCGAGTCGCTCGTGGGCCTTCAAGATTTCATCGGGGCTCACCACTTGGTCGTTCGGTGAATAAATTACGAGCGTGGGCTGGCGAATGGTCTCGATGGGTGAGTCACGAACCTCGCGGACGATCGCCATCATGGGCAGCAAGGCCTGCGAGGGGTATTTCCACGTCCAATATTTGGCTTGATCGGCGTTGCGCGGGGTCCAGCGGTACTCCTCTCCGACGAGCAGTTGCAGTAACTGCGCACCCCACGGGCCAGCGAGCAACTCACCTGATCGCGAGCGTGGGCCCAAGTTGGGCGAGATGAGAACTTGTGCGGCGATAGGCGAAGCGTCGTCACGTTGGGCGAGCCACAATGCAAGCGTACCTCCGGTCGAGGTGCCCACCACGATGACGCGCTCCCCGATGCGACGGCCGATCTCGAGCGCCTCGCGCGCGTCTCGCAGCCAGTCGCTGCCGCGGACTTCGCCCATCGCGCGGGCAGGGCGACCATGTCCTGTCAGACGGGTATAGAACACGTTGGCGCCAAGCGCATCGGCGAGTTCGTCGCAGAGCGGATCGACCTCCTGTCGCGTGGCGGTGTAGCCGTGAAGATAGATGATGGATATTGGAGTTCGACGACGATCGTCATGAGCCCATCGAATGCGTTTTTCCGTGCCTTCGACGACATCCCCATATCTTTGTTCAGACTCTTCCAGCCACCGTTCGAGCGCGTCGGTCTCGCGAGGCAGGTTAATCGGCGTGT
>CAZRFN010000127.1:0-2684 GCA_964599335.1 uncultured Acidibacter sp. | reverse complement strand
ACTACCGCTCCAACCGATGGTGGGTGCTGAGGGGATCGAACCCCCGACCCTCGCCGTGTAAAGGCGACGCTCTACCGCTGAGCTAAGCACCCCCTCCCATGAGGGGCGCGCAGTGTAAGCGGTTTAGTGCGCCGCGGGAACCCCCTTACGGGCCTTTCGGGAAGGCGGGCGTTTCGGGGTCGCAGGACCATCCGATGCCAGAGGCTTAGGTTGGCCAGCGAGGGCAATCTCGAGCACCTCGTCGATCCATTTCACTGGGCGGATGTCGAGGTTGCCCTTGATGTTTTCGGGGATCTCCGTGAGGTCCTTCTGGTTATCCACCGGGATCACGACCGTGGTGATGCCACCGCGAGCCGCCGCAAGTAGTTTTTCCTTCAGGCCTCCGATCGGAAGCACCTCACCCCGCAGGGTGATCTCGCCGGTCATCGCGACCTCAGACTTCACCGGGATCTTGGTGAGAGCCGACACCAGCGCCGTGCACATACCGATGCCGGCCGAGGGGCCGTCCTTGGGCGTCGCACCTTCGGGCACGTGCAGGTGGATATCGAGCTTTTGGTAGAACTCGGCTTCGAGCCCGAGGTTTTGAGCACGACTACGGACCACGGTCATCGCGGCCTGAATCGACTCCTGCATCACCTCGCCAAGCTGACCCGTGTGCAAGAGCTTACCCTTACCCGGTACGGTCGCGGCTTCAATCGTGAGCAGCTCGCCGCCGACTTCCGTCCAAGCCAAGCCCGTGACCTGACCGATGCGATTTTCTTCCTCGGCCTTGCCGTATCTAAACCGCTGCACGCCGAGATACTTATCGAGGGTCTTTGTGGTGACGGTGACAACCTTCGCCTTGCCCTTGCTCGTGAGGAGTTCCTTCACCACCTTTCGGCAGATCTTGGCGACTTCGCGCTCAAGGTTACGCACACCCGCTTCACGCGTGTAGTAGCGGATGATGTCGAGGAGCACGTCCTCGCCCACCTTGAGTTCACCATCCTTAAGGCCGTTGTTCTTCATCTGCTTAGGTAGCAGATATTTCTTGGCGATATTCATCTTCTCGTCTTCGGTGTAACCCGGAAGACGGATGACTTCCATACGATCGAGAAGCGGCGCCGGAATATTGAGGCTATTCGCCGTGCAGACGAACATCACCTGCGAGAGATCAAGATCGACCTCGAGGTAATGGTCGTTGAAGGCGCTGTTCTGCTCAGGGTCGAGCACTTCGAGCAGAGCCGAAGAAGGATCACCTCGGAAATCCATCGACATCTTGTCGATTTCATCGAGCAAGAAGAGCGGGTTCGTCACCGCCGTCTTCGAGAGATTCTGAACAATCTTGCCGGGCATCGAGCCAATGTAGGTACGACGATGACCGCGGATCTCGGCTTCATCTCGCACACCACCCAAGCTCATCCGCACGAACTTACGGTTCGTCGCACGGGCAATGCTCTGGCCGAGTGAGGTTTTGCCCACGCCCGGCGGGCCCACGAGGCAGAGAATAGGCCCTTTGATCTTCTCCACGCGCTGCTGAACGGCGAGGTACTCAAGGATTCTTTCCTTGACCTTCTCAAGACCATAGTGGTCCTCATCGAGCACCTTCTGAGCGCGCAGCAAATCTTTGAGCACCTTGGTGCGTTTCTTCCAAGGCACCTTCACAAGCCAGTCGATGTAGTTGCGCACGACGGTGGCTTCAGCCGACATCGGCGACATCATCTTGAGCTTGTTGAGCTCGGCCGTGGCCTTGTCCTTGGCCTCCTTCGGCATGCCGGCCTCGGCAATCTTCTGCTCGAGCTCCTGCACTTCGTTGACGCCATCTTCCATCTCGCCGAGCTCTTTCTGAATGGCCTTCATCTGCTCATTGAGGTAATACTCGCGCTGGGATTTCTCCATCTGCGCCTTCACACGGCCGCGGATGCGCTTCTCGATCTGCAACACATCCATCTCGCCTTCGATTGCGACGAGGATGTGCTCAAGGCGGGCGCGAACATCCAAAATCTCTAAAACTTTTTGCTTGTCGGAGAGCTTCAGCGCCATGTGCGCCGCTACGGTGTCGGCGAGGCGCCCAGCGTCTTCAATACCAGCCAGTGCAGTCAGCACTTCGGGCGGCACTTTCTTATTGAGTTTTACATACTGCTCAAACTGCGAGACGACCGAGCGCGAAAGCACTTCGAGTTCCTTCTCGTCGTACTGGTCCACTTCAAGCGCTAGTGAAATCTGCGCCGTATAAAACGGCCCGCCCAAGAGTTTTTCGACGCTGCCACGATCCACGCCCTCGACGAGCACCTTCACGGTGCCATCGGGGAGCTTCAAGAGCTGCAAAATCGTCGCAATGGTGCCGATCTGGTAAAGATCGTCCTGCTTCGGGTCATCGACCTCAGCCTGACGCTGCGCGACGAGCATGATTCGCTTGTCGCCCTTCATCGCGGCCTCGAGCGCCTGGATGGACTTCTCGCGCCCCACGAAGAGTGGGATCACCATGTGCGGGTAGACGACCACGTCCCGTAAAGGCAGGACGGGGATATTTTCGATGATGGCTTCTGGCTCGGACATGGCGGACAGCCCTCAAGGCGCGCTAGGGGAAGGAACAGGAACGTTCCTAGTCTAGGGCTTTTTGGGGGCGGCCGGCGGCCGATTCAAGTGCGTTAGCCGACGCTCCGGCGAGCGGGTTCTTCGGCCTGAGCGGGTGTCTCGGTCTTGAA
>CAZRFN010000126.1:0-2782 GCA_964599335.1 uncultured Acidibacter sp. | reverse complement strand
GGGGTGGCAAAAATTCATTGAATATAACATTATTGACGTAGAACTTGTTGACCGTTTGGAAGACAAGATGAAACTCATTGAGTTGGCACTTACAATGGCATATGACGCAAAGGTGAACTATGCCGATGTTTTTTACCAAGTTCGTATGTGGGATAACATTATCTACACCTATCTAAAGAAAAGAAATATTGTTATTCCCCCAAAAAATAAAACACAGAAGAATGAAAAGTATGCAGGTGCTTATGTAAAAGAACCAGTTCCTGGAATGTATGATTGGGTTGTGAGTTTTGACTTGAACTCACTGTACCCACACTTGATTATGATGTATAACATAAGTCCAGAAACTCTTCTGGAAGAAAAGCATCCAACGGTTAATGTTGATAAAATTCTAAATCAGTCTATTAACTTTGAGATGTATAAAGATTATGCAGTTTGTGCAAACGGGGCAATGTTCCGTAAAGACATTCGTGGATTTCTTCCTGAGTTGATGGAAAAGATCTATAATGAACGTGTGATCTTTAAGAAAAAGATGCTTGCTGCAGAGCAAGAATATGAAAAAACAAAAAACAAAGAGTTGATTAAAGAGATTGCTCGTTGTAACAATATTCAGATGGCACGTAAGATTCAACTTAACTCTGCTTATGGTGCTATTGGTAATCAATATTTCCGTTACTACAAACTAGCAAACGCTGAGGCAATTACATTGTCGGGTCAGGTTTCTATTCAATGGATTATGAACAAAGTCAATTCTTACTTGAATAAAATTCTTAAAACAGGAAGTGAGGATTATGTTATTGCTTCAGATACTGACTCCTTGTATATTAATATGGGTCCTTTGGTTGAAAATGTATTCGAGGGAAGAGAGAAAACTACTGAAAGCATTGTTTCGTTCCTTGATAAGGTCTGTTCGATGGAATTTGAAAAATATATTGAAAGTTCTTATCAAGAATTGGCGGATTATGTGAACGCATATGAACAGAAAATGTTTATGAAGCGTGAGTGTGTCGCTGAGCGTGGTATTTGGACTGCAAAGAAACGATACATTCTTAGTGTTTGGGATAGTGAAGGCGTTAGGTATAAAGAACCTAAATTGAAAATTAAAGGTATTGAGGCAATTAAGTCTTCTACTCCAGCACCTTGTCGTAAGATGCTGAAAGAATCTTTCAACATTATGATGAGTGGAACAGAAGATGATATGATTAGTTTTATCGATAAATGTCGCCTTGAATTTAGGACACTTCCCCCAGAGTCTATCTCTTTCCCAAGGTCAGCTTCTGACGTTCAGAAGTACTCTTCTTCATCTGACATTTACATTAAGGGAACTCCGATTCATGTTCGTGGAGCACTTTTATTCAATCACTATATCAAACAGAATAAGTTGACTAACAAATATTCTCTTATTCAGAATGGAGAAAAGATCAAGTTTGTTTACCTTAAGAAACCAAATACTATTCACGAAAATGTGATTACATTCATCCAAGACTTTCCAAAGGAACTCAATCTTGACAAATATATAGACTATGAACTACAGTTTGAAAAAGCATTTCTAGAACCACTTAAGATTATTCTTGATTCTATTGGATGGAATGTTGAAAAAACCTCAAGTTTGGAATCATTTTTCTTTTGATGGAAATACCCATAACTGAAAAAGAGTTTAAAAAGATTATAGAGATTCTTGAAAAAACCAATGAAAAGGATCTTTATAACAAATTGTGGACTTTTAATTTTAATAGGAAAAAATAAATTATGGACTTCTTAAAGGATATTGTAAAAGAGATTGGTGATGATTTCACTAAATTGGCATCAGATATTGATGAAACGGAAACTTATGTTGATACAGGTTCGTACATTTTTAATGCACTGGTTTCAGGTAGCATATTTGGCGGTGTATCTGGCAATAAGATTACTGCTATTGCTGGAGAGTCTAGTACTGGAAAAACTTTCTTCAGCCTCGCCGTTGTTAAGAATTTTCTTGATACCAATCCCGATGGTTATTGTCTCTATTTTGATACTGAAGCCGCTATTACTAAATCACTTGTAGAATCCCGTGGAATTGATACTTCTCGTCTGGTTGTTGTTAACGTTGTTACTATTGAAGAGTTTCGTACTAAGGCGCTCAAAGCAGTAGACTTATACTTAAAAAAACCTGTAGAAGAACGCAAACCTTGTATGTTTGTGTTAGACTCTCTGGGAATGCTTTCCACAGAGAAAGAAATCACTGATGCACTCAACGATAAGCAAGTTCGTGATATGACTAAATCACAACTTGTTAAGGGTGCTTTCCGAATGTTAACTCTTAAGCTAGGCCAAGCAAATGTTCCACTCATTGTCACAAATCATACATACGATGTCATCGGAGCTTACGTACCAACGAAAGAAATGGGGGGAGGTTCTGGACTCAAATACGCAGCGTCTACGATCATCTATCTCAGCAAGAAAAAAGAAAAAGATGGAACGGAAGTGGTTGGAAACATTATCAAAGCTAAGACTGCTAAATCGCGTTTGAGTAAGGAGAACAAAGATGTTGAAGTCCGTCTGTATTATGATGAGCGCGGCCTTGATCGTTACTATGGTCTTCTGGAACTTGGTGAGATTGGTGGACTCTGGAAGAATGTAGCGGGACGCTATGAGATTGATGGTAAGAAACTTTATGCTAAACAGATTCTAAAAGAACCTGAAGTATATTTCACTGAAGAAGTGATGCAACAATTGGACGAAATCGCACGTAAGGAATTTAGTTATGGAGAAAGTTGAGTTTCTAATCCTTAGAAACCTTTTACAC
>CAZRFN010000125.1:0-2807 GCA_964599335.1 uncultured Acidibacter sp. | reverse complement strand
CCTGGGTGGCCAGGCGCGAGGCGATGTAGCCGATTTTTTCGCACTCATCGCCCATACGCTCCAGGTCGGTGATGGCTTTGATGATGGCGACGATGAGTCGCAGGTCGCTCGCCGCCGGAGCGCGCGTGGCGAGGATGCGCGAGCACTCCTCGTCGATCGACACTTCCATGCGGTTCACTTCGAAATCGTCGCGCGCAACGGTCTCACCGAGCGTGCTGTCGCCCTCGACGAGCGCCGACACCGCCTTGGCGAGCTGCTGCTCGACGAACCCGCCCATGTTGAGCACCTGCGACCGTACGCGCTCGAGGTCCTCGTTGAACCGGCGCGAGATGTGCTGGGAAAGTTCGGCGGTATCCACAGTGTTCTACCCCTTGGGCGTGACGCCCTTCAAAAACCTGTCACTCGTCGTTCGTCGGAGAATAGCCGCTGTCGCCCAGCATTGCGATGGGTTCGCGCACCAAGCGTGTCCGCGGAAAGTGGCAGGCAAACGTGCTGCCCCGGCCCTCTTCGCTCTCGATCTTGAGCTCGGCACCATGCCTCTGAAGCACGTGACGCACGATCGCAAGCCCGAGGCCCGAACCGCCCGTATCACGCGCGCGGCCCGGATCCACTCGGTAAAAGCGCTCCGTGAGCCGCGGCAAATGCTCCGGTGAAATGCCGGGCCCCGTATCCGTGACCGCAAAATGCCCACCGGGTTCATCGACCCACCAGCGCAGCGTGATCTTGCCGCCCGCCGGGGTGTACTTGGACGCGTTGTCCGCGAGGTTCCAAAACGCCGAGTGAATCAACCCCGTGTCGCCCATGAGACCATCGGGTGCCTCGATCGACACCGACACCTCGTGCTTACCTGCATCGCGCGCCACCAAATCTTTGCGCAGCACCGCGAGCAGCGCCGCCACATCGATCGGCTGCCCGACCACCTGCTCATCGCTCGCCTCGAGCCGCGAGAGCTCAAGGAGGTCCGAGACGATCGCCGTCATGCGCTCGGACTGTCGCCGCATCTCTTGGATGGGGCCGCGAAGGTCTTCGGGCAACTCATCGCCGAGCGAGAGCGTCTCGAGATAGCCCGCGATCACCGTGAGCGGTGAGCGCAACTCATGAGAGGCATTAGCCACGAAATCTTTGCGCATGGTCTCAAGCTGCGCCTGGCGCGTGACATCGCGCACGAGCAAAAAGAGCTGACCCTCGCCATAGGGCGCCCCCTGAAACTCGAGACACGTGGGCTCGCCGATGCGCGGCTTGATGCGCAGGCTGCTGCTGAACTCGCCTTTCTCAAGATAACGCGCAAACTCCGGCACACGCAGCAGGCTCGCCAGATTAATGCCGAAGTCCGTCTTGCGACGCAGCCCCAAAAGCTCGGCCGCCTTGCGATTGAACCAAAGAATTTCCCGATCCGCGTTGAGCGCGACGACGCCATCCGGCATCGAGGCCGTCGAGCGCCGAAGCTCACGAAAAAGCCTCAAGATCCGCTGCTTGTGAAACTGCTTACGCCGATGCAGGCGCGAGACGAGCGACACGGCATCGCCCCAACGCCCACCCGCATCCGGCGGATCACGCTGATTGCGGCGGCGCAGCCAATCGAGGAAATCGTTGAGGTTCGCGAGCTGCCGCGCGAGCTCGATCGCAAGTGCTCCGGCAATCCCCCACCACAAATGACCGACGAAAAGCCCCACGAGAGCCCCGATACCGGCCACGAGCAAGACACGCCAGAGGGCGAACCCCCAGTCCTCGAACGGATTTCTCAGCAACGTCACTCCGAGTGGGTCGAAAAGCGGTAACCCGCACCCCTCACCGTCTGAACCATGCGATCGTACCCGAATTCCTCGAGTGCCTTGCGCAGGCGACGGATATGCACGTCGATGGTCCGTTCCTCGACGTAGACGTTGCCACCCCAGATGCGATCGAGCAGTTGCTCGCGCGAGTACACCCGATCGGGGTGACTCATGAAGAACTCGAGCATGCGGTACTCGGTCGGCCCAAGCGTCACCGGCCGGCTATCGGCCGTTACACGATGCGCGACGGGGTCGAGACTCAAACCCTCGAAGGTGATGACCGAGCCCTCGACCTGCGGATCCACACGGCGCAGCACCGCGTTGATACGCGCCACGAGTTCGCGCGGCGAAAAGGGCTTCGTCACATAGTCATCGGCCCCACCCTCAAGGCCGGCGACTTTGTCCGACTCCTCGGCGCGGGCCGTGAGCATGATGATCGGTAGATCGCGGAGCTCCGGGTCACGCTTAATCTGCCGCGTGAACTCGAGGCCGCTCATGTCGGGCAGCATCCAATCGACGAGCATGAGATCGGGCCGACGATCGGCGACCTGCGCCCGTGCGGCACGCGTATCCATGGCCTCGCGCACTTCGAAGCCGGCGCGACGCAGGCCAAAGCTGATCATGTCCCGGATGGGTTTTTCGTCCTCGACGACGAGGATTTGTTTTGCGGCCATGAGCGGAAGCCGTGAAGTCCTTGTTTCAGACATATTTCACGCGACTCGTGTTTCAGCCCGATGACAACGACCCAGGAATCTTCGCGACCTCGTCCCGGACGTAAATCGGTAATGCCGCCGTAGCCGGCAACACCCGCCCCGCCGCGATCTCGGGCCGGGCGATGGCGAGCAGGTCCTCCGCTCTCGGCAAAATCGTCTCGTGCACCGCGACGAGCGGCCCGCCCTGCTCGGCACGCAGCGACGACAACGCAGGGTAAGCCTTGAAGCCACGGCCCGCGCCGATCCAGCGTGCCGCGCGTTCAACCGAAGGCACGACCACCGTGCTCGGCGGCCTCACAGCCTCGGCCCCGATCGCCACCGG
>CAZRFN010000124.1:0-2842 GCA_964599335.1 uncultured Acidibacter sp. | reverse complement strand
CCGTCGATCAGCGGCGTACCGGTGACCTCTGCCGAGGTGGATCCGACGCCACCGAGGGAGATCGCGGCGACACGGAAGTTGTACAGCTGGCCCGGCTGGAGACCATTGACGACCGCGTACGTCGACGGGGTCGTCGTGTCGGTGATCGAGGTGGTCCACGTGATGCCACCGTCGAACGAGGACTCGATGCGGTAGCCGGTGATGGGCGCGCCACCGGTGTTGGTCGGAGCGGTCCAGGTCAACACCACCTGGCGCACGCCGGCCGAAGCGACGACAGCGCTCGGGGCGCCGGCCCGCGCGGCGGGGATCCCGATCACCGGTGCACTCGGAACGCCCGTGCCGACGGCGTTCTGCGCGAGCACCCGATAGAGGTACAGCACGCCATTGGTGAGTGACGCGGTGTCGATGTACGACGTCGTGGCGACTCCGTTGGAGAGCGTCGTCCACGTGCGACCACCGTCCGTGGAACGCTGCACCGTGTACGACGTGACGGCGCTGCCGCCGTTGTCGACGGGAGCACCCCATGTGACGGTCACTTGCCGGTCTCCCGGACTCGCTGTGACCGTGGTGGGCGAGCCGGGAACGGTGGCCGGCGTGGCGCCGGCAGTCGCACTGGGCGATCCCGTCCCTCCCCTGCTGATCGCCGACACGCGGAACCCGTACGCAGTGCCGTTGACGAGACCGGTGATGACCCGCGAGGTGATGGGCGAGCCGGTGTCGGCCACGACCGTCGTCCAGGTCACCCCGTCGAGACTCGACTCGATGCGGTAGCCGGTGATCGCAGCGCCACCGGTGACCGTCGGCGCAGTCCACGAGAGGGCGATCGACGAATCGCCGACCACCGGGGTGAGCGCGGTCGGGGCTCCAGGGAGCCCGTAGGCCGCGATCATGAGTACCGCGGACGGAGTCCCGGTACCGGCCGCATTCAGGGCAAGAACACGGAAACCTGTGTCGACCCCATTGGTGAGACCGATGACCGTTGCGGTCTGCGCGCCACCGGTGGTGGCGACCGCGACCGTCCAGGTCGTTCCACCATCGGTGGAGGACTCGATCCGGTAATCGGTGATCGGAGAACCGCCGGAGTTCACCGGAGCCGCCCAGGTCAATGTGATCTGGGAGTCACCCGATGACCCGACTACGGAACGAGGTGCGGTCGGGGGTCCGAACGGTGTCGCCACGATCGCTGGCGTCAACGTGCCGATACCGGCCGCCGTGATCGCTGCAATGCGGAATCGATAGGCGGTTCCATTTGTGAGTCCGGTCACCGTCGCGGTCGTCGCCGAGGATCCCGTGTTGACGATCGCCGGCGTCCACGTCACCCCATCGAGACTCGATTCGATGCGATACCCGGCGACGGGGAATCCGCCGGTGGCGATGGGAGCCGTCCAGGTGAGGACCACCTGCGACGGGCCTGCGGTCGCGACCAGATCGGCTGGCGGTTCTGCCGCCGTCGACGGCGTCACCGTCACCTGGTTCGACGCCGCGCTCACGACCGAACCGGTGAGCGTGCGCACCCGGAAGGTCGCAGCGACGCCGTTCTCGAGCCCGGTCAGGCGAGTGGTGGTGACCGCACCGACATCGGTGAGGGTGTCCCACGACACGCCGGCGTCGTAGCTCACCTCGATGCGATACCCGGTGAGACCCGGTCCACCCGACGCGGCCGGAGCGGACCACGACAGCGTGGCCGATGTATCGCCCGACGCTCCGGTCAGGTTGACCGGAGGACCAGCGGGGGCGAACGGCGTGGCCGACGCGCCCGAGCTCGGACGACCGTTACCCACCGACGTCACGGCGGTGACCCGGAACTGGTATGCGGTAGCCGCCGTGAGTCCGGTGACGGTGTAGTTCGTCGCTGCGGTCGGTGTGATCGGCACCGCGACCGACCATGAGGCACCGTTGGTGGTCGAGAGTTCGATGAGGTAGCCGACGATCGACACACCCGCGCCGACGGTCGGCGCCGACCAGGTGAGATCTACGGCGAGGAATCCACCCGTCGCAGTGAGGTTCGTGGGCGCACCGGCGGTGAGGATCGGCGTCGCCGTCACCAGAACGGGGCCCGCGACTGCGCTGCCACCGCTGAGGACGGGCGTGATTCGGAACGTCATGAGAGTTCCGTTGGTGAGGCCCGTCGCCGTCGCCGAGCGTACCAAGGCGGACGTCGTCGTCACGACCGAGAAGTTGGAGCTCGTCGTCGTGCACGCGCTACCCAATGCGCATTGTTCGACCAGATAGCCCGTGACACTCGTGCCGCTCGGCAACTGCGGAGCGAGCCATGTCAGTGAGACCTGGCCGTCACTCGCCGACGCGATCGGCAGAAGCACCGTGGTGGGAATGACTGCGACCGGAGTCGCCGACACCATCGTCGGCGGTCCGCCGACGACCGGCGAGCCGTTCATCGGCGTGATGCGGAAGTTGTAGAGCGAACCATTGGTGAGGCCACTGACCGAGTAACGGAGGGACGACGTGGTCGTCCCGGTCGGTGCGCCGACGACGGCCGTCGCCGTCGTCCACACGGTCGCCGTCGCCAGTTGATACTCGACGAGATAGCCGACCGGCGCTGCGCCGCCTCCCGGCGGTGCCTGCCAACTGAGGGCCACCAGACCGCTGTCAGGCGTGGCGACGAGGCCGTTGATCGAGCTGAACGGGCCACCGATCACGACGGCGCCGTCACCCCAACCGATGGCGTTCGATGCCGAGACCCGGAACCAGTAGGAACCGCCACCGACGAGACCGGTGGCGTTGTAGGTGGTCGCGGTCTGCGATGCGACGAGCGTCGTCCAGGTGATGCCATCGATCGAGCGCTCGACGCGGTAGGCGGTGATCGAGAGGCCGCCGAGGTCGA
>CAZRFN010000123.1:0-2842 GCA_964599335.1 uncultured Acidibacter sp. | reverse complement strand
CAATCTTTTTCATATCTTCTTCACTACGCATATCATTAAATGCAAGCGAACAAGCGCCTTTCATAATACCAAGTTCATTGTGTCCCATCGTGCGTGCCACATTTCCAAAGAATCGGAACAATTGAATGGTGTTAATGTCCTCGGTAGGAATCTCAAAAGTATAATGCTCTTCCGGAAGAGTTTCATCATCATAGATTCCAGACCCATAACTAGGAGTCCATTCAGTATCAAAAGAAATTTTGAGGCGTGCTTTGTAAGTCATTGCTCTGGATTTGTATGTACCTACTATAAGACCCCTTGACCGAAAAATCAAGGGGTCTTATGCCACTAGTCGCGCTGTCTGCAGTCGTCTGGTTTATCTCCTGTAAAGAAATCAATAATATCATCTACACCATCAAATCCTGTGCGATGATTTGATGGGTCAGGATCACCTAAATCCAGTGCATTCATAAAGTCATCTAGACTTCCTTCTTGCATATTTGGATTTGCAGCACGGCGTCTTGCTTGCCTTAACATTGTTGCAGCAGAACGATTTGCTTTTGCAAGTTTTTCCGCCCATATCATTTCTGATAATTCTACTGATTCGCACCTTACAATCTTATTACAAATCTCTTCTAATCTCAACCGATACTGCGTGGAGAGCATATGTATTATTCAGATAATGTTTATTTATTTCTTGATTCTAACTCTTGTTGCAATTCCTTCGCAAGTTTATATGCGCGTCTCCACATGATATACTTTACGATTGGATTTGCTGGATTATGTAGAATCCACCACTTTGTCTTTTCGTACTCTACTCTTACCAGTTGAGTAAGCATATAAAATGCCCTTGCTACAGATTGATCGGTGACAATCAAGTAAGCAATACAAAAGAAAATAATGAAATATATGTATGTAGAACTCATTGTCTCATAGTTTTAATATATTGTAGCACTTGTTCGCGAACTGCCATAAGTTCATTGTAACAAAGTTGATTGTGAGCACAGTTGCGAAGTTCTGGATCTGGTTTTAGTACACTTTCTTCAAAAAGAGTTACTCCACGATTCCACTTGTCGATCTGAGATTCTTCAGTCATTTTTACTTTTGTATTTGATTACTATTTAATAGACTAATCCCAGCTTACGTTTTCAATAAGAACTCCTGGCATCACATAACTCCATCCACTTCCGCCAAGTTTATACTCCCACTTGTATTCATATTTGTTATGACTATCCCAAGTTACAAATCCCTTTTCTTTATCAAATCTGGATTTGATTGCCAGTGCAAAGCGATTAGAAAAGATATTACGAGTACGTAGAGCACCATTAGACTCTCGCGTTTCAATCACAACACAGGTATCATCATAGAACTGATCATCTTTTTCAATTCCACATGCAGTCTCATAACGAAATGGGCGATATGTTTCCTGAGCGAATACAGGAGAAGAGAACAAAAGTGCGGCAAGAATAATCAGTTTTTTCATCCAACAACCCTCCAACAAACGACAGCGTTACCTTTTTTTACAGACTGAATGTGAGCAAAAGCAGCATAAGACAAATCCAAATCAGCATGAGAATAGGGTCCACGATCATTTACGCGAACGATAACTTGTTTACCGTTATCTTGATTCGTTACCCGTATGCGTGAACCCATAGGTAGATAAGGATGAGCTGCAGTCCAACGATAAGCGTCAAACCGCTCACCATTTGCAGTAACTTTTCCATGAAATCCATCTCCGACACCATAGTATGTGCTAGTACCGCAGGTTAATCCAGCAATAAGAAGTGCTTCAAATACCACTCTTTTTTAGTCTTCCTCTTTTCCAATTGATACCAGGACATTCTACACTTCTAATTTGAGTTTGTCCATCATTCCAAAATAACATTCCTTTATAAGACTTATTTCTTTCTATAAGTTTGTCTCTTCTTAGATCATTTTTATTTTCCCATCTTTTTTTCGCAACAACAGAATATTTTTGTTTACTTTCATCGGTCCTACTAAGACCTTTTACTCTTTTTGATATATTACTCTTATGTTTATTTGTCAATTTTTTACCACTCTGCGATTCACTCATTCTTTTTCTAGTTTCATCTGTTATTACTCTATTGCAACCATCACCACCATCAGTTCTATTGCGAAGAATACCAGTTCCTAAATCTTTTCTCCCGAATATAGAAATCATATAAATTTCATGCTTAAAGGCATCAAATTCCAAATCAAAATATTTAAGAACTATTATTCTTTTTTTATCGGTTGGTTTAAAACAAGATTTACCTCTATCATCATGCATTCTAAATCCAGATCCTTTACCAATATAGTAAGGTGTTCCATCTTCACGCAAATATGCGTAAGTGTAGTATTTCATCTGCTTCTAATTTTGGTTGGCATTATTATTTATAATAAAATAGGGCAGATTTCTCTGCCCTTCTCTAAAAAGCGCCAACCAATTAGAGCATTATTATTTATCCTGCAATCAGTCCAATCATTTAACAATATCCCAATGTTCGTTGCCAATCTTAGGCACCCAAGTACAGTACATACGATTGATAGAAACCAAAAAGAATTTATCGTCTACTTCTTGCTCCACTTCCATTGCATGAAGAGATTGCATAATATTCACAAAACGGTTCTTCGCTTTGGAACTTTTAGGAATCACATTCACAAAACGTTTTTTAGGTTTCATAGTAGTTTGAAGTTGTAGTTAAAGTTTATCTATCAACCAGGACAAAGGTAGTCTACAGGTGTTGACAGATGCTTGTCAAGTGTTAAGTAGTCTCAGTGATTCAAGGCATAAACTAAAAACCTCCCACAGAAAGCAAATGGTCTGGTGTCGAGCACTTCATTGGTTTTGTGTGTCTCCAGT
>CAZRFN010000122.1:0-2853 GCA_964599335.1 uncultured Acidibacter sp. | reverse complement strand
CAGACGATTCTTGATAGCTATGCCGAAGAAGTGGCGAGCATCAAACGTAGTTTGCTTGATCTCGCGAACTCAAAAGACTCCAACGATCGCTATGTATTCGGTGGCGTGCGTAGTGGCGCACCGCCCTATGAGCTCAAGCCCGATGGCACCGTGGAGTATGTCGGCTCCGGTACGCCACTTCGTGTTCGAGTGAACGACGTCGGGTATGAAGACGTGACCGTGCCGGGGCCGAGTGCGTGGAAGGCCGTTGAGCGTGACGGAAAAGCCGTCGATATGTTTGCGATGCTCGATGAACTCGAAAATGCGTATCGCACTGGAGACCTCTCGAAGCGTGCGCAGGGGCTCTCTGATGTCGAGGGTCTATCAAACAACTTCGGAACCGTAATCGCACGAACGGGCGGTGTGCAGCAGCGCCTCGAAATCAGCGAACGCCTTGCGCAGGAAACCAGCATTCGAGCCCAAGAGAGCCTGGCGGAACTCAAGGAGCTCGACTTCGCCGCAGCGCTCGCGCAGCTTCAGAAACAGCAGTTGTTGATGGAGGCGACGCAGAGCCTGATGGGGCGGTTATCTCAGCTATCGTTGCTTGATAACTTGAGGTAATACGGTGGCAACCGTTAACACAAACGTTATCAAGACGCTTGGTGCAGCCGAGCTTGATACCCAAGAGCTTGTCACCAATCTTGTGGCAGCGACGAAAGAGCCGCGACAGAAGCTAATTGATGCGGAGAAAAAGAAAGCTGACGTCGCGATATCAACAGGCGCTCTACTCAACAATGCGATATCAACGCTGCAGTCTGCTGCCACCGAAATCGCAGGCGTTGCGAAGCTGAGTCAGCTTACGGTGTCATCAAGCAATTCGGGCGTTGTAACTGGAGCGGCGAGCGGTACCGGCGCCACCAGGGCTGGTAACTACGCTGTTAAGGTCACCGCACTTGCAGAGCCGCAACGAACAACAAGTAATGAGCTTGCAAGCGGGTTTATAACCGCTGCAAGCCAAACGTTAACCTTCTCCGCTGCTATTGGCGCTACTGGTTTCGTCGCGTCGGGCACGCCGTCTGAGAATGTTGTGACGATCCCGGCCGGGTCATCGCCGGCTACTGTCGTGTCTCTAATTAACGAGAGCGCCATCGCAAAAAACAACAATATCAAAGCGAGCTTAGTGGATAAGAAAACAGACCCCTCCGGCTCCGGCCCTTACGTCATCGTTATCCAAGGTCAAAGCGGTACTGCAAACGGCTTTTCTATTCTAACGACTGATTCCGGTGATGCGTCGCGAGATCAGTTGGGTCTAGATCGGAATAAAACCGCATCTAAAACTACAGATAATCCAGCACAAAACGCCGCTTTTACGATTAATAACGTCGCTCTAGAGCGCTCGTCGAACACGATCACCGATGCGATCAGTGGAGTGTCCCTAAATTTAAATTCCGCGCCCGGGTTAGGAACGACCGTAAACGTCAGAATTGCTGCTAATCCTGCTGCCGTTGAAGCAAATGTCTCGAACTTCGTTGAGGCCTACAACCTCGTTTCTAGCATCATTAAGCGCGCGACTGGGCCTGTAATTGAGGGAGACGACATCTCGGGCACAATGAAGTCGGATGCGAATGCGCGAAGTATTTTGACGCTTTTGAGAAACAAGATCACTAAAGAGTCATCAAGCCCAAGCGGCGATATAACGCACTGGGGATCGCTTGGCGTCTCATTTGATCGAAATGGCGTTTTGAAGTTTGATAACTCGAAATTTACTGCGCAGTTTGAGTCGAATCCAGATGACGTTATCAAGGCGCTATCTAACGATCGACTATCCCCCAGTTTGTTTAGTCAAGACGTGGCCAATGGCTTAGCTGGTGACGTCGCAGCCGCCGCATATGGCGTCATCAAATCGACCGGCGTCCTGAAAGCTATTACCGATGGGTATGAGGCGAAGCTGGATCGCGTCGCAACGAAGCAATCGACACTCGACGCCTATATTGAGCGACTCACCGCCCAATATGAGAAGCAGTTCAGTGCTTTGAACGGAGTATTAGCGTCGTTCAAGGACACGCAGGAGCAAATAACGCGGTCGCTGAATTTAAACAATAGCAATAACTAAGGCTCAATTATGAAAACATCAGCCATAACCACTGTGATTTGCGCGGTATATAAGAAAGACCCGAATCGATACGACCTACTTAAGGGTCACATGGAAAATCTCGATCTTCAAACGACTTCCGTGAACAGGGTCTATGTATTTGAGGATAGCGACCAGCCACCTGAATGGCTAACCGGTGAATGTATCGTTTTATCGCGGCCTTGCACGATATATGAAGCCTGGAATTTGGCGTTATCAGTGGTGCGAACGCCTTATGTCATGAACTTAAACCTTGACGATCGGTTGAACACGGATGCCGTAGAGAGAATGCAAGAAGCGCTTGCAGCCGAGGCAGACAAAAAAATCGTCTGCGGTGATTGGTTGGTGAGCTTCACTCAAGAAAGCACCGACCAAGTTAGTCGCTGTGCTGACTCCGCGCCGATACCGTCCATCCCAACCTGGCCGCCGGAGAAAAGCGGGTTAGTTAATAAACTACCAGCTGCAAGTCGTGCTGGAGGTACGCTTGGTCCAGCGACTATGTGGCGTTCGGAGTTAATTATTGATTTTCCGCGGTATCCGTATCGAACAACAACTGGAACGATGCTGCCGGTTGAGGGAGACAGGGCCTTCTGGACGGCGGTAACGCTGGGTTATGGGAAAGATTCCGTGCTTCGGCTACCGATTGTGATCGGTAACTATCACTCGCATCCGAACGAGCAGGCGGAGTTTAGAGGGAAGAGCGACCCAACAGAATTGAGATTCGATTTTTGGAAGATAGACGA
>CAZRFN010000121.1:0-2868 GCA_964599335.1 uncultured Acidibacter sp. | reverse complement strand
ACCAGTTGTCGACCACGGTGCCCGTCAGCAGGATGCCGATACCGCCCGTGAGCGTGCACAGCACCGCAAACCACCAAGCCCAACGGTGAACCGATTCCATCGTTGCGTTGAAGCCCATGGTCCAGCGCCAGAACAACGCGGCGCGCTCAGACGCAGTACCGCGATCGAGCGACTGCTCGACTTCACGCTCGCCACCGAAGCGACTCACTGCCATGATCGTGCCGGCGTGCATCGCGAAGAGCAGCACCGAACCATAGAGGAACACGATAGACAGCGCGTGGAACGGGTTGTACAGCAGGTTGCCGTAACGCAGCGAGAACGCCGCCGTCCAATCGAGGTGGGCAAAGATTCCGAAAGGCACACCCTCGGACCAGCTACCCATCAACACCGGACGAATGAAGCCGAGCACCAGGAACAGGAAGATCGCCGAAGCGAACGCCCAGGCCGTGTGCGTGCCCATCTTGAGCTTGCGCGCGAGGTTGTACGTGCGTACCCACCACAACAGCACCGACATGGTCAGGAAAAAACCTGCCATGAGATGCCAGCCACCATCGCTCAGCGGCGGAATGCGCAATCCGTATTGCGGTGCCGGCGGCTCGAGCGCCAACCAGAACAACTGCCGGATGAACTCGAGGGGATTCCAGTTCACCGAGGCGAGCATGTTGAGGCCCACGATCTCGAAGGCGATGATGAAGCAAAGAATCGAGGCCACACCGGTCGAACCGAGATAGAACGGTCCGATCTGTGCGTCACCGACTTTGCCGAGCCAATAGTTGGCGGACGCCTTGACGCCCCGCACCCAGATGCCGCGAGGCTCGTGGGGAATGCCGGGATAGTGCGGTGCAGTGACCTGCACGCTCGTAAAGAGGTTTTGATATTCAGCCATGATTGCTTACCTCAGTTCCAGATCGGAAGGTTGAGCCACCACGCCCACCAATCCGTCCAGCTTCGTGTCCAGAAGGGCCCACTCACCACGATGCAGATCGCGCTCCATACGCCCGCGTTGATGGCGAGCAAGAGACCGAATCGGTGAATGCCGAGTGTGCCGATCGAGTAGCCGATGTTGTCGCGGAAGAACGTGTTCTCGTGTTCCGCGCCCTTCACCACCTCGCCTTTGGGCGGGTTGAGGGCTGACAGCACCAGTGATCCGTGCAACGCGAGCGCGAGAACCGTGGTGAAGAAGAACGTCACCGCGATCATGTGCGCTGGGTTGTAATGGAAATGCAGGTACTGGTAAGCGATGTTCGACACCCAGTCGAGGTGACTGAAGATGCCGTAAGGGAAAGCATGCCCCCACGCCCCGAGCAGCACCGGTCGTATGACCTGCAGCGTGACATACGCGAGGATCGCGCTGCCGAAGGCGACCGGGACGTGATATCCCATGCCGAGCTTGCGACAGATTTCGACCTCACGCAGTGCCCATGACACGAATGCGCCTATCGCGCAGATCGTCACGAGCTGCCAGATCCCGCCTTCGTGCAACGGCGCAAGACCAAGACCGTAACTCAGGTCCGGCGGCGCGATGTTGATCTGCCAGAGATTCCAAGTGGGACCGATTGCGGCGCCGTAGACGAGCAACGCAGTACCGAGCAGCGAAAAGAACGCCGCAGTGATACCGAAGAAGCCGACATAAAAAGCACCGAACCAGAAATCAAACAGGTCGCCACCCACCAGGGTGCCGCCCCGAATCCGATATTTTCTTTCGAAATTTAACATTGCCATGACTTTTCCCCGTCAAGCGTCGCATCGGGCGACGGATCGCGAGTCGATGCCCGCGTCCGTCGCCTTCTGCGTTGTTTTCGGTCAGTTCGGCAGCGGAGCGTTGTGCTGCACGTTGCTGGCCGCGGCCGGAGCCTCAACCAAGCAGGTGCCACTGCCCTTACCGTCGAGCCAGCACGAGTACTTCGTGCTGAGTTGCACGAAGTGATTCGTTGCAACGATCGACGCAACGGCGATGCCGCCAACCACGATCACCTTGCGGGGATCCATAACCATCCATATACGCCACATAGTCTTTCTCCTAAGTATTCGAATGAGCGATCAGAACCAGGGGACCCAGTTCCAGATCAGGTAGTGGGCAGCCACGGAGACTGCAAACCACAACCAGGTGCTCATCCAGAAGAACCGGTTGATGGCTCTCGCCTCGTCCGGTGTGGCACCTGAGATGCTTTTTCCTTCAGCCATTTCATTTCCTCCTAAACAACGTTGCTTAACCCGCGCTATCCCGCGCGGTAGGGACTGTCGGCTATGACCCGGGTCACAACCTGCGACCGCCACCGAAGCGACGATCGCCCGACAATGCTTTCCCCCTCACGACATCGTGTTGCTGACACGAACTTCCCTCTCATGCCGCACGTCCTCCAGCGAGCTCCGACCGCGCGCGTGCGACGCGGTCCGCCGTGACACGCTCCTCTCCCGCGAGGCGTGCGTCGCGCTCGGCGCGATCACGCAACTGCTTCGCGGCAGAGATGCGTACCAAATAAGGTTCGTTGGCGACGAGTTCGTCGAGCAGCGCGAGTGCCTCGGGATCCCAAGGACTCGCCTCGCGCGCGAGGCGCGCTGGCGTGGCATCGACTTTGTCCATCTCGGTGCCGAGCGGCAAAATGTTGAAGAGCGCATCAAAGAGCGCGTTACAAACTTCCTGCACAAGATAGGTGGCGCCGGCGTAGCCCATGAAGGGCGTGCCGGTATGGCGCCGAATGATGGCTCCCGGAAAAGAAGCCGGGATGTACATCGCACGAGGTCCGAGCTCGGCCAGGTACATGCGCTCGTTATAACTGCCGAATAGCACGAGGGGGGTTTTCTCGCGTACAGCTTGACGAACAGCCGCGTTGTCGGGCTTGACACCGGGCTGCCGCGCAAACGAGA
>CAZRFN010000120.1:0-2928 GCA_964599335.1 uncultured Acidibacter sp. | reverse complement strand
GCGGTGCTTGATTCCCTTAAGGGAACCTCTGCCGCGTTCGAGATTGCGCCTAACGGTGGCACCGCTTCTTCTACTAACCCGAAGTATTCGGGCTCGTGTTTCGTAAACGCCTACACGCCGGTAAATGGCGCGCAAGGCGACGTAGCCCAACTCGATTTCACCTTTGATTGCACGACCGACGTAACCATTACGACGGCGTAAGGACTAGGAAAGGGCTAGAAAATGGCTAAGTTAATAATCACGCGAGATAGCGGGGTAGTCGAGACTTACGAGATTACTCCCGCTATTGAGGTCGCTTTTGAGGCGTACGCTAAGAAAGGAATTTTTAAGGCGCTCACCGAAGATCAGAAACAAACCGACGTTTACTATCTTTGCTGGGAGGCTATTCGCCGCTCAGGTCAAACGGTGCCGGTATTCGGTGACGAATTCCTAAAAACCCTTAAAAGCGTGGAGGTCGGCGAAAGTGACCCTTTAGGTGGGTGAGTGATCCCCGGACACTCACCTACCAAATAGCACAAATAGCAGTAGATACAGGCATTAGCCCGCAAGCGTTACAGGAGTGCACTCCCGAAATGTATGCGGCCATTATTCGAGTGTTACACGATAGGACGGAGGCGGTAAAAAGTGCCAGCCGTAGTAGGTCGCGTAGAAGGTCTTAACGAAACCCTCACCTATCTAAAACGCTTTGATGAGGACGCTCTTAAGGCTATGAATAAAGAGCTCTACGGCGTTATGCGTGGACTTGTTGCTGACGCTCGCTCTCTTGCTCCCTCCGTTAGCCCTATGAGCGGTTGGGCAGAACCTACTAATGGCGAGTGGGGCACTCGTTTACTCTTTGACCCTCGCGCTATAAAAACTGGTATTCGCTCCAAAATTGGAACCGTGCGCCAAAAAGATTTAAATACTAAAGAGAGAGCCTACCTTCTCATTAACGCCAACCCTGCCGGAGCTATCTACGAAACGGCCGGTCGCAAAACTCAAGGTAAAGGCAAAAACGGAAAACACTTTATACGTCAAATAGAGAACGATTCAGGAATAGTCGTAGT
Organism: uncultured Acidibacter sp.; assembly: GCA_964599335.1. Taxonomy (GTDB): domain Bacteria; phylum Pseudomonadota; class Gammaproteobacteria; order Steroidobacterales; family Steroidobacteraceae; genus UBA964. The sequence continues at coordinate 1,882 of CAZRFN010000120.1, read as the reverse complement.
CGGTAAGCAAGGGCGTATAGCGTGGAAAGCGGTCTACGAAAAACGCACCGAGGTCGCGGATAAAATGAAACGTATCGTAGACCGAGAAATAGATCGCATTAACGGGAAGCTGGCTGCATAATGATAAAAGTCCCCGTAATTATTACGGTCGCTAATAAAGGTCTTAAGCAAGCCGATAGCGCCTTAAAAACACTTAATAAAGGATTTAAAAAACTTGGCCTCAGCTCTAAGGTTTCGGTAGCCGCTGCCGTAACAGGGATTAGCTTACTTGCCAAGAAATCTCTAGCGGCTGCTATTGCCCAAGAAAAAGCTAACCGCTCTCTTCAACAAACTCTTAAAAATATTGGTCAAGGCCAAGCGACTAAAGATGTCTTAGCTTTTACCGACGCCCTCCAACGCTCTACCGGGGTAAGCGAGGACAAACTTCAGCCCTCTTTACAAAAATTACTCAACGTTACCGAGAACGTAGGGGCAGCTCAAGAAATACTAAAAAGAGCTCTCGACATATCTGCCGGTAGTGGCAATAGCTTAGAAACGGTCGTCAGCGCTTTAAGTAAAGCGTACAGCGGTAGCACTACCTCCCTCGGGAAGTTAAACCTTGGCCTTGATAAAACGTTACTTGCTTCCGGTGATCTTAACGCCATTATGGGAGAACTTGAGCAGAAGTTTGGCGGGCAGACTCAAGTAGCCGCTCAAACCCTCGCCGGTCAAATAGACAAATTAAAAATAGCAGCAAGTGAAGCTACCGAAGAGTTTGGCCGGAAACTCGTCGTAGCGTTGAACCAATTTAACGCCGACGGAAGTAAATCTCTCGACGGTATTACCCGCAATATGGAAACGTTTGCCACCCGCTCGGGTGACGCAATTATTGGCTTAGGCGCTTTAGTCAATGACGTCAAAATAGGATTAGGCGTACTGAACGCCGAGACCGGCGGTTTCTTCGGAAAACTCACCCAAGCCCTTACCCCTCTTGGCATAGCTTTTAGGTATCTCGAGGAACGTGGGAAGAAAACTGCCGAGGCTTTAAGCCTTGCTGCCTCATTAGAAGCGAGCCGATCTGACTCTAAATCTATTGCTCTAAATAAACAAAAAGTCGAGCAAGAGCAAGCGTACATACTCGCCCTTATGGAGGGCGTCAAGATTGACGAACTAACTATCTTTAATATTACTCAACAGGCAAAACTCGCAGCCAAGCTAGCAAAAGAGGCAGCCGCAAAAGCCAAAATAGATAAGCAAGCCCTCGCCTATAAGCGATTGGCCTTAAAGTTTGACGAGCAAAATATACAAATTCAGGCAGCTCTCAAAGGCAAACTCAGCGACGCGGATAGAAAACGTCTATTAGCTCTGCAAGCGCTACAAAGTGAAACGAACGCGGACGATATGAAAGCGTTACAGGAACTTGAGGCAGCGCAGAAGAAAGCGGCCGACGCGGAAATTGAGCAACGCAAAAAGGTAGCAGCTAGTAACGCGGCAGCGATAGCAGAGCAGAAAGCTCAAATGACGGCTTACCAAGATTGGCTTAGTAGCAACCCGCTTAAGTTTTATACCACGTTTACCAATGCCAGCGGCCAATCGGTTACGGCTCCTTCAGATTTTGGTAGCGCCGGTTCCGCGGGCGCAGTAGCAAAAAAGAGTAAAGCTCCGACAATTATCCTTAACAATGGAGACACCGCCGGAGGCAACCCACCCCCTACAAATACGGCGTACATACCTCCAAGCGCTGCCGAGCAAGGGGCTATTTTTGGAACGGCGCCAAACGTTACGGTAAACGTAAACGCGGGCACGATTGCCGACGAGAATAAACTCACCTACATAATCGCCGATCAGATTGTTAAATACGTGCGCTTCGGAGGCACTACCGCTCCCGCTGGGTTTATCTAAT
>CAZRFN010000119.1:0-2985 GCA_964599335.1 uncultured Acidibacter sp. | reverse complement strand
AATACCAGTTCCCAAATCCTTCCTACCAAAAATAGAAATCATATAAATTTCGTGAGTGATTGACTGTTCCTCTGTTAGATTTTGTTTAAGAAAAAGTATTCTATCTCGTGAAGGAACAAAAACAGAGTGTTTTTTCCTATCAAAGGCTCTATGTCTTTTACCTTTACCAATATAGTAAGGTGTTCCATCTTCACGCAAATATGCGTAAGTGTAGTATTCGTTCATTGTAGGTCTTGGCGAGACTATATCTATTTATTATATTATAAAATATGGGACTTACGCAACTACATTTCCGCCAAGACCTACAGTTGCTGCCCATATTTTCTATTTAATAATAATTATTTTTCTTCCATCTCAGCAGTCATTGCTTCTACTTCTTCTTCCGTATATTGCTCAGCATCAGGATTTTGGCAACGAGAAAGTTTTGCTTTCAGATCCAAAATTTCAAGTTTAAGTTGTTCTTTCTCATCATCAGGCAGGACAGTTCCCATCGGTCCTTTCTTCAGTCGTGCCCATTCTTCTTCTGCCTCTTTCCAATCCTTAAACTTACCTTGTAAGTCCTCAGCAAGAGTCAGTTCAAACTCATCAGCAACCTTACGCATATTTTCTACACTTCTCTCTTCGCCAAATGCAAGACCACAACCACCTTTCATAATGTTAATCTCATCGTGACCCATTGCACGGGCAACAGTTGCAAAGAAACGAAACAGTTGATAAGTGTTAAGATCTTCAGCAGGAACCTGAAAAGTATAGTGCTCTTCTGGAAGACATGTATCATCAAAACCACTACTGTAACTAGTGGAAGTCCATTCAGTATCAAATTGAACTTTCAGGGTTGCTTTGTAGGTCATTGCTTTGAAGTTGTATATTCATACTATAAGACCCCTTGACTGAAAAATCAAGGGGTCTTGTGCCAGTTCAGTTTTTGTCTTGAAACTCTTTCATGAGTTCTTCTGCCATCTTCATAGACTTACGCCATATGAAATACTTGACAATAGGATTTGCTGGATTATGCATAATCCACCATTTCGTTTTTTCATATTGAACTTGTGCTAGTTGAGTGAGCATATAAAATGCCCTCGCTACAGATTGATCAGTAACAATCAAGTAAGCAATACAAAAGAAAATAACGAAATATATGTATGTAGAACTCATTGTCTTAGAGTTTTAAGATATTGTAGCACTTGTTCACGAACTGCCATGAGTTCGTTGTAGCAGAGCTGATTGTGGGCACAGTTACGGAGTTCATGATCAGGTTTCAAAACACTTTCTTCAAAAAGAGTTAATCCGCGATTCCATTTATCAACTTGAGTTTCTTCGTTCATTTTTTTACTACCTTAACGGGACAGGAAGGAATAACTTTGCGGATTTCTTGAATGATTTCAGTTCTTTGAACTTCAGTTAATCCAACAACTTTTGAAATACGTTGAATAACACTCAATGCATCGCTGCAACTGATTATGGTTGATGCAAGTAGAACAACCATAGTTCTCTCCTATTCTATTATTATTTAATCAATCCCAACTTACATTTTGCATTAGAAATCCTGGCATCACGTATGTCCAGACACCAAGTTCTTGATTGCCACCAACTTTATATTCCCACTTATATTCAAATTGATTATGGGAATCCCAAGTCATATATCCTTTCTCTTTATCAAACCGTCCTTTGATAGTGAGACCGTGTTTATTAGAATAGATGTTGCGTGTGCGTAATGCTCCACCTTTCTCACGGGTTTCAATCACTACACATACATCAGGATAGGTTTGAATACCTTGCTCTATCATGCATGGAGTTTCATAACGAAATGGTCGATAAGTTTTTACCTCTTGTGCAAAACTAGGAGTGCCAAATAGAAGTGCAGCAAGAAAGATCAGTTTTTTCATCCAACAACCCTCCAACAAACAACAGCGTTACCTTTTTTCACAGAAGCAATTTGAGCAAAAGCAGCATAAGAAAGATCCAAATCAGCATGTGAATATGGTCCCCTGTCATTAACCCTCACGATGACTTGTTTTCCATTGTCTTGATTAGTCACCCGTATGCGTGTGCCCATAGGTAGATAAGGATGAGCTGCGCTCCAAGAATAAGCGTTAAACCGCTCACCATTTGCCGTAATTTGACCATGAAATCCATCTCCTACTCCATAATATGTAGAGATACCACAAGTAAGTGCTGCGACCAATCCAATCATTTAACAATACTCCAGTGAGGATCATTTTCTTTGTTCAACCAAAAGCAGTAGCGGCGATTGATTGATACAACAAAGAATTGTGCATCATTCTCTTGTTCTACTTCCATTGCATGAAGTGAATCCATTTGGTTCACAAAGCGGTTGCGTGCTTTTGAACTTTTTGGTTGGACGTTAATCAGGCGTTTTTTTACTTTGGTCATCATAATGTTTTTAAAGTTTCTTAAAGCTTTTCTATCAACCACAACAAAGGTATTCTAGACAGATTGTTGGGTATCTGTCAAGTAGTCCTCATAGTACATTTGCTCAAGTGAGTGTGCTTCAATTTCATGAGGTTGTTCCCAGTAATCAAGATCATCACAATTGATATTTTTGTAGTACATCTTTCCTCTACGTTCTTTGAGTGTCCCTTGAACCCATTGACGAAGATGAATCAGTTCATGTATAATTGTTTTAGTATAAAGTTCAAGATCAAGTTTAGGATCAATTTCAATCAGAAACTCTCTTGGTTTGTAGATAGCACCAGATACCGAACAATACCCATAGGATTGCTCCCTACGAAGACCTCTGTGAAGCATCTCAATGTAGATATGATGTCTGGGTAGGTACTTCTGCAGGAACCATGCTACAGCGTCTTCACAGCGTCTCTTACGAGCACCATAACCAGTGATATCAATGTAGTGCATCAGAACAATGCTTTGAGGACCACTTCAGATACTTTAACACCCCAGTGGATCATCCAGACAAAGGATGTGACAAAAATCAATCTGTCCAGTGTGGAGTACCTCATCGGT
>CAZRFN010000118.1:0-3014 GCA_964599335.1 uncultured Acidibacter sp. | reverse complement strand
AAGAAAGCTGCGTAAACTAACAATCAAACTGGACCAATCGGTGCAGGCAGGTCACGAGCGCACGATTCCCCCGCTTCCCGACAGGGTCGATAGATTTGAGGCGAGTCTGATCCGAGATGCGCTTAGGGCGAACGGTGGCAGCGTCAAGAACGCGCTAGAGATACTCAAGATTCCGCGAAAGACCTTTTATGACAAGGTAAACCGCTATCAAATTGAACTCGATGAGTTCAGAAACTGAGACGTAGCTGCGATTGATCAAAGACGCTCTTTCCAAGGCTAAGTGTATAAGCAGGTATGTAAGCGGCTTAAGATCGAAACTAGTTGATTGATTTGGATTTCAAATTTACCTCAAGGGACTGCTTTGCCACTTGAGTAAAAAAGCCAAATCAATAGAGATCTAACTCGTTGAGTTGTAAGACTGGTCCCGCTTGGATTCGAACCAAGTACCAAGGGATTACGGGATACGCACTTCGGGTCAGCCGAGAAAACCGAGGTCGCTCGTCAAAAATGCACCGGTATTTGGCGCGACTTTGGGCAGGTCACTCGCCCCTACACCTACCCACGAAGCCAACGTGGCGGCATATTGGTCGGCTGACGTCGTCGGAATGAAGCGACCGCCACCGACATCCAGTGCGCTACCTAGTTCGAGTAATGGATACTGGCCATAGATTCGTCCGCCACGAACAGCGCCTCCCGCGACCAGCTGAATACCACCCCAGGCGTGGTCAGACCCATCCCCGTTGGAAGTCAGCGTGCGACCGAAGTCCGACTGTGTGAATAGCGTGACCGAGTTCTCCATACCCATCTCAGTCATTGCGTCGTAAAAACTTTTGATCCCATTACTGACTGTGGCAAGCAAACTCGGTTGCTCGGCCATCAGATCATCGTGCTGATCAAAGCCGCCCAAGGAGACGAAAAAAATCTGTCGCGATAATGACAGACGCGCTCGCACAGATATCAACTTAGCGACGGTTCGCAGTTGCGTCTGTAATCCCGAGAGCGCCGCGCCCGTATTGGGCAGAGCGTAAAAATCGCGCGCCGTGGCGAGCGACTCATTGACGCGATCGGCGAACTGCACCGCGCGCTGCTGGATTGTCGCATAGCTGCGTTCATAAACGGTGTTACTCTTACTAGCGAGCGCGGCCGTCAAACTGGCTTCGACCGCGCTGCGACGACCGAGGCCCACTCCTGAGGCGGAAAACCCATTGAAGTTAGTCGCGCCCGTGGCGCCCATTACGTATGGACGAGCGATCTCTCCAGCTTGAAAGTACGTTTGTCCTGCCAACGAGACATTAAGCGGGAGCTGTTGACTCGCAACCTGCGAATGCAAGACATCAGCGATCCGACCGGCCCAGCCAGATTTAGAGGTGGTTCTGCCGCGCAAACTGTGCCACTGATCCTGCTGATCATTATGCGAGAACAATTGTGGCGGAAGAGCATGGCCACTAGTCGCTGCAGACTGATACTGCGCTTTCGTCGTCGGACGTAACAGCGGCCCCAGATTGGCTATGACCGCCAAGCGACCAGACTGGAACAACTCCCGTGCACCGGTCATGGCGGGATGAAATCCGAAGGTAGGATCTCCGCCCGTTTGCCCGTCGTACACGATCGGCAACAACGCAGTGCGATCGACTGCAAGGCTCGATGCCGTACCGCCGCCGCGCGAGCGGGAATATGCGTTGTATTCAGCCGTGCTGGTCGGCACGAACATATTCCAGGAATCGTTACCACCGAAGAGAAATAGACAGACCAAAGCCTTGTAGTCGCTGAAGCCTCCTACCCCGGTCATCTGGGCGTCGAGTGTGCCAAACGTGCGACCAAAGGCGTATGCGACGCCACCAGCAGTAGCTGCCTTCAAAAACCGTCGTCGTGGGCGATTCATGGGTGTCGTCCTGAACGTCAACGCTGTAACGCGTAGCTGGGCGAAGTGAGGATGAGATAAAGCGCATCGCCGACTCGGGTGGCTTGCGCAGTGGTCGGATTGGTCGCAGGAATGGTCGTGCGTTCCACTTGCGCCTTAATCGCTGCGCGCAACTCCGCCGACAATAAGCTCGGATCGCCCAAAAGACGGGTGGCAATACGATCGATCAAACCATCCGGATTGCCCGCCAGCAGCAAGTCGTTCGAGACATCGATATAGACGTCATCGGCATTCAAGCGTGCCGTATTCAGATGAGTGCGCGTGGTGACTTGCGTCCAGAAAAAATTCGTCGTCTGGGTGTTGAGATACTCCGTCGCCAGTTGCATCTCAGGCGCAACCAGTCCGCCATCAGCAATTTCTCCAGGAGGCGCATAAGCCGGGCTGAAAAAGTTGAATACGGATGGCGAAGAACCCTGTGCCTGTCCGAAAGTACCATTCGCGCCACCGGAAAAGTTACGCGCTGCACCCAATTTTCCACCGCCGGAGCGCGCATCGTATGCACGCCACAATTGAGTCAGTCTCAGCAGCGGCTCTTTGAGCTTGCCGGCAGTCGCAGCAGCATTACCGTCTGGCATCGTTCGGGCTTCCACATCGAGCAGAATCGCTCGCACTACCGCTTCGAGATTGCCGCGCCGCCCTGATCCATCGTTATTGAACTTCTCAGCGACTCGCTGCACATAAGCCGATGACGGATTACTCGTCACCAATTTCTGGATAAGCTGTTTGGAGATGAACGGTCCGACATTCGGATGATTGAAAACGTTGTCGAGTGCCGAGCGCAGGTCGCGCTCGCCACCTTGATTGGCCGGAATGAAACCACCGCTCAACGCCGAGCCACTGTAACTCAACACGCGCTTCTCACCGGGCTCGTGCTGCGCCTCGAACAGTTGCATGGATTTGACCTGGTTATATCCGGCAACGGGAGCCACCTGAGGGCGCGTATTCGCAAAAGTGCACGCCGGAGTCGTCGTCGGGCAAGCCCACTTCCAACCGGTGAATACGCGAGCAAAACCCTCGATGATGTCTTGGTTATAGGTCGGGATCGGCTGCCCTGTCGCATCGCGCTTGAGGGTGCCATCGAGATTGAGCTCTA
>CAZRFN010000117.1:0-3047 GCA_964599335.1 uncultured Acidibacter sp. | reverse complement strand
GATGCTTCAGCCCGCCGATGTTCTGCATCTCACTCTTGCAGCGGGGTGGTGGGGTGTCGCGGCGCGTTACCGATAGCATCGTAGGCGAGATATCGCCAGGCGAGCATTATCTCGTGATGCAAAACGCCCGGAGCTTGTGGCCATCCGGATCTTGCACATAGGCGAGGTGGAGCGATCCCAAACTTGCCGTACGGACGCCCAAGGGCTCCTCGATCTAACCTGACCCCGTATTTTGGTCCATATTTAATGTTCACAAATAAGGATAGGAGAGATGAACGATAGCTAAGCAGAGATACACGATCGAGGAGATCATCTATAAGTTTGGGGAGGCCGATGTGCTGCTCGGCTAGGGCAGGCATCATCAGGGTAGCGACGTTAATTTGATGGTTTGCTAAAACTCCGTTTGTTGTTTAAGCGACAACGAGTCCCAATTCAGACTCTCTACGGACGTGTCAAAACTACACATTGACTCTCAGATCACTTTCGTTGAGTGATGAAGAAGCCCCGCGTGCAGACGTGGTTTTGCAGCAAAAATTAGCTGTCAAAATCACGATATTTACTTACACATTCTCTTACACACAACTTAGTGACACGTGTAAGTCATTGAAGGCCAACAGGGATTGCTGAGTCCAGTCTTCTCATAATCCCTTGGTCCTTGGTTCGAATCCAAGCGGGCCCAGTGTTCTGGACGAGACAGACTCACAGCCTATCCCCCCTGGCGTGGGAACGGTCCACAAGTAAAAATTTGCTTCTGCTGGATACCGCACTCGCACTCCCTCTCTGCGTCTGGGACGGGCTATGCTTGTAACGCCGATTCGTGGCTGACAAGCGATGATCATGATCTCGGATGTGTGTGGAAAAATATTCGGGATTTTTGCTGAGTTACTGGCTGACTCGACGGGAACCGAGCCTCCGGACACTATAAAAAAGAATGAACTTCCGAGCGGATTTCGAATCTACACGACGAAGGCTTTCTGGGGTGAGAGCCGGATATGGTGCAATCGAACGGGTAGATTGACAAAAGTGTTGGCACGTCGAAATGGTTGATTATCCCTAAAATGTGGATTGGTTAAAAAAAGGGCGGCGTTGTGGTCAATGAATAACGGCATAAGGATATTAATTAGTCTGTTTTCATTTTTTATTCTTTCAGGCTGTGCCTCGCTCAACGCCGATGAGGCGATAGATCGAGCGAATAGAACACTCGTACCTTTTACTCAGGGAGAACTTAAGCTCCACGATACGGGGGTTTCGACTCAGATTCGCCGTGAGGTGCGCGAGGCGATTCTTGCAGCGCCGATCAATCAAGAGTCGGCGGTCCGCCTTGCGCTCATTGGAAGTCCGGCACTGCAGATGTTACTCGCGAGAAAGCACGCTGATCTTATCGATGCGCAGCGAGCGGGGCGTATCGGCAATCCGTCATTGACCTACGAGCGACTGCGTGATCATGGCGAGATCGAGGTTGCTCGAGTCTTGAGCATTGGCTTGCTTGAACTTTTAACGCTGCCACGGCGGAAAAAAATTGCCGCTGCAGATACTCGAGTAGAAGAGCTGCGTCTTGCAGTCGTTATCGTTGACGAAGTTACTCGGATACGCCAGGCGTGGATTCGTGCCGTTGCGGCCGAGCAGCGCCAGCGATATGCCGAGCAAATACTTAAGAGCGGATCGCTCAGCGCTGAGCTTGCACGACGCATGGAAGCGGTTGGAAATTTCAATCGTATTGAGCGAGCACGTCAGCAGTCGTTTGAGGCCGATGCACGCGTGCAAGCTCAAGTTGCTCGTCAGCAGGCTATCGTTGAACGTGAGGCACTCGTGAGGCTTTTAGGGCTCACCGATGATGAGGTGCAACGGTTTAGGCTACCTGATCGATTGCCTGAAATCCCGAAGTCAGCAATAGACTCGTTGAGCCTGTCCAAACGAGCGAATCGTGAGCGGCTTGATGTGGCGCTTGCCGACGCGAGTTATCGCGCCGCTGCTCGTCGTGCTGGGCTAGGGGAGGTGACTACGAGGACTGACCTCGAGCTAAGCGTGTTGCGTGACGGCGGTGCACGGGGCTATGAAGTCGAGGTGCGCTTGCCTGTATTCGATTGGGGCGATCTTGAGCGTAAAGCATTGAAGGGCCGAACTCTATCTGCGGCACATGAGCTTGAAGCCACTCTTCGGGCAGCAGGATCGCATCTACGCGAGAGTTACTCGACTTATCTCGCAGCGCACGCTGTCGCCCGCAGTTATCTCGATGAGGTGGTACCCTTGCGGCGAAAAATTTCAGAAGAGAATCTGTTGCGTTACAACGGCATGCTTATCGGAGTTTTTGAGTTGCTCACGGATGCGCGCGAGCAGATTGGCGCCGTGAAGTCTGCGATCGATGCACAACAACAGTTTTGGCTTGCGGATGCAGCACTCCAATCGGCGCTAGTCGGCCAACCGTCGGCGACGACTCTATGGACACCGAGCAGCGGTGCAGTCTCAGCAGGCGCCGATCACTAGGCTTCGATAAAGGACCTTGGAATAAAAAATGAAATCACGTCGAAAGTTTTTGGGTCTCGTCGGATTCGCAAGTGGCATGGCGGCAACGGCGGTAAATCGAGTGGCGCTCGCCACTTTGCCGGAGCCCGTGATCGAGACGGAAGCAATGACGAGACCGCCGCTACATCCGAATCGCGGTCGAGCCTATAAACCTGTGGTGACGCTCAACGGTTGGACGCTGCCCTTTCGGATGAAAAATGGCGTCAAAGAGTTTCATCTTGTTGCAGAGCCAGTCGTTCGGGAGTTTGCACCCGGTTTCAAAGGGAATCTCTGGGGCTACAACGGACAAAGTCCAGGGCCGACCATTGAGGTGGTCGAGGGTGACAGGGTTCGAATTTTTGTTACGAACCGCCTCCCTGAGGCTACCAGCATTCATTGGCACGGGCAGCGACTACCAAACGGTATGGACGGTGTGACTGGGCTCAACCAACCAGGGATTCCGCCTGGCAAGACCTTCGTCTACGAATTTACGGCGCGCCGACCCGGGACGTTCATGTATCACCCACACGCTGACGAAATGGTGC
>CAZRFN010000116.1:0-3072 GCA_964599335.1 uncultured Acidibacter sp. | reverse complement strand
ATCTCCCATCGAGCATCCGTGATCGATGCGCGAAGACGCTCGATGGAGTCGCGCGTCGAAAAATCGCTGTCGATTCGGTACGTCACGCTCGTTTTCTTTCCGTTGTAGTCCTCGATCGTGTCGATGATTTTCATTCCGGCTGGCAAGGCGAAGGGCGGCGGAGGCGCAGTGGAGAGCACCTGACGCGAGTCTTGCAACGCACGAACAACGGCTGTCGAGAGCGGGTCATCGGTCCGTAGAAGCGAGAGCGTTTCGTGGATAGGCCCCGCCTGGCGACCGAGCACGACTCGATCACCGTCTGCGTCGAATCGCAGTCCCTCTGTTCCGGCAGCGCGCCACGCGTCGAGAATCGTGGTGGCCAGCGACTCCCTTGGAACAGGAACGACCGCCGAGCGAATGTTGAGCGCTAATCCGTTGTACTTCACGAGCATCGGCTCGGAGGTGGTGAGCGCAGAGAGACCTGATCCGGAGATGGCAAAAGTGGGCGACATCAACGCCACTTGCGCAGCAAACACAAAAACGAAATGCCTGGAATTCAGCATGGTTGAGTCCTCATATCGTTGTGACGGGAAACCGAAGCGGGAAGTCGATCGGAGGGAACGATTTCGGGATTGATACGGCCAATGCAGAGCTGACGTAGCGCCGGCTCGATCAGGCTCGCGATGGATGCAATCGCCTCGATCGGCTGCGCTGCCGACGCGAGGGTGCCGGCAACACTGAGTGCGGCGATCCGATCTCTGACCTCGACCACACTGGCCGATGCGCCGTGCCCGGAGAAAAACACCACGTGACTCCGAAGCTCTACGGGAAGATCGAAAGGAACGCCGATTACAGTTGTCGAGCCCATGGATACACCGGTCGATGCTCGGCGCTGCTGCCAACGCGGCACGTCGAAGCTTCCTGAGCCGCTCAAGAGAACTGGAGCGAGAAGCAGGTCGGCCGACCGCTCGACACTGGAGGCGACGTCGTTGGCATCAGAGCCCTCCAGCCGCGCCGGTAAACGGGTGCCCGTGAGGTACGAAGACGGGATTGAAAGATCGCCAATTGCGCGCAAGTCGTTTTGATCGACGTTGCCGTCGGCTGCGTGCAGCGATGCGAGCGCGATTTCTCTCGCTGCAATGTCCGAAGCATGACTCGCACGATGAAAATCGACGAGATAGGCTGCACAAAGAAAAAGCGGCGTGAGAAAAAGCACCGACACCAGCGTCTCGATGAGCGCCTGCCCGTGCGAGCGGACGCGACTCATCGGGGCACCGCCGCCAACCACTGCGGATCACCGTCTAACACGGCGAGTTGTAAGCGATCGACGAAGGATGTCGACGACAACCTCGGCCGCCAATAAGGGTTGTAGAGACTCGGCTCCTCGCGGGCACCGTCTGCTCTCGGCTCAGGTCGATGAAATGTCGCAGTCGCCGCGGCCTCGACGAACATGGGGAGCGTTGAGTTCGTACCGAGTCGGACGTCGCTCCCGTCCAAGTCTTGAACGGCATCGAAACCCAAGGAGCTGCGAGCGCCTCGACGATCGGTATCGCGCAATGCCAAGCGGACGATGATGACGGGAGGCGAAAAATAGGCGCGCTGACTCGCGGAAAGATCCCACATCGACGGCAAACCGAGATACGACGACCCGCGACGTGTCTGACGCTCGGCGAGCGTTGCCGTCCGTCGGTTTACGCTGAAGGCGCCCCCGTGGACACCACGGACTGCAGTACGAGCTCCGTTTTCGACGCCCGACCAGGCGATCGGCAAGGTTTCGCGCATACGCCCGAAAAAAATGTAACGACGCTGGTGGATGGCGAGTGTTTCGATGGCGCGCCAGGTGTCGAAGCCGATCATGTCGGTGCCGGCACGCTTTTCGAGGCGCGCGAACGGAAGACCCGGGAGCAGACTCAGCGTGAAATTGCGCTGATAACTGAACCCGTCCATCGAGCGCTGAATGACGTCGCGCTGCCGCCATCGCCACGACCCGCCGTAGAACGAGGCGAAGTCGACCCACTCGACGGCGGAGCGCGCGAGCATCCAATTGCCGCCGACGGTGACCTGATATCGGGTGTCGTTAGCCGCCACGACGTCTTTGACGATCTGCGAAATGACGAAAGGGACCGAGGCATGCATGACCCGCTGCGCCGTAGCGAGATCGTGATTGAGCGCACTGGTGACCCCCTCTGCAGCAAACAAGGTGGGTTGCAATGCGCGATCGATCAGCGACCAACCGCGTTGCAAGGCGAGCATGGCCGCGCCGAGATAAGGAACGGCTGAGGTGACGACGCTCGCTCGCGGCAAAAGGTGATCCATATAGGAAGACCAGCCGCGCAGACTGACTGACTGTGCGATCACCGCTTCGTTGGCGACGATCGCGCGGTTCATGTAGGCGTCAAAATTAAGGACCTTCGCCTGCCAGACCGCCGCAGAGAGCGCTGCGGCATCAGCCGTGTTGCGCAGGCGCTGTTTCTCGGCGACCGCCTCGCCGGTTTCGAGTACCCACCAGAGCGCCGCAACGAGTACGGCAAGCAACGGAAGCAACACCACCAGCGTTTGACCCCGCGTGAACTGACGATGGCGTCGAACCAAAGCAGCCCCGGGACTCGCCAGACAGTGGCCACGAACGAAGCCGCGGGTATCACAGCGGACGACCTTCGACCTTGCGATCGTCGGGCGAGCGGCATGACAGGGGGTTCCCGCGCTTCGTCCGTGGCGCGCGCTCATTTCTCGAAGTTCTCTAGCGTGGCTTTGTTCGCCTCACCATCCGCACGACCGCGAGCGTCGCTTACGAAGGTTCGACCCGCAGAGTTATCTCTCCCGGACAGCGCCACGGCAGCGACGGCCGTCTGACCACGGACGATATCGCCAAAGGCCGAGTACACACCGATGGCCGCGACCGCGATGAGTGCCACGACGATGATGTACTCGGTCATTCCCTGGCCGGCGATACGACGCCGGCGCGTGTAACAAGTGAGCATGTTTGGAATCTCCCTCGGGGGCACCGACGGAATGTCGGCTCGCGCATTCGACCGCAGCCACCCCTTCGCGGTCTGCCAGCGAATCGCGAAAGCGCCGCAGAAATGCACTCTG
>CAZRFN010000115.1:0-3098 GCA_964599335.1 uncultured Acidibacter sp. | reverse complement strand
GCTTGACGAACAGCCGCGTTGTCGGGCTTGACACCGGGCTGCCGCGCAAACGAGAACGTGCACGGCAGACCGAGCTCGGATTCGAGGAAGTGGCGCACACCACGCGCGTAGGTCTCGCCAGCCACGATGGCGAAACTCGCAGTGCCGAAGAAATCCTGCGTGACGGATCGCCACAGGTCCCACAACGGCTTGATGGTGGTGTGCTTCTCGCGCTCGATGAAGGGCTCCGGGTCGAGACCCGTGAGTTCACCGAGTTTGCGTAAAAATCGCGTGGTGCTGTGCAAGCCGATCGGCGCTTGCAAATAAGGCCGTTCCAGCCCCTCACAGAGGAGCCGACCAAATTCGCGGTACATGCAGACGTTCACGTCGGCATCTGCCAGTTTGCCGACATCGGCGAGATGGCTACCGAGCGGGAACGTCATGTTCACTTCGGCACCGATGCCCTCGATCAGTCTGCGGATTTCCGCCAGATCGGAGGGCATGTTGAACGTGCCATACGACGGACCAATGATATTGACCCGAGGCTTCTCGCCGTCCTTGCGAACACGCGGTGGAACTTTCTTGGAGCCGAACTCGGTCCACAGCCACCACATCGCCCGGTTGGCACACTGCCACTGGTCCTCGTCGATGGTTCGCGGCAGAAAACGTTTGATGCCCGTGCCTTCCGGTGTGACACCACCGCCGATCATCTCGGCGATCGACCCCGTGACCACGACGGCCGGTAAATTCGGGTCGAGCACTTTGTGAGCCCGCTTCATCGCGCCTTCGGTGCCGTGCTGACCCAGCTCTTCTTCTGCGAGGCCCGTCACGACCACCGGCAGTTCGTGCGGCGGCAGCGCATCGGTGTAGTGCAACACCGAAGTGACCGGCAGGTTTTCGCAACCCACCGGCCCATCGATCACGACTTGCAGGCCCTTGATGGCGGTGAACACGTACACCGCCCCCCAGTAGCCTCCTGCGCGATCATGGTCGAGGACGAGCATCAGAGCATCTCCTCGGCCTTGCGGGCTTTCGCTTGTTTTTCGATCTTGCGCTTCCAGCTGTCGCGGAACTCCGGACGATGGACGGGCGTGGTCGGCCAGACGCCGGCATCGTCGCCAGATCCGGTCTCTCCAAAGAATTCTTTCATCTCGTCGAATCGAGACTTACCCGCGATCGCCGTATTGATGAGCTGCGCGAGCGAACCCGCGCCCGCCGGACCCATCAACGGACGCGACGAAATGAGATTGGTGAAATACAGCGATGGTGTCGCCTGCTGCTTCGCTTTTTGAACGACCGGTGTCGTTCCGATGGCGAGATCCGGCTCGAACTCTGCGAGCGCGGCAAGATCTTGTTCGAGCGAAGCGCGGAACTGCACGTGCACACCACGCGCTTCGAGCCATTCGCGATCCGCATCCGAGAAACGCGTGCGCGGACACGCCGTGCCTACATAGCGCAGATCGGCACCGCTCTCGACGAGCAAGCGACCGACAAGTAACTCCGACCCTTCGTAACCCGACAGCGTGATGCGCCCTTTGATCGGCGAGGCCGACAACGCCCCACGGATGGCAGGCAACACGCGATTTTTGGCCGCTTCGATTTTTTCGCGCGGCACGTTGCACGCATCGCCGATGCCTTCGAGCCAGGCCGCCGTGCCATCGTGCCCAACGGGCGCGGAACCGACGATCGACCGCCCTGCCGCTTCGAATTCGCGGAAGACGCTGGTGTAGAACGGATGGATCGCCGCCACCGCCGCGCAATCGAGCGCGGAGTACAACTCGCGCCATTCGCGCGTCGGGACCACCTGCCCTGCGGCAAGGCCCATCGGCTCGAGCATCATGCCGATGCCCACAGGGTCTGCCGGAAATACTTCGCCGACCAGCGAGATCGTAGGCTTTCCAGATCGCGCGACGCGCGGCGCCTGCACTGGCCCGGTCTCGGCTTCGCTACGCGCATAACGCAGCATCGCTCCGGCCAGTACGTCCTTCGCTTCGGCGTGTGTCGGAATACCGAAGCCTGGCACGTCGATGCCGATGATGCGGACACCGTTGATTTCTTTGGGTAACAGCTGCAACGGCACGCCGGAGGCCGTCGGAACACAGAGATTGGTGATCACGATGGCGTCATAGAGCGCCGGATCCGCCGTGCTGTGCACGGCATCTCGAATGTCCTCGAACAACTTACCCGTGACGAGCGTCTCGGAATTGAACGGAACATAGCCGACCGTGCGACGCGCGCCGTAAAAGTGCGATGTGAACGTGAGTCCGTAAACGCAGCAGGCGGATCCCGACAGGATCGTCGCCGTCCGCCGCATACGCAGACCGACCCGCAGGCTTCCGAATGCCGGGCACATGCTCTGCGGCTGATCGTGTGGCCCCGCCGGATAATCTTTGGCGTAAGCATCGAGCGTCGCGCTCTTGCCTGCCGCCGCGGCTGCGGCACGCAGGGTGTCCTTGCCACCGTGACAGCCCGCTCCCGCAGCACTCGACGACGCGGTGTCGTAAACGACTTCCACGCTGCTCTCGAGTTCTGTGTTCAGGGCGTTCATGGCATCACACTGCGTCGTAGATCACTTCGAGCGAGGGCTTGTGAATCTGGGAAGAGCCGCACATGTCTTCGAACGTGGCGGGCTGCAGCTGATAACCGCGGCCGACCGCCTCGCCCTTGAAAAGCCCGAGCAGTTCGTCCTGCGAAAGCGGCTTCGGACGTTGCGGCGGCGCCTCGGCGACGTTGCGACCGAGCTCATCGAACAAGCCCGCCCACTCCGTTCCCGGGCGACCGATGATTTCGTAATTGGCGCTCTTCCGACGGATGTCTTCGTTCGCCGGAATCGCGGCGAGAACCGGGATACCGGCAGCCTTCGCGAAGGCTTGCGCCTCACCCGTACCGTCGTCTTTGTTGATCACGAGGCCGGCAACACCGACGTTGCCACCGAGCTTGCGGAAGTACTCGACCGCAGAGCACACGTTGTTGGCGACGTAGAGCGACTGCAGATCGTTGCTGCCGACGACGATGACCTTCTGGCACATGTCTCGGGCGATCGGCAGACCGAACCCGCCACATACGACGTCGCCCAAGAAGTCGAGCAACACGTAGTCGAAACCCCAGTCATGAAAACC
>CAZRFN010000114.1:0-3119 GCA_964599335.1 uncultured Acidibacter sp. | reverse complement strand
TGGTCTCTTCGTGACCGCAGAAGGGACAGTGCATGGCGTCGTCCCGTCAGTGGCGTGCTCGGTCGATCAGCGACCGGCTCGCGACGACTCGTACACCGGGAAACGGCGGCAGAGGGCCGTCACCTGCTCGCGCACCTTCGCGATCGCCTCGGCCGAGCCTTCGGCATCGAGCACATCGGCGATGAGGTCGGCGACTTGTGTGACTTCGGCTTCTTTGAAACCTCGGGTCGTGGCCGCCGGGGTGCCAATGCGGATGCCGCTCGTCACCATGGGCGGGCGCGGATCGTTCGGCACGGCGTTTTTATTGACCGTAAGGTGAGCCGCCCCGAGCGCGGCATCGGCATCTTTGCCCGTGATGTTCTTGTCGGAGAGATCGATCAGGAAAAGATGGTTGTCCGTGCCGCCCGAGACAATGCGATAGCCGCGCTTCTGCAGCTGCGCACACATGGCGCGGGCGTTAGCGACGACCTGACGTTGATAATCTTTGAACTCGGGCTGCAGCGCCTCGAGGAAGGCGACGGCCTTACCTGCAATCACGTGCATCAACGGGCCACCCTGCGTACCTGGGAAAACCAGCGAATTGAATTTTTTGGTCAGCTCGTCGTTCTTGCGCGCGAGGATGAGCCCGCCGCGCGGGCCGCGCAGGGTCTTGTGGGTGGTCGTCGTGACGACATCGGCGTAGGGCACCGGGTTCGGATACACACCCGCTGCCACGAGGCCGGCGACGTGGGCCATATCGACGTGGAGATACGCACCGACTTTATCGGCGATCGCGCGGAATCGCGCAAAGTCGAGGTAGCGCGAATAGGCAGAGAACCCCGCAATGATGAGTCGAGGCTTCACTTCGAGCGCCTGCTTCTCGAGGGCGTCGTAATCGATTTCGCCGTTGTCGGACCGAATGCCGTACTGCGACGCGTTGAAGATCTTGCCCGAGAAGTTGACCTTGGCGCCGTGGGTGAGGTGACCGCCGTGGTCGAGGCTCATGCCGAGGATGCTGTCGCCGGGTTTCAGCATGGCGAGATACACCGCAGCGTTCGCTTGCGAACCCGAGTGCGGCTGCACGTTGGCGTAGTCGGCACCGAAGAGCTGCTTCGCGCGATCGATGGCGAGCTGCTCGGCGACATCGACGAACTCGCAACCACCGTAGTAGCGCTTGCCGGGATACCCTTCGGCGTATTTGTTGGTGAGCACCGAGCCTTGCGCTTCGAGCACACGAGGGCTCGCGTAGTTCTCCGAAGCGATGAGCTCGATGTGGTCTTCTTGCCGGACGAGCTCCGCACTCATCGATCGGGCGAGTTCGGGATCGAATTCTGCGATGGTCATGCGACTCGAATACATCGGCGGGGCCTCGGGCTGTTAAAGATCGGCAACGGAAGGCCTCGTATTCTAGCCGAACAGCCCCTCGACCACGGCGTTCCAGCCCGCCGCAATATTTTGCCGGTTGTATCCACCGCCGCCCGTGGCGAGCACGCGCCCATGCCCGAGTCGCTCGGCGAGCTGCGTGAGATCGCGTGCCGCCCTCCCATGCGCCTCGGATGACAGCGCAAGATGCGTCAGCGGATCACCCGCGATGCTGTCGGCCCCGCACTGCAGCAGCAGGAACTCGGGCTCGAAACTTTCCAAATGACGCAAGACTTGAGCCCAGGCCGGGGCGAACGCGGCATCGTCTGAGCCGGGTGCGAGCGGCACATTGAGCTTGGTACCCGCGGCCTCGCCCTTGCCGCGCTCATCGGCACTGCCCGTGCCCGGATACAAAAATCGTCCGTCTTCGTGAATGTCGGCGAAGATGACTTGCGGGTCGCCCTCGAAGCCGTAGAAGACGCCATCACCGTGATGCGCGTCGATGTCGATATAGGCGATGCGCGAGAGCCCGTAGGTTTTGCGCAGCCACTCGATGGCGATGCCGCAATCGTTGAGCGCGCAAAAACCCGCGGCACCCCCTCGCCCGGCGTGGTGGAGCCCGGCGATGGGCACGAAGGCGCGGCGGGCCCTGCCCGTCATGATGGCGGCGGCCGCCTCGAGCGTGCCCCCGACGACGTCGGAGGCGGCCTCGAATACGCCCGGGAACACCGGGGTGTCACCACCATCCAGATAACCGAAGCCCGCCTGCGAGCGACCGCGAAGAAAATCGACGTATTGCCGGGTGTGGAAGAGCTCGAGCTCCTCGAGCGTCGCCATGCGCGTGTCTTCGACGTCGCAACGTCTCGCGAGGCCCCGGACCTCGAACTCGCGGTAAAAAGCGGCGTGACGGTCCGGACCCCAAGGATGGCCGTTGCCGAAGCCGTAGCGGGCGAGCCGCTCACCGGCGATGACGAGCACTTCGGACATGACCCCCGCCTGCCCCGAACTTTCGATGCGCCGGAGCCTAGCACAGGCGATAATGCGGGCCCTTTTTTAAGCCTCCGGCGCCCCCACATACCTGACATGGCCCAGTACATTTACACGATGAACCGGGTGGGCAAGATCGTGCCCCCCAAGCGTCAGATCCTCCGCGACATCAGCCTGTCGTTCTTCCCGGGCGCCAAGATCGGCGTGCTCGGCCTCAACGGCTCGGGTAAGTCGACGCTGCTCAAGATCATGGCGGGGCTCGATACCAACATCGAGGGCGAGGCGCGCCCGCAGCCGAACATCAAGGTGGGTTACCTGCCGCAGGAACCCGAGCTCGATCCGAAGAAGAGCGTGCGCGAAGAAGTCGTGCAGGGCATTGGCGGCATGTTCGCAAAGGTCGAGCGCTTCAACGCGATCAGCGAGAAGTTCGCCGAGCCGATGTCGGACGACGAAATGAACAAGCTCCTCGAGGAGCAGGCGAAGTTGCAGGACGAGATCGACGCTGCAGGCGGTTGGGAGCTCGACCGCACTCTCGAGATCGCTGCCGACGCGCTGCGCCTGCCGCCCTGGGACTCAAAGATCGAATTGCTCTCGGGCGGTGAAAAACGCCGCGTGGCGCTCTGCCGATTGCTGCTGTCGCAGCCCGACATGTTGCTGCTCGATGAGCCGACGAACCACCTCGATGCCGAGTCGATCGCCTGGCTCGAGAAATATCTCGAGCAGTATCCCTCGACCGTCATCGCGGTCACCCACGATCGATACTTCCTCGATAACGTGGCCGAGTGGATCCT
>CAZRFN010000113.1:0-3121 GCA_964599335.1 uncultured Acidibacter sp. | reverse complement strand
TCATTTTGATGGGCGGGCTCATCGTCGTGCTGCTCGCGGGTCTGCAGATTCGGTATATCGTGACGCTCGCACTCGGCGGCGTTGCCGCGGCCGTCATCGGTTGGTCTTTCCTCCACGATTACCAACGCCAGCGCGTGCTGACTTTTCTCGATCCGCAAACCGACCCTCTCGGCTCGGGGTATCACATCATCCAATCCATCATCGCCATCGGCTCAGGCGGAATTTTCGGCAAGGGCTATCTGCAGGGCTCTCAGGGCCAGCTTGAGTTCCTGCCCGAACGCACCACCGACTTCGTCTTCGCGGTGATTGGCGAAGAGCTCGGCCTCGTGGGGGCACTCGTGCTGATCGGGTTGTACGTGTTCGTGGTGTTGAGGGCGATCTTTCTCGCCTCGCAAATGCGCGACACGTTCGCGCGTCTTCTATCGGGCAGTCTCGCCGCGACGTTCTTCGTTTATGTGTTCATCAACGCCGGCATGGTCAGCGGACTGCTCCCCGTCGTCGGCGTGCCGCTGCCTCTCGTGAGTTACGGCGGCACTTCAATGGTGACCCTGTTGGCAGGCTTCGGTATGCTCATGTCGTTGTACGCCAACCGCAAACTCGCAGCCTGATGAAACACGCTCAAGGCGCTCTTCGCACCCGCTCGCTCTGGCCCATCCTCTTCACGCTCGCCGCGCTGACCGCCTGCGTCGCGCCGCCCAAAAAAAATACACCGACGTCGGATTCCTCGGCGACAGCCGCAGCGACTCACGGCGGCGCTTCGACGGGCACTCAGGCCCACTCGTCGACGAGTCCGAGCGCGGGCACCCAATCAGGCAACACGACCAACCCCGCGACTCCCGCCGAGCCGACGCCCTTCGATCTCGAGCGTGAAGACATCCGCACGTTCATCGCCGAGACGTCCAAAAAGCACGGTATCGCCGAGAGTGAAATTCGAGCCCTGCTGTCGCAAGGAATGTTCCAACCTCGAATCATCGCAGCGATCACGCGGCCTGCCGAAACCGTGTTGCGCTGGTGGGAGTACAGCAATCGCCTCGTGACTCCCGAACGCGTCGCCCGCGGTGTCGAGTTTTCGAAAGAACACCGCGCACGACTCGACGCGGCACACGACAAAACCGGCGTATCCCCCGCGTACATCGTGGCCATCATCGGCATCGAAACCAATTACGGCCGTAACAAGGGCTCTTGGCGTGTGCTCGATGCGCTCATGACACTCGGGTTCGATTACCCGCCGCGGAGTCGCTTTTTCCGCTCGGAGCTCGAGCAGTTTTTGCTGCTCGTTCGCGAGGAATCGCTCGATCCGCTCACGACACTCGGCTCTTATGCAGGAGCCATGGGTGCACCGCAGTTCATGCCCTCGAGCTATCGGCGCTTTGCCGTCAACGGCCCGCTCGACGGAGCGACCGACTCGCGTCGCGATCTCTTCATGCAGTGGGATGACGTGATCAGCAGCGTCGCCAACTATTTTTCAGTCCACGGCTGGGAACGTGATGCGCCGGTGCTGATTGAAGGCGCGGCAAGTGCAGAGACACTGGCCACCGTGATGCCGACGCTCGAACGACGTAATCTCGATCTCAATCAAACGGCAGGCGGTGCGCGTACGCTCGGGTTCACGCTCTCTGAGTCGATCGCCGATGCCACACCGGTGATCCTCGTTCCAGCCGAGCTCGCCGATCGCCCCAACGTTCGGGTCGGTCTGCGCAATTTCCACGTGATCACCCGCTACAACCGCAGCATTCTCTATGCCATGGCGATTCATGATCTCGCCAAGGCCATCGAAACTGAGCTTTCGCGCGTGCCTGCGCCCGAGAGCGCTGCCATAGCCCGCGGCTCGCCACGGTGATGTGCCGGTGATGCGTCGACTCGTTCTGCTTCTCACCCTGAGTACTCTGCTGCTCCAAGGCTGCAGCCTGCTTCGGCGCACACCAGAGCCGAGTGCGAAACCCTCCTCCAGCCTTCCGAAAGGCGCGCCCCGAAATCTCGATTCCATCCCCGATGCCGTCCCGCGCAAGGAGCCGCGCAGCCGTTACGGCAACCCTGAGACGTACGAGGTCTTCGGTCGTACCTATCGCGTCAAACGCAGTGCGAAGGGTCATGTCGAGCGCGGTGTCGCCTCATGGTATGGCCCCGGCTTCCATGCCGAGCGCACCTCGAGCGGCGAGCCGTACGACATGTATGCGATGACGGCCGCGCACAAAACCCTGCCCATACCCGTCTATGTGCGGGTCACGAATCTCGAAAATGGTCGATCGGTCGTCGTACGCGTCAACGATCGTGGTCCTTTCGTCGGTGATCGCATCATCGATTTGTCGTACACGGCAGCCCACAAGCTCGACATGACTCGAAAAGGCACGGCACTCGTCGAGATCCGGGTGATCGAGCCCGGCGACGACTCGCCGCCTCCCTCCGTGCCGCTTCCCATGGCAACGGCTACGGCAGCCAATGCGCCCGTCCCGCCCGTGCCCGCAGCGATTGCCGGCCCTTCGGCGGCGATCGGCGTCAGTTCGCGGTTCTTGCAGACCGGGTCGTTCTCCGCCCGAGCGAACGCCGAGGCGATGCAACGACGGCTCGCAGACTCCGGGATTCGCAATACCCTCGTGCGCGAAGCGCTCGTCGGCGATCGGATGGTGTTCCGCGTGCAGGTCGGTCCTCTCGACGGCGCCCTCGAGGCCGACGACATGATCGAGCGCTTGCGGATCGCCGGCGTCCCTGATGCTCGTCCCGCGCACGAATAACGCGTTTACAATCTGCGCCTCAGAACCATTCGCCAGACTTTTCAGGAGTCCGACCTTGTCGTTCACGTCTCGCCTCTCCGCTGCCGCCCTCGCCCTCTTGTCGTGCTTCATCGTCCGCGCCGATGCGAACGTATTGGCCGTCCCGCCTCCGCCGGGCGTCGAGGCTAAATCTTGGATCCTGGTCGATCATGTCTCGGGTCGTCGACTCGCTGGCGGCAACGAAGACCTGCGTGTCGAGCCCGCCAGCATCACCAAGGTGATGACCGCTTACGTCGCATTCCGCGCACTCGCCGAGGGTCGACTCAAGCTGCAAGAACCCGTCACCATCAGCGAGCGCGCGTGGCGCGCCGAAGGCTCGCGAACCTTTTTGCAGGTGGGGGATAAAGTTC
>CAZRFN010000112.1:0-3121 GCA_964599335.1 uncultured Acidibacter sp. | reverse complement strand
TCATTTTGATGGGCGGGCTCATCGTCGTGCTGCTCGCGGGTCTGCAGATTCGGTACATCGTGACGCTCGCGCTCGGCGGCGTTGCAGCGGCCGTCATCGGTTGGTCTTTCCTCCACGATTACCAACGTCAGCGCGTCCTGACTTTTCTCGATCCGCAGACCGACCCTCTCGGCTCGGGGTACCACATCATCCAATCCATCATTGCTATCGGCTCAGGCGGAATTTTCGGCAAGGGATATCTGCAAGGCTCTCAGGGCCAGCTCGAGTTCCTGCCCGAACGCACCACCGACTTCGTGTTCGCGGTAGTTGGCGAAGAGCTCGGCCTCGTGGGTGCGCTCGTGCTGATCGGGTTGTACGTGTTCGTGGTGTTGAGGGCGATCTTTCTCGCCTCGCAAATGCGCGACACGTTCGCGCGTCTTCTATCGGGCAGTCTCGCCGCGACGTTCTTCGTTTATGTGTTCATCAACGCCGGCATGGTCAGCGGACTGCTCCCCGTCGTCGGCGTGCCGCTGCCTCTCGTGAGTTACGGCGGCACTTCAATGGTGACCCTGTTGGCAGGCTTCGGTATGCTCATGTCGTTGTACGCCAACCGCAAACTCGCAGCCTGATGAAACACGCTCAAGGCGCTCTTCGCACCCGCTCGCTCTGGCCCATCCTCTTCACGCTCGCCGCGCTGACCGCCTGCGTCGCGCCGCCCAAAAAAAATACACCGACGTCGGATTCCTCGGCGACAGCCGCAGCGACTCACGGCGGCGCTTCGACGGGCACTCAGGCCCACTCGTCGACGAGTCCGAGCGCGGGCACCCAATCAGGCAACACGACCAACCCCGCGACTCCCGCCGAGCCGACGCCCTTCGATCTCGAGCGTGAAGACATCCGCACGTTCATCGCCGAGACGTCCAAAAAGCACGGTATCGCCGAGAGTGAAATTCGAGCCCTGCTGTCGCAAGGAATGTTCCAACCTCGAATCATCGCAGCGATCACGCGGCCTGCCGAAACCGTGTTGCGCTGGTGGGAGTACAGCAATCGCCTCGTGACTCCCGAACGCGTCGCCCGCGGTGTCGAGTTTTCGAAAGAACACCGTGCGCGACTCGACGCGGCGCACGACAAAACCGGCGTATCGCCCGCGTATATCGTGGCCATCATCGGTATCGAAACCAATTACGGTCGTAACAAAGGCTCTTGGCGTGTGCTCGATGCGCTCATGACCCTCGGCTTCGACTACCCGCCGCGAGGTCGCTTTTTCCGCTCGGAGCTCGAACAGTTTTTGCTGCTCGTCCGCGAGGAATCACTCGATCCGCTCACGACACTCGGCTCTTATGCCGGAGCTATGGGTGCGCCGCAGTTCATGCCCTCGAGCTATCGGCGCTTTGCCGTCAACGGCCCACTCGACGGAGCCACCGACTCGCGTCGCGACCTCTTCTTGCAGTGGGATGACGTCATCAGCAGCGTCGCCAACTATTTTTCGGTCCACGGTTGGGAACGCGATGCGCCCGTGCTGCTTGAAGGCGCGGCAAGCGCAGAGACATTGGCCGCCGTGATGCCGACGCTCGAACGACGCAATCTCGATCTCAATCAAACTGCCGGCGGTGCGCGCACGCTCGGGTTCACGCTGTCTGAGTCGATCGCCGATGCCACCCCGGTGATCCTCGTTCCGGCTGAGCTCGCCGATCGCCCCAACGTTCGAGTGGGTCTGCGCAATTTCCACGTGATCACCCGCTACAACCGCAGCATTCTCTATGCCATGGCGATTCATGATCTCGCCAAGGCCATCGAAACCGAGCTTGCGCGCATGCCCGCGCCCGAGGGCGCCGCCACAGCCGGCGGCTCGCCAAGGTGATGCGCCGGTGATGCCGCGACTCGTTCTGCTTCTCACCCTGAGCACGCTGCTGCTCCAAGGCTGCAGCCTCCTCCGACGTGCACCAGAGCCGAGTTCGAAGCCCTCTGCCAGCCTTCCGAAAGGTGCGCCCCGAAATCTCGATTCCATCCCCGACGCCGTCCCGCGCAAGGAACCGCGCAGCCGTTACGGCAACCCTAAGACGTATGAGGTCTTCGGTCGTACCTATCGCGTCAAACGCAGTGCGAAGGGTCATGTCGAGCGCGGTGTCGCCTCATGGTATGGCCCCGGCTTCCATGCCGAGCGCACCTCGAGCGGCGAGCCGTACGACATGTATGCGATGACGGCCGCGCACAAAACCCTGCCCATACCCGTCTATGTGCGGGTCACGAATCTCGAAAATGGTCGATCGGTCGTCGTACGCGTCAACGATCGTGGTCCTTTCGTCGGTGATCGCATCATCGATTTGTCGTACACGGCAGCCCACAAGCTCGACATGACTCGAAAAGGCACGGCACTCGTCGAGATCCGGGTGATCGAGCCCGGCGACGACTCGCCGCCTCCCTCCGTGCCGCTTCCCATGGCAACGGCTACGGCAGCCAATGCGCCCGTCCCGCCCGTGCCCGCAGCGATTGCCGGCCCTTCGGCGGCGATCGGCGTCAGTTCGCGGTTCTTGCAGACCGGGTCGTTCTCCGCCCGAGCGAACGCCGAGGCGATGCAACGACGGCTCGCAGACTCCGGGATTCGCAATACCCTCGTGCGCGAAGCGCTCGTCGGCGATCGGATGGTGTTCCGCGTGCAGGTCGGTCCTCTCGACGGCGCCCTCGAGGCCGACGACATGATCGAGCGCCTGCGGATCGCCGGCGTCCCGGATGCTCGTCCCGCACACGAATAACGCGTTTACAATCTGCGCTTCAGAATCCTTCGCCAGACTTTGCAGGAGTCCGACCTTGTCGTTCACGTCTCGCCTCTCCGCTACCGCCCTCGCCCTCTTGTCGTGCTTCATCGTCCGCGCCGATGCGAACGTGCTGGCCGTCCCGCCGCCGCCGGGCGTCGAGGCTAAATCTTGGATCCTGGTCGATCACGTCTCAGGTCGTCGACTCGCTGGCGGAAACGAAGACCTGCGCGTCGAGCCCGCGAGCATCACCAAGGTGATGACGGCTTACGTCGCGTTCCGCGCGCTCGCCGAGGGCCGACTCAAGTTGCAAGAACCGGTCACCATCAGCGAACGCGCGTGGCGCGCCGAAGGCTCGCGAACCTTTTTGCAGGTGGGGGATAAAGTTC
>CAZRFN010000111.1:0-3127 GCA_964599335.1 uncultured Acidibacter sp. | reverse complement strand
GTCTTTTGAACGTGGTGTTCTACGACTTATTCCCGGCGTTGTTGGCCGTCAAGGCGCTTTTGACGCTCTTGTATCTTTTGCCTTTAACGCAGGGCTAGGCAACTTGCAGCGTTCTACGATCCGCATGAAGGCCAACAGGGGTGACTGGGAAGGCGCTGCGGAGGCTTTTATGGCCTGGACAAAGGGTGGTGGCAAGGAGTTGCCAGGGCTTGTCAGGCGCAGGAAAGCAGAGATTGAATTGTTCCTGTCATAGATGGGCTACAAAATGGGCAGATATGGCAAAACCTCAAAACAAACCTACTGCCGAGCAGGCTTTAGAGTTCGATAGTTGGGTTAAGCATTGGCAAAAGACCCTCAATCTTATGGATTGGAGGATCGAAAGAAGCCTAAAACAAGCCAAAGGTGCTATGGCCTCTATGGAGTGCGATGGTCAAGCGCGGCTTGGTACTTACCAACTGGGTGACTTTGGCTCTTCTCCCATAAATTCCGAAACACTGTCTATGACGGCACTGCATGAGTGTCTTCATGTGTTTCTCTATGACCTAATTACCACGGCGCAGGACAGATCTGCCAACTCAGATGCGGTGGATGCTGTAGAGCACAGAGTCATTAACGTATTGGAGAGAGTGTTATATGGCGGCTCAGAACATAAGCCGCGCTGAGTTCATAGAGTTATGGAAAGCTCATGGCAGCGCAACAAAGATTGCCAAGATTATTGGCATGACAGAAAGGGCAGTCCTTGGTCGGCGCAAGAGGATTGAGGAAGATACGGGCCAGATTTTGGCATCTTACAAAGAGCGCGGATTCAAATCCGAATCCAAAGATGAGATGCTCAAGAAAAACACTGCTAGGTATGAATTGGGCATCGAGAACGGCACTGTTTTGGTGTTTTCAGACGCTCATTTTTGGCCTGGAGTCAGGACAACAGCGTTCAAAGGATTGCTTTGGGCTATCAATGAGTTGAGGCCAAAAGCGATTATCAATAATGGTGACGCTTTTGATGGGGCATCAATCAGCCGATTCCCAAGAATTGGATGGGACTCCAAGCCGTCTGTAGTACAAGAACTACAGGCTTGTGAGGCTAGCCTTGGGGAGATTGAGGAAGCAGCTAATGGTGCAAAGCTGATCTGGGCGCTTGGCAACCACGATGCTCGATTTGAGAACCGGCTGGCAAACACGGTTCCAGAGTACATGGCTGTTGGCGGTTTTAAGTTATCAGACCATTTCCCAGCTTGGATTTCATGCTGGTCATGCTGGCCGACTGAAACAGTTGTAGTGAAACATCGCTACAAAAGTGGTATCCACGCAACACATAACAATACTGTTAATGCGGGTATTTCGATGGTTACGGGCCATCTGCACTCGCTAAAGGTCACGCCTTTTGCTGACTACACCGGCAATAGATACGGTGTAGATACAGGCACTTTGGCAGACCCAAGTGGGCCGCAGTTTAAGGATTATCTAGAGGACAGTCCTACAAACTGGCGGTCTGGGTTTGCCGTGCTGACATTCAAAGATGGCCGGTTGCTGTGGCCTGAGCTTGTCCACAAGTGGGATGATAAGCACATTGAGTTCAGGGGTCAGATAGTGAACGTCGAGTCTCTATGAGGATCTTCCTGTAAGCCTCCATAGCGCACTTCAAGTCAATCGTCAGAGCATCAATCTGTTCCTGTTGGGCCTTGATGCGTTCGTTGGCCTGTTTTGCAAACTGGACTAGGTTTTCCGTCTTCCAGCTTGCGAAATCTACCTCGGACTTTGACTGAGATGATTCTTTCTTCAGTGGTAAAACGATGCTCATTACCGCACTCTCTTGATCTTTGGACGATTTCGTTCTTCTGATGAGTTCTCTTTACTTGTGTCCACGCTCCGCACATCGGGCATTTCATTAAGCGGCCTCCAGCCGAATTTTCTCCATGTTACTTGAATGTCCGTAGCGGCTGCTGGGACGTACTTAAATTCAGGATCTAGGATTTTAGACCTCATTTTTTCTCCTTGTAGGGGAACCCGCCCCAGTCGTCAAACAGTGGTTGTGGCTCATCTTCGTCAAAATCAAACCATTCGTATAGTTCAAGCCAGATCGCCTCGCGGATGCGCTCTCGCACCATATCCTCAGGCGGGACATCGTCGTGCTTGAAGGAGCGGTTCCAGCCGCGCTGGATGCCTGTCTCGATGCACTGTTCAAGCAGTTGGATTAGCTTGGGTTTCATGACTTCCCCCTTTTGCGAATCTCGTCTGCATAACCACTTGCATACTCACCAAAATCTGCCCAAGCCATTGCGTCAAGTTCCTCACACAACCTCGCACACGCCTCACGCTCAGCATCGGCAACAAGGGCGGCAAAGCGTTCGATCTGCTCTAGCGTATTAAGATGAAAGTCAAATGGGTTTTCATTTGGGCAAGTAATGATTGTTTCTTGCACCATATTAATGATGTCTTCTTTGGTCATGCCTGCCCCCTTGCGCGGATTGCGTCTGCCGCCCAGCGGTACTGATCGTCTCCAGCAATTGATGCGACAGTGCAAGCACACGCCTCGCGCTCGGCAGCAGCGACAAGAGCAACAAGGCGCTCCAGATGATTCATGTCCATGATCACGCCAATGCTCACGGTGCCGTGGAAAAGGCCGTTGTCTTGGATCAGGCGGTTGATGTCTTCTCTAGTCATGTGTTCTTCTCCTTTAAAGCATGCTCTAAAGCAACCCAGCAGTCTTCAAGGTCTTCCAGCCCATCGACTGCCTTACGGAATTCAGCAGCCGTCAGACCAACCCACGGCTTGCTTGTCTGTAGGGTTGCTTGAAAAGCAGGATGCGGCGTGACTACCAGAGGTGCAGAGGCGTCCCACTTCACCACCGGCTCCTGCTCCTGTCGCTGTTTTTCCGCTTCATCGACACGTTCTTGCGATGTGTCGCTGGGTGGAACCCATCCAAGCGCGGTAGCGATGCGGATTGCGGCTGACTTGTCGATAACCGGCTCCGGCTGCGCCAGCCGCTCGCGGAGAATGTCTTTGGCTTCCTGCACCGCAGAACCGTGGCTCATAACGCGATCCAGTGCCTCCAGCGCCTGCTGCATGATCTCGCGGTCGGTCATTTGCTTCCTAAATTAGTTGTAATCAAAATGATTTTTCGATTTTC
>CAZRFN010000110.1:0-3310 GCA_964599335.1 uncultured Acidibacter sp. | reverse complement strand
CGCGCGTGGCGCGCCGAAGGCTCGCGAACCTTTTTGCAGGTGGGGGATAAAGTTCCGGTCGAGATCTTGCTTCAAGGCATGATCGTCCAGTCGGGCAACGATGCCGCCATCGCGATCGCCGAGCGCCTCGCGGGCACCGAAGAAACGTTTGCACGCGTCATGACCGAACAAGCTAAGGCTCTCGGCATGACCAACTCGAGCTTCGCGAACGCGACGGGTCTGCCCGACCCCGCGCTCTACACCACGGCTCGCGACATCGCGATCCTCGCCCGGGCGATGATTCGCGATTTCCCGCAGTACTACCGTTGGTACTCTCAAAAAGAATTCGTCTGGAACAACATCCGCCAAGGTAACCGCAACGGCTTGCTCTATCGTGATCCGAGTGCCGACGGCATCAAGACCGGACACACCGACAGCGCAGGCTATTGCCTCGTCAGCTCGGCCCAGCGCAACGGCACTCGCATGATTTCGGCGGTCTTCGGCACCGAATCACCCAAAGTTCGCGAGCAGGCAAGCGCGGCGCTGCTCAATTACGGGTTCGCGTTCTACGAAACCGTGACTTTGCGCAAGGCGGGTGAGATGGTGCTGCAGCCACGCGTATACAAAGGTACCGAGCAATACATCGCCGTGTCACCGCAGACGAACGTCGGAGTCACGGTAACGCGCGGCAACACCAGCAAGCTACGCGTCGCAACCTCTCTCGACGAGCCGCTCGTCGCGCCGCTCAAGGTGGGTCAGCGCGTCGGCGAATTGACGGTGTCGGACGGCAACACTGTCGTCCGTCGCGTGCCGCTCGTCGTCACTCGCGAAGTCCCCGCCGGCGGACTCTGGGCTCAAACGCGAGATACGGTCTCGCTCTGGTTCAGGTGATTCATGGGCGCCACCCTCCCGATCTGCTATCTCGACGGTGCGTGGCTGCCGATCAACGAAGCGCGCATCTCGCCCCTCGACCGAAGCTTCCTGTTTGGTGATGGCGTCTACGAAGTCGTGCCGGTTTTCGCCGGGCGGCCGTTCAGGTTCGTCGAGCATTTCGATCGACTCAATCGCAGCTGCGAGGCACTGCGCATCAAAGATCCGCACGACCGTGACGGATGGCGGGCCATCGTCCGCGGATTGATGGATCGAAACGGTGGTGGCGATGTGTATGTGTATGTCCAGGTATCGCGCGGTGCCGATACGGGCCGCTCGCATGCTCCGCTCCCCGACATCGCGCCAACGGTTTTCGGTTTTGCGGCACCGCTGCCCAAACCCTCGACCGAACAGCTCGCTCGAGGGCTCTCGTGCGTGACGGCTCCCGATATCCGTTGGGGTCGCTGCGACATCAAGTCGGTCGCGCTGCTTGGTAATGTGCTCCAACGCCAGCTCGGTTGCGATGCCGGCGCTGACGAAACCATCCTGCTGCGCGATGGTTGGATGATGGAAGCCACCGCCTCGACGGTGAGCGTCATTTCGAAAGGCATCATCGCGACGCCGCCCAACTCGAATGCCATCCTGCCGGGCACCACTCGCAGCGTGGTCGAAGAGCTCGCAGATCGCCTCGGCATTCCCCGTGAGACCCGAGCGATCAAAGAATCCGAGATGCGAAGCGCCGACGAAGTCTGGATCGCCTCGGCGACCCGCAACGTGTCGGCCGTGACCCGCATCGACGGTCAGTCCGTCGGCTCCGGCAAACCGGGACCGCTCTGGGCCCGCATGTGGGAAGGGTTCAATACGCTGCAGCGTGAGCTTGCCGGACAACCCTGGTAAGCGAGCGATCGAGATGTCCGATCACAACGAGAACGCTTCAAGCCCCCTCGTCTTTCCGACGGACTATCCGATCAAGGTCGTGGGACGAAGCGAGCGCGGCTTGCGCCCGCGGATCGATGCCGTCGTGCTGCAACATGCCCCTGATCTCGCACCGGAACGCATCAGCGAACGCGCGAGCGGCGCCGGAAACTTCATCTCGATCACGTACGTAATCGTCGCCCAGAGCCGCGAACAGGTGACGGCCCTCGTCGGAGCGCTAGTCTCCACCGAAGGCGTGCTGATGGTGATCTGAGCGTTCTCAGCGTCCGATCAAGGACAAGAACTCTCGACGGGTATCTGCGTTGGTCTTGATCGACCCTCGGAGCGCCGAGGTGACCGTCGCCGTGCCCGTGTGGCGCACGCCCCGAGATTCCATGCACATGTGACGACACTCGATGACCACCGCCACGCCGAGTGGCTGCAGATGGGTGTCGAGTGCGTCGGCGATTTGGTTTGTCAGACGCTCCTGCACCTGCAGTCGGCGCGCAAAGATCTCGACGAGTCGAGAAATCTTTGAAAGCCCGAGGATGCGCTTGTCCGGCACATAACCTACGTAGGCCTTACCGAAAAATGGCGCGAGGTGGTGCTCGCAGAGCGAGTACACCGGGATATCGCGCACGATGACCATCTCGTCGACGCTCTGCGCACCGTCTTCGAACGACTTGAGGATGTCCTCGGGTCGCTCACGATAGCCGCGGGTGTATTCCTCCCAGGCTTTCAAGAAACGCGCAGGCGTTTCGAGTAGCCCTTCACGATCGGGATCTTCGCCAATATAGGCGAGCAATCGACGAACGATTTCGATCTCTTTCTTTGAAGGAACCGGTTTTGGAGGCGTCATGGGGCAGTCCTCGACAATAGGCGTTGCAGCACGTCGATCAAGTCTGCGGCCACACGATTCAGATCAGACGGCGCACCGAGCGCCGCAAGCTGGGTCATCGCGAGCCCCTCATAGCCGCAGGGGTTGATGCGCTGAAACGGCTCCAAGTTCATGTCGACGTTCAACGCGATCCCATGATAACTCGCACCGCGTCGCACCCGGATGCCGACACTCGCCAATTTGGCGCCGTCCACGTAAACACCCGGCGCCTTTGGCCGCGTAGTGGCCGAAACGCCGTACTTCGCCACACATTCGATCACCGACTGCTCGAGCGCAGTCACAAGATCGCGCACGCCGAGACCGGCCCGACGTAAATCGATGAGGGGATAAACCACCACCTGCCCCGGCCCGTGATACGTCACCTGCCCGCCTCGATCGACTTTGACGACGGGAATATCGCCGGCGGCAAGCACATGCGCAGGATCGCCGTTCATGCCTAGCGTAAAGACCGGCTCGTGTTCGAGCACCCAGATTTCGTCGGGTGTATCGGGACCGCGCTCGTCGGTGAAGCGTTGCATCGCCTGCCAAGTCGGCAGGTACGCGACGCGCCCGAGATTACGGACGAGCGGCGGTGTTGACGGCGAGCGCGGCATTGTCGAGTCCGGCGTTGTTGCCGGCGAGTGCCTGCTCGGCACGATAGCTCGAGCG
>CAZRFN010000109.1:0-3360 GCA_964599335.1 uncultured Acidibacter sp. | reverse complement strand
GACCATAAACAGGCGTAGTTTTGTTTCAATCGCAACACATCGTTGCGGAATATCTTTTGCAGCTCAGACAGGCGCCCTTTGGCGGCCTTCAGTTCCACAAACCATGTGGATCCATCAGGCATACAAGCTAAGCGGTCACTAACCCCGCGTTGTGTGACAGACTTGAACTTATAAGTCTTGCCACCGGCGCGCTCGACTGCCCAGACAAAATAATTCTCGATCTCTGATTCACGCATGGCCGAAATATAAGGCATCAAAAAGTATTTGACAAGGATTATTTTAGGGTCTACAGTCGAGGCTCAATCACACAACGGAGGTAAGGTATGAAAGCGTTTCCCTATATTCTTGACGAGAAAGACCATCAAGGCATGGACTTGCGCGATTATTTCGCGGCGAAGGCGATGCAACAATTTATGCCGATGGTGTCAGATGACCCTAGAATTCTTATGCGGCTTGATTTTGACATAGCAAATCTGTCATACCAAATGGCTGATGCAATGATGAAAGCGAGGGCGTAATGGAACACTCTAACGTCGTCGGCGGTAGCACCGCCAAGCGCGTCATCAACTGCCCGGCATCAGTCAAGCTGGTGCAGAAGATGCCGCCCAAGCCATCGAGCGAACACGCAGACCGTGGCACACTGCTGCATAACGTCATCGCTGAACTCTTGGAGTTCGACAAGAAGCCTGCGCAGTGCATCGGCGCGCAGTACAAAGATCAGGTTCTGACACAGGAGTTACTCGATGAGAAGATTATTCCCGCTCTTGAAGCACTCGACGAAGTCGACCCCGACAAGACGATGGAATACATGGTGGAGACCCGAGTATCCTTTGGCGATTTTCTGCCTGGTGTCTTTGGCAGCACTGACTTACTTGGGCGTAAAGGTAAACGCGCGGTCGTTCTTGATTGGAAATTTGGCGATGGCGTATCTGTTGATGCTGTGGAAAATCCTCAACTCCTGTTTTACGCCGCCGCCGCGATGAGAACACCGGCAGCGCAGTGGATCTTCGAAGGTGCTGAAGAGATCGAGTGCATCATCGTGCAGCCGCCTGCAGTGCGGCGCTGGGTGACAACACCTGCGCGCATCAAAGAGTTCGAGCAAGAGCTGCTGTACGCCGTGCGCCTGTCGTCATGGCCAGAGCCACCCATGCAAGAGGGCGACCACTGCCGCTGGTGTGCAGCCAAGCCCATCTGCCCACGCATGAACGGTGCGGTCGAGCGTGCGTTGAAGGCCAAACTGATCGAGATGCCTGCACAGCAGATCGCTGCACAATTGCGTCAGGCTGACATGATCGAGAGCTACATCACCGACCTGCGCTCGCTCGCGTTCGAGATGCTGCAAAACGGTGTTGACGTGCCAGGCTACAAGTTGGTCGCCAAGCAGGCGCGGCGCCAATGGGTGGACAAGGCGAAGATCGAAGCGTGGGCAGACGCCAACGGTATCGAAGACGCTTACGAGCCGCCGACAATTAAATCGCCGGCACAGCTTGAGAAAGTCTTGAAAAAGGCTAAAATAGAATTTCCCGCTGATATGGTCGTATCTGTGTCATCGGGCGATACGTTGGCACCGGAGTCAGACCCGAGGCCAGCGGTACTGCAAATCGGGAAGCAACTGACCGCTGCCCTTTCTAAAATCCAATAGGAGTACAGTAATGTCCAATATCGTTAATTTCAAAGGCGCTAACCTGCCTGCCGTTTCTTCCCTCTCCACCGCACTGCGCACGCTCGAAACCGAGGTCGGCCCAGCGGGTTCTGTCATCATCAAGATGGACCGGACCGGTCACTGGGTGTTTGGTGCTGACCAAACTGAAGTCGAGGATGATGCAACTTGGGCGGTCAATCCGTTCTCGTTCATTCATGGCTACATTGCGTGGGGCGAAGGCGAAGTGCTGGGCGAGAAAATGGTGTCGGTGTCCGAGCCGCTGCCAGAGATGGAAGCCGCACCGCCCAACGCCAAGCGTGGTTGGGAAGCGCAAGTCGGCATGTCGTTGAAGTGCATTTCCGGTTCTGACAAGGACATGGAAGCGCGCTACACAGTGACGTCCGTTGGTGGCAAGCGCGCTGTTCAGCAACTTGCTATTGCGATTGCCGAGCAAGTCGAGAAGGATCAGTCCAAGCCCGTGCCTGTCGTGCGTCTGAAGAAAGACCACTACACGCACAAGTCCTACGGTCGTATCTACACGCCGGTCTTTGAGGTCGTCGAGTGGGTCGGCATGGACGGTAAGGCTGACGAGCCAGAAGCTGTCGAGGCACCTGCAGCCGAAGCAGCACCAGCAGGCCGCCGCCGTCGCGGCTAAGTAGCACGGGGGAAAAGACGGATGCTATGTGCGCCGCGCCGGTAACTAACTGGATGCAATGCGGCATAGACGCAGTCGAAGTACCCCACCTTTTCAATGGCACCGGTTATCTAGACATCAGGTTCTTCCTTGGTCGGTTCGACCTGATGTGGGCCGGATAACCGGGGCCACCCTCTTTATGCTAGTATGTATTTGTGCTTGGCGGCACGCTGACAGACAAGCCCTGTTCTGCATTCTGCTCGGTGTCTGCCGAGTCCGCCAACGTCGCAAGACGAGAATGCAGAACAGGGCTTTTTTATTGAGCGCGATATGAAAGAAATATGGAAGCCCGTAAAAGGTTTTATCGGGCGCTATGAAGTAAGCAGTGAAGGGCGCGTTAGATCGTTACCTCAAGCAATCGTCTGCGAAGGGCCGGTAAAAGGCCGCTATACGTCAGTTCGGCAAGGTAAATTGTTGCGGCCGGGGCGTATGCCGGGCGGCCATCTATCAGTCGCGCTTGGTAAAGGAAACAGCCAGTGCGTACATAAACTAGTGTTAAATGCTTTTGTCGGCCCAGCGCCAGATGGCTACGAATGCCTGCACATGAACGGAAACCCTGCAGACAATCGACTACAGAATTTGCGATGGGGCCCCCGTAGCGAAAACATAAAAGACGCCGTAAGACACGGCACTTGGATGACACCCGAACGAAAAGCCGC
Organism: uncultured Acidibacter sp.; assembly: GCA_964599335.1. Lineage (GTDB taxonomy): Bacteria > Pseudomonadota > Gammaproteobacteria > Steroidobacterales > Steroidobacteraceae > UBA964. The sequence continues at coordinate 365 of CAZRFN010000109.1, read as the reverse complement.
GCTGGATAAAGGGCGCCAGACGCGTTGGGGTAAAAAATGAGAGCGCTGTATTGCGATTTCGAAACCCGGTCGCGATGCGATCTCACCACCAAGGGGGTTTACAACTATGCACAAGATGCAAGCACGGATGTACTGTGTATGTCCTACGCGTTTGACGACGATGACGTTGTCACCTGGACTCCCGATCAACCCTTCCCTGAAGCCGTACGGCATCACAAGGGGCGAATCTACGCGCACAATGCCGCCTTCGAGCGCCTCATCTTTTGGTACGTCCTACACTGTAACTTTCAACTCGAGCAGTTCTACTGCACCGCTACACAAGCGCGTGCTAACTGCTTACCTGGCAGCCTTGAAGACGTCGGACG
>CAZRFN010000108.1:0-3381 GCA_964599335.1 uncultured Acidibacter sp. | reverse complement strand
AGACCGACACCATGGACACCTTCGTCGACTCGTCCTGGTACTTCTTGCGCTACGCATCGGCCGACAACGCCAAGGCGATGGTCGATGAGCGGGCCAAATATTGGCTGCCGGTCGATCAGTACATCGGCGGTATCGAGCACGCCATCTTGCATCTGCTGTACTCGCGATTCTGGACCAAGGTCATGCGTGACCTCGGGCTCGTCACGGTGGGAGAACCGTTTGCCAATCTGCTCACGCAGGGTATGGTGCTGAACCACATCTACTCTCATCAGCCTGCCGAAGGACGTCGTGCCTATTTCAATCCGCTCGACGTCGACGAAGAAGAACAGGACGGCTTCAAACGCTGGTATGCGACCCGCGCCGACGGATCTCGTCTCGAGGTGAACTACGACGGCCTCGGCACGATGTCGAAGTCGAAGAACAATGGCGTTGACCCACAAAGCCTCGTCGAAAAGTACGGAGCCGACACGGCGCGTCTCTTCATGATGTTTGCCGCGCCACCCGAGCAGACGCTCGAATGGTCCGACGAGGGCGTGCAAGGCGCATCCCGATTCATTCGTCGACTGTGGACCGCGGTTTACCAGCACGTCAGTGCAGGCTCTGCTGCGCCTGTCGAGAAATCGACTTTGAACGCGGCGCAAAAAGATCTGCGCCGCGCCGCGCATCAGGCCCTCACGAAGGTGACGGATGACATCGGACGTCGACGAACGTTCAACACCGCGGTGGCTGCGGTGATGGAACTGCTGAACGCCGTATCGCGATTCGATGATCGCAGCCCGCAGGGGCGTGCGGTGGTTCAGGAGGCCCTCGAGATCGCCGTCATCGGCCTCTCGCCGATCGTTCCGCACGTCTGTCACGAGCTCTGGAAGGCGCTCGGCCACCGTGAAGCCATCATCGATGTGTCTTGGCCGGTGGTCGACCGTGACGCGCTCAGTCAGGATGCGCTGACTTTGGTTGTGCAGGTCAACGGCAAGTTGCGTGGGCAGATTACCGTAGCGGTAGATGCCGACGAGGCTTCCATTCGTGCCGCGGCACTCGCGGACGAAACCGTGAAGCGTTTCATCGGTGATGCGACGCCGAAGAAAATCGTGGTCGTCCCCCGAAAACTCATCAACGTGGTCGTGTGATGCGTTTGGCGAAACTCGTTCTTGCGGCCGTAGTCGCGCTCGTCGCAGGTTGTGGGTTTCATCTGCAGGGTACCGTGCCGATCGCCGGAGATCTGCAACACCTTACCTTGCAAGTCACAGATCGCCAGAGTGACTTCGTCAACGCCATGCAACGCAATCTCCGCAGCGCGGGGGTGCATGTCGGACCGGGCAGCGAGACGGTGCTCGTGATCGAGCGTGACGAATTGCTCGAGCGCGTGGCGTCGGTCTCGGCTCGAAATCTTCCCCGCGAATACGAATTGACCTACGCCGTGACGTTTTCGGTGAAGGTCCGGGGAGAGCTCAGAGTTACGAGTGAGCCGGTGTCGGTAACCCGTGACTTCAGTTTTGATGAGCGGCTCGCGCTTGCCAAAGAACGCGAGCGCGACCAGTTGCGTGCGACGCTCGCAGAAGAAGCTGCGGGGATCGTGCTGCAACGACTTTCCAGCTTGCGCTGAGCGCGCTGCTGCGCCCGTGAGAATGCTCGACGAGACGCTGCGGACCGCTCTGGCAGCCTTACTCGAGTCGTATGGCCTTGCGATTCGATACGTCTCGGAAGGCGAGCAGATCCCCGGGTCTTACTGGGGTGACAGTGAAGCGGGCCTCGTCGACTCGACGCTTTTTCTTCGGTCCGACACCCCGCTGCACTCCGCGCTGCACGAGGCGGCCCATTTTGTTTGCATGGATGAGTCGCGACGACGACGACTCGATCGCGACGCCGGTGGAGACGTGTTCGAAGAAAACGCGGTCTGTTATCTGCAAATTCTTTGGGGCGAGGTTCTGCCGGAGGTCGGCGCCGAATCTGTGATGGCCGACATGGACGAGTGGGGTTACACCTTCAGGCTCGGCTCTGCGGCGCGCTGGTTTCGGGAAGACGCCGACGATGCTCGAGGCTGGCTGCAGTCTCGCGGCCTACTCGACGATAACGGAGCGCTGCAGCGCGGTCAGCGAGTGGCGTAGCGGTCGGTGGCTGCGACGAGCTCGCTCAATATGCCGGGCTCGAACGCGGAGTGACCGGCATCGGCGATGATGCGCAGGTCGGCCTCGGGCCACGCGCGGTGGAGATCCCAGGCGCTTTTCATGGGGCAGACCACGTCGTACCGACCCTGCACGATGGTGCAGGGCAGATGACGGATCTTCGGTACGTCATCGAGTAGCTGCGACGGCGTGCGTAGGAAACCGCCATTGATGAAGTAATGGCACTCGATGCGAGCGAAGGCATCGGCGACTTCGTCCTCTGCGAATTTGGCGACGTAGTCGGGGTTGAGTCGCAAGAAGCTCGTGGCGCCTTCCCAGACGGACCAGGCGATCGCCGCTTCGCGACGCACCTTCGGATCGTCGCTCGTCAATCGACGGTAATACGCCTGCATGAGCTCGCCACGCTCAGCGGGCGGAATCGGCTTGACGAATTCTTCGTAAAGATCGGGGTAGAGCGCGCCCGTGCCGTCCGGTGTTTCATAGAACCAGCGGAACTCCCAAGGTCGCACCAGAAAGATGCCGCGCAGGACGAGTTCGGTGACGCGCTCGGGGTGACTCTGCGCGTAGGCGAGCGCGAGCGTCGAGCCCCACGAGCCTCCGAACACCTGCCATTTTTCGATGCCGAGATGCTCTCTCAGGCGCTCGATATCGGAGACGAGATGCCAGGTGGTGTTGTCGACGAGGCTTGCGTAAGGCCGGCTCTTGCCGCAACCGCGCTGATCGAAGAGCACGATGCGATAACGCGTCGGATCAAAGAAACGCCGCATGCGTGCATCGGTGCCGCCGCCTGGACCACCATGCAGGAAGACGACCGGCTTTCCAGACGGATTGCCGCTTTCTTCCCAATAAATTTCATGTAGGTCGGATACGCGCAGCCAGCCGCTGCGGCGGGCGTCGATGGCGGGGTAGAGTTCGCGAAGCATGGAGATTCTTTCTGGTGGATGCTGCGTGAGAGAGCGTGAAGCTGATGTCGGCGCGGCTGATTAAGCGCGGCTGATCATGGGGCCGAGCGGCGCGCCGCCGACCAGGTGCACGTGGAGGTGATAGACCTCCTGGCCGCCATCTCCGTTGCAGTTGATGATCAGGCGATAACCGCTTTCGGCGATGCCCTCCCGTTTGGCAAGGTCGCGGGCCACCGTGAACATGTGGCCGATCAAGGCCTCATCGCTGTCGACGATGTCGTTCGCGGTAGGGATCGGTTTGTTGGGAACGACCAGGATGTGAACCGGCGCCCGTGGATGGATGTCGCGGAAAGCCG
>CAZRFN010000107.1:0-3437 GCA_964599335.1 uncultured Acidibacter sp. | reverse complement strand
AGTCGAACATCTCCCGAATAGCTTCAGCCTCTTGCTGAGTATTGAGCGCCTGAGGGGACACCTCGACGCGATCGGCGGGTAAACCGAACTCGAGCGCGAGCTGCCGCGCCACCGCACCTTCCGAAGGCAAGCCCTCTTGGCCGATCCAGCTGCCACCCGAGAAGATCAAACGCGGCGCTCGCCCCTCACGCGCGAGCGCAATACCGCCAAACACGCGATCGATCGCATCGCCCCATTCGGCGATGGGCACCCCCGAGGGGCGTACGTAACTCATGGCACCGCCAAGCACGACGATCGCCTCAGCAGGCTGAGAGACCCCGGCAAACGACGCCGCTGCGCCCGTCTCGCCCACCGCAGCAGTCGCGCCCCCGTCAGCCGACAACGCGCTCTCCGGCACCACCCCCGCCTGCGACCACGCAAATAAGCGATCCGCGACCACGGGCAAGCTGCAGACGAGCAAGAGCACGGCACCCGCAATCGACCAACGTCGCTGGCGCAGCACGGCGCCCACGAGCACGGCAAGACACACGAGCACGATCGGAGAGAAAAATATCGGCAGCAGCTTATTGAGCGTCACGGGATCACCCGCCCCGCCCACGCCGAAGCACGCACCACCGGGGCCAAGAACGCCCTCGTCATAACCGACCTTTCGCTCAGGGGTAACCCGAGCCTTAGCAAACCTTTAGAGCGTGCGGATCGCCGCGAGCGCCACCGCCGCGTTGTACACGATCGTCGTGACCGCCTGCCACAACGGCAGCGGCGGCAGACGCTCGGTATCGAGCGGCACCACGATGGTGTCTCCAGGCTGAATGTCGACGTTCTTGCCACCTCGGAGCCATCCGCCCGAGGCTCCCGCAACGACGCTGCCGTCCGCTCTCACCACATAGGCGCGAGACTTATCGGCGCGGCGGGTAAACCCTCCTGAGAGGTCAATGTAGTCGTCGCGTTTGAGTCCCTGACGATGCAGGAGAGAGGTTGAGTTCTGCACTTCACCAATGATCGTCACTTCCTGACGGATCTTCGGAACGATGAGTTCATCGCCATCGCGCAACACGACGTCCGACGAAGAACCGATACGACCCGAGATCAACCGATCGACGTCGATCACGAGTCGACCCACCGCTGTCGTGCTCTGTAACTGACTCAAGAGGCCCTGCGCTGAGAGCGCGCCTTGAGCGGCATCCTGGCCTTCACGAGCCCCGCCCGCCTGAATGGCTAGCGCCGCGAGATCTGAACGCAATCGATCAGAGAGGCGCGCAATCTGTTCCGCCTCGCGCTGCTTGAGCTCTTGACGCGTGAACACCGCACCGCGTGTGAATGCGATACCCGAGAGCCCACCCGCACGCTCGATCACCGAGCGCAGGGTTTCACCACGACGGATCGGGTAGCGACCCGGGAAGCGCACCTCACCGCGCAGCGTCACGAACTCCTGCTTTGACCACTCGGGCAATTCTTTGACGACGAGCGCATCGAAGGGCTGCAGCGTGATATCCGCTGCCGCATCACCACGCAGTACCGCAGCAAGGTCGATATCGAGCAGAGCCGACTCGCGTTCTTCGCCATTACTCGAAAACCGCGTGAGTTCGGCTCTCAGACCAAAGGCTGCATCAGAGAGACGACCACCCGCGCGCAGCAAATCGCTCACGCGCATCGCCGGCTCGAGCGGATATTCACCCGGGGCTTTGACCTGACCGCCGATCGAGACCACTTGCGTCGGCTGATCGACGCGCGACTGACGGCGGAGCTCCGCGATCAACGGCTTGATCACGCGATCGCGACCCGCCTCGATATCAAACACCGTGATTCGATCACGCGCAGCCAGCTGTACGTCCGCGGCCGAACCCGGCTCACGAAGCGCCGCCGCCAAATCCGCCGAGAGCACCGCCACCCGTCGATCGGGCGGCAACTCGCGACGAATGAGCACATAACCGAGATCCGCACCCGGCTTCAGTTCATCGACCGAACGGATCACCTCAGAGAGGCGAAGACCATCGCGCCAAGCCACCGTCGCCGGACGAAACACATGTCCTTCGATGACCACACCCGCATCAAGCGTCGGGCGTAAACGCGCGACGCTCACGCGATCACCGTTCTGCAGCTTCGGGCCCGTCGCGCGCTCTTCGGCAAGCGACACATCAATCGCCACGCGTCGGCTGTCTTCGCCAATGCGTACCAGCGACAGACGACCGGCATCCGCCTCGGTGGTCAAACCACCCGCGAGTGCGACGAGACCTGAGGTTGTGACATTGCCTTTGAGTTCATAAATCGCAGGGCGTCGAACTTCGCCCTCGATCGAGGCCACAGGCCCCGCAGGCGGAATGAAAATCACATCGCCCGGCAAAATCTTCGCATCGTTGCTCGTGTCACCGCGTAGCAAAAGATCGTAGAGATCGAGTCGGCGCACCACCGAACCCTGACGCTTAAGCTGAATGTCACGGAGCGAACCCGTCATCGCGATGCCGCCTGCGGCATAGAGCGCGCTCGTTACCGTTGAGAGACCACTCGCTGTGTAGCTGCCCGGACGCTTGGCCTCACCCAACACAAACACCTGAAGCGCACGCGCCTCCGCCATGCTCACGTTAGCCTGCGTGCCGATCATTTGCTTGGCGACGCGGGATTCGATTTCCTCACGCACGGCTTCAAAAGTTTTACCCACCACCGGAATCGGCCCGAGCTCCGGGAAGCTCAGCACCCCATCGCGGTTTACCGTGACCTGCACCGTGCGGTTCTGCCCACCATAGAGCTGCACCGACAGGCGATCTCCCGGACCCATCACGTAATCGGCGGGCACTGGGCCATCTGCGGCAGAGGCGAACGTCGAAGCCTCTTGATCGAAGAGGTCATAGCCGAAGGGCTTGAGACCCACCGCCCCTGCAGCCTGCACGGGCAGCCGCGTGAGCGTAATCGTAACGTTGAGCAGCGACGGCTCGAGCGCAAGACGCTGATTGGCCTGCTGCTCAGTCAAACCGCCGAGCGCGATGAGCGACACGCCGGGCAGCGCGAGCTGACCCGTGCGATCGAGGACATAGGGGTTACCGCGACGAATCGCCTCGAGAAAGCTCTCTGAAGCTACGTTCTCGAGCGAGACGCCGACCGTCGCCGCGGTCGATTGGGCGGCCGACCCCGGCGCCGCACCGAGGGTTGCACCACCCGGACCGCTACTTGGAGCACGTGCCGTGACCGTCACGAGCACCGTGTCGTTCGGCCGCAAGGTCAGCGCCTCTACGAGCGCATCGAGCCCCTGCTTTGATGACGACCCCGGGCGCTCGGCGCCCGACTTGCGACCCTGATCACTACCTTGCGAGGAGACTCCCGCATCGTCCAACACCGACGGATCCACGCCGTACTGCCGAAGCATCGCCTCACGCTGCGATGCAGGCATGGACTTCAGCAACTCGAGTTGGGCGGGAGTCGGAGTCTGGGCGAGCGCTAGGCCA
>CAZRFN010000106.1:0-3438 GCA_964599335.1 uncultured Acidibacter sp. | reverse complement strand
ACGACGGTGTCGGAGTTGCGATCAAGAGCCTTCAACGTCAGCGACGTTGAGACTGCCGATCGCGAGCCGGACGCATTCGCCCAGGAGGGAGAAACGCCGAGTGACGGGGATCGTTGGGAGACGCCGTCGCTCGTGTCGGTGCTTGCGCCGCGTAGTCTTGACGCGCTAATCGAAATATCATCGGCAACCGACCCTCTGGCTGGCGCAGCCGTCATCATGCCCGAAGCGACGACCGAACTGCCGTCGAGATTCCGTGACCTGACCTCGGCGTCCACAACTCATTTGCCGTTGCCCGATCCGAAGATGACAGCCGAGGATCGAAGCCGTACCTTTGCCGAGGCCGTGGCACAGCGGGTCATCGGTCAGATTCGCAACGAGAATTGGAGCGTGAGTTTGCAGTTGGAACCTCTCAATATGGGATCGATGGACATCGATCTCTCGCTTCGCGGCACTGAGGTTTCGGCGACCGTGGGCGTAGCCAACGCCGAAGTGCGTACGCTGCTCGAGGCGGGTTTGCCGCGTTTGCGAGAAACCCTGGAGTCCTCTGGCTTGCAGCTTGCGGGTTGGTCGTTCGGGCAATCAGGGCAGCGCGCGCGCGGTGACTCAAGCCCCATGCCTTACGTGGCCCAGGTTTATCGCGAGCGAGCGGATGACGCTGATATCGTGACGGATGTGGCCAACGCGGCCATGTTCAGACGTGGCTCCGACTCATCTCGGGCCGTTGACCTTTTCGTTTGACCTTCCAACCTACTTATCATTGACGGTACACCCCGATGTCAGACAAGAAAGACGACAAAAAGAAGGCCCCCGAAGCGGCTGCAGGCGGCGAGCAGGCCGAGCCGAAGAAGAAATCGAAGCTGATTTTCTTCGTGATGATCGCTGCGGGTGCGCTCGTGCTCATCGGCGGTTCCGTAGGTGCCACACTCTATTTCACCGGGTTCTTCAGCCCGAAGCCGGCCGTCGAAGGCAAGGAGGGCGAGCACGGCGCTGAGGGTGAGCATGGCGCCGAGGGCGAACATGCCGCCGAGGGTGAGCACGGCGAAGGTGAACACGCCGAAGGGGGCGATCATGAGGCGCCGGGTGGCGGCGAGGAGAAGTCGTCTGCCGAAGTTCCCGAGGCGGAAAAGTTCGCAGCGACCTACAAGGCCATCGAGCGTGACTTCACGATCAACGTACCGAACTCGCGAAAGTTCGTGCAGTTCAAGGTGGCGTTCAAGACTTTTTATGGTCCGCCGATCGTCGAGCGTGTGACCAAGCATCAAATTGCAATCGAAGCGGCGATCCTTGCCGCAGCAGGGCAGTTCGGTGAAGAGGAGATGGTCTCCGTGGAGGGGCGGGCGCGTATTGCGACGGCTCTGCGCGATGCGATGAACGACGTCTTGATCCGCAACGAAGATTTTGGCGGCATCGAAGAAGTGATGTTCACTGCCTTCGTGTTCCAGTAAGCACGGCGACCCGAGTCGACGGTTTTTTTATGTCAAATTCCGGCCAAGTATTGTCGCGTGAGGAGGTTGCCGCCCTCGTCGAAGCGATGCAAAGCGGCGAGATGGAGACCTCCGCGGAGGCGCCTGCGTCGTCATCGGTGCAGCCCTACAGCCTGGTTGCCAACGACACGACCTCGAGATCGCAGCTCGCAGCGCTCGAAATGATCAACGATCGCTTCTCGCGTCAACTACGCGGAAGTTTGCTGACGCTGTTGCGTCAGGCGGTCAAGGTGTCATCGACGCCCTTCGACGTCATGACTTTCAATGCCTATTTGCAAAGTCTGCCGTCACCCTGCAACGTCAACATCGTACGGTTTCTGCCGTTGCGCGGTTTTGGGCTCGTGACCTTGGAACCCGCCGTCGTCTACGGTGCCGTCGACAGTTTTTTCGGTGGACGCGGTAGCGCCTCGCTCGAGTTGTCGCCGCAGCGCGGGTTCACCCCCACCGAGGAGCGGATCATCCAGCTGCTGCTCGAGTCGATCTTCGAAAATCTCCGCGAAGCGTGGGCGCCTGTGTACGCCCTGAACCCCGAGTACGTCAGTCGCGAGATCAATCCGGCCTTTGCGCAGGTGGGCGAGGATCGCGAAACGGTTGCCGTCAGCCGTTTTGATCTCGAGATCGGTCCCGACGTGCGCGGGCAGTTGACGGTCATGTATCCGTTCTCGGCACTAAAGCCGATTCGTTTGTTGCTTCGCGGCCGAGTTCAGACCGGCGATCGCGACGAAAAACTCGCGGCACGATGGGCTGATCAGTTGCGTGAGGCAGTCAGTGATGCCGAGCTTCAACTGGTGGCGCAGCTTGCCACCTTGCGTGTCTCGGCGCTCGATCTGGCGACGATCAAGGCGGGCGATACCCTGTGGTTCAAGCCGCCGCCGAGCGTCAAGGTGTTGGTGCAGTCGGCGCATTTGTTCGATGCCGAGTACGGCACCGCCGACAACAGCGTCGCGGTGCGCATCGATCGGATCATCGAGCCGCCGGCGGCCGCACACGAGTCGGACGAGGTGTCCCATGGTTCGAGCAGCGAAGAGCACGGCAGCGAGGCCTCTGCGGTCGGCAACAAAGCACGACGAGGCAGCGCAAGCAGTAAACGTATGGCAGGAGTATCGGCAGCATGAATGAAGCAACAGCAACAACCGCAAGGGACGGTTCCGCCGAATCGGGCGTGCAGCTTGACCTGATCCAGAATGTGGCGGTCAGCATCTCGGTCGAGGTGGGTCGGTCCTCGCTTCGGATTCGAGATCTTTTACGCCTCGGTCAAGGCAGTGTGATCGAGCTCGATCGCGTGGCAGGCGAGCCACTCGACGTCTGTGTCAACAACACGGTGATCGCCCGGGGTGAGGTCGTTCTGGTCAACGAGCGTTACGGCATTCGTCTCACTCAGGTCGTCGATGCCGAAGATCGCGTGAAGCATCTCTGATTTCCGCTCCCTAAGAAATAATCCCTATGGATCCGATTCGTTACGTCGGGGCGCTGTTACTGGTCGGGGGCTTGCTGGCGCTCGCGATCTGGATGCTGAAGCGCCTACGCTTGACGACGCGAGGCCGCGACGACAAGACCCTCGAGATCATTTCACACGCTTCGCTCGGTACCCGAGAAAAGTTGGTTGTAGTCCGCTTCGCCGGCAAAAAAGTGTTGCTCGGCGTCACACCGGGCACCATCTCGCGACTCGCGGCGGCACGTGTTGACGATGAAGACGCGTCTCACAGACCGTCGAGGTCGGAGCCGTGAAAAAATCATCACTAGGGTTTTTATTGCTGGTCGGGCTGCTGCTCGGGTCGACCACAGTGTTCGGTCAAGATCTCTCTTCGATCGAGGTGCTACGTACGCGACCCGTGAGTGGTGGCGGGCAGGCGTACAGCCTGACGCTGCAGGCGCTCGGTTTGATGACGCTGCTGACTCTGTTGCCAGCGATCATTTTGTCGATGACGGCGTTCACCCGCATCATCATCGTGCT
>CAZRFN010000105.1:2387-3478 GCA_964599335.1 uncultured Acidibacter sp. | reverse complement strand
GGCGCTTGGGGTGGCGAATACCTCGTGGCGAACAAACAATTTGGAAATTTCGATCTCTCGGTCGGGATAGGTTGGGGTCGATTCTCAGAGCGGTCCATAACTGAGAATCCTTTGACTTATATCAGCGATCAGTTCGGAGTTCGCGATACCAGTTTCGGTCTCGGCGGCGAATTCTCAGTAAAGAGCTACTTTCGCGGTTCTGACATTGGCGCTTTCGGTTCTGTCCGCTATTCCATTCCGCAATGGCGGGTCGACTTGCTCGCGGCGTATAACAGCGACAGCTACGCCCGCGAACGAGCGCTCGGCACGCTCGACTCCGCCGACCCTTTGAGCGTCGGCGTAGAGTGGGAAGCGACTCCGGGGGTTCGTCTTACGGCCAGTTGGCAGCAGGGGAACAACCTCGCGCTCAAACTTTCTGCAGCGCTCGATACGGGGTTAGAGTCACCTCGCAAGCCACCGAACGGGTTCGGTGCCACGAATTCGCCCGCTGCGATCAATAAGCGAGATATGAAATTTGGCTGGTTCCCGCGTATGGCGGGTGATGCCGAAGCATCGGGGGTTCTGCTTCGCGCCTTGCAAGAAGAGGGCGACGGTGTCTTGCGCATGCGTTACAGCAACATGACCTATCAGATGGAAGCCGATGCAATCCGTCGGGTCATGGATCTCGTCGAACTCTACGCGCCGCGTACCGTACACACCGTAGAGTTGACCGGCGATGCGTTGTCACTACCTACCCACACGGTGCGTATCGTGCGGCCCTCGCGCGACCGGGAGCTTACCGAGCTCCTGCCGCCGAAGATTTCCATCGATCGTCCGGTCGAGCTCGAGCGTCCGACTCAGCTGCGCAAGTTCAAGTATCCGAACGGCGAGTTGTCGGTCGGTATGAACGTACGCACTTATCTTTTCGATCCCGATGCACCGCTATTGCTACAGCCTTCGATCAACGTGCGAGGGGCGGTGGATTTCGGTGGCGGATGGGGTCTCGATAGCGAATGGGTGCAGAGCCTGTCGAACCAGTTCGATCGTATTACTCGCGATGGAAACTCCCAACTGCCGCCTGTCCGTACTGAATTGAAGCGTTACCTTCAGGA
>CAZRFN010000105.1:0-2287 GCA_964599335.1 uncultured Acidibacter sp. | reverse complement strand
TTCGCCAATGGTTGGTCCGTCGGTGCGTTTGCCACACTCACGGATGTGCCGTTTGAAGTATTCGGCGAAGGCAGCTTCGACAAGGGGCTGATCTTCCGTATCCCCCTTGACTCTTACTCGAGTCGAAACTCCAGGGGAGCGTTTCGCACCATTCTTCGCTCCATCAATCGTGACGGCGGCCGGATGATCGAGAATTGGTCGGGCCAGTTGTGGGAGTCGATGAGGTCGACACACGGCGACATGCTCGAAGACTCGCGCGAGCGGATGGTACCCGTCAATGATTAAGCGAGCGCTGTGGTCGTTGGCCGTGTTGAGCATGCTATTGCTGGCGGGTTGTAAGCTGGTGACGCCGCAAACCGAGGCCGTCAAACGCCTGTTCTCGTTCAAGTCTTCTGATCAAAAAGCACTAGAGGCGTACGCATGGTCGTTCTCGGTCGGTGGTGCCCAATATCGGCTCTACGCCATGAAGGTCGAGGGGCGCACGGTTTATTTTCGAAACGACTTCGGCATGCGTGTCACTTGGGATGGTGAGAGCTTCGTCTCGATTGAAAACATGCCAGGAGGCTTTGGTCAGTACGCTTCGGGGCGAGAGCTCAACTCGCAAGGACAAGAGCAGCGCTGGTACTCGCAGGAATCTTTTCCGGTTCGTCGGGCACGGTGCACGCCCGCTGCCGCGTGGCGATTGAGCAGCGACCGTTTCGGGTGGCGCCAAACCTGTCGTGGCGAGGTCGATGGAGTGTCGGTCGTATCCACACACGTCGTCGAGTACGACGGGAAATCATTAGTTCGTGAGATCGAAGCTTCGGTGTTTCCCGGCGGTCCGCGCTTTATTTTGCGCAGGCTGAACCCCTGATGCCGACGAATCGGCTGATCTGGCTGGCGTGGGCGGCCCTTGTGCTGCTCGTAGCCGCCCGTTGGTTTGCCACAAGTGAAGGCGGCAGTGTCGAGGCGCCTCCGTCGTCGCCACCCGCAGTCGCCGCCGCACCGGATCAGGCTGTCCGGGCGTCGCTCTCCGCACTACAAAACGTCAAGACGGGCGGCGCGTGGAATGCTCCCGGGAATATCGTCTTCACGGTAGATTTGCTCGTTGATTTACCCAAGGCGATCGAAATCAAGTCGATTGATGTATCGCTTGATCACAATGACACGTACCGGGTCGAGATCCTCACTGCCGACGGGTATATTCCGATCGGCGATATTCTGCCGATCGAAGGCTTTGGTTTGGCGAGGCGTCAATTGGTTGCACCAGATCTACCGCTCTCGATGCAGGCAATCCAAATTCGTATCTCCGCCCTCGAGGGGGACGGTATGTATTCCATCGGTCATTTGGTGATCAACCCATGAGCGGTGCATTGCAAGCTCGGCAGATTGATCGCGCGATTACGGTGACTTTAGTGGTGCCCGTATTCAACGAGGCCACTACGATCGTTCTTTTCTTGCAGCGCATCAAGGCGGTTTTCGAGTCGACGCCGCGCTTAAAGGGCGAGGTGCTTTTCGTTAATGACGGCAGCACTGACGACACACTCGACGTCATCCTCGGCCAACGATCGAACTTTGCACCACTCGTGCTTCACGCACTCGATCTCAGTCGTAATTTCGGCAAGGAAGCGGCACTTGCAGCCGGCTTAGCCGAGGCGATGGGCGAGGTCGTGATCCCCATCGATGTCGATCTGCAGGACCCTCCGGAACTCATCCCGGTGATGATCGAGCAGTGGGAGAAGGGCTATGACGTCGTCTTGGCGCGACGTGTCGATCGGTCGCGCGATCCGCTGATGAAACGCCTCACGGCCGATTGGTTCTATCGTTTGCACAACGCCATTTCTGATCCGCCGCTACCTGCGAATGTCGGCGACTTTCGGGCGATGGACCGTACTGTTGTGGATGTCCTTAAGTCTTTGCCCGAGACTCAGCGGTTCATGAAGGGGCTCTTCGCTTGGGTAGGTTTTCGGTCCTGTATGGTCGATTACTCTCGGCCAGAGCGCAGCGCGGGGCAGAGCAAGTTCAATAGTTGGAAGCTCTGGAATTTCGCTCTTGAAGGCATCACGAGCTTCAGCGCGGCACCGCTGCGCATGTGGACTTATCTCGGTGGTCTGATTTCGCTGGCCTCGTTTGTCTTCGCTGCGACGATTGTCGTGCGAGTGTGGGTGTATGGAGTCGACGTTCCGGGCTATGCCTCGCTCATGGTCGCAGTCACGTTCTTCGGTGGCATTCAGCTCATCGGCATCGGTGCGCTCGGAGAGTATCTTGCGCGCACCTACATGGAATCTAAGCGAAGGCCGCTCTACGT
>CAZRFN010000104.1:0-3503 GCA_964599335.1 uncultured Acidibacter sp. | reverse complement strand
TCAAATCGAGGTTGTCGGTTCTCTAGGGAGTTTCCGAGGGTGAGAGGTCGCTTAGCACATCTACCGCGTGATCAGCGGCGTCTTGGAATGGTTCAATGACCCAGTCGGCGCCCGCGTTGAGCATCGCGGCAACTTCATGCGGATGATGTGAGGTGACCGCGATCTTGCCTTTGAAGCCCGCCATCCGAGCGATTTGTATCAAGGTTGTCCGCGCATCTTCGTGGCTCAGGCCGGTGTGGTGTACCGAAACCGTCGAGACGAGCCACTCCGCCTGACTGAGTGGCAACTCCGAAATGAACTCGGGGTCGGTCACGTCGCCGAATTCGGCATCGAGACCGAGTTCGCGCCAGCGACTCACGGCTGCAGGATCAAAATCGACGCCTAGAGCTTCGATACCGCGCTGGTGAAGTCGCAGACCGATCGCCGTGCCGAAGCGTCCGAGGCCGAAGAGGATGATTGGATGACTCGTTTTGTGGTGCGAGGTGGCCTCGTGCGGTTCCCGCGGTGTTCCTGCGCGCTCGAATCTTCCGAGCAGCGGCTCACAGAGTAAATAAAGTTGATGCGAGTACGTGATCATGTAGGTCGACGCGGCGATCGTCACGAGGCCGACCAAGGTCACAAGACCCAGCGTCTCTTGATCGACATGGCCGAGGCTCGCACCCATCGCTACGAAAATGAGCGAGAACTCGCTGATCTGCGCGAGAGTGAGTCCGGCGAGAAACCCTGTTCGCTTGCGGTATCCCATCGAGCCCATAACGATGAGCACGATGAGCGGTTTGCCTATAAGCACGAAGAGCGACAGCATCACGGCGTACACCGCGTTACCGCCGAGTATCGACAGATCGATCGTCGCGCCCAGTGCGATGAAGAAAAATAGCAGCAGAAAATCCCGCAAGGGCGCAAGTCTCGCTGCGATGGATTCTCGATAGGGTGTCGAGGCGAGGGCGATTCCAGCGAGTAGCCCGCCGACCTCTTTTCCGAGCCCCGTCACATCGCCCACCGCAGCAAAGATTGCGGCGAGTGCGATGGCAAACACCACGAGCAGCTCTGGTGCAAAGGCGATCTTTTCGGTGATCGGGGTGGCGAGGTAACGGACGAACGCCACGACGAACAAGATGAGCACGATGCTGGAGATCAGCAGTGACTGGACGGTAGCGCCACCGTGCTCGTTGGCTCCTGCGCTGATACCGACGGCGGACAGACCGATCATGGCGATCACCACGATCAAGTCTTGAACGATCAAGATTCCGAGCGAGATCTTTCCGTGCAGAGAGTCGATCTCCCGTTTGTCGGAAAGTAGCTTGACGATGATGATGGTGGAGGAGAACGCCAATGCGGCGGCGATATAGAAGTTGGTGAGTGGTTCGAGCCCGAGTGCGAAACCGATCGCATAGCCCACCAATGAGGTGAATGCCACCTGTCCGAGGCCGGTGAGTAATGAAACCGTGCCGAGCGAGCGAATGAGAGCGAGGTCGAGCTTGATGCCGACCAGAAACAGCAACATCACGATGCCGAGCTCGGAGAGAAGAGTGATTTCGGCATCAGAGTGCACTAGATCGAGTGCGGAGGGGCCGGCGATCAGCCCCACGATGATGAAGCTGACAATCAGGGGTTGCCGAAGCATGAGACCTACAAAACCCGTCGCAGCCGCCAGGGCGAGCAGAGCGGCGATCTCGCCGAATGTAGAGCTGATGGCGGCTTCCATGGGCGTACCCTGAAAAGGTCGGCCTATGATAGGGTTTAGTCGAGTCTTTTCAATGCGGATTGGCCGCAATCATGGCCCATGGACTACCTCTATCTTTTGCTGATTCCCTTCGGAATTTTTTGGCTATGGCTGGCCGTGCGCCCGCACGATCGCCTGGTCTGGGCCGCCGAGAATGCCTTCACCGCAATCGCTATCGCTCTAATGCTGTGGTCGCACCGCGCTTGGCCGCTCGGTGATCTCTCATACACTTTGATCGTAGGGTTTCTCGTTTTACACGCCATTGGCGGGCACTACACCTACGTCAGAGTCCCTTACGACGAGGCGGCCCACGCCATCGTCGGCGTGCACCCGTCTAAATTGTTTGGTTGGGTACGCAACAACTACGATCGTGTCGTGCATTTCGCTTACGGATTGCTGCTGGCATACCCATTTTTCGATTTACTCGAGTCCTATGCAGCGCCCCGCGGAATGTGGAGCTTCGTGCTGGCGCCGGCTTTGATTATGGCGACCAGCATGATCTTCGAGGTGCTCGAGTGGTGGATCACAGAATGGCTGGGTGGCGGAAAAGGCGCTGCGTACATCGGCGCTCAAGGAGACGATTGGGATGCCCAAAAAGACATGGGGCTCGCTGCGCTCGGTTCCATCATCGCCATGGTTGCGACCGGCATATTTGGGCGAGTGCCGTAATCAAAAGTCCGTGCGCTGCGGCAAGACCGCAACGCACGGACGACGCCCCAGCGTCTGACTGATTACTGGGCAACGGCCTCGACGGCGATGTCGATTCGCACGTCGTCGCCGACGAACGGGGCGTACTTGCCGGCGCCAAACTCCGAACGCTTGATGACCGTATACGCATTGGCGCCGATCGCGGGCTTCTTCACCATCGGGTGCTCCATGGCGGTAAAGGACGTGACCGTCAGCGTGACCGGCTTAGTAACGCCCTTGATAGTCAGTAAGCCTTCGAGGCTCGAGGGCTTATCGCCGTCGAACAGCACTCGTGTAGATTTGAAAGTCGCCGTTGGATACTTCGCGGTATCGAGGAAGTCTTCTGCGCGGAGGTGCTCATCGAAATCGGCGAGACCGGTATTCACCGTCGTCATGTCGATCGTGATATCTGCCTGGCCCGTCTTGGCCTTCGCATCGAAGGTCACGGTGCCCGTGGTTTTTCGAAAGCTGCTCAATTGGGTGGACAGTCCGAAGTGGGAGTATGAAAAGCGAGGGTAGGTATGCGTCGGGTCTACTTGGTAGGTGACAGGCGCTGCGATGGCGTGGCTCGCCAAAGCGACGAACAGGGAAGCGGTCAGAGTGAGTGTTTTGAACAGTGACATGATGACTCCTTGAGATTTTTAGGTAGGAATTATTTGAGGGTTAAAGACAGATTGACGGTGACGTCGTTGGCGACGACATCGAATTTCGACCACATGCCCTCGCCGATGCCATAGTCGGCGCGACGGATCACGAAGCTGCCGGTCAACACGCCGCGAGGCGAGAGCTTGAGCGGTGCTTTGATTTCACGGGAGCGGCCTTTCATCGTTAGTTTGCCTGTGGCTTCGAGCTGCCCCGGGGCGGATTGCTTGAGGGTCTCGAGAACGAATGTCGCAGTTGGATAGCCCGCGACGTTGAACCACGATTTACCTACGACCTCTTCGTCGGCCTCGCTCGATCCGGTGTCGATACTCGGAAGATCGATTACGACGCGGGCGCGAGCGCTCTCGAGCATGCTCGGATCGAGCTGCAAGTCGGCCGAAAATTTCTTGAAGCGACCATCCATCGCAACGCCCATCTGCGAGTAACGGAA
>CAZRFN010000103.1:0-3561 GCA_964599335.1 uncultured Acidibacter sp. | reverse complement strand
GATGCAGATCGAAGATTTCGCAGACCAGTGGGCGTTCGCTGCGGCGATGCTCGGTGTGAAGACGCCCTGAGAGATCAGGCCTTGGCGCTCGGTCGCGCGGCGATCGCCGCGTGCCAGCGCCCAAGGTTGATTTGATCGGGTTGCAGGCGAATGCCTGAGGGTTTGCCGAACTCCAAGGTCGTGAACGCGACGATGTCCGCCATGCTGAAGGCATCGCCCGCGACGAAAGGCCGCTCGGCCAATAGCGCGTCGATGCGACGCCACTCATCGAGTACTTGCTCGCGAGCCAAGGCCCCGTAGTCCGCGATCTGCGTGACGCGACCCTGCCAAAACTTGTGGGTATGGCGAAACGCATGGGTCGTCGGTACATACACCCTGAACATCAGCTCCAGCGTCATCGCCTCGATACGCGCGCGTTCGAGAGGTGTCGCGCCGAAGAGGCAGGGCTCGGGGTAGATCGCTTCGAGATATCGACAGATCGCAAGCGATTCTCGAATGCGAGTCCCGTCGTCGAGTTCGAGTACCGGAACTTCGCCGAGCGGATTCACTTCGCGGAATGCAGCGCCCCCGGTTTCGTTCGTCGCGATGTCGACTGGTATCCGAGAGATCACGACCCCGCGTGCATCGAGGTTTTTTTCGGCGATGAACATGCGCACGCGCCGAGGACTCGGAGCAAAGTCGTTGTCGTAGAGTTTCATCAGCTGCAGCAGATGAGATCGAAAGGCACGTCGCTCTCGACCTGGCGTGCACGCTCGTTGAGGCCTTGCCAGCTGACGAAGCGCACACTCGCGCGGTAGTGACTGCCGCTGATTTCGGGGAATACACCAAGTTCGGCGGGAACCGCCACGCGCAGCAGCTGCACGGGTTGACCACGATCGAAGGTGATATGAAAGACCCCGTTCGAAGCCATCTCACTGCGCGCACGACCGCCTTGACGAGTGAGCCACAGCAACTCTGCGATCGAGTCGCAGAGCGGGCGCAACAAGGAGAGCCACTCCGCGAGTGCGTGTTCGCGCGCCTCGGTGGGCTGCGCCAACCAAAAAGACAAATCGGGTAAGTCGAAGTCGCAGGTACCGCCCGGTATGGTGCTTCGATGGCGGATCGCCGCGAGAAAGTTCGAGTCACGCAGAGGCTGCAACCACGTCGAGCCCGCGCCGAGCAATTCGGTTCGTAGCCGAGTGAGGTTCGCGACGAGCGCCTGCAGACGATCGACGTCGATGTTGGGTCTGCGCTGAAATTCTGTGTAGACCGCGATCTGACGTTCGAGTTCTTTGAGTACGTCGGCGCGGATATCGCTGCGTGTGATGATGGCGAGGATATCGAGCAGACTCGCGATCGCTGCGCGACTGCCCCATTGAGAGCTCGAGTGCGCGTGGAAGAGACCTTGGTTGTAGAGGAAGTCGATGCGCAAATAGGCGCGCATCCGCTCGTTGAGCGGTTGCTCGAAAACCAGAGGCCCCTCGTTGCCCGCAGGCGCCGTGGCTGCCCCCTCTGCGGCCACCTCGGTCATGCGGCTATTCTGTTACAGCCGGCTCCCGACCGCCACCCAACTTGCTCCAGTCAGGATCCTAAACCGGCGCCTGCCAACTCGAGATAACGCCGGTGTAGCGACCGGACGGCTGTCTCGAGCGCCCCTAAATCGCCGTCGTTGACGATGACATCGTCGGCGATCGCGAGCCGAGCCGCCCGGGGTGCCTGCGCGGCGAGGACGGCCCGAGCAGCGTCTTCGTCGATGTGATCGCGAGCCATCACGCGGACAATTTGCAGCGCCTCGGGGCAGTCGACCACGAGCACACGGTCGAAGTCTCGCCGTCCCCCGGTCTCGGCGAGCAACGGAATTGCATTGATGACGTAGGGGCCTGGTGCCGCTTGGTTGAGCGTCGCCATCCGGTTGCGAATTCGGGGGTGGGTGATGGCCTCGAGGTCGTGTCGCGCCGCCGGGTCGCTGAACACGATCGTTCGTAACGCGCGCCGATCGAGTTGACCGTCCGCTGCGAGTACGGTCGGGCCGAATCGTTGCACGATGGCCGCAAGACCTTCGCTTCCAGGGGCCACGACTTCGCGCGCGATGACATCGCTATCGATGACGGTGACGCCGAGCGCGGCGAAGAGATCGGCGACGCGAGACTTGCCGCTCGCGATTCCTCCGGTGAGACCTACCTTGAACATCGATCAGAACCCCGCCCAATCTTTGATCAGCAGACTGCCTGGCGCTTCTTGTCCGAGCAGCATGACGAACCAAGCCGCTGCAGCGAGGAAGGGACCGAAAGCCATCGGTTGCTGTCGTGATCGTTTGAAGAGCAGCACCAAGGTGAGGCCGACCGCTGCGCCGGCGATGGACGCCAGCAAGATGATCGGCATGAGGGCTGCCGGTCCGAGCCATACACCGAGTGCTGCAAATAATTTGAAGTCACCATAGCCCATGCCTTCCTTGCCGGTGATGAGCTTGAAGAGGTGATAAAACGTCCAGAGCGACAGGTAACCGGCGATCGCTCCGATCACCGCCGTCCGTACATCGCCCGCGAGACTCGCCGCGAGTCCGATCCAGAGCAGCGGCAGCGTCAACTGATCGGGTAGATAGTGCGTATCGAAATCGATGACGGCGAGCGCGATCAGAAACGCGGTGACGAGGAAGGCCGCCCAGGCTTCGAGTCCTGCGCCGAATTTCACGGCGACGATCGCGAAGGCGATTGCGGTACCGAGCTCAACGAGTGGATAGCGCGGCGAGATAGACGTTTTACAGGTGGCGCAACGTCCGCGAAGCGCAATCCAACTGAGAGCGGGCACCAGATATCTTGCTCGCAGCGGTGTCTCGCAGGTCGGGCAGTGTGATCGTGGTGCGATGAGATCGTAGCGAGATGCGGCGGCGACATCGCGCCCTTCGAGCTCGGCGCATTGCTCGCGCCACTCTCGCTCGAGCATGCGCGGAAGGCGGTGAATCACGGTGTTTAGAAAACTGCCGACGATGAGGCCGAGCACCGCCGCGACGATGGGAAACACCCCCGGGGCGGCCAGGGCCGCTAGCCCCTGAAGCAACGAGGAGAGCGCATCCGTCATTAGCGGTTCCCTTAACCTCGGGTTTCGACGAAAATGGGAGTTTAGTCCAGCAGGTTTGGGGGGTCTCGATGAATCTTCACGAATATCAGGCGAAAGAAGTCTTTTCGGCGTACGGAATTCCGGTTCCGGCCGGCCGCGTAGCGGCCACGCCCGAGGAGGCGGTCGCCGCAGCCCAAGCGCTCGGCGGTCAGGTCTGGGTCGTGAAGGCGCAGGTGCATGCCGGCGGTCGCGGCAAAGCGGGCGGCGTCAAGCTCGCGCGCGACACCAATGCAGTACGCGATGCGGCGAAGGCCATGCTCGGTACGCGCTTGGCGACGAAGCAGACGGGGCCTGAAGGTTTACCGGTCGATCGCGTCTACGTCGAGACGGGCTCGGCCATCGATCGAGAGATCTATCTCTCCCTCACGCTTAATCGCGAAAAAGGTTTCATCGCGATGGTCGGTTCCGCAGCGGGCGGCATGGACATCGAAGAAGTCGCCGAGCACTCACCGGAAAAAATCACCA
>CAZRFN010000102.1:0-3627 GCA_964599335.1 uncultured Acidibacter sp. | reverse complement strand
GTTGATCACGGCCGACGGTTATTTTTACGCCGGAAAAACCATCGATTCTTTGAGCGCGATTCGTAGCGTACTCGCCCAACTGCCCTCGGTCACCACGGTGATCGTAGTGCCTTATGTATCGAGCGCACCCGATCTTGCGCAGCTGCCTTCGGCGGGCGTTCATCTGTGGTCGCGCTTCGGCACACCCGGCGCGAAAGCCATATTCACGCGTCTACCTTTCGAGCACCCGCTCTTCGTCATGTACTCCTCGGGTACGACGGGCAAACCCAAATGCATCGTGCACGGCGCCGGCGGAACGCTGTTGCAGCACTTGAAGGAGCACGAGCTGCATGTCGATCTGCGTCGTCAGGATCGACTGTTCTTCTTCACGACTTGCGGATGGATGATGTGGAACTGGCTCGTGAGCGGGCTCGCGGTCGGTGCAACGCTTGTGCTCTACGACGGTTCGCCGCTGCATCCCGACGAGGGCGTGCTGTGGCGCATGGCCGAAGAGGAACATGTTAGCGTCTTCGGCACTAGCCCGAAATTTCTCGCCTCACTCGACAAAGCCGGTTATCGCCCGCGCGAGCGCGTCGCCCTGCCGGCGCTGCGCACGCTGATCTCGACGGGTGCTCCGCTCGCACCCGAGCAATTCGACTTCGTCTATCGAGAGATCAAATCAGACCTTCATCTCGCCTCGATCTCCGGTGGCACCGACATCATCTCGAGTTTTTGCATCGGCAACCCGACGGCTCCGGTCTATCGGGGTGAGCTGCAATGCGCGGGACTCGGCATGGCAGTCGACATCGTCGACGAACGCGGCGCTTCACTACCCCCTGGCGAAAAAGGCGAGCTCGTCTGTCGTCGTAGTTTCCCCTCGATGCCGATCGGGTTCTGGGGCGACGAGGACGGTAGTCGCTATCGCAAAGCGTACTTCGAACGTTTCCCGGGAATCTGGCATCACGGCGACTATGCGATGCGCACCGCCCACGACGGCTTCGTCATTCTCGGTCGATCGGATGCCGTGCTGAACCCAGGCGGCGTCCGCATCGGCACGGCAGAGATTTATCGGCAAGTCGAGACACTACCTGACGTACTCGAGTCGTTGTGCATCGGCCAAGACTGGCAGAGCGACGTACGGGTCGTGCTGTTCGTACGCTTGCGCGAAGGCGTGACCCTCGATGACTCGCTGCGTCAGCGCATTCGCGAGGTCATCCGCTCGAACACGTCGCCGCGGCACGTGCCCGCACGCATCATCGCGGTACCGGACATTCCGCGCACCCTCAGCGGCAAGATCGTCGAACTCGCGGTGCGCAAGATCGTTCACGGGCAGCCGGTCACCAACACCGATGCGCTCGCGAATCCTGGCGCCCTCGAGTACTTCAAGAATCTTCCGGAGCTCCAAACGTGAGTCCGGATTCGCCCTCTCTCCAAGAGCGCTATCGATCGGCTCTCGCATCCAGTGGTTTTTCGGCAGACCCCGCACAAGACGCTGCGATCGTGCACCTCGAACGACTGCGCCTCGAACTCGCCTCACACCAGACAGAGCCGACGCTCAAAAAAATGATTCGTCGCTGGATGACCGCGGAGCCGGTCGCCGCACCTCGAGGCGTCTATCTCTGGGGCAGCGTGGGTCGCGGTAAGACCTGGATCATGGATCTTTTCTTCGAGAGTGCGCCTTCCGATTCCAAGCGCCGCAGCCACTTTCATCGCTTCATGCAGGGCGTGCACGAGGGGCTTCGAGCGCATCGTGATGAAGTCGACCCCTTGGCTGCCGTCGCCTCGGACATCGCCGCTCGCACACGACTCCTCTGTCTCGATGAGCTCTTCGTGAGCGACATCGCCGACGCCATGCTGCTCGCAGGGCTTTTCACGCATCTCGTCGATCGCGGCGTCACGTTGGTGTTTACGTCGAACGTGCCGCCCTCGGGGCTCTACAAGAATGGCTTGCAGCGCCAACGCTTTCTGCCGGCAATCGCGCTCATCGAGCGGCATTGCGAAGTGGTGTGCGTCGACGGGGGGACGGACTACCGATTACGCCAACTTACTCGCGCGCCGATCTATCTGCAGAGCGATGCGACACACGTCGATCAAGCGCTGAGCGAGATTTTCGCGGATCTCGCAGACGGCGCAGGACACTCGGGCGGCAGCCTCGAGATCGAGGGGCGGCCGATTCCTGTCCGCCGACACAGCGAAAACGTGGTGTGGTTCGACTTCGACGCGCTGTGCGATGGGCCGCGCAGTCAGGATGACTATGTCGGCATCGCCCGCGAGTATCAGTCGGTGCTCCTATCGAACGTGCCGGTATTCACACGCGAAAGCGAAGATGCCGCTCGTCGGTTCATCGCACTCATCGACGAGTTCTACGACAGGCGCGTCAAACTCGTGATCTCTGCCGCGGCAGCACCGCTCGATCTTTATCAGGGCGAACGCTTGCGATTCGAATTCGAGCGTACAGCGAGTCGCCTGATCGAAATGCAGAGCGAGAATTATCTCGCGCGCGAACACCTCGGCTGAGGTCGCCCGCGCGACAATCAGTTGACGGCGCTGGAACCCGGGGGCTGATCGGCGGCTGCCCCGAATAGGCGCGAAACGTCGACGGCGTCGAACCCCCAAGGCTTATGACAAAACTCGCAGGTCACAGTGACCTGCCCACGCTCGGCTATGATCGCCTCCACTTCAGAGACGCCAAGCGAGCGCAGCATGCCCTCAACGCGCTCGGCGCTGCATCGACAGCGAAAAATCACGGGCTGCGATCCGTGAATGCGCAGATCGAGCCCTGCGAACGTTCGCCGCATGAGCTCGGCCGCGGGGCGCACCAAAAGCTCGTCGCTTTGGACGCCCGAAATCGCCTCGCAGGCCGCTGCAAACGTTCGGTCTGCTTCGGCTTCGAGCGCGATGCCTTCGCCCGCGAGTCCGCCCTGTCCCGGCATGCGTTGCACGAGTACGCCCGCCGTGCCGAAGTCGTCGGCGCCGAGCACGACCCGCGTCGGCAACTGCTCGGAGGTTTCAAAGTAATGTTCGAGCGAGGCGGCGAGAGAGCCGCCGCCGATCGGCACGATGCCCTGATAGCGCGAGGCGTGCTTACCCGTTTCGATGGTGACCACGATGGTGCCCTCGCCGGCGAGACTCGCGAAGTCGGCATCGTCCGCGATACGTTCGCGATCGAAGCGCGCGACACCCCGCACCCGAAAGTCGTGGGTGCACTGTGCGACGAGCAAGCGAACGCCACCATTACCCTGCAACTGCAAGGTGAGTTCGCCTTCGAATTTGAGTGTGGAGGCGAGCAGCACCGCCGCTGACACTGCCTCACCGAGCAAGCGCCTTACGGGCTCGGGGTAATCTGCGTGCTCGCGCAGCGCGAGCCAAGCAGGACCGAGGCGCACGAACTGGCCACGCACCGACTGCTGCTCGACCACGAAGCGTTGCACGAGGTCGATGACCCGGTGCTCGCCAGAAGATCCGTCGCGGTCGCGCGCGTCCTGCATCAGCCCGAAAGCTTCTTGCGCAACAGGTCGTTGAGCTGCGCCGGATTGGCCTTGCCACCGGTCGCTTTCATCACCTGACCGACGAAGAAGCCGAAGAGTTTGTCCTTGCCCGAGCGATAGTCGGCGAGCTGGCCTGGATTATTGGCCATGACCTCGTCGA
>CAZRFN010000101.1:0-3649 GCA_964599335.1 uncultured Acidibacter sp. | reverse complement strand
GATCACCGAACAGGGACATCGACGACAGCGACGCGGCGATATCGGCCCAGTCGGCGCTGCGCTCCGGAAAATGTGTCTCCCGCTCGACGAAGCCCGCAGACCGCGCCGCCGCACGAATCGCATCGCAGGCCTCCCCGACGAGCAGATCCTCATCACCCGAGACGAGGTACGCCGGGGGGAGCTGGCTGCGTTCAACCGCCTGTTTCAGGTGCACCGCAAGGTTGTCGAGGCTGAGCTTCATGGGGGACCTCGATTATCCGCGACAACCGTCCAGACGTCGGGGTCTGGTCGCTGCTTTAAGACTGTTATAAAGTATCAACACCGTAACTTAATTACATCCTCTTGCCATGAAAACCTCGATCGTCGCGTTCTCGATTCTGGCCGTGGTCCTGGCCGCACCGTCCCATGGTCAGTCCACCGCGACGAGTGACGAACTCGAAGAGGTGGTCATCACGGCGACCCCGCTGCGAAAGGCCGTCTTCGAAACCGCCCAGCCGGTCTCGGTGCTCTCTGGCGAGGCGCTCGTCACCCGACGCGAGGGCAGTTTGGGGGAAACGCTCGCCGATCAGCCCGGCGTTTCCGCCAGCGCGTTCGGACCGATCGCGAGTCGCCCCATCATTCGCGGCCAAGGGGGCCTTCGCGTGCAGACCTACCAAGACGGCGCCGACACCCTCGATGTCGCAGCGCTGTCGGACGATCACGCCGTGGGGCTCGAGCCCATGCTGGCCGATCGCATCGAGATCGTGCGCGGACCCGCCGCTCTGCTCTTCGGTTCGGCCGCCGCGGCCGGCGCTGTGAATGTCATCACGCCTCGCCTGTCGCTGTCGCGATTCGAATCACCGTTCGCCGGCGAAGTACAAGTTCGCGGAGATACGGCAGCGAACGAGCGCGGAGTCGCCGCAAGAGTGGGCGGTCTCGCCGGAAATCAGCTGCAATTCTCTGCGGATTGGCATCACTTTCGCGCCGACGACCTTCGTATCCCCGATGGACGCCTCGAAAACTCCAATGGAGAGACGCGCGGCGGCAGCGGCGGCTTTGCCTGGATCGGCGAACACACATCGATTGCGATTTCTTTGAGCGATCTACGCAGTGATTATGGACTGCCCGGTGATAGCCACGCACACGAAAGTGACGAAGATCACGGCGAGTACGATGGCCACGACGAGCACGGAGACGTGCGTCTCGCGCTCGAGCAGAAACGCCTCGACTTCGTCGGCGAGCAGCGCGTCGACGGGCCTTTTGATACGCTGCGACTTCGCGTCGCGCGCAACGATTACGCCCATGCGGAAATCGAGGGTGAGTCGATCGGTACGGTCTATGCGCAAGATGGCCGCGAACTTCGACTGAGTGCCGATCGTGACGGGTCATATTCGATCGGACTGCAGTGGCGCGAACTCGATTTCGATGCCGAAGGCGACGAGGCTTTTCTGCCCGCATCGCGCACGCGCCACCTGGGTGCGTATGGATTCGGTGAATTACGCCTCGGTAGTGTGACGTTCGAAGCGGGTCTTCGTATCGAACAGCAGGACATCGCGGTGTCGCAGGACACTGATCGCGGCGAATACCGCAATCAGGCCGCCAGCGGATCGATCGGCGCGCGCTGGCCCGTGAGGGGACCCTGGGAGATCACGCTGCAAGTCACTTCGACGGGGCGACACCCCACGGCTACCGAACTCTATGCCCTCGGACCCCACCTTGCAGTACAGCGCTTCGAGATCGGCGACGAAACGCTCGATATCGAACGCGGCACGACGGCAGACCTCGGACTTCAATACCGAACGGAATCGGGTTGGAGCGGTCATATCGGAATGTTCGCAGCCGAATACGACCAGTTCATCGCCGCGATACCCACAGGCACGACCGAAGACGATCTGCGCGTCGTGCGATTCACCGGCATCGACGCGCGCTTCGAGGGTCTCGAATTCGATTGGAGTCACGACTCTCTCATCGAGGCCGCCACCGGAAATCTCGGGGTGCGTTTCTTCGGCGACTACGTTCGCGCCCGGGATTCATCCGGAAATCCGTTGCCGCAAATTCCTCCCAAGAGATTAGGCCTCGAGCTCAGGTACAACTCGGGCCCGCTGCGCCTGGGCTTTGAGACCATCGTCCATGACGCCCAGAACGATCTCGCCGAAGGTGAGATCCGCACCGCAGGCTTCACGGCCGTGAATGCCGAAGCGACCTATCGCCTGCGCGTAGGTTCAACCGATATGCTTTGGTTTGCGCGGGGCGTGAATCTTCTGAACGAAGAGATGCGACGTCATGCCTCGCCTCTCAAAGATGTCGCGCCACTCGCGGCGCGACACCTCGCCTTCGGATTGCAACTCAAGTTCTAGGAGTGAGTGCGTCATGATCAAATATTTCAAGTTTTTGATTTGCTCGGGTCTCGGCCTGGCCGCTCTCGTCTCCTCGGCAGAGTCGCTCGAGCAGCACACGCACTCCCACGGCGCGGTGACGCTCAATGTCGTTCTTGAGGGCAATGTCTTGTCGCTCGAGATCGATGCCCCGGCCATCAACGTACTAGGGTTCGAGAAATCCCCGCGGAATGACGCGGAGCGCCAAGCGGTGGCTGCCGTCGACGCCTGGCTCTCAGCGGGACGCGACATCGCGGGCGTCCCGCGTGCGGCCGAGTGCCGACTGCAGTCTGTCACCTATGTCGCCCCAAAGCTCGGCAGCGGTCATGCCGACTACCGACCCCGCTATGCCTTCCGTTGCGCCAACCCGGCAGCGCTCGAATGGGTCGAACTCTGGGCGTTGCGTCGTTTCAAAGATGTGGAGAAAGCTGAGGTGAACGTGATTAGTGCCACGACGCAACGGCAGGAAACCCTCGCTCCCGGGAGTCTGCGGGTTTCGTTAAAGTAGCGTGGTGTCTTCACCCTCGCTGTCACCTTCGGCCGCCATCGACGCGACCGACCTACTCTACGCCTGGCCCGGCAAATCGCCGGTCATCGACATCGCGCACTTTTCCATCGCCCGGGGCGAGCGGGTCTTCTTGCGCGGCCCGAGCGGTAGCGGGAAAAGCACCCTGCTCGGACTCCTCGGCGGAGTACTCAACCCGGCACGCGGAAGGGTGTGCCTGCTCGGAACCGACATCACGGCGCTCTCAGCGGGAGAGCGCGATCGTTTCAGAGGCGAACACCTCGGATTCATCTTCCAGATGTTCAATCTCATCCCCTACCTCGGCGTACTCGAAAACGTCTTGCTTCCGGCTCAGTTCTCGCCCGCCCGCGCCTCGCGGATACCCGGAGGCGATCTCGCCGCGGAAGGCCGACGCTTGCTCGCCGCACTCGGCCTCGGGTCTCCCGACTATCTCGCCCGCCCCGTCACCGAGCTTTCGATCGGTCAGCAGCAACGCGTCGCGGCCGCACGCGCACTACTCGGTCGTCCAGGCATCATCGTTGCGGATGAGCCGACGTCATCGCTCGACTACGATTCGCGAGAGGACTTTCTTCGCCTGCTCATGAATGAATGCAAGGCGCAGGACTCCGCCCTGCTCTTCGTAAGCCACGATACGTCGTTAGGGCCGCTGTTCGATCGTAATCTCTCGCTTCGGGAGATCAATCGCGCATGAAAACGCTACATCTCGCCTTGAGATCTCTGCGCAATCGGCGAGCCACGGCCTTGCTGACCATCTGCGCCATCGCCATCA
>CAZRFN010000100.1:0-3660 GCA_964599335.1 uncultured Acidibacter sp. | reverse complement strand
ATTCGCGCCCCAGAGCGTGAGCCGCGTGAGCACCTTGTGGATGTACTCGCCGGTCTGCTGCCCCGGACGGATACCCGGAATGAACGCGCCCGACTTCTTCAAGTTTTCGGAGGTCTCGCGCGCGTTGAACACGAGTGCCGTGTAGAAGAAGCAGAAGAAGATGATCAGCGTGGCGTAAAGCACGAGGTGCAGCGGCTGGCCATAGCCGAGCGCAGCGGCCACATTTTGCAGAATCTCGGCGGCGCGACCTTCGCCCGTACCGAAGAACTGCGCGATCGTCGCCGGGAAGAGCAACAGGCTCGAGGCGAAGATCGGCGGGATGACGCCCGACATGTTGAGCTTGAACGGCAAGTGGCTGGTCTGGCCCGCGAGCACGCGACGACCGACTTGGCGCTTGGCGTAGTGCACGGCGATGCGTCGCTGCGCACGTTCGACGTAGACGCAGAGCGCCGTCACGCCGAGCACGAGAACGATGAGCACGAGCGCGAAGATGCCCGACATCTCGCCGGTGTTGACCGACTCGATGGTGCGGCCGATGGCGCTCGGAAGACCGGCGACGATGCCCGCGAGGATGATCATGGAGATGCCGTTGCCGATGCCGCGCTCAGTGACTTGCTCGCCGAGCCACATCAGGAACATCGTGCCCGTCGTCATCGTGATCGTGGCGATGAAGAGGAACGACCAGCCGCCCGCGAGCACCATGCCGCCGTTCTGCAACGCGACCGCTGCGCCGAGCGACTGGAACACCGCAAGAACGACCGTGAAGTAACGCGTGATCTGGGTGATCTTGCGACGCCCGGACTCACCTTCCTTGCGGTACTCCTCCCAAGGCGGATAGATCATCGAGGCCATCTGCACGATGATCGAGGCCGAGATGTACGGCATCACGCCCATCGCGAAGATCGACAGGCGCTCCATGGCGCCACCGGAGAACATGTTGACGATGCCGAGGATGGTGCCCTGATTCTCTTCGAAGAATCGGGCGACCTCGGCCGGGTTGATGCCCGGTACCGGGATGAAGGTTCCGATGCGGTAGACGATCAGGGCGCCGAGCAAAAACAACACACGCGCGCGCACTTCGCCGAAACGCGTTGCGTCTGCGAGAGTTGCTGCCGGGTTGCCTACGCCTGATGCCACTTAGTCTTTCGTCCTATTTGAACTTTCGAATTACGCCGAACGCCGATTAGGCTTCGATGCGGCCGCCCGCCGCTTCGATCGCCGCCTTGGCACCCTTCGTCGCGCCCACGCCCTTCAGCGTGACCGCCTTCTTGATTTCGCCCGACAGCACGACCTTCGCCACTTCCGTGAAAACGGGGACGATATTCGCCGCCTTGAGGGCTGCGAGGTCGATCACCGCCGCGCTCACTTTCGCGAGTTCGTCGAGACGCACCTCTGCGCGAGTCGCCTTCATGGCCGAACGGAAGCCGACCTTTGGCATGCGGCGCTGCAGCGGCATCTGACCGCCTTCGAAGCCGACCTTGTGATAACCGCCCTTGCGCGCCCGCTGTCCTTTGACGCCACGTCCGCAAGTCTTGCCCTGACCGGCCGAGGCACCGCGACCGACTCGCAGGCGCTTGCGCTTGGAGCCCGCGGCGGGCTTGATGGTGTTGATACGCATCTCGTTACTCTCCTTGAACCGCGAGCAGATGACGCGCGGTGCGGATCAGGCCACGAATTTCGGGCGTGTCCGCCACGGTGACCGTTTGATGACGCTTGCGCAGACCGAGTCCGCGAACCGACTGCGCGATGTTCGCGATCTGGCCGTGAACGCTTTTCTTGAGTGTGACTTTCAGCTGCTTGGTCGCCATGACTATTAACCCATGATCTCGTCGAGGGACTTGCCGCGCTTCGCAGCGATGTCTTCGGGCGAACGCACCGAGGCGAGCGCCTTGACCGTTGCGCGCACGACGTTGATCGCGTTACGCGAGCCGTAGCTCTTGGCCAGCACGTTGCGAACGCCCGCGCACTCGAGAACGGCACGCATGCCGCCTCCGGCGATGACGCCCGTACCGTCCGAGGCCGGCTGCATCAGCACGCGAGTGGCGCCGTGGCTGCCCTTCACTGAGTAGTGCAGCGTCTCGTTACGAAGCGAAACGTTGACCATGTTTTTACGCGCAGCCGCCATCGCCTTCGAAATGGCGACCGGAACTTCGCGCGCCTTTCCGAAACCGAAACCGACGCGGCCGGCGCCATCGCCCACCACGGTGAGTGCGGTGAAGCCGAACTGACGTCCGCCTTTGACCGTCTTGGAGGTGCGGTTCACGGCGACGAGCTTCTCGAGATACTCGTCGGTGGCCTGGGATTTTTCGACACGTGCCATAGGGGATGTCCTGCCTTAAAACTCTAGGCCCGCTTCACGCGCGGCCTCGGCCAGCGCCTTGACGCGACCGTGGTACATGAAACCCGCTCGATCGAACGCGACGCGCGAGATGCCAGCGGCTTTCGCTCGCTCGGCGATCGCACGGCCGACAGCCTTGGCGGCTTCGACGTTGCCGGTGCCCGTGAGGCCGTTCGCAACGGCGTCTTGAACGGTGGAGGCCGCTACCAGCACTTTCGCGCCACTCGAATCGAACACTTGCGCGTAGATGTGACGCGGCGTGCGATGAATGGTGAGACGTGGCTGACCCAACTCGCGAATCTTCGCGCGGGTTCGCACGGCACGGCGCTGACGCCGCTCTTTCTTTGTGATCTGCATTGCTCGATCCTCGTTCCGCGCGCTTACTTCTTCTTGCCTTCCTTGAGGGTGATCTGCTCGCCTGCGTAACGAACACCCTTGCCCTTGTAAGGCTCAGGCGGACGCAGGTTGCGGATCTCGGAGGCCAACTGGCCTACGCGCTGCTTATCAGTGCCCTTGATGACGATTTCGGTCTGGCTCGGCGCTTCGACAGTGATGCCCTCGGGCATGTCGACCACGACCGGGTGCGAGAAACCGAGGGTCAGGTTGAGGGCCTTGCCCTGAACCGCCGCACGGTAACCGACGCCGACGAGCTCGAGCTTGCGCTCGTAACCCTTCGATACGCCCACGACGGAGTTCGCAAGATGCGCGCGCGTGGCGCCCGCCTGCATGCGATTGGTCTCGTCGTACTTCACCTCGAGGCTCTTGTCCGCCTGGACGACTTGCACGCCGCCACTCAGCGGCACCGACAACGTGCCCTTCGCACCCTTCAGTGTGACCACTTCGGGGGTGATGGTGACGCTGACGCCCTGCGGCAGCTCGACCGGTTGTTTTGCTACACGACTCATGTTCGATTCCTCAGGCGACGATGCAGAGGACTTCGCCACCCTGACCGATGGCGCGGGCCTGCTTGTCAGTCATGACACCTTTCGGGGTCGAGACGATCACGGTGCCCATGCCACCCAACACCTTCGGCAGCTCGTCCTTGCCGCGGTAAATGCGCAGGCCGGGACGCGAGACGCGCTCGAGGCGATCGATGACGGGACGTCCGTCGAAATATTTGAGCGCGATGGTGATCGTGCTCTTGCCGCCGTCCGAGGCGATGCGGAAGTCCGCAACGTAACCCTCGTCCTTCAGCACCTTGAGAACCGCCTGCTTCAGACGCGAAGAGCCGATGCTCACCTCACTCTTACGAGCGAGCTGCGCGTTACGGATGCGGGTCAGCAGATCGGCAATGGGATCAGTCATGCTCATATGGCGTGCGC
>CAZRFN010000099.1:0-3743 GCA_964599335.1 uncultured Acidibacter sp. | reverse complement strand
TGCGCGCACTCGAGGAAGGCCTGCTCGCCTACCCCGGCTGCGCCGTCGTGATCTCACACGATCGCTGGTTCCTCGACCGCATCGCGACCCACATCCTCGCCTTCGAGGGCAACTCGGAAGTGGTGTGGTTCGAAGGGAACTATCAAGAGTACGTCGAGGACTACCGCAGGCGCCGCGGTGAAGACGCCAACCAGCCGCATCGCATCCGGTATAAGCCGCTGACGCGCTGAGGCCTAGAGCCTCGTTCCTTCGCGCTCGCCAATCGAGCGCACAAATCACCGGCATAAAAAAATCGGCCCCTTTCGGGGCCGATCTTTTTTCACTTGCGTGAACTACGGCTTCAGAAGCGGTACTTGACCGAAGCGTAGTAGAAGCGACCGATCGGGTCGTACGTGTTGATGTCGGCACTCTGGTTGCCTTCACCCGCGATGAACGGCGGGAACTTGTTCGCCACGTTGTTCACGCCCACGTCGATCGACGTGCCCTGAGCCACACCTTCCGCGAAGTTATAGCCGAAGCGCAGGTCGAACGACTGGTAGGAGTCAACCTTCGGCTCGCCCGGGGTGACCACGTCCGTCACTGACGGGATGATCGTCGCGTTGATACCCGCGGTGAAGCCGTTGTAACGCCAGCCGAACTGGGCGAACGCACGCCAGCGCGGATAGACCGAGCTGCCCGAGAACGTATCGGCGTAGTCGAACGGAGCGCTCGTCGGGAGCGACTGGATCACGTACTCGTTGATGTACGACATCGTGAGCTGACCCGAGAAGGTGCCCATCGAGTCGACGTCACGCGAGTAGGCTACGCGGAAGTCGGCGCCCGACTGCCAGTAACCGGCCACGTTGACGATCGAGTTGCTGATCCAGACCGAGTCCGACGGACGGCTCGACAGCTGACCCGGAGCGGTAACCGGCGTGCCGGTACCGAAGTAGGTCTCACCGGCCGCGCTCACGCCGAAGCGGACGAGCGAGGCATACGGCGAGGCCGTTCCGAGAGATTCAACGGAGCTGACGATCAGCGACGAAGAGATGCTGCTGATCAGGTTCTCTTCTTTGATGTCGTACCAGTCGAGACCGACGTTGAGGCCTTCAAGCGTGCCCGAGGGCGCCCACTCAAAGCCCACCGACCAGTTCTCGGAGGTCGACGACTCGAGGTCCGGGTTCGAACCACTCTGCGAGCGGTACTGACGCGAACCCGTCTGGACGTTCGTGTTCACACCCTGCGCCGTGTACGCAAAGATGTTGATGCCCGAAGTGAAGCCCTGCGACAGCGGACCCGTCAGATCGTAGAGGGTCGGAGCCGTGAAGGACTTCGAGAAGGAGCCACGAACGGCAAACTGGTCGTTGACCGGCTGCCACAGGAAGCTGAACTTCGGAACGAACGGGTCCTTGTCGACCTTGTCGTAGATTTCCTGACGACCCGCGAGCGAGATCTCGAGGCTGTGGAAGCCCGGAACCTCGTACGAAGGCGAGAACACCGGCAGACGGACTTCGGCGAAGTACGCCTGGGTCTTCTGCTTGGCGGCGTACGGCAGACGCGGGGTGGCCTGGAGCCAGCCACCGACCTGGTCGTTACGGTCGTTGACGAAGTCCAACGACTCTTCGCGGGTGTCGGCACCGAAAGCTGCCGAGACCGTGCCGGCCGGAAGGTCGAACAACTCGCCGTACACGCGCACGTCGGCACCGTTCAGGGTGCTTTCGTAATCACGGTACTGGGTTCCGAGCATACCCTGGATCACGCCAGCAGCCTGCTGACGCGCGAACGGATTGAACGTACCGGCGTTGACCGCAGCCGTGTACGCCGCAGCGTCGATCAGGTTCTTGTTCTGATAGTTGCTGACCGTACGGTTGAAGTTCGTCGCAACTTCGTACTTCCACGAACCGACGAGATCGCCACGAACGCCGACGACCGCGCGGGTCGCATTGTTGGTGGTGTCGTAGATACGCGGGAACTGCACGAAGCGGTTACGCGCGGTAACCGTGACGGCGAACGGGTTATTCGCGTTCGTACCCACCACGTTGCCCGACACGGGCTGCGCGTTGAGGATCGAGACGGTGTTCGTCGTCGTGTAGAGGAAGTCCGCGAACAACGAGGTGGTCTCGTTGATGTCGTGGTTGACCGCCGCCGTGAAGCTGCGGCGCTCGGCCTCGATCAAAAGGGTCGGGTAGCTCGCGAGGTCAAAGAACTGCGAGGCGCCCGTCTGGTTGAGCGGACCCTGATAGACACCCTGAGCCACGAGCTGCGCAGGCGTCAGATCGACGTTACGCGGCGGCGCGTTCAGGCTCGGGTTGAGGTAGTACCAATCGTTACCGATGTTGACCACACCGGCGTACGTCGGCGAGCGGAAGAGGCCCGTCGCGAACGGACGATCCTTCTGAATGAGCGGATCGCTGTGCTTGTACTCGGTCGAAATCGTGAGGCTCGTGTTGCCGATCGAAGCGCCGGCCACACCGTAGTAGCTCAACTCCGAGTAGTCGCCGTCGTTATTGCTCGTGCCGTAGCGCGTGCCGACTTCGACGCCTTCGAAATTGGTCTTCATGATGAGGTTGACCACACCACCGACCGCGTCCGAACCGTAGGTCGCCGAGGCGCCGTCCGAGAGAATCTCGATGCGCTCGACAGCCGAGATCGGGATCAGGCTGACGTCGACGAAGTTCGAACCACCGCTGGCGACAACCGGGTTCACCGCGGCGCGACGGCCGTTGATGAGCACCAGCGTGGCGCGGTTACGCAGCGCGACGCTCGAGCCACCGTTCGTCGAACCCGACGAGATGTTTCCGTTGTCGGAGCCGATGTTGTTCGCGCCGAAGAAGAACGGGTTGGCCTTGGTCAGCACGTCGAGCAGATCGGTACCGACGCCAGTGGCTTCGATATCGGCAGACGTGACAACCGTGACCGGTACGCCCGGAGTGTTGAGTTCCATAGGAATGAACGAACCCGTGACCACGACG
This sequence comes from uncultured Acidibacter sp., assembly GCA_964599335.1. Lineage (GTDB taxonomy): Bacteria > Pseudomonadota > Gammaproteobacteria > Steroidobacterales > Steroidobacteraceae > UBA964. The sequence goes on along the minus strand of CAZRFN010000099.1, from coordinate 792 downwards.
GTCTGAAGTTCGTCTTCCTTGCTCTTGGTGTCCGAAGACTGCTGAGCGCTGGCCACCGTGACGCTGAACGTAAGTCCAGCGACAAGAATGGAACGCAAAGCGGCATCAATTAGCTTGTTGCGCATGTGTCCTATTTTCCTCAGGTTGGATCCGACCAAAGCGAGGGAACCCCGCTCAAAAAATTCCGGCCGAATTTAGCGGATTACGCAACAGATCTGCAATAGATCATCTATATTTACACTCTATTTGTTGTTTTAATACAACAAACATCAAGGCATCACCCTCGGACCTCTCAGATCGGGGTGACCGGCGGCACGCCCGTGTATCGATCCCGCGCCTCGATGACGGCAGCGATGGCCTCTCGCTCGGTGGCCGATAGCAACGGGCTCCACACGTCGCAAATCATGATGACGCGTAGCTCGTCGCTGTTGTTCCAAGCCTCGTGCTCGATGGTGTCGTCGAAGACCCAGGCTTCTCCGAACTTCCATTCGCGCGTCTCACCGCCCACTCGAAACCCGCATCCGGGCGGGATCACGAGCGGAAGGTGCACCAGCAATCGAAAATTCGCGACGCCGGTGTGCGGCGGAATTCGCGTTTTCGGCGTCAACGCCGAAAACAATGCAGAAGGAGAACGCCGGACGACCGTGGGTTGCGGAAGCCTAGAAACGGCCGCGGCCGTCACGGGCGCGATCTTGCAGTGCTCCTCGATGGGTTCGCCCCGATCGAAAAAGTGCCAAGCAGTCCATTTTGGCGACCGATTGAGTTCGCGCCATTGGTCGAGCGGGATTTGAT
>CAZRFN010000098.1:0-3745 GCA_964599335.1 uncultured Acidibacter sp. | reverse complement strand
CCATCCCGAGCTACAACGTGATGGGCCTCGCCAAGGCGAGCCTCGAAGCCAACGTGCGTTTTTTGGCGGCAGATCTCGGGCCGCAGGGCATCCGCGTGAACGGCATCTCGGCGGGCCCCATCAAGACGCTGGCGGCGGCGGGCATCGGCGGCTTTCGCAAGATGCTGGCACGCGTCGCCGAAGTCGCCCCACTGCGTCGCAACGTCACCCAAGAAGATGTCGGCAACGCCGCAGCATTTCTTTGCTCGGATCTCGCCGCTGGTATCACGGGCGAAATCGTCTACGTGGACGGCGGCTTCAGCACCGTCGGCATGAGCTTTCCGGGATCAGACGAATAGATCGGCCTGCGCGAACGGCAGCCCCTGCGCGTCTTTCGCCGACACCTGCGGCGCAACGGTCAAAGGCCAATCGATGCCGATCTGCGGATCGTTCCACATGATGCAGCGCTCGGCCGTGGGCGTATAAAAGTCGCTCGTCTTGTACAAGAAATCTGCGCTGTCGCTCAAGGTGACGAAACCGTGGGCGAACCCCGGCGGAATCCAGAGCTGCCGCTTGTTGCTCTCGGAGAGGATTTCTCCCACCCACTGACCAAAGGTCGGTGAGCCCTTGCGGATGTCGACGGCCACATCGAACACTTCGCCTGAGGTCACGCGAACCAACTTGCCCTGCGCGTGCGGTGGCAGCTGATAGTGCAAGCCTCGGAGCACCCCTCGCCGCGAGCGCGAGTGGTTATCCTGTACGAAATCGACGCTATGCCCCACGGCATCGACGAACTCGCGCTCGTTGAAACTCTCGAAGAAAAACCCACGCTCGTCACCGAAGACTCGGGGCTCGAACAGGATGACATCCGGAATGGCTTTCCGCGTGAACGCCATCAGTACACCTTCTCGCGCAACACCTGCAGCAAGTACTGACCGTAACCGTTTTTGAGCAGCGGCTGCGCTTGTCGCTCGAGCTCGGATGCGGTGATCCAGCCCGATCGATAAGCGATTTCTTCGGGGCACGCCACCTTGAGACCCTGACGTTTTTCTAGCGTGGCGATGAACTGACCCGCCTCGAGCAGACTGTCGTGCGTACCGGTGTCGAGCCAGGCGTAGCCGCGCCCCATGATTTCGACGCTGAGCTGCTGCTGTTCGAGATAGCGCGCATTGACCGTCGTGATTTCGAGCTCGCCACGTGCCGAGGGTTTGATCGAGGCCGCGATGTCGCACACCTGCGCATCGTAGAAGTAAAGCCCCGTGACGGCGTAGTTGCTCTTCGGTGTCTTGGGCTTTTCTTCGATGCTGAGTGCGCGCCGCGCTTGGTCGAATTCGACGACACCATAACGCTCGGGGTCATGGACGTGATACGCAAAGACCGTCGCCCCGGCGCTGCGTGAATTCGCCCTCTGCACCATGTGCTGCAGATCGTGGCCATAAAAAATGTTGTCGCCGAGCACGAGAGCGCTCGGGTGCTGGCCCACGAAACTGCGCCCGAGAACGAACGCCTGGGCGAGCCCGTCGGGGCTCGGTTGCACGCAATACGAGAGGTTCAGACCCCAGCGCGAACCATCGCCGAGCAGTGCCTCGAAGCGCGGCGTGTCCTGTGGCGTGCTGATGACGAGGATGTCGCGAATTCCGGCGAGCATCAGCGTGCTCAGCGGGTAATACACCATGGGCTTGTCGTAGACCGGCAGCAGCTGCTTGCTGACCGCGAGCGTCGCCGGGTGCAAGCGCGTGCCCGAGCCGCCCGCCAGAATGATGCCTTTGCGTGTCATGGGTGTCGTCAGCCCCCGAAGATCGTCCGTCACTTGCCTGAGATCTCGCGCAGCATGCGCTCGACCCCCACCCGCCAATCCGGCAGATGCAAAGAAAATGTGGATCGCAGCTTGGCCGTCGAGAGGCGGGAGTTCAAGGGCCTGGCCGCCGGCGTCGGATAAGCCGAGGTCGGCACCGCCCTAAGACCCTCTGGCGCGACTTTGACGACTTGTCCGTTGGCGCGCGCCCAGTCGATGACGAAGCGCGCGTAGTCGAACCAACTCGTCTCGCCCGCTGCGACGCAATGAAAGGTTCCGCCAAGATGAGCGTCACCCGCCGTGATTCTCGCGATCATGAGTGCGGTGACATCGGCCAGCAGATCCGCCCCGGTGGGCGCACCGATCTGATCATCGATGACGCTCAGCGTCTCGCGCTCAGCGGCCAGACGCAGCATGGTCTTGATGAAATTGTTGCCGCGCGCCGCATAGACCCAACTCGTACGCAGGATCACGTGTCGACAACCGCTCGCGCGGATGAGCTCTTCGCCCTCGAGCTTGGTACGACCGTAGACCGAGAGCGGCGCCGTCGGCGATGACTCCTCGCGTGGCAGGCTGCCGCTACCGTCGTAGACGTAATCAGTGCTGTAGTGAATGAGCAGTGACCCAAGCACCGCCGCGCGCTCGGCGATCGCACCCACGGTCGTGGCATTGATCGCTCGGGCGAGCTCCACTTCCGACTCGGCTTTGTCGACGGCCGTATGCGCCGCCGAATTGACGATGATTTGGGGCCGCACACGATCGACGAGCGCGGCGACGCTTGCGGGCTGCGTAAAGTCCACTCGACGATCAGCCGACGAGTCGAAGTCGCAAGCGATCACTTCGCCAAGCGGCTGCAGACTGCGCTGCAACTCCCAACCCACCTGCCCGTTGCACCCGAGCAGCAGAATTTTCACTGGCGAGTCTCGTAGTTCTTCGCAAGCCAATCGCGGTAAGCCCCGCTTTGCACGCGACTCACCCAGTCACCGTTGGCGAGATACCAGGCGACGGTCTTGCGAATGCCGGTCTCGAAAGTTTCGGCGGGACGCCAGCCGAGCTCGCGCTCGATCTTGCGTGCGTCGATGGCGTAGCGTCGATCGTGACCGGGGCGATCTTTGACGTAGGTGATGAGACGCGCGTAAGACCCTGCAGGGTCGGGTCGCAACTCATCGAGCAGCGTGCAAATCGTGCGCACGATCTCGATGTTGGCTTTTTCGTTCCAGCCACCGACGTTATAGGTCTCGCCGAGTCGGCCGCGCGCAAGCACGGCACGGATGGCGCTGCAATGGTCGGTCACGTAGAGCCAGTCACGAATCTGCTGGCCGTCGCCGTAAACCGGCAGCGGCTTGCCGGCGAGTGCGTTGACGATCATCAGCGGGATGAGTTTCTCGGGGAAGTGGTACGGCCCGTAATTGTTCGAGCAGTTGGTGGTCACGACCGGCAAACCGTAGGTGTGGTGCCACGCACGCACCAGATGATCGCTCGCCGCCTTGCTTGCCGAGTAAGGGCTGTTGGGCTCATAGGGATTGGTCTCGGCGAAGGCCGGATCAGCGGGCTTGAGGCTGCCGTAAACCTCGTCGGTACTCACGTGGTGAAACCGAAACCGCGCCTGGTCATCGTCGTTCAAAGTATTCCAGTGGGCGCGCGCGCTTTCCAGCAAGGTGAAGGTGCCATCGACGTTGGTCTTGATGAAGGCACCCGGCCCATGAATGCTGCGATCGACATGGCTCTCGGCCGCAAAGTGCACGATGGCCCGCGGACGATGTTCGCCGAGCAGCCGATCGATGAGAGCGCGATCGCAGATGTCGCCCTGCACGAAGACATGTCGCGCATCGCCTTCGAGCGAACGCAGATTTTCGGCGTTGCCGGCGTAAGTGAGTGCATCGAGATTGACGATGCGCTCGCCGCCCGTCGATACGTCCTTGAACCACTCGAGGACGAAGTTGCTGCCGATGAAGCCCGCACCGCCGGTAA
>CAZRFN010000097.1:0-3785 GCA_964599335.1 uncultured Acidibacter sp. | reverse complement strand
CTTTGCGTCCCCAACGGGATTTGAACCCGTGTTACCGCCGTGAAAGGGCGATGTCCTAGGCCCCTAGACGATGGGGACTAGAGGAGTAGAGAGCCTAGCCATCCCGGCCCCAAACTTCAAAAGCTCTAACGGCGCTCCTAAGCCCCAAGCAACATATTCCTTACTTTTTTGAACAGTGAACTAGGCTAAAGCTAAGAAAGACAGATTCAGTTAAATTTCGTAATCTCGTAATCCACGGCTTAGTCTGTAGAAGGGTCTAATTAAGTTGAAAAAATTAGGTGCGGGGAAATTATGGCAATACATTCTTTGGCAAGTTGATGTTCCTTACTTTCACAAAATAGAAGACTCAACGCATTTAGATCTCGGCAGTGGAAGCAAACCCAGGAATCCATTTTTTGCCAAGCGAGTTGTGGCATTGGACCTGGAATTAAATAATGTGGATCAACCAACTAATGCAAAGCATTTGACTTTAGTAAATCATAACTTAAGTGAACCATTGCCATTTTTGGATAATTCTATCGACTCTGTAAGTGCATTTGATCTTTTGGAACACATTATTCGCGTTGAAAATGTAGGTAAAGTAGTAACATACCCATTCATCAATTTGATGAATGAGATTTACAGAGTTTTAAAACCTGATGGTTATTTCATTTCTTTAACTCCAAGTTTTCCATCGCCTCAAGCCTTTGAGCACCCTACTCACATTAACTTTATATCTAAAGGAACTCTCTCTTACTTTTGTGGCGAAGGCAGTGAAGGTCTCAGGGCCTACGGTTTCAAGGGAAAATTTCAATTAATTCATGAGCATTGGCAGGTTGGGGCCGGTCCATTCGAAGATACTGAAAATTTAGTCCTATATAGGCTTAGCAATTGTTCTTCGAGAGAAAAAATCTTAGGATTCACACGGATATTATGGCGATTTTTTAAACTCATTCGCCGAGGGTCATTCATTAGATCTCACAGGTTATGCGTACTCCAAAAAGTTGGTTTCTAGAGTGGATAAGAAAAGCCTTCAGTTTGATATCAAGATCATCGCCCCGTGGATTAAAGTGAAGAATGCTGCTGGACACCATACTTGGCATTCAGCCTTAAATTCCGTAGAAATCTGCAAAGTTGAGCACTTTGGTCTAAGGAGTGACTCAAATCCAATCTGGATTCAGCAAGTTTTCCCTAACTCGGTCACGAAGAGATTTCAAATTCTTGATCCAATAAGCTTTAATAGTTTTTTGAATAGACTGCGGAGGAACAGAACAAATCAAACTTGCGTTGTTATTTTTGAAGGTAGTCTATTTTGGGCTTTGATACTGGGTCTTGCATCTCTCTGTGATAGGAATAGCGTTTTTATATGCAATCTGTGGCCAAGCCATCGTTATTTGGATATTTTAAGAGCGAAATCCTATAAAAGCCAATGGTTTAAATTTACATTATACTTCCTAGAACTTTTCAAACGCCTACAAATTACTGTTGATACAAAGGCATTAGCAGATTTACTTAGTAAAAGTTACAACGTTACGGTTAAGGATTTTCCTGTTCCATCCTCACTTGAATACAGAAAGGAAAGTAGACGTTCAATTAAACATTACAGGGTATCCTTACTTATGAAGGGAGTCGACCTATCAAGAGTAGGGGAGTTATTGAAAGATTCATGTCAATTGTGTACTTTCCATATCGGACACCCTGCTGGTAATACTTCAACAATTAGAAATTTCTTCCAAGAATTTCTAAATGTCGAGGTAGGTGATCGATACATTGGAGAAGAAGATTATCAGGCATACATAGACTCATTTGACCACGCCATACTTTTATACCAGCCACTTCCCATTTCTCCTGGCTCGTTCTCCCATTTTTGCGCCTCGGGAAAACTTTTAGACCTTTTACTCCGTCGTGTCCCGATTTCGATTCCAGACAAGGGTTTGGAATGGATAAATTTAGCAAAGCAATGGGGTTCCTATAGCCTGTTTGATTTTGAATCCGACGAGTCAATTAAGAAAGAGTTAAATCACCCAAAGTTTACCAAAGAGCCTTCGCATCATTCTCTCCCCTTCACCCCTTCAGGTAGCGTCAGTACACTAATCTCTATGAGCGAGGACTTAGCGAAGTATCAAAGAGATCTAAAAAACTCAAAATACTTGTTGAGTCATGTCGGCACTCTAGTTAGCTACACAATAATCTTTAGTCATTGGATATTTGGCTTATTGGCGAATACACTCTATTCGCTTAGGTATCGATTAAGAATTAAGTTTAAAAGAAAAAGTTGATTAATTGCAAAAGAATGTGGATAATTTTCCCGTGGAACTCTCTTATGCAGGAAAAAGTATCCTAGTAACTGGAGCTGGTGGATTCATTGGTGGGTGGCTAGTTCGAGATTTGTTAGAGATGCAGCCAGGGCGATTGCGAGCAGTTGATATCAAACCTTTAGAAGATTGGCATCAAGTTTTACCCGGAGTTGAGAATTTGAAATTGGACCTCCGAGATTCAAACGCTTGTAAGGAAGCCCTAAGGAACGTAGATTTAGTTTTCAATCTCGCTGCTGATATGGGTGGAATGGGATTCATAGAAGCCAACAAAGCTCGTTGCATGATTTCTGTGCTGATAAATTCCAATCTACTTTTCCATGGATTAGAGAGTGGCGTCAATCGATTTTTTTTCTCATCTTCGGCATGCGTTTATAATCAAGAAGTTCAGAAATTCTCCGGGCATTCTGGTTTAAAGGAGGAAGATGCCTACCCTGCAGATCCTGAAGACGGATATGGTTGGGAAAAACTCTTTTCTGAGAGAATGTGTAGACATTTTTCTGAGGACTTTGGATTGGCTACCAGGGTTGCGAGATTTCATAATGTCTATGGCCCCCATGGAACATTTGAAGGGGGAAGAGAGAAGGCGCCCGCAGCTATTTGCCGAAAAATTGCTATGGCAAAAATTGACAAGAGTGGGGAAATTGAAGTTTGGGGTGATGGAACTCAGATCAGATCCTACATGTTCATCAGCGATTGCCTTAAAGGTATACATAAAATAATGCAGGGCGAATCTTCGAACCCGGTTAATCTTGGGTCTAGCGAATCTGTTACGGTAAACCAACTGGTGAAAATTGTTTCAGAGACTGCAGGTCTTGAGATAAATAAAAGATATGTTCTAGAAGCGCCCAAGGGAGTTTCTGGAAGAAACTCAGATAACACCAAAATTAAGGAAATCTACGGATGGGAACCTGAAGTTTCACTTAGGGATGGATTAAGTCAGACATACTCTTGGATTTACAGAGAATTATTGAGACGAAAGCTTTGAATTATCTCCGAAATGCCCTCGCTAAGTGAGGTGCGAGGGGACCAATATTTCAGTTGATGCATTCTTGGCTCGTTGCTTACTAACTTTTGCAGATCATCTGTCAGATTTCCTCTAATAACTGGAACATCAAGTTTTTTCGAAATAATTTGTGCCACTTCATGAATTGAAGTCCAGGTGCCCGAAGCTAAGTCATAAGACTGGCTTTTGTCCAATTCTGAGTACCCAGTCATAAGCTGATATAGGCCTTCACAACAATCCTCTGCAAATAGAAAATCTCGAAACTCCTCTCCTGTGGTCTTCATTCTAATCTGTCCTTCGTTGATAGCCATTTTTATGAAGTCGCTAATTACATGGAACTTACGTGCATCACTTTCATAACCATAAACGTTCCAGAATTTGACTGAAATTCCTTGCAAAGAAAGGGTATAGCGCTCTCCAATTGCTTTTAAAAGTCCGTAATTGGAGAAAATCATGTTTGACATTTGGCTGCTAGCAAAAATAAA
>CAZRFN010000096.1:0-4026 GCA_964599335.1 uncultured Acidibacter sp. | reverse complement strand
AGGCTTTCGGCCGTGAGACCGCAATCGAGCGCGACGGCCGAGGCGATGTAGATCGACGAATAGGTGCCGACCAGGATGCCGACGATCAGAGCGGCCGAGAACGGCTGCAACACCGGCCCACCGAGCAGCAAGAGCACGACCACCACGATCAGGGTGGTCAATGACGTCATGATGGTACGCGAAAGGGTCTGATTGACCGATTGATTGAGCACTTCGTCGGGCGAGAGGCGCTTGTTGGCCTCGAAGCGCTCACGAATACGGTCGAACACCACCACCGTGTCGTTGAGCGAGTAGCCGATGACGGCGAGCAGCGCAGCGATGACCGACAGATCGAACACGATGCCCGTAGCGGCAAAGAAACCGAGCACGATGATCGGGTCGTGGATAGCCGCGAAAATCGCCCCCGCCGACAACTGCCAGGCGTGGAAGCGGACGAATACGTAGATGAAGATCAGGATCAGCGTCGAGATCAGCGCGACGGCGGCCGAGTTCCTGAGCTCGGCGCCCACCTGAGGGCCCACGACATCGAGCCGACTCACCGTGACATTGGGGTCAGCGGCTTTCAGCACCCCCTCGATTTCGCCACGAACCTGGTCGGCCGACTGGCCCTCGGGAGGCGGCAGACGAATCGCGACGTCGCGCGAGGAGCCAAAATTTTGAACCTGCACGTCTTTGAAGCCGGCTCGCTCGAGCCCCGCCCGCAACGCGTCGGGCTTCGCTTCGGTGGTGAACTTGGCTTCGACCGTGATACCGCCCGTGAAGTCGACGCCAAGATTGAGCCCCTTGGCGAACAAGGCGACGATCGACAAAACGAACAGCGTTACAGAGACGACGTACCACAGCTTCCGCGCGCTCATGAAGCCGATGCGGCTGTTGCTCTTGAAGAATTCCATGTTCGAGTGCTCCTAACAGACGCCGCGTCAGATCGACAACTTTTCGGGCCGACGCGCACCGCCGTACATCAGCGTGAGCAGCGCGCGACTACCGAGCAGCGACGTGAACATCGAGGTGAGAATGCCGAGAGAGAGCACCACCGCAAACCCGCGGATGGGGCCCGTTCCGAAAGCCCACAGCACGACACCGGCAATCAGGGTCGTGATGTTGGAGTCGGCGATCGCCGAGAACGCCTTCTCGAAGCCTTTGGCGATCGCCGTCTGTGGCGTGACACCGTTGCGAAGCTCTTCACGAATACGCTCGTAGATGAGCACGTTGGCGTCGACCGCCATACCGACCGTCAGCACGATGCCGGCGATGCCAGGAAGCGACAGCGCGGCTTTGAACATGGTGAGCAAGGCGGCCAGCAGCACGACGTTCGTCAGCAACACGATGTTGGCGACGAGGCCGAATACTTTGTAGTACGCGAGCATGAACACGAACAGCAGCGCCATGCCGAGCACCAACGCCGTGACGCCCTTCTCGATGTTTTCTTTGCCGAGACCCGGACCGACCACACGCTCCTCGATGACGAAGATCGGTGCCGCGAGCGCGCCCGCTCGGAGCAGCAAGGCCAACTCGCGGGCTTCGTTCACGCCAAGCCCGGTGATCTGGAAACTGTTGGAGAACACGCCCTGAATGGTGGCGGTGTTGATGACCTTCTCTTCTTTGATGTCGCGCTGAACTTTCTGTCCGTCGACATCGACTTCTTCACGACGCTGCTCGATGAACACCACGGCCATCGGCTTGCCGAGATTGGTGCGCGTGGTGCGCAGCATCTCTTCGCCGCCCGAAGCGTCGAGTTTCACCGACACGCCCGGACCCTGTTCGGTCGCGGCGGTCGTGGCGTCGACGAGCTGATCACCCGTGACGATGATGTCGCGCTTCAGCAAAACCGGCTGACCGTCACGCGACTCGTAGATCTTGGAGCCGAAAGGCGCGCGACCGCGCTGTACGGCTTCGGACACGCTGTTTTGGATGTCGACGAGTCGGAACTCGAGCGTCGCCACCTTGCCGAGAATATCTTTGACCTCGGCGGAGTTCTGCACGCCCGGCAATTGAACGGCGATGCGATCGATGCCTTGGCGCTGAACCACAGGCTCGGACACACCGAGCTCGTTCACGCGATTACGGATGGTGGTGAGGTTCTGCGAGATCGCGTAATCCTGACGCTCTTTGATTTGAGCATCGGTCAGCAACACTTGCAGCACGGGGCCCGCTGCACCTGTGATCGACGACACCGAGAGATCGGGCAGCACGCGACGAACGGCGGCGCGCGCCGCAGCGTCGTCCGCGCCTTCAGGCAACAACACACGAAGACCATTCGGCTTCGCCGTACCTTCGGCGACCTGAACTACATCGATGAAGGCGACGTTGTCCTGCCCGAGCGCGCGACGAAGGTCTTGCTCGTAGACCTCGAGCAGCTGAGCCACGGCGCCATCGACGTCGACTTGATAAAGCAGATAAAGGCCGCCACGCAGATCGAGACCGAGCGGCATGGGACGCAAGCCGATACCGCGCAACCAATCGGGTGCACGTGACGCGAAGGACAACGCCGTGACGTAATCGCGAGAAAAGTTTTCGTTGACGAGATCGCGCGCCTTCAACTGCTCGGGCACGGCATCGAAGTGCAGCATGAGTCGACCGTCGTCGACGTAGCTGCGCGAGACCGTCACGCCCTTGCTGCGCAGCAAGTCTTCGACTTCCCGCTGTCCGCTCGCTTCGACGGCGCTGCGGTCTTTCCGGGCCACCTGCAGTGCAGCGTCTTCACCGAAGACGTTGGGCAGCGCAAACACCGCCGCCACCACGAGAACGAGGACGACGAGCGCGTATTTCCAGCGGGCGAACTCGAGCATGGATCAGCCCTTGAGCGTGCCCTTGGGCACGAGCGAGCTGACCTGGAACTTCTGAACCTTGATGCGCACGCCTTCGGCGATTTCGAGGGTCACAAAGCCTTCTTGAACTTCGGTGACTTTGCCGACGATGCCGCCCGCAGTCACCACCTCGTCACCCGAGGAGAGCTTGCCGAGCATGGCCGCGTGCTCTTTTGCCTTCTTTTGCTGAGGGCGGATGAGCAGGAAATAAAAAATGACGATGAACAGCACCATCATGAGCAAGGGCGCGAGCTGTCCGCCGGGGGCGGCGCCGCCGGCCTGGGCATAGGCCTCGGGGATCAGTCCGTTCATGGGATCGGGTCCTCGGGTAGTGGGTCGGGCAGAAAAAGGCCGCGAATTATGCCACAGCCCTCCGCAGGGCCAAGAAATCGTCGGCGAAGGCCTGCAACCGGCCCGCCTCGATGGCCTCGCGCAGTCTGCGCATGAGATCGAGGTAGAAATGGAGGTTATGGATGGTGTTGAGCCGCGAACCGAGGATCTCGTTGCAGCGGTCGAGGTGGCGCAAGTACGCCCGTGAGTAGTTGCGGCAGGTGTAGCAGACGCAGGACGGGTCGATCGGCTGCGGGTCACGCTGATGCGCAGCGTTGCGGATATTGATGACCCCGGTCGAGGTGAACAGGTGTCCGTTGCGGGCATGTCGCGTCGGCATGACGCAGTCGAACATGTCGATGCCCCTCATCACGGCGGCAACGATGTCCTCGGGACGACCGACGCCCATGAGATAACGCGGCCGGTCCACCGGCATACGCGGCATCAGCTGCTCGAGTACCCGCAGACGCTCGGGCTCGGGCTCGCCGACGGCCAAGCCGCCGACGGCCAGCCCCGGCAGATCGAGCTCGAGCAACTGTGACAACGACTCGCTGCGAAGGTCCTCGTACATGCCGCCCTGCACGATGCCGAAAAGATTGCCAGGCGCCGCGTCGCGCGAACCCTCTCGGTAATAGTGTGTGGTACAGCGCTTCGCCCAGCGCATCGAGCGCTCCATCGAGGCGCGCGCCTGCTCGTGGGTCGCGGGCCACGCGGTGCAGTCGTCGAACATCATCGCGATGTCCGAACCGAGCGCGCGCTGAACGTCCATCGAGTCTTCAGGCGTCAAACGTACTTCACTACCGTCGATCGGCGATCGGAACTTGACGCCCTCTTCGGTGATCTTGCGCAACTTCGCGAGACTGAAGACCTGAAATCCGCCCGAGTCGGT
>CAZRFN010000095.1:0-4043 GCA_964599335.1 uncultured Acidibacter sp. | reverse complement strand
CTCAAGCAGGAGTTCATCACGCCGCACTGCCCGCAGCAGAACGGCATGATCGAACGCGTCATCCGAACGTTGAACGAGCAATGCGTGCATCGTCATCGCTTCGAAACCCAGCAACACGCATCACGCGTCATCGGCGAGTGGATCCCCTTCTACAACTACCGACGACCCCACAAGGCCCTCGGCGTGAAAACCCCCGCTATGGCGCATCCTTTAGCGGCCTACCCTGTGCAGAAAACGGTGGGTCATTACACTTTCATCTAATACGGATTCAATTTATCTACTCCCTCAGCGCCATACCTTGCGCGTCCACGCCGGACAATATTGAGGGGCCGAGGACTAGGATTTATTGGTTTTTTCTTATGTAACTTTGTGTAAAGTAAGTAATCGTTTTTTGTAATCCGTCCATGAGACTCACCTTAGTATTCCAGTCCGGTAGTAAGGTCGTCGCGAGGTTTAAATTCGGCTGACGACGAGTCGGATCATCTGCCGGTAGCGGCTTAAATACTATCTTCGAGGGGCTATTGGTCATTTGAATAACGTGAGTCGCTAGCTCGATCATTGTAAACTCGCCGGGGTTTCCCAGATTAACGGGGCCAACGGAACGATCCTGTTTGAAAAAATTAACGATAGCTTCAATTAGATCGTCGACATAGCAAAAACTTCGTGTTTGGGTGCCATCACCATAAATTGTTATAGGACTTCCTTCAAGCGCCTGCATAATAAAGTTGCTTACTACCCTGCCATCATTGGGCAGCATTCGCGGGCCGTATGTATTAAATATGCGTGCAATGCGGATATCCACCGCATGCTGACGGTGATAATCCATAAATAGAGTCTCTGCGCACCTCTTACCTTCATCGTAACAACTGCGAGGACCTATGGGATTAACATTTCCCCAGTAATTTTCCGGCTGGGGATGTACCGACGGATCACCATACACCTCGCTCGTACTTGCCTGGAAGATGCGCGCGCGAACCCGCTTCGCAAGCCCAAGCATGTTTATCGCGCCATGTACGTTAGTTTTAACCGTCTGTACCGGGTCTTTTTGGTAATGCACCGGACTTGCCGGGCAAGCCATGTTAAAGATCCAATCAACCTCGAGATATAGAGGAAAGGTTACATCGTGCCGAATGAGCTCGAATCTCGGGTTGTCTAAAAGATGTTCAATGTTTTGCTTCGATCCTGTAACGAAGTTGTCAACGCAAATAACCTCGTGACCAAGTTGGAGCAAGCGATCCACTAGGTGACTCCCAAGGAAGCCCGCGCCTCCAGTAACTAACACGCGCTTCAAATAGTTTCTGTTTGCCATCTTGGATTCTCCATCTCGAGTGGTCATATGTTTTTTTATTAAATTTATCGCGGTGTAAAACAACTAGTACTGGCGACCAAAAACAGCAAAACCGTTTCTGCATGACATATTTTCATGCAGTAAAACGTACCCTGCGTGACCCCTTAAACGTTGATACGCATTAAAGCCTTTGAAGCATAGGACATCATCTAAAGCGATGACCCTTGCGCCTATCACTTGGTTTAGCTCGCGCTCACCGGTGAACTCAGAGCCATCTATTAATACAAAGTCAAAGCTCCTAACAGAAGCCAATCTTTTAATCGCGTTAATCCCGTCATCAACAATTTTTCGATTTTTTAGGTATTCAATATCTTGCTTTCGCCATCCCAGCACGTCACTCAAAGGATAGTTCCTTAAATTTGAATCGGTAGAGTTGTAAAACGCTATAACTTCATCTTCTCCAGGAAAGTCCAAAAGAGGGATTGAAGACATGTTGTACCCAAAGAAAAATGGAAGATGAGAGTATTTACTTAATAGCTCCCGAAATCGCGGAATACTAACCTCGAGGCAGTACAGGGATACCTCATCAATATCAGATCTTTTCTTTATAGACTCAACGAGCGCCTTGGTACTTCCGTCGCCCGCAGATGACCCGATTTCTAAAAGGGTTTGATTGAAGTGTCCCCGGCAATCTGACCGAGCACGTTGGAAAACTCATCGTCCTTTATCTCTGGCGCAATTAAATCGTCGAGTTTAGATTTCATATTTCTCTCTAACCAAACCTATTTACTTGAGTGCGTGATCAATCTTTGGAAAGCAGACATAGTCATTGGAGGCAAGAGCCGTCTCTCGAGATTTCGAAATTTCTGCACCCAATAAGTCAAAAACAGAGAGGACATATCGAATTTTTTTCCGGATAACTCGTCATAGAATCGCTCGAGATTGGTAGCGGTAACCTCACACCAATCATCAATAACAACGACCGGCAAGTCCGCGAATAGCTTGGAAATTCCATTTCTCTTAACTATGGGGATGCACCCCAGCGATAGCGCCTCCCAAGTTCTATGACAGTCGAGCCCCACGCCCGACGGACTTAACACGAACATGAATTCCGCCTGGCGACCCCAGCTGGCCATTCGCGGTAACCTCGCTGGCTCATAGAAACACGCTTGCTGCTCTGCTCGACTGAAGCATTCGCGCCGGTCACCTCGATTAATTTCAAAGTGCCAATTGCAGTAAGCAATTGGGTATCGATTTTTTATGTTCGGCGCTTGACGGAACATTTCAATCAACTGATGCTCTTGGGCGATCGGCGATGCAGCCCCTAACCCCCATATCCCGGGGCGCTCCCAAACGGTGTGGTAATCCTGGCCGATCGGAATTGCCCGAAGAACTTCGTTCTGTATCGTTAAGTTTTGGGCGAACCACTCAATCAGAAAAGGCGATCCCAAGAGTGACCGAACTTGGGGAGAACTTATAAAGTCGTTGTCGATGGGAGTGTCAGAGTCGCCGGTCACGAGCACGAATGGACTAGGTATCTTAGGTAGGACCTCGTTAGAGAATCTTGCCAGAGCGTCGGTACACACGTAAATCGTTCCGCCGGGTACGTGGCGATCCAACAATGTGGAATCAACCGAATCCACACTTGAGCGCGGTCGTAAGTTATACGCATCGCAGGACTTTAGTAGGCCGCGACTCGAAACAAAGGTGGTTAAATGTTCCATCGCACTTCAAATATTAACTACGGGCCGTCGAAGGCCAGCCTCTCGCTCCGGACAGCGGTAAATTGGCCGGGTGCGGATGATCATCCTTAGAGGGTTTCAAATGAATACTGTGCTCATTGAAATCGCAAGTTATTAGTTGGGGATTTATATATAACTTACCACCCGCTCGAACGATGTCTTCGTTAAGGGAGACATGTTCGCAGACCTGGTTCTTGAAAACTCTCGAATGCTTGGATGTATGACCGTTATATCTCGCCCCCTGAAGTGCCGCGCGCGTATATATGCCAAGTCCTCCGAATGCAGAGTCGACCTCAAGCCAACGCCAGCCGCGATCAACCGTAATCATCCTACTCGAGACTTTTTGCCAGGTGGCTTGCGAGTAGGAAACACTATCGCTCGTTATTTCCTCGACTTCTCGCCAACAATCATCGGGACACCAGAGCGGATGACGCAATGCCCAAATATCGTAGTAAGGCCCGAGCTGGTTCGCGAATACGGCGCTCCAATCATTCCGGGCGAAACATGACTCGACCCCATCCGCAGTCAGGAGCGAGTTACAGTCATCTAAGTCCGCCACTACGAGATATTCGCTTCGCGCGTAATCTACTGAAAACAAAAATTCCTGAAGATAGATGTTTCGACAATGGGCGATTCTTTCTGTTCTCGAGGGTATAAGGTGTCGCAGATTCCCCAGGGAGTGAAACTGAAATCCAGCTCGACCTGCCTGAATATCAGAAAGCACTCTGCATGTTTCGTCATCGCTATCGGACTCAACAACGATCCACTTTACTGTGTTCGCAATGCGAAACGCATTAGATATTGATTGAACCGCCTGCTCGAGCGTCTTCGCGCAATTACGGGCGACCCCCGCGATAGTTAGTTCATTGAATTTAGGGGTTGTCATATCGATAAGAATTTTCAATGAATCATTGAATTTTTTTCTAGATTTTTTGGGAGACGCTAGTAAATAGCGATCTCGTCTATCTTCCAAAAATCGAATCTCAATTCTGTTGGGTCGCTCTTCCCTCTAA
>CAZRFN010000094.1:0-4113 GCA_964599335.1 uncultured Acidibacter sp. | reverse complement strand
AAGAAACAGAAGTCGCGGATAGAGACTTTTTCAATCCGATGAAATAAACCTTCTCCGCTTTGTCATAGAAGAGCAGAACAATGGGCAGATATGGCAAAACCGCAAAACAAGCCTTCGGCGCAGCAAGCCGAAGAGTTCGACCAGTGGATTAGGTATTGGCAGCAGGTCCTCAATCTGATGGATTGGAGGATCGAACGCAGCAACAAGCCGATCAAGGCCGCGATGGCCGCGATGGAGTGCGACCCGCAGGCGCGCCTCGGCACCTACCAGCTAGGCGATTTCGGATCAACTCCGATCTGCACAGAATCCATTTCCATGACGGCGCTGCATGAGTGCCTTCATGTATTCCTGTTCGATCTGATCGCCACGGCGCAGGACAGGCAGGCGACTCCCGAGCAACTTGACTCCGTGGAGCATCGCGTCATCAATGTGCTGGAGAGGGTGCTCTATGACAAAACCAGCGACAAGTGACGCTGAATTCATTGAGATGTGGGAGAAGTATCAATCTCCCGCCAAAATGTCCAAGATTCTCGGCATCAGCGAGCGCAACATCATGGCGCGCCGCAGAAACCTGGAGGCCAAGACGGGCAAGAAGCTGCTCTCGAACAAAGCGAGATTCCAGCGCACTCTGTCTCACATAGGGCACGCGCATGAATCTGCTGCTAGGCATTGCCTTGGCATCGAGAATGGCGTGGTGCTGGTCTTCTCTGACGCGCACTTCTGGCCTGGCATCCGCACTACTGCCTTCAAGGGATTGCTTTGGGCTATCAAGACGCTCAAGCCGAAAGCCATTATCAATAACGGCGACGCCTTCGACGGTGCAGCCATAAGCCGGTTTCCCAGGATCGGGTGGGACTCCAAGCCTTCAGTCATCGAGGAACTGAAGGCGTGCGAGATGGCGCTCGGTGAGATTGAGGATGCCGCAGGCAAGGCCAAGCTCATCTGGGCGCTCGGGAACCATGACGCGCGCTTCGAGAACCGGCTGGCCAATACGGTGCCCGAGTTCATGCACGTTGGCGGGTTCAAGCTCTCCGATCACTTCCCGGCCTGGATTCCCTGCTGGAGTTGCTGGCCGACGGATCATGTGGTGGTAAAGCACCGCTACAAGGGCGGCGTCCATGCCACCCATAACAACACGGTCAACGCCGGCATTTCCATCGTCACGGGGCATCTGCACTCGCTGAAGGTGACGCCTTTTGCCGACTACAAGGGCAACAGATACGGGGTGGACACCGGCACGCTGGCCGATCCGTCAGGGCCGCAGTTCGTGGATTACCTCGAAGACGCTCCAACCAACTGGAGGTCAGGGTTTGCGGTGCTTACCTTCAAGGATGGCCGCCTCCTCTGGCCCGAGCTTGTCCACAAGTACGATGACGGGAAAATCGAGTTTCGCGGGCAGGTTGTCGATGTTGGCGACCTGTAGCCCTTAACCTAAAATTGCCCTATGGCCGACTACATTCGCCCGACACCGCGCAGCCCTATTCTGGGGTTGCTTGCCGACGCCTTGACGGGCGGCGTCGAGTGGATGCGCGACCCGCGACGCGCCCAGCAGATGCAGGGACTCGGCGGCCTGCTTGCCGAGACAGGTATCCCGGCCACGATGGAGCGCCTGTCTTACGGCGAACCGCTTACCACGGGACGCGGCATGACGACCCGCCTGCGCCCGGAGGCCGAGGCGGCACTGATGACCCTGGGACCGGAGGCTGTGCCGATTGGCCGGGGGGCGGCGGCGGCTGTGAGGGCCACGAAGGGGTTGCCGGTGGGGGCGAGTATTCGGAAGGCAGGCAAAGAGATAAATGTCGGTGTAAATGAAGCCGGTAATTTTTTATCTGCCAAGTCAGAGTTTGGGCAGGTTGGCGGGCTAATTCGCCAACCAGATTCAATTTCTGACAAACCTTATTTACGCATAAATTATGCTGAGGTTGAAGAATCACAGAGAGGCAAAGGTCATGGGAAGGGGCTTTACGAAGCCTTGATAAAAGAAGCCAATGAACGAGGGCTGAGGGTCTTCAGTGACTACACGGTTGAAAAACCAGCAGTCAATGTTTATAAGTCACTTGGAAGAAGTGGCTATGACATAACAGACATGAGTGCTGGAACTCTTGATGACGGATCAGTCTATGGTATCGGTGCGAACAGACCAGCGTTTGAAATAAGGCCAAAATCAACCAGCACCATTTCTGCACCTCAAAACGCAGCTCTTAGATTGGCCCAGCAGCGCGCCGCGCTCCCCGTAAGCGAAGGCGGGCTAGGCTTGCCGCCTAACAATACGCCGATGGATCGGGCGCGGGCGATGGGGTTTGAATCTGGATGGGCACATGGAAGCCCCAGAAGCGATATTACAGAACTCAGATCGTCGCGGATCGGCGCTCAAGGGCCAGGGGCTTACGCAACAAACTATTTGCCGGAGGCATCGACATATTCCGGGGCAGGTGAGGGCGCGACAGTTTATCCGTTGATGGTTCGGAGAAGTGAAGCCATAAACACAAAATTTAATAACCCATATGATGAACTGGGCGTCAATGCAGATGATGCTTTATTGTCTGAGCTGTTTGGCAGAAACAAGTCTGCAATCGTTACGACACAAGAAAAAACGCCAGATTGGCTTTTGAGGGCTGGCGCAGTAGATATGCCACAGCGACAGCATTTTGTCTCTGTACGACCCGAAAATTTTCGCTCCCGCTTCGCCGCGTTCGATCCAACCCGCAGAAACGAACCTGATCTGCTCGCTGGCGCGCTCCCCTTTACGGCGCTGCTCGACGAAGAGAACCGCGCTCTGCTTGAAGAGCAGCTCGGTGGTCTTCTTGGGCGTTAACCCTGCCTCGCCCCATAAGCCGCGATCAGCGCGGCATCTGACCGGCCATCATCCTTAACCCGAGCGAACTTGGCAGCGTGCGCGGGGAAAAGCTGGGCGGCGCGGTAGCGCGATCCGTCCTTGCCCTGCGGGACATCGAGCGCCTTCTGCCAGGTTCGCGGCGGGATCGTGGTGGTGGGTATGTCCAGCGCCGCTAGTATCCCAAGGACTACACCGAGACTCTGGCCCATTGAGAACATCGAGGTAACGCCCTGCCCTGGCATCGCGCTCAGGCGCTCCAGGTACGCGCTGGCCGGTGCTGATTGCCTGATAAGGCGTGCCAGCTCGGCGGCGTTGACCATGCGCTTATTCTTACCGTTACGCTCCATCGTGAAGGTCGGCATATCGTGGACCTCGATGAGCCGGTCACCCTCTACGACCGCGATAGCGCCATTGAGGCCGACATCGATGCCGAGCGTTCTCACAGCAATGATTCCTGTTTGAAGTCGCTGGCGCTGATGCCGTTGGCACCGTCGAACAGGGAATGCTGGGCGGCTGCGCGTGCGATGCGTTCGCAGGCGATGTCGAAATACTTAGCCTCGCGTTCGATGCCGATGAACTTGCGACCCATCTGCACGGCTGCCACGCCGGTGGTGCCCGACCCCATGAACGGGTCAAGGATGGTCTGCGGTTCGTTCTTGCACAGGTCAATGCACCAGCGCATCAACTCGACTGGCTTCTGGGTCGGGTGTTCGTCACCCTTGTTCTTGCGGTACCAGCTGAACTGCCTGAGCGCCCTGTGCATGGATGTCCAGGCAAGCTCGCCGTCAGCGAAGTCACCACCCATCCGTTTTTCCCAGTACAGCCAGCCCATCGAAGGCGGCAGATAATCTGCGAAGTAATTGCCCCCCCAGATGACGGCAACATCTCCTTTTGACGTCATCAGGTCAAACGCAGTCTTTGACGGGCGCTCTGAATCCCAGCCCATCTTCTCGCCGTTGGTTCGCTTGCTTCCTCGTGTGCGCTGGGCACCGCCGTCCTGACCGATCCCATAAGGCGGGTCTGTGATGACCGCATCGACTTTCGGCAGCGTCGGCAGCACCTCCATACAGTCGGCCAAGTACAGTGTGGCCTCGCCGATGCGTTCGACCCTCACGCCTGCGGCGCCTTTTCCTGGGCCTCTGAGAGCTTTTTAAGCCTCGCGGCAACCAGGGCATCGACTGCCTGCTCCAGACGCACCACGGCGCTGTAAAGCGGCTCCGTGACGCCATTGGCCCAGCGGCTGACCTGCGACTGGTCAATGTCAGCAACGCGGCAGA
>CAZRFN010000093.1:0-4139 GCA_964599335.1 uncultured Acidibacter sp. | reverse complement strand
GACACCCCGAGGCGCCTCCCGCAGCCGAGCGGATGCTGATGCTCGTCAATGCGCCCGCCGACGGAGATGTCGGGGGTATCGACGAGACGACCCTCGCCCGCATCGAACGCGACGCCTTCGAACTGCTTGAGAAATGCGGCCTGCAGATCGATCGGCGCCCCGGCGATTATGTCGTCACGAGACCTCAAGATTTTGATCGGCTCTTTCCGGGCACCGGTGGCGCACTCTATGGCCGCGCCAATCACGGCGCGTTCGCGAGCTTCGCGCGTCCGGGAGCGACGACCGCCATCGAGGGGCTTTATCTCGCTGGCGGCTCTGCGCACCCGGGACCGGGCATACCCATGGCGAGCTTGTCGGGTCGCATCGCTGCGCAACGTATCGCGCAAGACTTCGAGTAGCTGACGCTCAGTCGCCTGGCGACGGCACGATCTTGTCGAGAATGTTCGCCGACGAAACCACTCCGGGAAGGCCCGCACCCGGATGCGTGCCGGCCCCCACGAGGTAGAGACCGCGAACTTCTTCGCTCTTGTTGTGCGGCCTGAACCACGCGCTCTGAAACAACTTCGGCTCCATCGCGAAGGCGGCGCCATTCACCGACGACAGGCGATCGCGGAAATCGAGCGGTGTCAGCATGTGCGAGCTCACGATCGAATCGCCGAGCCCCGGCATCATCGTCTCCTCGAGTCGTCGTTGCACCGCTGCACGATAGGGCTCTGCCCTTTCTCGCCAATCGGTGCCGCTCTGTAAATGCGGTACCGGCGCCAGCACGTAGAACGCGTCACAACCCGGAGGCGCCAACGAGGGATCGCTGGCCGTCGGACGATGCAGATAAAGGCTGAAATCTTTGGCGAGCACCTTACGCTTGAAGATGTCATCAAGCAGGCCTCGATACCGCGGGCCAAGCACCATCGTATGGTGATAGACGTCATCAAAGCGTCGATTGGTGCCGAAATACCAAACGAACAAGCTCATCGAGTAGCTTGAGCGCGCGAGCTTGGAGTCCGTCCATCGACGACGCGGATGCTTCGCGAGCAACTTGCCGTAAGTCCATGCGGCATCCGCATTCGACACGACGATATCCGAGCGAAGCTCTTCACCGTTCGTCAGACGCACACCGACCGCGGCGCCATTCTCGACCAGAATTTCCGCGACCTCGGCGTTGCAGCGGACTTCGCCGCCATGAGTCTCGACTAACTTCACGATGCCTCGCATCAAGGCCCCCATCCCGCCCTCGGCATAGTGGACGCCGTAGGTGCGCTCGAGATGCGCGATCAGACAGTAGTAAGCCGTCGTCGTGAATGGATTTCCGCCGATCAGGAGCGGATGAAAACTGAACAGCACACGAAGCTTGTCGCTATGAAAGTAGCGACTGACCTCTTGATAGACCGAGCGATATCCACCCAAGCGGATCAGATCAGGAGCGGCCCGCAGTAGCGTGCCGATCTCGTGGAACGGCTGCTCGGCCTGACCCTTGAACGCGACTTCGAATATTTTTTTGCTGACGCCGAGAAATCGATTGAAGCCTTCGACGTCGCGCGGCTCGATCCGAGCGATCTGCTCGCGCATCGAATCGAGGTTGGAGGTGTAGCGAAAGACATCACCGTCATCGAAGCGCACCTCGTAGAACGGATCGATCGCCTTCAGGGTGACATCGTCCGAAATGTTGCGCCCGCAAAATTTCCAGAGGTCGGCGAACAAATAGGGGGCCGTGATGATGGTCGGACCCGCATCGAAGGTGAAGCCATCCTTTTGGTACACGTACGCTCGACCGCCCGGCGCATCGAGCTTTTCGAGCACAGTGACTTTGTAACCTCTGGCACCGAGTCGAGCCGCTGCGGCGAGCCCGCCGAAACCACTGCCGATGACGATGGCTCGATTTTTGGCGCTCATTCCATACCTCCGGTTTGTCGGGTCACGCTGCGACGCACCTTTCGTACGGCAACAAAAACGATTCCGGCCACCAACGGAATGCTGATCGCCGTAGCGATGCCCGCGTCGATCGGCCAACCCGACTCGGCCAACCCCTCAGCGAGAATCTTGATGAGGCCGATGATGTAGTACGTGATGGCCGCCACCGAAAGCCCCTCGACGGTGGCCTGTAGACGAAGCTGAGCGGCTGCGCGCTGATTCATCGACTCAAGCAACTGCTGATTCTGCGATTCGCGCGTGATGCCGATACGCGTCGACAGCAACTGCGTGGCGCGGGTCGCATGCTGCGAAAGCGATTCGAGTCGCGTCATCGCCGCATCGCAGGTGTTCATGGCGGGCGCCAGGCGTCGCTCCATGAATTCCTGCCAAGTCTGCAACCCTCCGCAGCGCTGCTCACGAAGCTGAGCAAGCCGACTTTGAACGATGTCGAAGTAGGCGCTCGCCGCACTGAAACGATAACGATGATCGGCTTCCAGACGCTCGATCTCGGCCTGTAGAGACGTCAGACGATCAAGCAATTCAGGCTCGATGGTGGAGTCGGCCTTCACGAGCTCCTTGGCAATCTGTGCAAGTTCTTGCTCGTTGCGCGAGAGCACGGGCGACAGCTCGCGTGCGACGGGGAAGGCGAGCAGCGCAAGCATTCGGTACATGTCGACTTCGAGCAAAGCCTGTCCGAGACGCCCGGCTTGCGCCGGCTTCAAGCGACGATCGACGACAAGCGTGCGACTGAACCCTTTTGCATCGATACGGAAGTCGGTCAGTACGATTGCGGCATCATCGGCCACCTGCGAACCCACGAGCGGTCGATCACCGAAACTTTCTTTGGAAAGGCGTGCAAGGTCAGCCTCGTCGCAAGCCCTCGTCGCAACGATCTCGACATGCCCGGCATATAGAGTGCGTCCCGGCAAACGACCGACCCAGTCCTTGGGTACCGCCTCGATCGCAGGGCTCGAGAACGGCGCGCCATGCGCTCCATCGACCACGAATACATAACGGGAGAACTCGGTATGACGCTCCCACTTTAGGCGGAACGCTCCGAAATCGGCAGCGAGATAGCCTGCAGGGGTCTCTTCGATCTGCACACCGAATGTCGTTCCGAGCTCGCGCAGCATCCGCCATTCGTCGTTACGCGACCCATTACCAGAAAGCAGTGCCAGACAAGTGACGCGGCAAGGCGATACGAGCGGTAACGGTGGACGCGCATGCACCTCGTCGTGCAATTCTTCCCGCAGCGGATGTGAGACCGGTAGTGACACGTCGTCTGAACCTCGGGGCCGACAATCGGCGCTCACCTTACCCCGGCGGCGGTCAGGATGGAATCAGCACACCCCGCGAACGAGCGCGATCGAGGATCAAATCAGCAATGAAATCGGGCCGCTCCTCGTGAGCGAGATGACCGAGATCGGAGAGTTGAACCACGCTTGCCGAGGGCAACAATCGCTGCACTCGGGCAGCCTCGCCCGGCAGAATCATTCGGTCACGGGCGCCAACCACAAGCGTGAGCGGCACCTTCAGCGTCGATAACTCACGCTCGAGCGGACGTACATCCCAGACCGCCATCATGGTCAGCGCTGCGCCGGCGTGTGAGGGCGAGCGGGACAAACGCCCGTACAAATCCATTCCCGTGGCATCGAGGGTCGATCCGGTAGCGGCCAGCATTCTTGCGACCTCGCGCGGCGACTCGAGGCGGCGCGCAAAGAAACGCGAGACCCATTCGCTGCTGACAATCGAACGAATAAACGGCGTGATGGCCGGATGCTTGAATCCGGAGAGCGGGAGCAGCGCTCCATTGAGACTGATAATTTCCGCAGGACGCAGACCGCCATCGAGACACGCGCGACACAAGATAGCAGCGCCCGCAGAATGCCCCACCGCCAGACTCGGCGACACGCCGAGCGTCGCGAGCAACTGCATGAGCCCATCAGCCATGCCACGCAAAGAAAGTTGCTCGTCATCGCGCGGTCGTGACGTGAACCCGTGACCCGGAAGATCAGGAGCGACGACTCGAAAATAAGGTGCGAGCTTCGGCAAGAGATCACGGAACGAATGTGTCGAAGCGCCCGTACCATGCACGAGCAGGCAGACCGGACCCTGCCCTGCGTCCTGCACGTGCCATCGAAGCCCTGCGGCCTCGACGAAACGACTGTGCACCCTATTGGGCCAGTCGACGCCGTCGCGTTCCCAATCCGGAGCCTGCAAACCGCTCACGA
>CAZRFN010000092.1:0-4182 GCA_964599335.1 uncultured Acidibacter sp. | reverse complement strand
ACGCTCACGGGCGGTATCGGCATCCTGCTGACGGGCACCGTGGTCGACAACTGGTACCTGTGGGCGGTCAAGCACGGCGTGGCGCCGGCGTACCCGACCACCTTCGAACCGCTGCCTGATCCGGCACTGACTTCGGGAGCCGCACAATGAAAACCCAGATCCGTTTGATTGGGGCTCTATCCGTCGCGCTCGGCCTGTTGGCGGGGTGTGGTGAGCGCCCGCCGATCGATGTTCAGCAAATTGGATATCGCGGCACGGGCATGGAGCAAAACGTCAATCCGCGCTTGCGCGAGCAACTCAAGGCCGTCAATCAAGTCGGGGGCATTCAGCCGCCCGCAGATGCGAGCGGTCCACTCGCCAAGGACATCTACCAGAACGTGCAAGTGCTCTCTGACCTCTCGGTCGGTGAGTTCACTCGCGTGATGCTGTCGATGACCGAGTGGGTGGCGCCAGAGGACCAGAAAAACTGCACGTACTGCCACAACGGCGAGAACTACGCCGATGAGGGCAAGTACCAGTACAAGGTCGCTCGCAGCATGTTGAAGATGACTCGCGACATCAACACGAACTGGAAATCACACGTCAAAGAGACGGGTGTCACCTGTCACACCTGTCATCGTGGCGGCCCGGTTCCGAAGAACGTGTGGTACGTCGATCCGGGCTCGGGTCGTGAAAATGCGTTCGTCGGCACGCGCGCGGGTCAAAACTCCGCCGTGACGGGCCTTGGTATCACGACCATCGGTCACTCGAGTCTGCCGTACGATCCGTACTCGCCGTTCCTGTTGGGTGATCTCAACATCCGCGTCGAAGGTCCGACGGCTCTGCCGACGGGTAATCGCAAGTCGATCAAGCAGGCCGAGTGGACTTACTCGCTCATGGTGCACATGTCCAATTCTTTGGGCGTGAATTGCACCTATTGCCATAACACGCGCGCTTGGGCCGACTGGGCGCAAAGCACGCCGCAACGAACGGTTGCGTGGCATGGCATCCGAATGGCTCGCGGTCTGAACAATCAGTATCTCGTTCCGCTCACCGACGTATTCCCGACCAACCGCAAGGGACCGCTCGGCGACGTGGCGAAGATCAACTGTCAGACCTGCCATCAGGGCGTGTACAAGCCGTACTTCGGCGAAAGCATGGCGAAGGCGTATCCGGAGTTGCAGGGTGTGAAGGCTGCACCTGCGGATCCGAACGCCGCACCGGCTGACGCGGCAGCGCCTGCGGAGGCGGCAGCCCCGGCGGCCGCTCCGGCAGCGACTCCTGCCGTGGCAGACAAGCCGAAGGACAGCTCAAAGATGGCGCAGCGTAGCGGTCCGACGACGATCGCAGCGCTCGATGCCGGCACGCCCGGCCGTCTTTGACCGGTAGTCGGCGGTGAACGTTCTGCTCGCGCAACCCCGCGGCTTTTGCGCGGGGGTCGCTCGGGCGATCGAGATCGCCGAGCGTGCGCTCGAGACCTATGGCGCGCCGATCTACGTCTACCACGAGATCGTGCATAACGGGCACGTGGTGGGCGATCTCGCGGCTCGCGGAGCCGTGTTCGTTGAACGTATCGCAGACATCCCCGAAGGGGCGGTCACAGTGTTCAGCGCGCACGGTGTCTCGACGGCTGTAGTCGATGAAGCACGCGAGCGCGGACTGCAAGTCATCGATGCCACCTGTCCGCTCGTCACCAAGGTCCACCTACAGGCCCAACGCTATTCGCAACGCGGCTTCACGATCGTTATCGTCGGCCATGCCGGTCACGAAGAAGTGGAAGGCACGCGAGGCTCGGTGACGGGACCGGTGCACGTAGTCGGAAGTCTCGATGATATCGAGGCTCTGCCCATGAGCTCATCAGACCCGGTGGCCTATGTCACCCAGACCACGCTCTCCATCGACGACACCCGTGGCCTGATCGCCGCACTCGAGGGGCGTTATCCCGACATCGTTGGGCCTGGCCTCGACGACATCTGCTACGCCACGCTCAATCGTCAGCGTGCCGTGCAGCAACTCTCCCGACGAGTCGATCTCGTGATCGTGGTGGGTGCCCACAATAGTTCCAACTCCAACCGACTCCAGGAAGTCGCTGCCGACCACGGCGTACCTGCGTGGCTCGTCGAAGATGAGACGGAGCTTCAACCCGTGTGGTTCGAGGCGGTGAAGACCGTGGGCGTCACCGCAGGCGCGTCGACTCCGGAATATCTCGTTCGAAAAGTTTGCGAACGATTGAACGAGCTCGGTGCGGGTTCGGTCAGAGAACTCCCGGGACTCGCGGAGACCGTACGGTTCCGTCTACCCGAGGCACTGCGTCAGATCGCCTGACGGTTCAGTCGATTTGGCTGCGAGTCAGCAGTCTTAACACACCGTTGAACATGGCATTGTCGCGTAAGCGAAGCGGCTTGCGACCGCGGCCGCCCTGCGCTTCGATCACCGCACAGTGACGCGCAATGGCGTCGAAGATGCCTGGCACGTCGAGACCTGCTTCCTGAAGGCACTGATCGCGCGTGCCGTGTTCGATCGGTCGATCGGGCAGACCCAATCGAAGCATTGGCGTATCGAGGCCTCGGGCGCTCAAGAGCTCAGAGACGGCCGAGCCCGCGCCACCGACGATCGAGTTCTCTTCGAGCGTCACGAAAACATCGTGCTGAGCGGCGAGTTCGAGGATCAGCGACTCGTCGAGCGGTTTGACGAATCGCATGTTGGCTACGCTCGCATCGATGATCTCTGCGACATCGTGTGCCGTATCGAGCAAGGTGCCGAAGGCGAGTAGGGCGATGCCTGAGCCACGACGTACCCATTCTCCGCGGCCCACGGGCAGCGCACGAGGCAGAGGTTCGCCTGATGCGAGCGAGCCGATGGCGGCGGTGCGTGGATAGCGCACGGCGCAGGGCTCGCCGAGTTCGACCGCGGTGCGCAGCATGGCGCGCAACTCGGTCGCGTTCGAGGGCGCCATCACCGTGAGGTTCGGCACGCATCGCAAGAAACTGTGATCGAGATTGCCGTTGTGCGTCGCACCGTCGGGTCCGACGAGTCCTGCTCGATCGATCGCGAAGGTCACGGGAAGGCGCTGTAGACATACGTCGTGCACGAGTTGATCGTACGCACGCTGGAGAAAGGTCGAATAAATGGCGACCACGGGCCGCAGCCCTCGAGTCGCAAGCCCTGCGGCGAACGTGACGGCATGTTGTTCGGCGATGCCGACATCGAAATAACGTTCCGGGAATTTTTTGGCGAAGGATACGAGTCCAGAGCCTTCGCGCATCGCCGGCGTGACGACGACGAGGCGCGGGTCGGCCTCGGCGAGCTCGCAGAGGCTGTCACCGAACACTTGCGTGTAAGTCGGTGCCGATGGAGGTCCTGAGACGATGCCTCGGTCGGGATCGAACGGTGTGACGCCATGGTATTTGATCGGCTCGGCCTCGGCCGGCGCGTAGCCCTTACCCTTGGTCGTCACCACGTGCAGCAATCGCGGTCCCGGCACGTCACGCAGTCGCGTAAACGACTCGACGAGAGCGTCGACATCATGACCATCGACGGGGCCGTGATACGCGAACCCCAGGGTACGAAAGAAAGCTGCCGCGTCCGCGGCGGGGCCTCGGCCCTGTGTCGTGAGATGTTGCGACAGCGCGCCGACGTTCTCCGAGATCGACATACCGTTGTCGTTGAGGACCACGAGCAGGTTGGCGCCGATGCCGCCCGCATGATCGAGAGCCTCGAAAGCGAGACCCGCAGTCAGAGCGCCATCACCGATCACGGCGACGGAGCGACTCGATCGTCCTTGTAGCGTCGCGGCGCTTGCCATGCCTAGGGCCGCACTGATCGAGGTACTCGAGTGACCGGCGCCAAAGATATCGTGGTGACTTTCGTCGCGGCGCAAAAACCCCGAGATGCCCGGCCGCTTACGAATGGAGCGCAACTGATCGCGTCGACCTGTCAGCGCCTTGTGCGGGTAACACTGGTGACCGACATCCCACACCAGCGCATCACGCGGCGTGTCGAAGCAGTAGTGCAGGGCGATCGCGAGTTCGACCGTGCCGAGTCCGGAGGCGAGATGGCCGCCGCTCGCAGAGATCGTGCGGATCAAGTAGTCACGCAGTTCGTCGGCCACCTGTCCGAGACTTTCGCGCGCCAGCGCGCGCAGCATCGACGGATCGTCGATGGTAGGTAATAGCGAGTGGGTGACGGGCGATCTCATGTCTG
>CAZRFN010000091.1:0-4184 GCA_964599335.1 uncultured Acidibacter sp. | reverse complement strand
GATCCATGCTGATGAACCATTGCGGCGTGGCGCGGAAGATCACGGGCGTCTTGTGCCGCCAGCAATGCGGATAACTATGCCGGTAAGGAGCGTGCTTCACGAGCGCTCCGCTCTCGCGCATGAGCCCGATCAAGGTGTCGCCGGCTTCGCCGAGCTTTAGGCCTGCGACGAGAGGCGTGCCCACGATGAACCGCCCGTCACCGCCGACGGGGTTGCGCACGGGGAGCCCATATTTTTGACCGACAGCGAAGTCTTCCTGACCGTGCGCGGGCGCGGTGTGCACGGCACCCGTTCCGGCATCGAGCGTCACGTGATCACCGACGATCACGGGCACTTCGCGATCGAGGAACGGATGCTGCAACATCAAACCTTCGAGCGCCGCACCCTTGAAACGCGCGGCCTGCTGCAGGCTGCCCGCTTCGATGCCATAGCGCGCAGCGATGGCGGAGAGCAGATCGACGGCGAGCACGACGAGCCGCGACGGGAAGTCACCCTGCGCGGGTACATGCACGAGGGCGTAGTCGATTTCGGGACCGACGGCGACTGCCTCGTTAGCCGGAAGCGTCCACGGGGTTGTCGTCCAGATCACGAGTGCCGGACGCAGACCTTCAGCCATCTTTTCGCCCGGACGCAAACCGATACGTGCACGCAAGTCGTCAACATCGACCACTTTGAATGCGACGTCGATCGCCGGCGAGGTTTTGTCCTCGTATTCGACCTCGGCCTCAGCGAGCGCCGAGCGGCAATCGAGGCACCAATGCACGGGTTTAGCGCCCTTGTAGAGATGCCCATTCTTCACGATGCGCCCGAAGGCTCGCATCTGCTCGGCCTCGTAAGCCGGATCCATGGTGCGATAGGGGCGGTCCCAATCGCCGAGCACACCGAGTCGTTTGAAATCGGCGCGCTGAAGTTCGATCTGTTCGGCCGCGAACGCGCGGCAGGCGGCACGGAACGCATTGACGTCGAGTTTTTGACCTGGACGCCCGTGCTTTTTCTCGACAGCGAGTTCGATGGGCAGGCCGTGACAGTCCCAGCCCGGGATATACGGCGCATCGTAACCGTCGAGCGAACGCGACTTGACGATGATGTCCTTCAATATTTTGTTGAGCGCGTGGCCGATATGGATGCTGCCATTGGCATACGGCGGACCGTCGTGCAGCACGAAACGCGGACGACCCTTGGCGACTCGTCGCAGTTCGCCGTAGGTATCGCGGGTTTGCCAACGCTCGACGAAGGTGGGCTCGCGCGTGGCGAGATCGGCCTTCATCGGGAAGTCCGTCTGCGGAAGATTGACCGTCTGCTTGTAATCCGTCACTGCTCTGTCACCCATTCACGCGCGGTTCGCGCATCGACCTGCATCTGTACCACCATCAACTCGACACTCTCGAATCGCAACTCGTCGCGCAGGTGGGCGACGAACTCGATTTCGAGCTCGCGACCGTAGAGGTCGCCCGAAAAATCGAACACGAACGTCTCGAGCAAAGGCTCGACGCCACCGACCGTCGGACGCGTACCGAGACTCGCCACGCCGCCGAGGGCCACGCCAGCGATGCCGTGTACCCGAACGGCGAAGACCCCACTGAGCGGAAGTCGGCGCCGTCGAACGCGAATGTTAGCCGTCGGGAAGCCCAGCGTGCGGCCAAGTTGCTGGCCGGCCACCACCCGACCCCGCATCGTGTACGGTCGACCCAGCAGACGCGCCGCCCGAGGCAGATCACGCGTCGCCAGGGCCGCTCGGAGTTCCGAACTGCTCACGCGCTCGCCTGCGAGCCGCACGGGCTCGATCACCTCGACCGCGAACGCGCCCTGCTCGCTCGCCTTTTTCAGAAACGCGGCATCGGCCTCTCCATGACGACCGAAACGGAAATCGTGCCCCACCACGATACCGGCGACCCCCAGATCTTCGGTCAGCAGCCGCAGAAAAGCCTCACCCGAGAGTTGTCGCAAGGCGTCATCGAAGCGCAGCAGCACGAAAGCATCGAGTCCCGCTCGATCGAAGAGACGCCAGCGCTCACGGAAATTGGTGAGACGCGCGGGCGCCGTATCGGGAGACAAAAACTCCCTCGGCATCGGCTCGAAACTCACGATGAGGGCCGGTCGACCCTCTGCCCTTGCGCGCTCTAGCGTGCGTGAGATCAACGCCTGATGCCCGCGATGCACACCATCGAAACTACCGATGGTGACGATGCCGCCGCGTAGGTCTTCGGGCACGGCACGCGTGCCGCGCAGCAGCCTGAGAGACGATCGCGCCGACATCACGCCCCTCGCAGATGCGCCGGGCGCAACCCGAGTACCGCGAGTGTGGCGCCATACGTCACCACGCCCGCCACGATGCACCCCGACAACAACACCGCACGGTCGAGCGGCGTAGCATCGAGCCAATGATCGAGCGCGGGGCTGGCCGCCCAGAGCGCAACCGCCATCAAAGAATTGGCGATCAGCACGCGAAACCCGAGCGCGGTCCACCCCGACGACGGGCGGTACACACCCTCGCGTCGCAGGCCACGCCAAAGCAAAAAACTATTGAGCGCTGCCGAAAGACAGGTCGAGGTGGCGAGCAGCACGAAAGGTGTGGCAAACCCCGCAAAGTGCGCAGGTAATACTACGAGCAGGTTGAACCCCATGTTGACGGCGAGCGCGATGAGCCCGACACGAACCGGCGTTTTGGTGTCTTGGCGAGCGAAGTAACCGGGCGCGAGCACCTTGACGAGACTGAAGCCGATGAGACCCCAGGAATACGCCATCAGGCCGTACTGAGTCATGAGCACGTCTTTATCGGAGAATCGACCATAGCCGAAGATGGTCGCGGTGATCGGGCCTGCGAGCACGAGCAAGCCCACCGTCGCCGGCGTCACGACGACGAGCACGAGGCGCAACGACCAATCGAGCGTCGCCGAGAATCGAGCGGCATCACCGGCCGCATGCTGCGCCGAGAGCCGCGGCAAAATCACCGTGGCGAGCGCAATGCTGAACACCCCAAGCGCGAACTCCATCAAACGATCGGCGTAGTAGAGCCACGCGATGCTGCCCGTCACGAGAAACGACGCGATGAGCGTATCGAGCAGAAGACTCACCTGCGCCATCGACGAGCCGAAGATGCCCGGGATCATCAATTTGCCGATGCGGCGCACGCCCTCGGCTGCAGGCCTCCAACGTGGCATCGACAACAAACCGAGTCGCGCGACCGACGGCAACTGGAACACCACTTGCGCCACACCCGCGACGAATACGCCTACGGCGAGCGTCACACCCGGATTATCGGAATTCGCAGCAATCAAGACGGCGAATACGATCATCACGAGATTCATCACGACTTGGGTGAAGGCCGGCACGGCGAAGCGCCCGTAACTGTTGAGCACGCCACTGAAGAGCGCGGTCAAAGATATGAAGAAAAGATAGGGAAACGTCCATCGCAGCATCTCGACGGCGAGTTCGTACTTGCCCGCCTCCTGCGTGAAGCCCGGCGCAAAGAGCAGGATGATGATTGGAGCGGCCAAGACTCCGATCGCCGTCACGACGAGCAGCACGGCCCCGAGCGTGCCGGCGACGCCCGCCACGAGCTCGCGCACCTCACCCTGCTCACGACGCACTTTGTACTCGGAGATCACGGGGACGAAGGATTGGGAGAACGCGCCCTCGGCAAACAGGCGGCGGAGAAAGTTAGGGATCTTGAAAGCAACCAGGAACGCGTCCATCAGCGTGCCTGCACCGAAGGCCTGCGAATAGACCATGTCGCGCAGCAACCCGGTGACCCGGGACAACA
The DNA here is from genome assembly GCA_964599335.1 of uncultured Acidibacter sp. Lineage (GTDB taxonomy): Bacteria > Pseudomonadota > Gammaproteobacteria > Steroidobacterales > Steroidobacteraceae > UBA964. Next base: position 421 of record CAZRFN010000091.1, on the reverse strand, counting down.
AAGTGGTGAGGCCCACCACCGAGGTGCTCTTGAAAATCGCGCGACTCATGACTGCCGTGTGGGGGGACCCGCCGATGAACTATACCGGAGCCGCCCTTATTTAGCGTTGACAACCCCCCGTAACACCCCGAAAATACGCGCCTTTTTTACGACCCCGAGCATAATCCGTGGCCAACACCAAGTCTGCCGAAAAAGCCGCCCGCCAGGCCGTCAAGCATCGCACCCGCAACATCGCGCTGCGCTCTCGTACGCGCTCTGCGATCCGCGATGCCGCCGAGACCATCGCCAAGGGTGACAAGACCGCCGCTCCGGCTGCGGTGCGCAAGGCGGCCTCCTCGGTCGATTCGCTCGTCAACAAGGGCCTCGTGCACAAGAACAAGGCCTCGCGTCACAAGAAGCGGCTCGCCGCCAAGCTGAAGAA
>CAZRFN010000090.1:0-4224 GCA_964599335.1 uncultured Acidibacter sp. | reverse complement strand
GCTTCTTCAGTTCCATTCATCAGCAGTTCTTCAACTGTGTCATTGTGAGGATGGTTGAAGTGATACAAACCATCTTCGCGTTTGATTGCTACAACAGTGAGATTTTTCATAAGTGTGTTATTGATGATAGTATCATAGCACAAAAAAGACCCCTTGTGGGGGGGGTCTTGGGGCAGTTTGGGAAGTGGTTCAGTCTACCTTACCTGTCATCAATCCTGTTTTTGCGGACTTTTCAGTGCTCTTTTTGCCGAATACTTTCTTATAAAGTTTTGCTCTCTTTGCTACTCCAGTCTTCTGGTCTTCACCAGACATAACTGCTGTTGGTTTTCCAACTACAGTTTCACCTTTCTTTGCACCTGCTCTCTTGAGATGCTTTGGAGTATCTTTTAGTGCTTGGATAAAGTTTCTTCCTCTCTCCATTTGTTGGTCCTTATCACCTTTTCCAACATCACTATCACGATGCATAATATCTACAGTATGAACTGGACCTCTCTTATTAGCACCTGCTTTAGTCATTTGCTTTCTAAAATCTCTCACTCTTCTTACACTTTCACTTGAAGGTGCAGTTTTGATTTTAGTGTGTCCTTCTGGTGTTTTTCTTCTAAACTTATATTTTGTAATTAGATGCTCTCCCTTTGCTGCTTTTCTTGCAGAAGAGTGAGTGCGGATGTAATGGTCCTGCTCGGTGCTGCCATAATCATCATCAGTATCTTCACTATCATAAGTTGTATAATCTTTTGCTTTGGTTCTCAAATCTTTTGTGGAATATTTACCAGTTCCCCTGAGACCTGCCTTCTTTGCAACCGAAGCCGTAGTTCTTTCTTGACGAGTCATATCAGCACCACGACCTCTTGCTAATGTAAGTCGTCCTCTTGTTCTTCTACCACTTCTTTCACCAGTTGAACTTTCTTCAAGTTCAACTTCTTCTGCTTTCACGCAACGATTATAAGTCTTTCCAAAGAGTTTTTGAGTGCCCTTTTTCTTATACCCAGGCCAGCATTTCTTTGCTTCAGAAACAAACTCTTGATAAGTCTTCATCTTCCACCCCCAGATGAACGTGCTCTTTGTGCTCTCTTCAATGCAACTTTATACGCTGGTGATGGACCTGAACCGATTGGTCTTTCTCCCCTTTCTCTTTGTGCCTTAGATATCTTCTGCTGTTCTATCTTACCAACACCTCTCTTTACACCAGGTGCTTTTGCTCCACTTCCCCCACCACCGTGTGCGTGCCTAGAATAGGTGCTTAATGTACTACCAGCACTATCTGCACCAGAGTAAGGATTTGTTGGGTCCTTCATTCCTTGCTTGGTTCTACCGTGTGCTGCTTTTGGAGTCAGTGACGTTCTTTCAGACTTTCTGAGTTTCCACTTTGTTTCTCCACCTTCAGGTTGTCTTTCAACTCTACCAGACTTTACAGTTGCAGTTAGAGGAGTTTTCTTTTCTCCTTTAATTTTATCTTCTTTACGCATCTCAGTGAGATGCGCTTCCTCTAAGAATTCTCTGAAGGTCTTCATCTTTTTGCGACTTTTATTTTTATTTATTGCTATTTCGCTTCTGCTTTATCTACCACCTTTTTAATAGCACCAGACCTTGTGGTTCCATATCCACGTTCTCCTTTTTTAGGTGGTTTTGAACCCTTTGATAAATTCTCTGGTTCTGGCAAAACACTTCTATTTGAAGATACATCACCAGGGACAACTCTTTCAAATCTCTCTCTGTTTCCTGGTCTTCTCTTATCTTGCTGCGGTTGATTGTGGTCAACAACGTGCTTAGTTCCAGTTTCTTGTGTTTTCTTTCTTGCTTCTCTCGTCTGTGCTGACTTTTCCCCACTTTCAATTTTTTGGGCCTTTTTTGCTAATCCTGATGGATTTGGTTTTAAGTTTCTCTTTGCAAAAGCAAGAATTTCTTTATAGGTCAATCCTTTTAGTTTTTCACTTCTTCTTTCCTTTTGTTTTTTAAAAGAAGATTTCCTTATTGCTTGCCATCCTTTCTTTGGACCCTTATTTCTAATGTAGTACGGGTCCCCACCAACAGGTGGATTTTCTCTATAATGTGCAGCAGCATCTTCTTTTGTCTTATGTATTTCAGTCAAGTATGCTTCAAAAACAAATTCCTCAAAGGTCTTTTTCTTGCGATTACGTGCTGGTTCTGATACTCTTGGGCTATCTAAATTTCTATTTGCTTCCTTTCTTTTTCTTATTAGTTCTCCCATTAAAGGGAGACCTGGAGCAGCAGATTTTCCAGAAGATACTAAGGATTCTGGAGATTGTGCAGCATTAGTAGCAAATGCAAGTCCTAACACTGCATTTGCTGCTGCATCTCTTTTTCTACCTTCAGAAAGCATTTAACTACAAAATACCTTCAAATATTTAGTTATGATTTCCAACATAGGAAAGAGATCTCACAAAAAGTTCAGTGAATCTTTCTTGCTTTTCTGGGTGAACTGATGCTGGATTATCGTTAATTGCTTTACGAAGAGCATCAAGTTCTTGATATTCATCATCTGTAAGATTGTCCTGTCCTCTTGAAGGAAGAGTCATACTTTTTTTGCTCCCGCGTTTATCTTCAAATCCTAACACTATTTAAGGGAGTCGCGCCGTTCCTTAATATTCTCTTTGGGATTGATTAACAGTTCTTAATCATTAAAGAAAGAACCAAAATTACCACGACTTCCTGGTTTTCTATCCTCTAACATATCCATTAACTCTTCAATCTTTTTGCAGTTTTCCATGTCAAGAAGAAGTTGTGATAGTTGTTTCACTACCAATGGTTTTTCTGATGTTGATGCAACACGAATAGCAGCACGAAGATGACTTTCTGCTTCCAAAATATGATCAAGGGTTTGTTTTGATAATGCCATTTAATCTATCCTCACATTTAAGATAAAAAGTCCCATTATCATAACAGGACTTTCCAGGTTCATAATATTTTATCACATTTGGTTTTGGTTGGTCAAGGGCACATGGACCTTGATTCGATAATGCACTACCAAGACACAATGTTAATGCTGTTGGTATTAAAAACTCAAGAGTGTGCATCTACTTTTTTCATTTCAAAGCTACCATCACCGCGATCAACCCATTTTATGGTATCTCCCTCTTTCAGGTTTGCTGCTTCCAACAAATCATCAGGAAACTCTACAAAACAATCACCAGACAATCCATCAACCTGAACAGGAAGTTGCCACTTGATTACTTTATCTTTTTTTGTAACATAATCAGGAACACTGACATCACCTTCTTGGTTTACATACAGGGGATAACCATCTTTAGGTCCAACTGGAGTCCAATCATATCCTTCATTTTGAAGGTTTTCTTTTACATCTTCATCTACTTGTTGCCAAAAATCGTTCCATTCACCTTTACCCTCAGGTGAAGGATCATCTTTATCACAACTCAGAGGTTCTTTATTATGAATCATATACTCCAAATCACTGTGTCCCCAAGGTGGCATAGAAGGTTCATAGTATTCTTTTTCTTTCAGTACATCTTCAACTGACCAACCACCATTACCATTCAGTAATGCAAGAAGTTCATATGCTTCCGATGCTTGCTTCTTATATGTGTAGTAGTTGTCTTTTACTACATCTACAATTACATCATAGATCTCCTGCGGTGTTGCTTCACCAGCAGACATCGCATCGTGCATCCAGTTCTCAAGATTTTCAAGAGAATACTTTTTGTAGTTAAAGTCAGTCATCTTTGGGTTTTGGTGCATTACAAACGTTGCAGTAGAAGGAGAACCCGCTACGGAATAATTTTACCACCTGAAAGTGGTGATTGTCAAGAGGTTTTTCCTCTCCACATTTAGAGCACTTTCGTAGTGCCGATGCCTGCATTTCCCCAGATGCGGCGTTCTTTCTTACGGAGTTTCTTAAGTTCTTTGTAAAGTTCTTTGATTTGTTGATAAGCATCTTCTGGTGAGATTTTATCCGCAATTTCAAGTCCTGCAATGAGTCCAACTTTATCACCAAACCTTGCGAGTGCTCGTTCATACTGAGTGAGGTTTTCATACATCTTTGTTAGTCCATTTTTCAAGAGTTAGAATATCTATGCGAGCATCTAAAGAGTTTTCCATACGATAAAGTTCATTTGTAAGTCCTACATTTTCTTCTTCAAGTAATACAATACGTTCTTCAAGTTCAATTAACTTGGAGTAAATATCATTTTCAATATCAAATCTTTCTGAAGGTGAAATAAACCATTCAATAAATCTTTTAATCAT
>CAZRFN010000089.1:0-4241 GCA_964599335.1 uncultured Acidibacter sp. | reverse complement strand
CCGACCCGCATGGCCTACCCTGACCAGAAGTATGACTGGAGCGGCGGCTAATGGCGGGACGGGAGAAGGTCGTTGACCAGCAGCCCAAGTTTGATGGCGGGCTGAACAATGTGTCGGATGACGCCGCATTGCTCCCGAATCAGTTGCGTCGGGCCGACAATGCGCGGCTGACGGACTACGGCGCGATTACCAAACGTGGGGGCACGAAGCGGACCTCCACCAGCCCCTTGGCAAGCGCGGCGGTCCTGAACGGCTACACCTGGCGCAAGGACGGCGGGACACAGCAACTCATGGCCGTCTGCAACGAAACGCTGTACACCTCGACGTTCAGCACGACCTACCCGTGGACCTGGGTGGCGCAGACCGGCACGTTGTCGTCCAGCGTCCCCCCGTCGTTTGCCCAATTTCGGAATAGTAGTGCCGATGTGGTGTACATCGCGGACGGCGGCTTGCTCAACGTCTGGACCGGCAGTGCGCTCAACACGAACTTAGCGGGCACGATTGCCGTCGAAACGATTGTGGTGCATAACGAGCGCCTGTGGGGGTGCGGGAACAGCACCTATCCTGACTCAATCTTCTACTCGGCGCTCAACAACGGCGACACGTTGGGCGTCGGGGCGTCTGGCGGTGGGCAGATCGTCGTCCGCACGTTTTCCGACGAAACCGTGGTCGGCCTCGCGTCGATCAATACGTCCTTGCTGATCTTCCACCGGCGCGGTATCTCGCGTCTGACGGGCTACGGGCAGGACGACATCAACGTGGCCCCGCAAGGCTTGACGGCAGACGTGGGCACCATTGCGCCCAAGTCCATTGTCAGCATCGGCAACCTCGGCTTTTTCATCTCAGAGCGCGGCCTGTTCCGCTGCAACGAGGCCGAGGTCGCGCCGGTCGGCACGGTGGACACGCCCGACCCGACGCTGGCGATTATCCGCAGCCTGTCGGCCAGCGACTTCGCCAATATCCGCTCGACGTTCAATCGGGCGACCCGCGAACTGCTCATCAGCTTCCCGAACTACGGCGTCTTCGCCTACCACACGATCCTGCAAGCGTGGTCGGGGCCGTGGGATACGGGCTACGTTACGCCCGCCACGACCGCCCTCTTTGACTCCGTGGACTCCAACGGCCTTCCGGCAACCCTCAAGGGTGACGCGGACGGCTATATCACGGTCTGTGACGCCAGCGGGGTGTTCGTTGATAACCAGTTGGCGGACGGCACGGGCGGCACGACCTACACCATGACGGCACAGATGCACCGGCTGTACTGCGGGGACGATGCGCTGGCGAAGTCCTTGCGCTGGGGCTACCTGACGGCCCAGCTCAAAGGCTCGCTCTCCACCAGCGTCACCTGGAGTACGGAAACGGACGCGGGCGCGTTCACGCTGCCGACCGACTTCTCCAGCGCCGGCGTGTGGGGGTCAGGGTATTGGGGGTCGGGATCATGGGGCGGAGCCAGTAGCCGCAACTACCGCATCCCGATGGGCGGCACGGGCTACTACATCGACATGTATATTATTGACTCAGGGACGGCCGCGCCGGTCTTTAGTCGGTTTCAGTTGGAAACCTTTGCGCTGGGGAGGCGCTAATGGCCCAAACAGTTGGACAACACGGGGTTGCCGCCTTTACCAACCCCTCGAACGGCGATCCGCTCAACGCCACCGTCGTCAAGGCGAACGACAATACGGTGCGCGGGGCGTATGTTGATCACGACAACGACGGCGGGATTCACGTCCAGTCGTCTGTGCTGGCCTCTCGTCCCGCTGCTGGCACGGTTGGACGCAAGTGGCTCACCACCGATACCGGCAGCGTCAAGCTCTGGTTTGACACCGGCTCGGCGTGGGAGGAGATCAGCTATCTCACTGCGTCGTCAAACCTCAACGCCAGCAACTTGGCGAGCGGGACGATCCCTGACGCTCGCTTCCCTGCGGTGCTGCCGGCGGTCAGTGGCGCAAACCTGACGAACCTGCCCACCGCGTCGGCGGCAGCGGGCACCCTGACGGGCACGACCCTCGCATCCAACGTGGTCACCTCCTCGCTCACCAGCGTGGGGACGCTGACGGGCTTGACGGTGGGCGGCACGGCCAACTTTCAGGACAACACGGTCCAGCGCCCAAAGCTGCAAGACTACGGGGAAACCCGTACCGCCCCGACCATCAGCAGTGGCACCTTGACGTTGAACTTGGAGAACGGCAACGTCTTTGAGGTGGCGCTGAACGCCAACATCACGACCTTCACCATCAGCAATCCGCCCGCCAGCGGCACGGCAGGATCGCTGACGCTCAAGCTGACAGCAGACGGCACGGCCCGCACGATCACCTGGGGCGCGTCCGTCAAGTGGCCTGGCGGGACGGCCCCGACGTTGACCTCTACGAACAACAAGGTGGACGTGCTGGTGTTTGTGACGATGGACGCAGGAACGACCTACTACGGCTTTGTGGCCGGACAAAACTTGTAACCCTGAGAGATGACCTATGGCTTCGTTCAACAAGTTCAACGCCTTCGTGGAAGCGGTCGCGGAGAAGAAGCACAACCTCGGCTCGGACACGCTCAAGATCATGCTGTCCAACACCGCGCCGTCGTCGGCCAACAGCGTGAAGGCGGACATCACGGAAATCTCGGCGGGCAACGGCTACACGGCGGGCGGCGCGACGGTGACGATCACCTCGTCGGCGCAGTCAAGCGGCCTCTACAAGCTGATCGGCAATGACGTGGTGTTCACGGCCACGGGTGCGGTGGGTCCGCTGCGCTACGCGGTCTTCTACAACAGCACGGCGACCAATCAGGATCTCATCGGCTGGTGGGATTACGGGTCAAGCGTCACGCTCGCGTCTGGCGATACGTTCACCGTGGACTTTGACGCGACCAACGGTATCCTCCAGTTGTCCTAAGTTTCTCTTTGACGGGGCACGTCTATGCCAGCATTTGCAGATCGCGTCAAAGAAAGTACCGCTACCACCGGCACGGGCACCCTCACGTTGGACGGGGCCGCGACCGGCTTCCAGTCGTTTACCACGGCGTTTGGCAATGGCGTGTCCGTGTACTACGTCATTGCGGGTGGCAGTGAGTGGGAGATCGGCATTGGCACGACCGGCGCAGGGACGCTCTCACGGGACACCGTGTTGCAGTCCTCGAACGCCGACGCGCTGGTGTCGTTCTCCGCAGGGACGAAGGATGTCTTCTGTGCGTATGTCGCGGATCGGGCCGTCACGACCAGTGATAGCGCCACGCTGACCAACAAGACGATCAGTGGGTCCAGCAACACGCTGTCCAACATCCCGAATAGCGCAACGACCGCCACCAGCGCCAACACCGCCAGTGCGATTGTGGCGCGAGATGGCAGCGGCAACTTCACGGCAGGGACCATCACGGCTACGCTGAGTGGCGCGGCTCCGGCAGGGTCGCTGAGTGGCTCAACCCTCGCGTCGGGTGTGACGGCCTCAAGCCTGACCAGTGTAGGAACGTTGACCAGCCTGACGATGGGTGGCACGGTCAGCATGGTGGATAACGTCATCAGCCGTCCGCGCTTCACGGACTATGCCGAGACGTACACCACGCCGTCGATCTCCAGCGGGACGCTGACGCTGAACTTGGAAAACGGCAACGTGTTCCGTGTCTCGCGCAATGCGAACATCACCACGCTGACGATCAGCAATCCGGCAGGGACGGGCAACGCCTGTAGCTTCACGCTGATCTTCGATGCCAACGGGACGAGCTACACGATCACATGGCCAGCGGCGGTGAAGTGGCCGGGAGGCACCGCGCCGACGATCACGACCACGGCCAGTCGCTCTGACATGTTCGTGTTCTACACCAACAACGCGGGCACGACATGGTACGCCATGACCGCCGCCCAAAACTTCGTGACGACCTAATATGCTGGCAGATCGCATGAGACAGGCGGCAACGCCAAAGGAGGCAGCTCCGGGCCAACAAGCCTACACCACGGCGGGGACGTACACGTTTACAGTCCCTGCTGGGGTAACGAGTATCTGTGCGGTGTGTGTTGGCGGAGGGGGCGGCGGAAGCGCAGGTGGAGGCAGTTCTTCGCCCGGATACGGTGGAAACCTGCGATATGTAAACGACATTGCAACTACTCCCGGCGAATCATTAACAGTTGCCGTTGGCGCTGGTGGGTCTGGTGGGCTTGGCGAGGTTGGCACTTACAGTGGTAATCCGGGCAGTGGTGGTAGTGATTCGTCGCTTAAACGTAGTACGACCACACTTGTTGCTGCTGCCGGAAGTGC
>CAZRFN010000088.1:0-4250 GCA_964599335.1 uncultured Acidibacter sp. | reverse complement strand
TCGATTCGCCGGGCGTCATCGTCGTACGCACCCTCGATGCCGCGATCGAAGCGGCGGGCGATGTCGAAGAAATCATGATCATCGGTGGGGCGGAGATCTACGGGCTCGCTCTAGCGCGAGCCGATCTCATCGAGCTCACTCAGGTTCATGCTGCAGTGACGGGAGACACCCTGTTTCCCGCGCTTCCCCCCGAAGATTGGCAAGAGATCGCTCGTACCGAGTATCCCGCCGACGAGCGGAATCAGTACCCCACGAGCTTCGTCACGCTGCAGCGGCTCAGGTTTTCTTAGGTCTTAATAAAACCGACACAAGTCTGTAATTTTTTAGTCATCCGTATTGGGGACCATTCGTTCCGCGTCATTTCGCGGTCTCTCGAGGTCTCCCCATGTCCCGAATCGTCTTCGCGCGCACCTCGCGCTGGTCCCCCGTTTTTGTTGCGGTCTCCGGAATCCTTTCCGCAGCGGCTGCGGCGCAGGATGCAACGTCTCCGGCAGCCGGTTCGGCAGACGACCTGCAAGAAGTCGTGATCACCGCCATCATCGATGCCGCGAAGCGCGCCTCTGATGAGCAAAAAAATTCACGGGGAGTCACCAACGTCGTGGCCTCTGACTCCATCGGTCGGTTCCCGGATCCCAACATCGCCGAGGCGTTACAGCGCGTCGTGGGTGTGGCGATCTCGCGCGACCAGGGCGAGGGTCGCTACATCAACGTACGTGGTGGTCCGTCCGAGTTCTCGGCAGTGACCATCGACGGCGTGAGCGTTGCGGCACCCGATCCGACGACCCGTGCGATCGACCTCGACACGGTGCCGTCCGATATCGTGGGTTCACTTGAGATTACGAAAACGCTTCGTCCTGACCAGGACGCCGATTCGGTCACGGGCGCGATCAATATCCGCACGCAGTCGCCGTTCGATTACAAGGGTTTCCGACTACGCGCCTCGGGTGGCGGCTCGTACAACGAGTTCGGCGGCACGAACGACGTCCGCGGCTCGGTGTCGGTCAGCAACATTTGGGAAGGTGACTCTCGGGTTGGGTTGCTGTTCTCGGGCAGTTACTCGGAAACCGATCGACAGGTCGACAACATCGAGACGGCTTGGACGCGGCTGACCCGGCCGGAGGGCGGTACGGTGTTCGGTGTCGTCGAGAATCTCTTCAAGGATTACGACACGAAGCGTGAGCGTATTGCGCTCACGAGCGCTGCGGAATTGCGCGCGGACGATGACTCGCGCCTCTTCTTGCGCGGTACGTTCTCGCGCTTTACGGACGACGAGTATCGTAACCAGTTGCTCGTGCTTTGGTCCGAAGGCGTGTTGCTTCCGGGGGCCACGGACGAGAAAGCCTCATTCCGAAATATTCGTGTGGCCAAGCAGATTCGTCACCGAACGGTTCAGAACGAGATCGTGACCGGCGAACTCGGTGGCGAAAAGAAGTTCGGCGGATGGACCTTCGATGGTTCGATCTCGATTGCCAGTACGGAGCAGACCTATCCGCGACGCGACGAGCTCTTGTGGCGGACGGCGGCGCTCGGTACTGCAACGGCGCCGATCTCCTACGACTACACGACGAGCACTCGTGAGCCGTCGATTTCCTTGTTCACGACCAACCAGCACCTGACGCCGACCAATTTCTCGTTCCGTGAAAATGCCTATCGGACGTCAGAGACCAGCGACGATACGATCGCCGCAGTCGCCAATCTGACGATTCCGGTTGAGATCGGCAGCGGCAAGGGCAATTTCAAGGCCGGCGCGAAGTTCAAGTCCGGCGAGCGTAAGGCGAATGAGGATCGCTTTCGAGATCGCGCGACGACCGCAGCGCCGAGCCAGCCCCTATCGGCTTTCCTGACAACCAAAGAGAGCCGTAACTACAACTACGATCTCGGCTTCAAAGTCGATCCGGCGCTGGCGGATGCCTACTACGATGCAACCAAGGCGCGCTCGCCGATCCGTGCTGAGCAATCGGCGACTGCGGATTATCAGGCAGACGAAAAGGTCCTCGCGGGCTACGCGATGTGGGATCTCGATTTCGATCGTTTAGCAGTACTCGTGGGCGTTCGCCTTGAGAAAACGGAAACGGAAGGCTCTGCGCCGGTATTCAACGCAGCCACAAGTGCCATCAGCACACGGACCGATACCCGTAGCTATACGGACGTGTTCCCGGGTCTGACGCTGCGTTATGAGGTCAACGACAACCTGATTGCTCGTGCGGCGGTCACCCGCGGCATGATGCGGCCGGACTTTACGGATATCGTTCCTCGTGCGCTTGAGACCCAAGAGGGTTCGCTGCTGGTCGTACAGCAGGGCAATCCTGCCTTGAAGCCCACGCTGTCGAACAACCTCGATGTGTCGCTCGAATACTATTTCGAGCCGATCGGAATTTTGTCTGCGAGCGGGTTTTACAAGGATCTGAAGGACTACAACTACACATTGCGTAGCTCAGGGAGCTACCTCGGCAACCCGGCTGCACTCATCACCCCCGAGAATGCGGACGGCGAGCTGGGTGGCATCGAGCTTGCCTGGCAGCAGCAGTTCACTCAGCTGCCGGGCTGGTTGAGCGGATTCGGTGTATTCGCCAACTTTACATATGTCGATGCTTCGATCGATCTCGGCCGGACCTACGGGGGTCGCTCCTCGTTCCCGCTGCCGGGTCAGTCGGAGGCGGTGTCGAACTTCGCCTTGTTCTATGAAAAAGGCCCGGTGAGTGTTCGCCTCAGCTACACCGATCGCAGTGATTACTTGGATGAGATCAATGCCGAGGACGGCGCGCTCGACCTTTACTGGGCGGGGCGTGATCAGATCGATCTCACGGCCAGCTACCAGTTCACCAAGGCCTTCGAAGCGTTCGTTGAGGCCAAGAACCTCACGAACTCCAAGGGGATTCGCTACTACGGCAAGAAGAGCCGGATTTACGAGTATGAGCAGTTCGGTTATAGCGTGTTCGTCGGTGGCCGCCTCAAGCTGTAATTCGCAAGTCTGTTAGAGTCGACTCCATGACGTCCACGATCGAAACCACGCCCCGCCTTACCGGTTGGGGCGTGGCTCTCTCTTTCGTATATCTGTTGTTTTGCTCAATCGGTTCGCTTCATGCCGCACCCGCGGCCAGCGTGAAGCCGCGCGTGGTGAGTGAGCCGGTCCGCTACGATTCTGACGACCCGGCAATCTGGATCAACCGCGCAGAGCCTGCCAAGAGTCTCGTGCTGGGCACGGACAAAGAATCCGACGGAGCGCTGTACGTCTTTGGTCTGGACGGAAAGATCCGTCACGAGCTGACGATTCGTGGCTTGCTACGCCCCAATAACGTCGACGTGGCCTACGATGTTCCGCTTGCAGGACGCAAAGTCGATATTGCAGTCGTCGCCGAGCGCTTCGCTCATCGCGTGCGAGTGTTTTCTTTGCCCGATATGCGCCCGATAGACGGCGGCGGAATCCCGGTATTCGAGGGTGAGCGGGCGCGAGACGTCATGGGTGTCACCACCTATACGCGGCCCTCGGATGGCGCGGTCTTCGTCATCGTCAGTCGCTCGGATCGATTTGCGCCGAAGCAGGGTTATCTGCATCAGTACCGACTCGTCGACGACGGTACCGGTACGTTACGCGGCCTGAAGGTACGGGCGTTCGGTGAATGGAGCGGTCGCAAGGAAATCGAGGCGCTTTCCGTCGATCCCGTACGGGGTATGGTTTTCGCCAGCGATGAGACTTTCGGCATTCGCAAATATCATGCGGATCCTGCTGTGGAAGATGCCGACGACGAGCTCGCTCAGTTCGGACTCACCGGATTCGCGCGTGACCATGAGGGAACGGCCATTTTTCGGCGCGGACGTGAGCGGGCGCTTTTGTTTGCCTCAGATCAGCAGGCGGGCGAGTTGAGGCTCTTCGAGCTCGAGGGCCCTGCCGAGGCGCCGCATCGCCATGCGCTCGTGGGCCGCGTTCGCTTCACCGCCCAAGAGACCGATGGCATTGATCTCGTGTCGACGGCGCTGCCTGGATTTCCCGGCGGCCTGCTGGTCGCGATGTCGACCGACCGGACTTATCACTTCTACGGTTTAGACGACCTCCTGAAGGCCGTTGAGCCTGCCCGCGAGTGATCAGCGCGCCCGCGTCTTGATCGACCCTGCTGCGATCTTCTGACTCCACTCGGCCGGACCGCTCTGGTGCACCGAGGTGCCGTTCGAGTCGACGGCGACTGTCACGGGCATATCCTTGACCTCGAATTCATAGATCGCCTCCATGCCGAGGTCGGCGAACGCCACGA
>CAZRFN010000087.1:0-4277 GCA_964599335.1 uncultured Acidibacter sp. | reverse complement strand
TCATTGAAGGCCAACAGGGATCGCTGAGTCCAGTCTTCTCATAATCCCTTGGTCCTTGGTTCGAATCCAAGCGGGCCCAGTCTTACAAATCAATGAGTTAGATTTCTATTGATTTGGCTTTTTTACTCCAGTGAAAAAGCAATCCCTTGAAGTAAGTTCGAAGCCCCGATCAATCAACCACTTACAATCGCAAGTCGCTTACACACCTGCTTACACACTCGGGCTTGAAAAGAGCGTTCTTGATTAGTGGCCTCGCTCCCGATTTCGCATCATCGATTCAGCCAAAATCTCTCGGTACACCAAACGACATCCGTGAAGAGAAGTCTGCACGGTCACTGGTAACGACGGAAGAGACTCTAACTTCGTGAGGTTAGAGTCGATGTACTCGAGAACTTCGGCTGAGTGGGCGTCCTTGGGATTGATCGTCTGGATCCGATTGAACATCTCTATAAGGAGCACGCCGAGGGAACCCAGATCGGTAGCCGACCGCAGGTTCTCTGGTCCGACTGATGTCTCGATGATGCCTTGCTGATACAGATCGCAAGCGCTTTGAATTTCACCCGGACTGATTCTCGTAAGCCAAAATGACTCAATGAGATAGGTGTTGAGATCGGATTCATCGGGTCGGTTGAATTCGACGGGATCAAGATCCCAGAACGTCTCGGAGAGCCCCTCGTCAGTCGTTGTATAAAGTCGATAGGCTTTTGTGAGCCCACGCTCGAGACAGAGTATCTCGAGCGTATCCGTCAGCGTCTTGCTGGTCCTTGTCGCCAAGACTCGTGGGGCAGGGTGGGGCATAACCAGAGTGTGATTAGAAGCGCTTAGGCAGGAAAGCGATATGGGATATCCGCGCACCGCTCCCACTCGTGTTCCGCATATTCATCGTTCTAAATCTCCCTGATTTCAGAGTACTTGGGAAGAGGCTCACGGACGCCAAAAGATCCAGAACGGATAGGATGGGTTTGATTAAGTAACGCTTCAGCGATAGTGAGCCACTCGGAGACGTCCTTATGGCCCTTCGCCGTCTTAACGGCATCGATGTACTTCCGCAGCGACTCCGTCCGTCTCCATTGCTGAACCTCGGCGTCAATCAGCTTCAGCTGCCGCCGCAACCATACCTCACGTCGAAGAGGTCGTAACTTAAGAAGCTCAACAGCCCGCTGATGGCGCTGATCAATTTCACGACGAATGGCGTACTCGCTCGCTTTCTTAAGGTCGTTGAGGACCTTGGTCACGATGGGACGAATGTCTTCTGAAAGTGCTTTTCGACGGGAATAGCCGAACACAAGCTGCGGTTTTCCGGTCGGTGTGAAGATCCATCGATTACCGTAATAGAAGTTCCCGCCATACTTGTCAGCATTTGCCTTTTCTCGCAGCTCTGAGGCGGTCAGCGGTCGATTTCGTCGGACAGTTGTTTCCTCGATGCGAAGATCAAATGAGCCGCGCTCGTGCTTAACCGTAACCTTGTCGAGGTACACAAGACCAAGGGGTTGATGGGTCTCCTTAAACTCCACTTTTACTCCGTTGGCGATGAGCGCAGTCAGTACTCGTTTGAACTGCTCCGAGGCCCAGGAGAGTTTCGCTTTAGAGCATCGAATGAGCGCATCCACCGGCTTATGCCTTGCGCTGAGGATGCCCCGCTCATCGACCTGAGAGTTCGCCTTGAGGTACTGGATGTATCCATCGATCGCCGCCGATACTGAAGGATCGACCTTCGCGGGAATAACGAGTCGGGCCGGATCAATGGGGCTTTCGTCATCAAAATCTCGCCGACGAATTTCAATCGTCGGATCGTAATGTGGGTCTGGCAACGGGCGTCGAGCACGCTCGCGCCGGTCGGGCTTCATGAGGAAGAAGCCCGCTGGAGGCCGTGGGATATCGTGCTTGATGCATACCTTTCTAAGTCCGTTATCCGAGATGCCCATTTCAGCACCTAGGGCGGTCAGAGTCCGTTCCCATACGAGGCGGTAGAGCGCAGAGCGGTTAAGAACTATGGTTTTCATAGGTAATACCTCTTCAACATGGGGTAGAGGGTCGATACGCCGATGGTGTTGAATCTAAGTTGAGACGCTTAAGCTAAAGACAAATCGTACCGATGTGACGAGCTATCGCCGGCGATACGCGAAGCAGTGCTAAAGTGAAGTACGGTTGAAGAGCGGCGGACTTGGTTGGATTAGCTTGGTCCGAGGGCCTACCAAGCGCTATTACTCAAAAGCACGAAGAGATCTAGCCGAGATAGAGTACGACACGTTATCGTCAGTTCGTTTAGATCATGCGACGATCGCTAATCTCTAACGGCTCAAATACATATTGAGGACATCATTAATGGACAGGACTAAGAGAGAACTTACGCGATTCAACGGACGCAATTTACTGATGCGCGCAAGTGTGGGTTTTATGGCGCTCGGCTTGTCGGTTGGAATCGTGCAGGCGCAGCAGCACTCTCATCATTCACACCATTCCGAGCACGGGGAGGCGAGCGAGCCTGCAAAGACAGGGTGGACGTTAGCGGAGGTTCGAAAAGTAGACCGCGAGCAGGGCCGCCTAACTTTGCGACATGAGCGAATCGATAGTCTGAATATGAACCCAATGACTATGGTGTTTCATTTAGGCGAGGGCGTTTCTATAGAGGGGCTAACCGAAGGCGCCAAAGTACGATTCAAAGTAGTGCGGAATTCCGGGCGACTGGTGATCACGGCACTTGAGTTGGAAACGCAGTAAGACGAGCTAGATGAAGCGGTTGTGCTTCTTTATTAGACCAAAGATTTTCGGTGCTCGACTACTTCATGTGTGACAAGTCGCACATGAAAGTGATATCCGCTCACAAGATTTCTTTAATTACCTGACGAAACTCTTGTGCGCTCTTTTTGCCCTGAATTCGCCGGATAACTTTTCCGTTTCTATCAATTACATAAGTGGTCGGAACGACTTCGTTCCAAGTTGGATCGATGACGCTGGCAAGCTCATCCATCTCCGGGCCCTGACGAGCGTAAGTGAAGAAGTCCGGAAAATACCTTTTCCGAAATCGCTCGACCTCCGTTGCGCCTGGCGAGGGGTCATCGACAGCGACGCCAATCAATACGACTCCGGACGCTTTCACTTCATTTGTCACAGCGAGTAGATCAGGGACTTCCCGCAAACATGGCACACACCACGTTGCCCAGAAGTTCAGCACAACCACTTTCCCACGGGAGGAGGCCAAAGCGGACTTGAAGTCCGCTGCATTGATTGGTTTAGCAGGTATCTCCGCCGATAGAGGGTGAGTACAAAATACAAGTAACCCAATAACGAGAAACCCACGAAGCGCTTTCATAGGTCTTACTTGGCTGTGAGGATAGTTGACCAGATTCGATCCGCTTGTTGCCAAAGCAGCTGAAAGCGCCCATCAGGTCTCACCGCGATAATCGGGTATTGGGATAACCCGGGGCTGGACTCAAGCTCCGTAACTTCGCCGACTGGATCCCCATCTAAGTTATAGAACCGGTAAAACACCCGTCGTGGCGCATTTCCGACCTTGGCATGCCAAGCCAGAAGAACATTCGATTCATTGATAGCAATTGCCGGCGCATCAGACACAGCCGCGCCTGGGTGAACGATGCCGCGAGGCTTAAATGAGTCTCCTCCATCGTTTGATACGGAGAAAATGACCCCGGGCGTGACCTCCCCACCGTTATGAGAAGCAGCAAAAATCTTTGAGTCATGTACGGCAACAACGGTTGGCTTCAATGGACATCCGTTGATTTGCCACGGCGCACCGCCGATGGACCGGCGTTCACGAGTGACTTTATCTGAGCGAGATAGCGTCATGACGGTCGCAGGACGGAAGCTATCCCTTTCCACTCGTCGCGAGCCCATGATGATCTCTGACTTTGAGTTCGCTACTGCGGTCAATTGGCAGCATGGGCAAACACTCGTATCAATCACTTGTTTATCAGTTGTGAAAGTCTTCCCATCATCACGTGAGGCGCTTCCGTAGAGGGCGCCGGAGTCGCTGTCTGGTTTCATGTGCCGAGTGTCGATCCAGTACACATGAACACTTCCATCAGGTGCGGAGGCCATCGTTCCAAACGCAGCAGCACTCGCAAAACCGCCATGGATCACATCGCTCATATCTTGGTCTGTAATCGACGATAGTCGCTTCGGCGACTCAAACGATCGACCGCCATCAAGCGAGCGAGTGTAGTGAGTAGTCAGTAGTGTTTTATTTAGCTTTGGATGAATATCGTTTGCGGAGTATGCGACATGCCATGTGCCGTTGGGTGTGCCGACGATTCTGG
>CAZRFN010000086.1:0-4307 GCA_964599335.1 uncultured Acidibacter sp. | reverse complement strand
GTTGATGTGACATTAAATGAATTAAAACCATTTACAGAACTCACAGTATAAGTTCCATTATAACCACTTGTATCTGCACCAGAAATTACAACTTGAGTTCCTGGTGTTGCTGCCTGAATATTATGCTGTTCTTTTGTCTGAACTACAATTGTACTTCCAATACTCAATCCTGTTGAAGTTAAAGAGTCAATTTGTAGATTTGGTTTGAGACAAGTACCAGAACTGACTTGAATACCTTTACCAGATTGATAACGGAAATATCTTCTAGTTTGACGAATTGCCTGTTCAAAATTACCATTTGCATTTGATGTAAAAATAATCCCACCATCAAATGGTCTATGTAAAAATTGTCCTTGGGGTCTTACGTAAATTAATCCACCAGTTGGATTTGCCAAAGGTGCAGTAGTTGAATAGTATGTAAATTGAGTTGAACTATTAATTGTTGCTACTACAAAAGAACCATTTGCATTTGCCTGAGAACTTCCAATAATAGAAACTTCATTTCCAATTGCAAGACCGTGTGGAATTGTTGTTGTTACTGGAATTGCAGTTCCAGAAGTCCATCCAAATGTTGGTGTTCCTCCAATTGCTGCACCATTATAAGTAGTGCCACTAAAAATACCAGTTTTATTTGAATCAAAAATATTTGTTACTGTTGTACTATTAGTTGCTCTTGCAGTATATGTGAAAATTGTATTTCCTACACCACTATTTGTTTCTACAACAAAGTTTCCATTTGCAATATTCAAATAAGTATCTTGAACAACAATTGCAGTTCCAATTCCAGGTGCTGCTGCTTGAAGTCCAACAGTAACTGTTCTTGAAGCATTTGGAAGTTGTATGTAATTAATTGTTGCAATTCCAACAGAAGATGGGAATGCAAAAGGACGATTATTAATCATCGCAAGATTTTCCCACTTAGTGATCTGAGTACCATATTCAAAGTCAGTATCAATTAGTGCTTGTGGTGTTGATACTCTAATTTTATTTACTGGATCTTGAAATGCCTCTGAAGGAGTAAATTTTTCATCATATTCATCAACGATAATTTGCAGTTTATCTGTACTGCTCATAGAAGCAGTATTATAAGTTAATACAACTGTGGTTGTATTACTTGAAATACTATAAGATGTTGCCTTTAAATTAGAATCAGAAAAATTATAAATTACCTGATTAGTCGTTACATTAGTAATTAATATTAGTCTTTCTCTTGGAATGACGCGAGGAATAACTACAGTATTAGTAGATGGTGTAAAAGTATATCCAGTTTCTAGTATTGCCTTCCTTGCCATGATTAATTAATACCTTTGATTTATTTATGAATTATGTTATAGAAGTAACTTCATCAATTTCATTATAAACAACTACAGTTTTATCGGTATTTTGTCTCATAAAAGTTCCTTGTCCAGGTCCATAAGAAACTCCGGCAAATTCATCATAAATTATATCATATGGGGGAAAAACATTTGCCGTTAATGTGGTAACACCTACATTTTCAGAAAATTCTGTGGCATAATAAGTCCCAAGTCCAGTAATACTTGGATTATTAGCGGTCGTTTCATCAAATTCTCCAGCAAGCATTGATCCATATTGATTTAATCTTCCAACTATTGGCATAATTTTATCCTGATATAAAATCTAAACTATTGGTGCTTGAATTGTATTGTATATAAAAATTTGTAGTTCCTGTAGTACCACCAAATCTTACTTTACCACTACTTTGAACTCTTACATCCCCAGAAACATCTGCAGCAAAGGAAGGTGAAGTAACTCCAAGTCCAAGATTACCAGAGACATATGAACCACCAGTAACTTGGAATGGTTGTGTTGAAGTTCCAGTTGAAGTTGCAGAACCAACTAAAATATTTGATGCACTTAAAGTATTAGTTGAGGCATTAAATGCAAATGCTTGTACAGTACTTCTTGCCTTTACAGTTTGATCCGAACCTGTTGCCCCAACCATAATAGGGTATAAGGTTGTGGTTGTAGTATCATCAGTGGCATTAATTATTGTAGAAACTCCTGCAGAACCTCCACCAGATATAGTTACAGTTACTTCAGTATTGTTACCAGTAGAAGTAACACCAGATCCAACAAAATTAATGCTAGTTACTGCAGTACCAAGAACATTTCCTTCATCTTTAATTGTAATAGATCCACCACCACCAGCACCAGAAATTCCCTGAACACCTTGAACAGATAATCCCTGAAGTCCTTGAACTCCTTGAGCACCTTGAGATCCTGTGGATCCAATACCTATAGTTCCCTGAAGACCTTGAGTTCCTTGTGTACCTTGAACTCCTTGAACTCCTTGAGCACCTTGAGATCCTGTGGATCCAATACCTATTGTTCCTTGTGTACCTTGAACTCCTTGAAGTCCTTGAAGTCCTTGAAGGCCTTGAGTTCCTTGAGCACCTTGTGTTCCTTGAGTACCTTGAGTACCTTGCAATCCAGCCTCATATGGAGTTGTCCAAGAAATTCCAGCACCAGTAGAACTAAGTATAGAACCTGCAGTACCTACATTTCCATAAAAATCTTTCAATGAAGAATCAAGTTTAACCAATCCTACAAAAGTAGAAACACCAGATATTCTTAATTGCGGAGAAGTAATAGTTGAATCAGTAACTTTTAATCCACCAGCAGAAAATCTTACTCCATTAGGAATATCAAAAGTACCAACACCAACAGCATAATTAAATATCCAAGCATCTGTATTCAAACCAGTTAAGGTTCCTGCTTTAATCCACATAAGTTGCTTATATGTGGATGGAAGATCATCAGTACCAACACCAGCATTAATATCAATTAGTGGACTTCCTTCAGTTGATGCAACCGCAATACCACCATGATTTGCCGTTATATCATTAGAAATTACAACACCACCAGAGGTTGTTGCAAGTCCAACAATAATATCTTTATCAGAAACTTCTAATCTTGTAGCAGCAATCAGAACGCTAGTTCCACCAATTGTTACATTACCACCAACATAAAGATTAGTTCCATCAAAAGTTAAGTTTCCAGATCCCGTTGGATTATTAGATCCATCTTTATAAACAATTTGATTTGCAGATCCTGCTACTGGACCCGTCATACCTTGAACACCTTGGATTCCCTGGAGTCCTTGAGCACCTTGAAGACCTTGAATTCCCTGAAGACCTTGAAGGCCTTGAGTTCCTTGAGCACCTTGAGCACCTTGTGATCCAGTAGATCCAATACCAATAGTTCCTTGAGTTCCTTGAGTTCCTTGTGTACCTTGTGTACCTTGAACTCCTTGAACTCCTTGAGCACCTTGTGATCCAGTAGATCCAATACCTATTATTCCTTGAAGACCTTGAGTACCTTGAACTCCTTGAAGTCCTTGAAGTCCTTGAGTTCCTTGAGCACCTTGAGATCCTGTGGATCCAATACCTATAGTTCCCTGAAGACCTTGAGTACCTTGAACTCCTTGAAGTCCTTGAAGTCCTTGAAGTCCTTGAAGTCCTTGAAGTCCTTGAGTTCCTTGAGCACCTTGAAGTCCTTGAGCACCTTGATTTCCTAGTACATTAGCAAGTTCATAAGCGTAAATAACTGGACCAGTGTTTTCACCAAAAGTCCAATTACCACCTGCTAATGTTGTTATTTTTAAATTGTAAGAATATGTTCCAGAAGCAGGAGCATCAATAACTGATATTGCAAATGGTACATTTTCACTTCCTCCAGTTGATTCAAATTGAATATCATTTCCAATTGCAGTTGAACCTCTATACAACTGCATACGTCCCCAAGTATTAGCAGTTGCATTTTCAGCATCACCAGTTACGACGATTTGAACTGGATTTCCACTTGTTGTAATAGTTACAGTAACAATACCCACTGGGAAAGATGCACTTGATAATACTGTTACTTTTGATCCAAGTGTTTGAGCATAATTTAATGCACTAATTGTAGCAGGTGGACCAGCAGGACCTTGAGTTCCTTGAGTTCCTTGAGTTCCTTGTGTACCTTGTGTACCTTGAACTCCTTGAACTCCTTGAGCACCTTGTGATCCAGTAGATCCAATACCTATTATTCCTTGAAGACCTTGAACTCCTTGTGTACCTTGAGCACCTTGAGATCCAGTAGATCCAATACCTATAGTTCCTTGAAGACCTTGAACTCCTTGAGTTCCTTGAGCACCTTGGGATCCAGTAGATCCAATACCTATAGTTCCTTGAAGACCTTGAGTTCCTTGAACTCCTTGAGTTCCTTGTATACCTTGCGTTCCTTGAACTCCTTGAGCACCTTGTGATCCAGTAGATCCAATACCTATGGTTCCCTGAAGACCTTGA
>CAZRFN010000085.1:0-4341 GCA_964599335.1 uncultured Acidibacter sp. | reverse complement strand
CTCATAATCCCTTGGTCCTTGGTTCGAATCCAAGCGGGCCCAGTCTTGAAGATAAAGACGGAAATGCAGTGTATCTGGCCCTGCCGAAGCAAGGGTACGGGGGGTCAAAGCCGGCTTCCAACGGCACCACCGCCGGGCGAGTGCAAAAATTGAAGGCGCTTGCCCGCTTCCCAGCATACGGTCGTAGCATCTGCGGGTCTCCCGTAAACGCCAGAAAGTATTTGCGATATGAAAGGCATGACCTGAATATATCTAAACATCGGTAGGTCTATGACGGCCCGACTGCCAGTGGGCAATACAAAAACTGCCAATTGATTGCTCCGGCTGAACGTCCGGCGGACGAGCAAACTTAATATTTGACGAGTTTCGTCATGCTGTAGCGTAACGGGATTCCCACAGTTTTAATGAAATAGAAAAATTGCTGTAATTTTTTCGTAATCGGCATTGGGGACCATTCGCTCCGCGTTATTTCGCGGTTTCCCGAGGTCTCTCCATGTCCCGAATCGTCTTTCCGCGCGCCTCGCGCTGGTCCCCCGTATTCATCGCCGTCTCCGGCATTCTCTCGGCTGCTGCCGCGGCCCAGGAGGCATCGTCTCCGACTGCAGGCTCGGCAGACGATCTGCAAGAGGTCGTCATCACCGCCATTATCGACGCCGCGAAGCGAGCCTCAGATGAGCAAAAGAATTCCCGGGGGGTCACCAACATCGTGGCCTCCGACTCCATCGGCCGGTTCCCCGACCCCAATATCGCCGAGGCACTGCAGCGCGTCGTCGGTGTGGCGATCTCGCGCGACCAGGGCGAGGGTCGCTACATCAACGTACGTGGTGGTCCGTCCGAGTTCTCGGCAGTGACCATCGACGGCGTGAGCGTTGCGGCACCCGATCCGACGACCCGTGCGATCGACCTCGACACGGTGCCGTCCGATATCGTGGGTTCTCTCGAAATCACCAAAACGCTTCGTCCTGATCAGGATGCGGACTCAGTCACCGGAGCGATCAATATTCGTACGCAGTCGCCCTTCGATTACAAAGGCTTTCGACTGCGCGCCTCTGGCGGTGGTTCATACAACGAGTTCGGTGGGACGAACGATGTTCGTGGCTCGGTATCCGTCAGCAATATTTGGGAAGGGGATTCGCGCATCGGTCTGCTGTTCTCGGGTAGCTACTCTGAGACGGATCGACAGGTCGACAACATCGAAACGGCTTGGACACGGCTGACCCGCCCAGAGGGCGGTACCGTTTTTGGCGTTGTCGAGAACCTCTTTAAGGATTACGACACTAAGCGTGAGCGTATCGCTTTCACCGGCGCTGCGGAGTTGCGCGCGGTCGATGACTCGCGTCTCTTTTTGCGCGGAACTTTCTCCCGCTTTACGGACGATGAATATCGTAATCAGTTGCTCGTACTTTGGTCCGAAGGCGTGTTACTCCCTGGTGCGACGGACGATAAGGCATCCTTTCGGAACATTCGGGTGGCGAAGCAGATTCGTCACCGAACAGTTCAGAACGAGATCGTGACCGGCGAACTTGGTGGCGAGAAGAAGTTCAGTGGATGGACGTTTGACGGTTCGATTTCCATCGCAGGTACCGAGCAGACCTACCCTCGACGCGACGAGTTGCTGTGGCGGACGGCCGCACTCGGATCAGCGACAGCGCCGATCTCATACGACTACACGACGAGCGCCCGTGAGCCGTCGATTTCCTTGTTCACCTCCAACCAGCACCTGACGCCGACCAATTTCTCGTTCCGCGAGAATGCCTATCGAACTTCGGACACTAGCGATGACACGATCGCAGTAGTCGCCAATCTCACGATTCCGGTCGATATCGGTAGCGGAAAGGGCAATTTCAAGATCGGCGCGAAGTTCAAGTCGGGCGAGCGTAAGGCGGATGAAAACCGCTATCGAAATCGTGCGACCACCGCGGCGCCGACCCAGCCACTCTCGGCCTTTCTGATCACCAAAGAAAGTCGTAACTACGATTACGACCTTGGATTCAAGGCGGATCCGGCCTTAGCCGACGCTTACTACGACGCGACGAAGGCTGCGTCACCCATTCGCGCGGAGCAATCGGCAACCGCCGATTATCAGGCGGACGAGAAGGTCCTCTCGGGCTACGCGATGTGGGATCTCGATTTTGATCGTCTGGGAGTGATCGCGGGCGTTCGCTTTGAGAAAACAGAAACGGAAGGTTCCGCGCCGGTATTTAACGCAGCGACAAGTGCCATTAGCACCCGGACCGATACTCGTAGCTATACGGACGTGTTCCCGGGTCTGACGTTGCGATATGAGATCGACGAAAATTTGATTGCACGTGCGGCGCTTACCCGAGGGATGATGCGCCCTGACTTCACGGATATCGTGCCTCGCGCCCTCGAGACCCAAGAGGGTTCGCTGCTGGTCGTACAGCAGGGAAACCCTGAATTGAAGCCGACGCTGTCGAATAACGTCGACGTCTCGCTCGAATACTATTTCGAGCCGATCGGAATTTTGTCGGCGAGTGGTTTCTACAAGGATCTGAAGGACTACAACTATACATTGCGCAGCTCGGGGACCTATCTCGGCAATCCGGCCGCACTCATCACTCCCGAGAATGCCGACGGCGAGCTGGGCGGTGTCGAGTTCGCTTGGCAGCAACAGTTCACTCAGCTGCCGGGCTGGTTGAGCGGCTTCGGCGTATTCGCGAACTTCACCTACGTCGATGCCTCGATCGATCTCGGTCGGACCTACGGGGGTCGCTCCTCGTTCCCGCTACCGGGTCAGTCCGAGACAGTATCGAACTTCGCGCTATTCTACGAAAAGGGTCCCGTCAGCGTTCGTCTCAGCTACACCGACCGCAGTGATTATCTGGATGAGATCAATGCCGAGGATGGCGCGCTCGACCTCTACTGGGCCGGGCGTGATCAGATCGATCTTACGGCAAGCTACCAGTTCACCAAGGCCTTAGAGGGATTCGTCGAGGCGAAGAACCTCACGAACTCTAAGGGTATCCGTTACTACGGCAAGCAGACGCGCGTCTATGAATACGAGCAGTTCGGTTACAGCGTATTCGTCGGTGGACGTTTGAAGCTGTAATTCGGAAGTTTGCTAGAGTCGCTCGTATGACTTCCACGCTCGTGACTGCGCCCCACCGTTTTGGTCGGGGCGTGGTGATCTCCCTGGCATATTTGATGTTCTGCGCGCCCGGTTTTCTTGAGGCAGCACCCGCAGCGACCGTGAAGCCGCGCGTAGTGACCGAGCCGGTGAGATATGACTCTGATGATCCGGCAATCTGGGTCAACCGGGTAGAGCCTGCCAAAAGTCTTGTTCTCGGTACAGATAAAGAAGCTGACGGAGCGCTCTACGTATTTGGTCTAGACGGAAAGATCCGTCACGACCTTACAATCCGCGGCCTGCTACGCCCTAACAACGTTGATGTCGCTTACGATGTTCCGCTCTCGGAACGTAAGGTCGATGTGGCCGTGGTCGCCGAGCGTTTTGCTCATCGACTACGAGTGTTTTCTTTGCCCGATATGCGTCCGATCGATGGCGGCGGAATTCCGGTATTCGAGGGTGAACGGGCGCGCGATGTCATGGGTATTACAACGTACACTCGACCATCGGACGGCGCAGTTTTCGTGATCGTCAGTCGCTCTGATCGATTTGCGCCGAAGCAGGGTTATTTGCATCAGTACCGCCTCGTCGACGACGGGACCGGTGTATTACGTGGTCTGAAAGTTCGCGCTTTCGCTGAATGGAGCGGTCGAAAGGAAATCGAGGCGCTCTCCGTCGATCCGGTACGGGGTGTTATTTTCGCGAGCGACGAGACGTTCGGCATTCGCAAATATCATGCGGATCCTGCCGTCGAAGACGCCGGCGACGAGCTTGCCCAGTTCGGGCGGAGTGGATTTGCTCGCGATCATGAGGGGACCGCTATCTTTAGGCGCGAACGTGAGCAGGCGTTGTTGTTCGTATCAGATCAGCAAGCGGGTGAGTTGAGAGTCTTTGAACTCGATGGGCCGCCCGGGGAACCCCATCGTCACAAAATCGTAGGCCGAGTACGCTTCACCGCTCAAGAAACCGATGGCATTGATCTCGTTTCAGCAGCGTTGCCCGGGTTTCCTGGTGGATTGCTGGTAGCGATGTCGACTGATCGGACCTATCATTTCTACGGCTTAGACGACATCCTGCGAGCAATCGAGCCGGCCGGCGAGTGACCTTCGGGGACCATTCGCCTTTAAATCTGGATTCTGACTAACGAATAACTTCCTTAAGGCCTGGATAAGCTCTGCATGCAAAAGTGTTTTTGATGCAGAAAACAGCTGTCAAAAACACGATATTTACTTACACATTCTCTTACACACAGC
>CAZRFN010000084.1:0-4356 GCA_964599335.1 uncultured Acidibacter sp. | reverse complement strand
GTGATCAATCCGATTCGAGATCGTGCGCAAAACGCTCGTTTCTCGATGCCGTTCTTCCTGCACTTCAATCCCGATTTCCCCATCGCCGCGCTGCCCTCGTGTGTCGGCCCGGGCAAACCCGAACCGCTGCCGCCGATTCTTGCCGAGGAATATCTGCAAGAGCGGCTGCGCGAAATCAAACTCAAATAATCGGACCGGGGCCTTTGTGGCGAAGCTTTATTTTTATTACTCGACCATGAACGCGGGGAAGTCCACGGCCCTGCTGCAGGCCTCGCACAACTACGGCGAGCGCGGCATGCGCACGCTCGTCTACACCGCCAAACTCGACGATCGTGCCGGCGGCAAGGTGGCCTCTCGAATCGGCATCAGCTCGGAGGCCCGCCACTTCGCCGCCGAGCAAGACTTATATATAGAGATCACGAAAGACCTCGCCGACGGGCCGATCGCCTGCGTGCTGGTCGATGAAGCCCAATTCCTGAGTGTGGCCCATGTAAAGCAGCTCTCCCGGGTGGTCGACGAGCTCAATGTGCCGGTGCTGTGTTACGGCCTCCGAACAGACTTCTTAGGCCGGCTTTTCGAGGGCAGTGCCCAGCTTTTGGCTTGGGCAGATAACCTGGTCGAGCTCAAAACCGTCTGCCACTGCGGTCGCAAGGCGACCATGGTGGTCCGGGTCCGGGCGGACGGGCGGGTCGAAACCTCGGGGGCCCAGGTCGAAATTGGCGGAAATGACCGGTATGTCTCCCTCTGCCGCAAGCATTTTGTGGTCGCCCTCGAGACCGGCCAGCCCTGACCCCAAATCGACCGCTCTGTGGCGCGCACCCAACAACCGGGGCGGAGCCATATTTGTCTTCTCTTCGTCACACTATCTCGTAAGTTTCGGGCGATAATTGCGCCCCGCCGGCCCCTGCTCAGGGATGCCGTGCAAAGCATCAAAAAAGCGTTCTTTCAGGAGTTGACCTTCATGCTTCTCAGAAAACTTGCGACCACCTTGTTGGTGAGCTTGTTGACCGTCCTCGTCATTCCGACGGCGATGGCGCAGGAAACCACCTCGGCTCTTCGCGGAACGGTGGCCGACGTGAGCGGAAAGCCGCTCTCGGGCGTGACGATTACGATCGTCCACACGCCGACCGGCACCCGCACCACGCAGACCACCAATGAAAACGGCGTGTTCGATGCGCGTGGATTGCGCGTCGGCGGCCCCTACACGGTGGAAATCGCAGCGGGTGGATTCCGCTCGGAGAAGTACGACAACCTGTTCCTCACCGTCGGTGAGACCGGTCGTCTGAACGCGAACCTCGAAGAGGCGATCCAGGAAATTCTGGTATCGGCCACTGCAGTTCGCGATGCGATCGAAGTCGGCTCCGCTACCACGCTCGATCGCGATCAGATCGAGGCCGTGGTCTCGATCAGCCGCGACATCCGAGACCTCGCGCGCCGCGATCCCCTCGTCTCCGCCAACCTTCGCGGTGACGGTGGTATTTCGATCGCCGGCTCCAACCCGCGTACGAACCGCATCTCGATCGACGGCGTGCAGGCTCAGGACGACTTCGGTCTGAACACGGGCGGTCTTCCGACTCGCCGTGGTCCGGTCTCGCTCGACTCGGTCGAGCAGTTCTCGGTTCAGGCTGTTCCGTTCGACGTCGAGAACGGCGACTTCCTCGGCGGCGCCATCAACGTGGTGCTCCGTCAGGGTACGAACGAGTTCAGCGGCTCGGTCTTCGGCAACTTCCTGAACGAAGATCTCGTCGGCACCAAGATCCGCAGCACGACGATCAAGACGCTCGTCGAGCAGGACAACTACGGCGCCACGTTCCGCGGCCCGATCATCAAAGATCGTCTCTTCTTCGCACTCTCGTACGAGAACTACGAGTCGGTGGACGTGACCTCGGTCGGTCCTGCGGGTGGCGGTTTTGCCACGTCGATCATCGGACCGGCGGGTGGCACCTCGCAGCTGACGACCAACGACATCGCGGCCGTCACGAACGTGTTCACCAACACCTACAAGTCCACGTATCCGTTCGGCGGTATCCCGCAGACGAAGCCGATCACGGACGAGAAGTACACGGCGCGTCTCGACTGGAACATCTCCGACAGCCAGCGTGCGATGTTCTCGTACCGTAAGTCTGAGTCGGGCGTCATTCAGCGCACGAACCTCGGCACCACGAGCGCGGGTCTCGACTCGCAGTGGTACCTCACGGGCGAGCTCGACGAGACGACTGCGGTTCAGCTGAACTCCAACTGGACCGACGATCTGTCGACCGAACTGCGTATCTCGCAGCGTGACTACACGCGTCTGCAAGAGCCGCCGGCGGGTCAGAACTTCGCCGACATCCGCGTCTGCACCACGCAGACGAACCTCGATGCCGCCGGTCAGAGCAGCCCGCTGCTCAGCTGCCGCAACGGCTCGACAACGGTGTCGGTGGTCCGCTTCGGACCCGACCAGTTCCGTCACGCGAACTTCCTGCAGACGAAGAACACGCAGGGTCAGTTCTCGGCTGAACTCACCCGCGGTGAGCACCTGGTCAAGGCTGGCGTGCAGTTCCAGCGTCAGGAGATCTTCAACCTGTTCCTTCCGAACAGCGACGGCACCTATTACTTCGACTCGATCGATGATTTTGCGGCCGGTCGTGCGAACCAGCTGATCTACCGCAACGCGCTGTCGGGCAACCCGAACGATGCGGCAGCGAACTTCACTTACGACACCACGTCGCTCTTCTTGCAGGACACCTGGGACGTCACGGATAACCTGACGCTCACCTACGGCGCCCGCTACGACATGTACAACGTCGACGACAAGCCGGCGCTCAATCCGAACTTCGTCAACCGCTTCGGTTTCAACAACCAAGAAACCTATGACGGTCTCGGCGTGTTCATGCCGCGCGTGTCGTTCGACTGGCGCATCACCGACACCCTCAAGCTGAGCGGTGGCGTGGGTCTGTTCTCGGGCGGTCTGCCGGACGTGTTCCTCTCGAACTCGTTCAGCAACACCGGCATCCTCGATAACACGATCCAGTTCGAGCGTACGGCGACGGGCTTCACTGAAACGACGGGTGCGGTCAACTGCGCCACGAGCCCGGCCTGCGCCGCGGCACTCAATGTCGGTGTGAACTCGAGCTTCGGCACGACGATCCCGGCGTCCGTTCAGGCCGCACTCGGCGGCTCGACGGTTCCGGCGACGTCCGAAACCAACTCCATCGTTCCGGGCTTCAAGATGCCCTCCGACTGGCGCATGAACCTTGCCGCCAACTGGGAAGTGGGCGACGGCTACAACGTGTCGGTGAGCGGTGTATACGTGAAGACCAAAGAAGGCCTCGCCTTCCGCGACATTCGCGCGAACCGTCTGATCGTGAACGGCCAGCAGGCACTCACGCCCGATGGTCGCATCCGTTATGACGCGCTCTCCTCGGCCCAGAAGACGGCGGTTGCCGGCACGACGGTCACTTCCGTCAACCCGGGATCAGGCCGCGACATCCAGGCCTACAACCCGGGTGAGAATGGCTCGATCTGGACGGCTGCGATCGGCATGTCGAAATACTTCGACAACGGAATCAACCTCGCACTGTCTTACTCGAAGCAAAACTCAGACGAGTTCTCGGCTTCGGCGCGCTTCTCCTCGACGGCGAGCTCGCTCTACAGCGGTCAGTACGCGTCGCTTGACCCGAACACCGCGACCTCGGGTCGGGGTCAGGAAGAAATCTCCGACGCCGTGAAGGCCGAGTTCGGCTGGCGCAAGAACCTCTTCGGTGACCTCGAGACGCGCGTCTCGCTGTTTGCCGACTGGCGTTCGGGCCGTCCGGTGACCTTCACGATGAGCGGTGGCTCGAGCCGCAACGCCACCTTCGGCGTGAACCGCGGCGCGCAGCTCGCCTACGTGCCGAACCTCTCGGGTGAAGCCACGGTGTCGACGGTTGGCACGACGAGCGTCGTGACGATCACCTCGGCTCCGCTCGTGGTCTTCGACAGCCTGACGACGCTCAACAGCCTGCGTGCGATCGTCTCGAAGTTCGACATCCCGACGGGCGGCATCGTCCCGCGTGGTTCTTACACGAGCAAGGCGATCAACCTGTGGGACATGCAGTTCAGTCAGGAGCTGCCGGGCTTCGCCGAAGGGCACAAGGCTCGTGTCACGCTCGACATCGGTAACGTCCTCAACCTCATCAACAAGAAGTGGGGCGTGATCGAAGAGTACGGCGAAGACGTACGTCTGTTCGACGTCACCTGCGCCGGCACGAACGGCGTATCGGATAACGCCGGTGTACTCACCTGCGCCCGCTACCGCATCGCTTCGGCGAACGCCACGCTGCTCAACCCGGAATCAGCCACGGGTCCGGCCGGCGGCGTGACTCGTAACACGGA
>CAZRFN010000083.1:0-4425 GCA_964599335.1 uncultured Acidibacter sp. | reverse complement strand
AGGATGAAGGCCTCGCAGAAGTCGTCGTCACGGGTTCGCGCATCAAGCGCGCAGTCACTGAAGGCGCTTCGCCGGTCGTCGTTCTCACCAACGAAGACATCGCTAAAGAAGGCTTCCAGACAGTGGCCGATGCGCTTCAGACGCTGAGTCAGAATACGACTGCATCTTTCACAGGCGATTTGGCGGTCACCGGGTTCTCGCCTAACGCGCAAGTCGTAAATTTGCGTGGGTTGGGCCCTGGCTACACCCTTACGCTGATCAATGGGCGTCGTCCTGCACAGTACCCGCAGCCATACAACCGCGATAACAATGTGGTGAACGTTCGCGCGATCCCCTCTTCGGCGATTGAGCGCATCGAAATTCTCACCGGCGGTGCATCCGCGGTTTACGGTGCTGACGCGGTCGCCGGCGTAGTGAACATCATTACGAGGAAGAATTTTGATGGTCACCAGCTGTCGATTTCCGGTGGTACCACAGACGAAGGCGGCGGCGGTAACTACGATCTCTCCCTGACTGGAGGAAAGACCGGAGATAATTGGCAAGTCATTTACGCCGCCCAGTACGGCGATAGAGACCCCATCTACGGAAATCAGAGAAAGCAATTCGCTGATTACCGAAACGGGCCGCTCGGAACTCGCACTCGTCCGAACAGAGCCTCAGTAGCCCTTCGTCAGGGGCTTGTTCCCTCACTCACGAACCAAAACGCGCTGTTCAGTCAAGCCGCGTGCGATGTTTTTGGTTTTGAAAAACCGCCGGCAGATCTGCCGTTAGCTGAAAATCCGGCAGGCCCCAATTACTGCGGTTCGTACACCAGTGACTCTGCGCGATCCATCGCGAACGCTTACGAGTTCTATTCTGGTTACACAAATTTCACCTACGACTTGAACGAGAGCACTCAGATTTTTGGTGCTGCAACCTATTTCAAGTCAGAGGCGGGAGCGACCAGCGGAACTGAGTTCTGGAGCTCCAGCATCGATCAATTCAATCTGACTCCGACCGGGGCGCGAACCACCGTCGTTTATGACCCGACTATTGGGGATTTGGTGCTGGTGCAACGAATTTTCCAACCATTTGAGCTTGGCGGAAACTCGGCGACCCTCAGCCTGTTCGACGAGGAAACCTACGACTTTACGATCGGTGTCAAGGGTCAGATTTTAGATCGATTCGATTACGAAGTTGCTTTGATGCAGTCATTCTACGACTACAGACAAGATCGCCCTCGACTGCTGGCGAAGCCGCTGCATGATCTCTTTCTTGGGCCTCGTCTCGGTTTCCTAGGGCCCTACCCCGTGCACAACATCAATCGTGCAGAGTTTTGGAAACCGTTCACTCCCGACTTCTACAAATCGGTTTCAACGCGCGTGATCAACGAAGCAGAAACCAGCTCAAAAACGATCTCCGCGTCCTTGTCGGGCGACCTTCTTCAACTCCCTTCTGGTCCGGTGGGATTTGCTTTGATTGCTGAACTGGGTAGCCAGGACGTCGATCTCCGAAGCGATCCTCGAACAGACCCGCTCCGCCCGATCGATGGTCAAACGGTTCTTAACCTTGTCAGCTCAGGCCGAACGGTCGGCAAACGAGATCGCGAGGCAGTGGGCGCGGAACTCCGAATCCCTGTTATTTCATCAGTAACCGCAACGTTGGCTGGTCGTTGGGACAAGTACGACGACATCTCAGATATTGACGATGCTTTCACGTACCAAATGGGTCTCGAATGGCGCCCTGCTAACAACTTCTTGTTGCGAGGTAACGTAAGCACCAGCTTTAGAGCTCCGGATATGCAGTTGATTTACGCGCAGGGGGCGGCATCGTTCTCGTCGGTGCTTGACGAATATTCGTGCCGTGCTGGTGTTGGCCCGGGTTCGACCCTTGGACCTCGCACCCTTGCTCAGTGCAATAGATCGGGGGATCCGACAATCTACTCAGCGCAGACTCGAATTGCGGGTAACCCGAAATTGAAGGAAGAGGAAGGCGAGACGATGACCGTCGGGTTCGTCTGGGATATCAATGACAACCTCTCGATTACTTCGGATTATTACCGTATCAAACTCGAGGATGCTTCTTCGCAGCTCCTGGCATCAACGCTATTGAGAAACGAGGCCAATTGCCGTCTCGGAAAATTCCCGGATGGATCGCCTTTCAATCAAGCTAGCGACTCCGAGTTCTGTAAGAATGTTGTTTCGCTAATCCTGCGGCGTAGCAACCCCGGTACGGCGCTCGACCAAACGATCGAAGCGATCAATTCTGCGTATATCAATACCGCAGTAATCGACACCTCTGGCGTTGACACCACATTCAATCTCACCATCCCGACCGAATCTCTCGGAGTTTTCAGACTCAGCTCGTCGTACTCAGTGTTGCTCACTGATAAGTACAAACAGTTTGATCCTGACGCGCTGATTGACTACCGCGATAGTGTGAGCAGCATCACTCAGCGCAGCCGTGTTCGGGCGACACTGGGTTGGTCGCTGAAGGATTGGAATGCCACTCTCTTCGCAACTCGGTATGGCAGCAACGGAAACTCGGTTAACGCGGCAGGCGTGAATGCCGTTGGAACTCAGTACGGGGCGCGATTGCAGCCCTACATGTTGTACAACCTTCAGGTAGGTAAGCGTTTTGGGGATAACCTTCGCGCATCCATCTCCGTCGTCAATCTTTTCAACAACCAGTACCGCGAAGACCCGAGTAACACTCTGTATCCGTTCTTCGAGTACTACCTTGGTGCGGATCTCCAAGGCCGCCGTTACAACGCGAACATCAGCTACAAGTTCTGATCTTCGCCTGACTCGCGTTGAGGAGAACCCGGCTTCGGCCGGGTTCTCTTTTTTTGGGTTCGGAAAAATGCTAATAGTTCGGGTATGACGCTGTTCCGAACCCTCCCGCGCTTCGTCGCGACACTCCTCCTCGCCCTGCCCATGCTCGCGTGGGCAAATCCGATACCGGTCTCCGACTTCTACAAGCGGCCACCGATGACGGGCTTTCAGCTCTCGCCGAACGGCAAATACCTCGCCGCCGTCGTGCCGATCGGTCAACGTCGCAACGTCGCCGTCATCGATCTCGAGACGCGTAAGGCCTGGCCCGTCACGTCCATCACCAAACAAGACATCGGCGGCTTCGTGTGGGCGAGCGACGATCGACTGCTGTTCTTCCTCGACAATGAGGGTAACGAGTCGCGGGGTATTTTTGCGGTAGACCGAGACGGTAAGAACCCCAAGATGCTCATCGAGCCGCCCGAGTCGCAGATGCGTGCAGGACGATTCGAAGTTTTGGGAGCGGATATCGTCTCGCTCATGGAGAACGATCCGGAGCGGGTGCTGATCTCGGTATCGCGAGTTCAAGAAGAAGGCATCGTTCAGGACATCGAAACGCTCAACATCTACACGGGCAAGCGACTTCGCAAGATCAAGAACCCCGGAAAGATCACGAGTTGGATCGCCGATCGCAACGGTGAAGTCATCGGTGCCGTGCGCGTCGACGGTGTCGAGACGTCGTTCCTTTTCCGCGGCGATGAATCGAAGGAATTCGAGGAATGGTCGCGCTCACGCACCGGTCAACCGAGCTGGTCGCCGGCGTATATCAGCCAGAGTCGCGAAAAATGGTATGTCTCCTCGCGTCTCGATGCCGCGGGCAATGCCCGCGACAAAGCGGCGATCTTCCGATTCGATCCGAAGACCCGAAAGATCGGCGAGCTCGTCTACGAACATCCAGATGTCGACGTGGGTGGCGTGCTGGGCTCTCGCGTCGCCGACGACATGATCGGCGTGTCGTACTCGGCAGATAAACCTCAGCAGGTCATTTTCGATCCGAAGCTCAAGGAGCTGCAGACCACACTCAAGGCCCGATTCCCGAATCAGCAGGTCTTTCTCTCGAGCGCCTCGCGTGACGAGCAGAAAATGATTTTCGCCGTTACCTCGAGCACCAACCCCGGCCGATTCTTTCTCTTCGATCGCAGCAAGAACGCCTTCGAAGAACTCGCCTCGGTTCTACCTTGGCTCAAAGAATCTGAGCTCTCGCCGATGAAGCCGCTCAAGATCGCCGCACGCGACGGCTTGATGTTGCCGTCCTACCTCACGATTCCACGGCAGTCGAACGGGAAGAACCTCCCGCTGGTGCTCATGCCTCACGGCGGACCGCGAGCCCGCGATTTCTACGGCTTCGATCCCTTGGTTCAGATCATGGCCAACCGCGGTTATGCCGTGCTGCAAGTCAACTTCCGCGGCTCGGTCGGCTATGGCCTCTCATTCGATAAAGCGGGATGGCGCGAATGGGGCGGCGCGATGCAACGAGACCTTATCGATGCGCTCAAATGGACCATCGCCGAGGGCATCGCCGACCCGCAACGCATTTGCATCTTCGGTGCCAGCTACGGCGGCTACGCCACCATGATGGGGCTCGTTCAGAACCCCGAGCTCTTCAAGTGCGGCA
>CAZRFN010000082.1:0-4426 GCA_964599335.1 uncultured Acidibacter sp. | reverse complement strand
CAGCTTTATGGTCGGCACTCCCTTGAGGCTTATGGTTTTCGCCTTGGTTACAGCAAACGACACGCAGACCTAAAGGATTTCAGTGTGCTCACAGAGGAGCTAGCTGATCGATGCGTCTGTGATGTTGAACTAAATGTTAAGCTTTGGTCTCGGTTGCAACCTAAGGCCGACAGCATCCCTTGTGCCGTTGACCTTGAGATGAGATTTGCAAGTCTCATCCGCCTGCAGGAAGAATCTGGCTTTGGTTTCAATGTTCAAGGGGCATTGGAACTAGAAGCTGAGATCAATCAACAACTGAATACTCTCAACGAACGATTGAGACAACGGTTCCCGTTCGTTGACGGAGGGCTCTTTACTCCCAAGCGAAACGACAGTTCTAGAGGGTATGTAGCCGGTGCAGAAATGTGCCGCCTCGTGGACCTCAACCCGAACTCTCGTGATCACATCGCTTGGGTGCTCCAGAACTCTTTGGAGTGGAAGCCAAAGGATTTCACCGATACTGGTAAACCCAAGGTTGATGAAACAGTTCTGGCAAAGATCCCTGGGGCTGAGGATTTTGTTTCACACCTCACGCTCCAAAAGCGGCTAGGTCAACTGAGCACTGGCAACAACGCTTGGTTGAAACTCGTAGAAAGCGACAACAGGATTCACGGCAGTGTGATTACTGTGGGTTGCGCTACGGCTCGCTGCGCCCACGTCAACCCCAATATGGCCCAGGTACCTGCTGTCAGGTCAGCCCTGGGACCGGAGTGCCGAGCTCTGTTTGGACCTGGCAATCTCGGGGGAGATAAGTGCACCAAACAGGTTGGCGTGGACCTCAGCGGCATCGAAGCTCGTTGTCTAGCTCACTACTTGTGGCCCTTTGACGACGGTAAGTTTGCTGATGAAGTGTTGAACGGTGATATCCACACAGCCAATCAGAAGGCTGCTGGACTGGCTACCAGAGATCAAGCCAAGACGTTCTTCTATGCCTTGATGTACGGCGCTGGAGCAGAGAAGCTAGGCAGCATCACAGGACAAGACGGGAACAAATTAAAGAGAAAGTACTTTCGCAATATGCCAGCACTGGCTGAGCTGACAAAGAGAGTTACAGAGAAAGCAGATTCTGAAGGATTTGTTAAAGCTTTAGACGGTAGACAGATACAAATCCGGTCCTCACATAGCGCTTTGAACTTCCTTTTACAGAGTGCTGGTGCCATCATTAGCAAGCTCTGGTACAACATCTGCTACGAGGAGATCTCAGCAGAGGGTTTTACCTATGGCAAAGACTGGTCCTTCCTAGCCCATGTCCACGATGAAATCCAATTTGCAGTCAGAGCAGAGCACGCAGGACAGATCGGACTCATCGCAGTCAGATCTTCTCGCTTGGCAGGAGAGGCACTTGGACTCCGTATTGCAATCGATTCGGAGTTCAAAATTGGATCTAACTGGGCAGAGTGCCACTAAGACCTGCAAGATTTGTAAGCAAACCAAGCCGGTAGAACTCTTTGGTAAGAACGGTACTTGGAGACGCCCTGAGTGTCTTTCCTGTGCTGCTCGCCAGATGAGTCACTACAACAAGCTCCGTCGTAATCACAAGACACCTGAGTTGGGTACGGCCTGCGAGTGTTGTGGACTTACTGAACAGAAACTGCATTGGGATCATTGTCACAACAGCCATGAGCACAGGGGTTGGCTATGTAATAACTGCAACACAGGTATCGGAAAGCTTGGTGACAATCTCGAAGGCGTCCTAAAGGCAGTGGACTACTTATCTAAGGTCAATAAGCTAGGGACCCATCCAGGAGGTGCTGATGACGTGGCTACTGCTTGACGCAGATATGCTGCTGTATCAAACAGTGGCCGCTTGCGAAGTTGAGATTGAATGGTGCCCTGACATCATTACAACTCATCTTCCAGTTAAAGAAGCCCAGTTGATGTTCAATGAACTTTTGGATATCAAGCGCAACCAAGCACAATCAGATCGATTCACGCTTTGTTGGACTGCTGATCAAAACTTTCGTAAAGACATTGAACCGTCCTACAAAGGAAACCGTGCTGGAAACCATCGTCGGAAACCAGTTGGGTATTTGGCAATTCGACGGTGGGCTGAACAACAGTTTCCTTCGGAGTGCTGGCACAGGTTGGAAGCCGATGATGTTCTAGGCATCCTTACCACTCGCTATAGCGATCAAGTCGTTATGTGGTCTGGAGACAAGGATCTTAAACAGATCCCTGGTATCCACCTTGATAACGATGGGAACATCTTTAACGTTTCTCAACTCGAAGCTGATGTCTTTTACTATCGTCAGGCTCTTACCGGTGATTCCACTGACGGCTATCCTGGTTGCCCTGGGGTTGGCCCGAAGACAGCAGAGAAACTCATCTCAGCAGAGGATTTCTCAGAAACCTCCGCATGGCGAACTGTAGTTCAGCAGTATGCAAAGAAAGGGTTGAGTGCTGATTACGCCTTGACTCAAGCACGTCTTGCTCGCATTCTTCGTGACACTGAGTACACCCTCAATGAGATTCAACTATGGACACCACCCACGATCCAATACAACCCAGTCACTACGCCTTCGACGAAGGAGTAATCGAATGTATTGATTACATTGAGAGTCACGCTTTTGATTTTGTTGAAGGCAACATCATCAAGTATGTGACTAGGTACCAACACAAGAACGGTACTGAAGATCTTAAGAAAGCTCGTTGGTATCTTGACCGACTGATCAAACGATCAGAAGAGTGGGACGCTAAATGGGCTCAACGCAAAGCAAACCTTTATCAATCAATCCTTGACTCCGATGACATTGACTTCCAATGCGGAACTAGTACAAGCTTGGATGCAAAAAGCGGACCAGCTAATCAATCCTGATTCTGATGACTACATCGAGGCTCTCGAACAACAACTCACCTACGTCGAGGAAGAGTTCTACGAGCTCATGTACGCCTTCCGTAACGAGACCCGTCCGCAGATCCTCAAGGAAGCCTGCGACCTCATTTGGGTCACATATGGCTTTCTTCATCTTTATGGCGTGGACCCTGACGATGCTTTTGGACGAGTTTATCTTTCCAACTGGTCTAAGTTTCCTTTCACAAAAATCAACGGAAAGGTACAAAAAGGACCTAACTACAAACCCGCCGATCTCTCAGACTTATGAAGGACTACACTGAACTGCTGAACCAAATTCCTGCTGAAGCTTGGCAATACGTCGAAGCTGAGTACCAGGAAGATGATGACGGTAACGGATCTATTCAGTTTTACTGGGATCCCGATGAGCACCCTGAGCTCGAACCACTGAATCAACTTGATGATGATCAGTGGGAAGATTTCGTAACCACTTCACTTCAACGTTCAATTGACAATGGAACTTTCGATGCAGATGGAGACACTGAACCCGGCGATCGCAATGACGGGGAGGGTGGAGAGCTGGATTCAGAATCCGACTCGTAGGTATCCGGTCTCCTGTACTGTCTTCGTTGTAGAAGACACAATGGATGAACACCCTGATGGTCTTGAAGGTTCTTGGCAGTTTGCTAGTAAGGCTCTTCGGTACGGTGCAGGCGTTGCTATTCACCTGTCTAAGCTTCGTGCAAAGGGTACCAAGAACAGCCACGGAATGGTTGCTTCAGGTCCTTGTGGGTTCATGGAGATCTACTCCAAGTTCAACGAGATCCTGCGTCGAGGGGGTACGTACCGTAACGGTGCAATCGTTGCTCATTGCGACGCAGATCACCCTGACATTCTTGAGTTTGTTAATTACGATCGAGCTCGTATTCCTTGGATCAAGCGCTGTGTCAATGTTGATCCTGACATCATCGATTACCCCGACAAACTAAACGCGATCATGAACGCTGCTCGTAAGGGTGACGTTTGGATTGTTAAGAAGCAATACGACGCAAACGGAGAACGTATTTACTCCAACGTTTGCCAAGAGATTCTGCTCAAGTCTCGTGACACCTGTCTACTGAGTCACATCAATTTAGGTCTTACCAAGATCGATGAGATCCCTCAAGCTTTTGCTGATGGGATGAAGTTCCTTTGTGATCTTTATACCAAGACAGGTGTAGATGAGTCTGGGATCTACAGCCGAAAGGACAATCAAGTTGGTCTTGGTGTTCTTGGACTTGCAAACCTTCTTGCCATTGAAGGAGTTACGTACGAGGAGTTTGTTGCTGCTCTACGCCGCAGGAACCTTGGTCTAGGGTCTGCTGACAACAAAGCCGGTAAGATCGCTCAAGCGCTCTATGTGGGCTTTATGGAGGCCGCTAAGGTGGCCGCTGACTACAAGATGTCACGAGCGTTCACTGTGGCTCCTACAGCGTCTTGTGCGTACCGCTATGTGGATCGTGAAGGGTTTACTACAACTCCCGAAATCTCACCTCCGATTAGCCGCGATGTAGATCGTGATAGTGCCACTCTTGGTGTGCAAAGTTACAAGTTCAA
>CAZRFN010000081.1:0-4435 GCA_964599335.1 uncultured Acidibacter sp. | reverse complement strand
TACCCCGCCAACCAGGACGGGTGATGAAACATTGATCATGGACCGGGCGACTCCGATTTAAGCGGCAAGCGAATCATACCATCGCGGTACTCGTCGCGTCGGCGGCGTCCCTGCTGCTCGATGCCCAAGCCCTGGATCGCTTGGCGATACGAATTCGTGAAGTACTGGAGCATGTTGTCCGGGCCCTTGGTGTAGCTGTAGGCCTGAATCAAGCAGGCATAAAGCAGGGCTTCCGGAGCGTTGTTGCTAATCCAGGTCGTCGGGTTGGTCGACGACAACTGAGCCGGGCGGTAGATGTAGCCCAGCTCAACAACAAAGTTCGCATTCGGGGTCGGGGCCACGTAAAACGTGTTTTGATCCCAAACCGAGTAATACTTGGGCGTACCCGTCGTGGACCCGTTCGGCCAGTACTCCTTCATGAAGGAGGTGTCGCGGAAATCCAAGAAAATCTGGTTGCTGCCCGAGGTGATCATCATGTACCGATGGGTCAGGATGTCGCTCGGAGCAGACAGGAATTTGTTGCCACTGGTCATGTTGGCCGTGGCTTCGACCTTGAACACGTCCAGGTCGATCTCGCGAAGAATCTGGTTCTCCGCCATCGTGATGAACGTATTAATCACCGAGTTCGTGAACACATTGGCGTTCACCTCGGTGTAGTTACGGATATTGGTGACCAGTTCGTCGTATGTCATGACGTAGCTACCGTGACTCCCCCAACAACGCCTTGGGCAATAAGCGCCTGCCCGACGATGTACGGACGCATGTCGTTCGTGTTGCGCGCTGTGCCAAAGCTCTGGAACGCCGTGAACCCAGGTGCGCCCACGAACACGGAGACCGGCTCAATGCGATCGGGCCGCGGATCACGCAGCGCAATAGCATCGCCGCGATAACGAAGCGGCTCGAGTTGCGGTTCCTTTGGCTCATAGTCGTCTGGACACACCATGTAGCCCTGCCAGTTTTTGCGCAGGGTGTTGTACTGGTAACGCTGTCCGCAGTAATCGCAGAGCCCGTACGAGAACTTGCCGCTAGCGTAGGCCACTTAGACCCCCATGTCCGGGATGAACTGCACACTGGCAGTGTCCCGATCCTCCATGGCAGCCCGGTTGAAGTCCTCTTCGTAGATGGCTTTGAGAGCCGCCGTACGATCGGGAGCAAACTTCAACGAGAGCTGATACGCAAGGCCAGATGCCAAGCACGGCAGGAAGCGGAAGTTGATGTCGGCATCGTTCGTGTAGGCGCCTGCGTCCTGGATACGACGGATCTTGTAGTACACAAACGTGTACGTCTGATCCGCCGCCGGGTAGAAGAAGACCTTCGGCGTGTTGGTACGCTGCACGTAGAACTGCGCAGGGCGAGCCTGCGTAGTCTTATCGGGCACGTTCAACCAGTCCTCTCGGCTGATGCGCTCGATGTAGACGTCCGAGTTAATGCCCTGGTTGTTCTGGCGAATGATCGCCTCCAGGACATTGACCGTATCGGTTGGCAGCGAGATTTCATTGACGCCTTGCGTCAACGTGTACGTCGCCTGCTCGATCGTCCACAGGTTTAGCCCGCGGTTGGCCCAGTCCAGAAACAGCAAATTGAGCGAGCGACGTGCGGAGTTGAGCTGATAGCCGCTCGTCGGCCGCATGCCGCAACGCTCAAATGCCTCTTCAACCAAATCATCGATCGACAGGTTGAAGTCTGTTGTGCCTGATGTAGCCATCTATTAGCCGCAGGATCCGCCGTAGCGCATCTTCTTGACCTTCTTCTTGGCCATGCCGCCCTTCTTGTAGCCGCGGGCCATGCCGCCGCCCATCATGCCCATAGCCATCTCTTTGTGCTGATTAATGGCACCGCCCTTAGAGGCCATGACGACCTTGCCGGTCTTCATGCTGGGCTCGGAGACCATCTTGTTTTTCGGGCCACTGCCCACGGCGCCGCCACCACGAGTGGCTGCACCCATTCCACGTCCTGCCATGTTAGTACCCTCGCATCGCGCGACCGCGCGCGTCCTTGCCACCCTTCTTCATAGCACGGCCTTTCTTATCGGCCATGCCACCCTTCTTCATCTTACCGACGCCATCGGCAGCAAAGGAAGGAACCTTCTTGCCGCCTTTCATGACCATCTTCAGTTTGCCAGGCATTGTCATTCCCTCGAGCTTCTAAGCTCATCCAGTTTCAATTCAAGACGATTGAATCTTTGATCGACGTGTGCGACGAACTTCTCGATCCTATCGTCCACTTCTTTGCGAGTGATGTGATCTCTCGCAATCTCTTCGCGGGTACGGTTCAACAAGATGTTCAAACGAGCGAGCTCGTCAAACTTACCCTTAAGCATGAATCCCATCCCGGTCACAATTGCTGACAGGATGATGTTCCAAATCATGAATTCCATCGGCTAACACTTCCATCGCCTGCGAGCCTGACGAATCCGGCTGTTAGGGTCCTTTGCTGCCTTTGGGTACATCTTCATCTGGCCGGCCGAACGAGCGCAAAAAGACTTGCGCCGCTTGGCACGACCGGGACTCGGATTGTCTTCTGTCACCGCGGTCTGGAGCTTGCTGCCAGGATTGGCGCGGCGGAATGCCGCCACGCCTTTCTTGGTCATGCCTGCGCCTTGCTTGGTCGGACGGAAGTTGCCGCTTTTGACAGAGGTAGCGATGCCCATGCCTTTTCGCACGGCACCGCCTCCTCTAAGCGCCAGGCCCATCGGACCGCGTTTCATTAGGCCGGAGCCCCACCCACGTACAGCACGGTGACGCTGAGAACTTCAGCCGAGGACAACGTGGCATGCACGCCGTCGGTGGCCAAAATTCCATCGTCCGGGATGATGATGTCGTAAGCACCAGCCGAAGGAGGTGTCTTTACTTCCATCACCGTCGTACCGCCAGATCCGCCCGTCTTCAGGGTGATCGCAGCGGCCGTGCCCGTGCAGGTGTAGTAGATGCCTTGAATACGCGTGCGACCATTCACCATGTCGCCAGTAGCGACCACGGTTTTGGCCTTAACGTCACTTGCGAAGCTCATTGCGAGCCTCCTATTAGGCTACTTTGACGACAACCACTCGGAACGAACCCGAAGCCGGGTTGATCGGGGAACCCGTGACGTTGGCAGCGCGAACCTTGACAGTGTCGGCAGCCGAAACGTAAGCCGTCACCACGATACCCGCTTCGATGGCGGCCGGAACACCGACCAACACCGCATCGCCAACCGCAGCACCGGTCACGGTGATGCCCGACGAATCAGACGTTGCGCCAGCGGCGATTTCAGGGAAGTTGATCGTAGATGCAGCGGTCAGAACAGAGGTGACTGTGGCGCCGGTGCCAGCAATGAAGCCATTGTCCGAAGCAACCGGGCCGGAGAAAGTTGTACGTGCCATTTCAAATCCTCACATGCGAGTTAGGTACGTCTGTCTGCATGTCGTCAGCCGGGTCTGTCAGACGTACCGGATTTTTCCCGGAGACTTGACTATACGTGAACGAAGTGCATAGAGAAAGGGGGCCTTGCGGCCCCCTTCCACTTTTGCCTATTAGGCAGCGCCAGGCGATCCGAAGATGCCACGCGGGTCGCTGAAGCCGAAGCTGTAGCGCTCGCGAGCCTTGTACCGCACGTTGCCGGTATCGAAGTCACCCTCGAAACCAGTCTTGATGGCAACACGCTGGAACATCTTCATGCCGTTCGGAGCGTCGGTCTTGATGAACCAAGCGTCCGGGTCGGTCAAGAAGTGGTTCACGGTGTAGCCCTGCGGCACCATGCCCATGTTCTTCACGGCATTGATGTCGTTATCCGCAGTGCCAACGCGCAGCGTCGACTTGAGGATACGGTCAGCCGTAAACATGAGTTCCTTCGGGATGATGAGCTTCAAGCCCTGAACAGCGATCTTCAGGCCACGCTCATCGGTGAACGCAGCGATGTCGATCAAAGCCTGCTCAAGCGAGGTCTCGCTCAGATCCGCAGCGGTGGTGAGCTCGTTCTTGAGATCCGGGCCCGACAGGGTCGGGTGATCCAGAGCACAGAGCGGCTTACCGTCGCCACCGACCGAGGTGTCAAACGCGCCGTTGAGCACGCTGGCAGCCTTGATCTGCTTCGTCTGAGCCATCGAACGAGCGAGAGCCTTGGTGTAGCGTCCGGCAAGACGGTCGTAGAGGTTGTCCTCGACGGCTTCTTCCGTGAGCGCGAACGCCAGGGCGATCGTCTCGTGGGTGTAGCGAGAAGTGTAGACTTCCTGCGCCTGGTCGTACGAGACGCCAGCGCCTTCCGTCTTCACCGGAGCTTCAGCGAAGCCCGACTCCATCACCTCTTCCTCGAACGCACGATCCGAAGTCTCCACCGAGTAGATCTCGGCGTGCTCGTTCTCGTAGTTCTTGTACTCAAGGCCGAACAGGGCGTTCAAGCCCGGCTCGAGTTCCTTGACTAATTGTGCACGTGAAATAGCCATTTTTTATGCCCCTAT
>CAZRFN010000080.1:0-4536 GCA_964599335.1 uncultured Acidibacter sp. | reverse complement strand
CGATGTTGAAAAGAACCTGCATGTCGTCCACGTCAACTTACCTCGCAAGGGCGTTTTGGTTTTGGCCCTCTACAAGCCGATTCTGAATCGTTGAAATAGGCGTCAACGCTCGCCCAGTCGCACCTCCGGCTGCGCGAACACCGCGCCCCACGGCTTCTACGGCACTAGCACGACGTTGCGCCTGCTCCAATGCCGCAGCCGCCTGCTGCGGATCAAGCATTTCAGTGGCAATCTGAAGAGCAACCTTACGGTCAATCTTCGCGCCTAATCTACGCAAGATTGCATTGGTGGCGGTAATTACAGCGTTAAGTACGTTAGGCGCGGCCACGCCGCCAAATGCCGCTTCCAACAGTTCGCTACCAGCGCGAGTTGCCGCTGGGCCTGTTTGGCGAGCGGCTGTTGCTTGTTGTGACAATGCCAACTGTCGGTTCAAGTCAGCCTGAATGTCTTTAACAATCTTAACTTGATCCGGCGTCAACACTTCAGACAACTTTTCAAACCGAGTTTGACCTGTTGCACGCTTGATTGTTGTCGGCGCTTCCTTAACGGCGCCAGCAAACACGCCAGGACGCTCTTCGCCCCTAGCGC
Organism: uncultured Acidibacter sp.; assembly: GCA_964599335.1. Classification (GTDB taxonomy): domain Bacteria; phylum Pseudomonadota; class Gammaproteobacteria; order Steroidobacterales; family Steroidobacteraceae; genus UBA964. The sequence continues at coordinate 3,948 of CAZRFN010000080.1, read as the reverse complement.
CAACAAGTTTCTTTTCCAAAAACTCGCCAATTTCCATTTGAGTAATTGGCTTACTTCGAGCGGCAAACGACTCACGAGCCGTTTTGTATTCGGGAGCGTTCTTTTCAAGCCAATTTAGAAACTGCTGGCGAGTATTGGTAATCAGTTTGGCTTCTGTTTTTGCAATACCAGCCGCAGCCGGGTCTTTAATCATCTCGTCAAGCGCTTGCTTGACATAGTGCATGTCAGCAACAAGGTAGCCACGCGTTCCCGGCTGGGCAAGAGCCGACGTAGGCGTGATTGAACCAAACGTAACACCCTCTTCCTTAGCAAGCCTTTCTGCCAAATCAAATGCTTTCTGCATTGACGGGCGCTGCTTCAAGGTCTGCAAGGTTGCATCCTCAAGAACAACATTTGTGCCTGCCTTGCCATAAAGCATCTTGGCTTCATTTGCACGCAACTTGTTTGCCGCGTCAAACACAAATTGGCTTGCCGGATCGCTTCCGCCAATGTTGCGTATGTAACTAAGTCTTGCGGCCTCTTGTGCTTGTTCCCTTGCAAGGTATTCGCTTGGCAACACTTTGGTTGCGCTTTCTTGCAGGGCGGCATATCGAGTAAGCGGCACCACTCCCGGTTGCATACCAATTTCAGAAACAACTTCGCCAGCAGTGGGCGCTGAGCCGGGAACGTATTGCCGCTGCTGCCGCAGTGCATTGATAACTTCCGGGGCACGGCCTTCAACCGACTCCATCAACAAGTTGGTTTTTGCGCCACGGCTAATGGTGGACAAACCTTTTACGCCAGCGCCACCTAGAATTTCTGCGGTAGGAAGGATGCCAGAAACTCGCAAAGGATCGGTATAACGCGAGACAGTGCCAAGGACTTGGCCTGTGCGGCCTGGGGTCACAGCAGCACCAGCGCCGGTAAACATAGATACGTCAGCGGCAAACCCAACGGGATCGGTGGCGATGGTGTTTTTTAACGCCTCAACACTTCCGTAGCGATCCTTGTAAGCACCGCCAACGGCATTGGCTTTTTCAATAAACTCTTGGGCTTTATCAGGGCGAGCCATCCACTCTTGTGGAATAAACCGCGCATAAGCGCCGGTAAGGACTTCACCAAGTCCCGTAAGCGTTTCTACTGGCTTAGTAATAGTCTCGTAGACGCCACCCAAAAATCGTTGGGCGCTTGGAATAAAACTCTCAAATGCCTCACCGGGAATTTGTGACCAAGTTCTAGGAGGCTTAGGCGGGGCCGCAGGCGCAGCGGAAATTAACTCAAACTCAGCCATTGAGTTAGAGCCTTTGCGTCCTCTGGGAACTTCCGTTGTTTGGCTTAACGCTGGGCTAACCAACTCAAACTCAGCCATCGACTGATCTTTAGCCATGACGACGACCTACTTCTTTTTTGCTGGAACGCGATACACCGCGCCATCCGGCATCACAAATGATGTTCCAGGTGGCAACAACTTAGCCTCATCCTTGCTCATAACGGGACGTGGACCAACGTCAACTGCTTGAATTGGGGCATGAAGCACTGCCAACTGCTGCCTTGTTGCTTCATCCGTCATCGGATTAGAGGCAATCTCAGAGACGCGCTGGTTATATCGCTTAATACGCTCGTTGTTGTAGTTGGCGTTTAGCCACAAAATTTTGCGAATTGCAGGTCCAGTTAGTTTGATGTCACCGCCAGCGATACCCTTGGCAAACTCACGGTCGGCATCTGACAAGCCAGTTCCGGCGCCAAACGCTTTAATAATGTCAGCAACATCACGACCGATGCCACTAAAGTACACTTGCGTTTCTGTTGCGCCCGGAAGGTTGAGCGCTTTAGCAACGGCAAGGCGAGCATCACCCAGCGTACCAGAAATAAATTCTGGGCTAGAGACAAGCGGCAGAAGGCTTTGGATGTTGTTAATGCTTGCCAAAGCGGACGACGCTTGATTTCTGCTTTCTACAATTTCTTCGCCGCCACCTTTGGCTACGGCTTCTCCAAACTTTCCTGTGCCGCCAATGACAGTCGTTGGCGCTCCGGCACGCGCCTTCATAACTTCTTGTGCCAACACTTCTGGCGACTTGGGTTGCGTGTACGGCAACATGGCTTCGGCAGTTGGGACGCGACGCTTGGCGTATTCGTCCGCAAACATGGACACTCCCTCTGCCCACTTCATGTAGTTAGCAGGGTCAGATGGGATTCCAGCGATAACTTCTTCGCGTGTGCCAAACTTTGCTAATTCAGGCCCGACGATTGGATCGGCGTAAGCAGACTGAACCCATCGAGCAGCGCTAACGGGATCGGCAGGCAACATGCGCTTCCAAAGTTGCAGTCGGTCTGACAGCCCCTTGGTTTGCGCTTCCATGCCTTTGCCAAGGCTTTCTTGTGATTCGCCATACCCTTTAAGCACTTCAAACCCACCGGGCATACGTGCAAGCGCATTACGGCCTTCCGCAGTCTCCAAGGCTCCTGCACCAATAAGGGCATTGACTGCCTCTTGCTGCCGTTGCAAACGAAGCGCCTCGACTTCCTTTTGTCGTTGTGCAGCAGCCGTTCGTCCGGCTTCTAAACCCCCTACAAACGAGCCAAGCACGTTCACGGGTTCAAGTTGTGTTGCGCCTATAACTGCCATGACTTACACCACATTCCCGTATCGCGGACCCATGTAATTTACTGTTTGCAGATTTTGGCCGCCGCCCGGCGTTACACTAGTCGGCCCGAAGTACCCGCCTTGATACATGCCATACAATCCAGCGCCTTGCTGTAGCGCTTGATTTAGAGCGTTGGCTTGACCCAAATAACCAGAGGCGCGAGCCTGCCCGCCCTCCGTCATTAGATTGCCGACGTTAACGCCCATCTGTCCGGCCTGTCCTGCAACCTGCTGTGTAGCCGCCTGACCAGCACCGTACAAACTACCAAGCGCGCCAAGGCGCGTGCCCAACTGGGCTTGCGCTCGATTAAATGCGTTCATGTACTCTTGCGATGCCAAGTCTTGCCCGTAACGCTGACCTGCTTTAATAGCCGCACCTGACAGCATATTGCCGCGAGCAGCCTGCATACGCTCAAGAGCCTTTTCGCCCTCGCGCAGCCGAAAAGCATAACCGGGGTCCATTTGTAGGTCGCGTTCGCCAAACTGACGGGTCAGCATCCCGTAGTCGGCAGCCGTAGCGTCGCCGCCAATTCCAAGCAACCGCATCAATTCGTTCTGCGAAGTAATGCCCGCCTGACGGAAAGGCTCTTGCAGTTCGGTCTGCTTCTGGAATATCTCGCGCTGAACTTGCGCTGCTTGGTCTGCTGCCTGCTGCTGCGCTTTAGCGGCTTTACTCGCCGAACGACTGCCAATTGCAGCCGATCCAATGCTGGATGCGGCGATAGCAACTACTGGATTAGCCATGAGGGAATTCCTCGCGATACTTCGCAAAATCTTCGCCGTATAGTGCCATTACCGCACCTGCTTTTTCCATAGCAGACTCACGGCCAAGACACAACAGCACCGTTAACAACACAATGTCGTAATAGGCGGCACGCCAGACAAACGACTTCTCGTCCGCCCGACCCGACCGCTCGGCATCATCCGACGCCTTCCACTTACAAATCGCCGTAGCCAATGCTGGCAACAACTGACTAGCATTAGCCATAAAGAAACTGTTTGCAGGCATGTTGACGAGGCAACGCCATACGGTGTCGTCCAGCGCAGCCCGGTCTACCGGATCGCCGTCAGCCACGTCGTCAAACGTCTGGGTGACGTGCCACAGGTCTAGCAGCCAAGCCGCCGCGTCAGGCGGTAGCCCGAGTTCCCTGAAGTTTTCCGTCAGCCAGTATTGGGCAGTCGTCACGAGACTTCTCGCCCCGACGAACGGATGTTGATAGCCGATGCCGCCGAGGCCAGCGTCGAGATAAACCCGCCCGCTTGCAGCACATGGCCGACCAGTTCGGGGAACGTGTACGTCTCGCTCGGCAGCAGGGTCTTGTTCT
>CAZRFN010000079.1:0-4558 GCA_964599335.1 uncultured Acidibacter sp. | reverse complement strand
ATCCAGCAGCGCGCGGTGCAGTTCGCCGATCGCGTCAATGAGTCGCTCGCCACAGCGCGCGATTTTTACGCCCTGCCCAATACAGGCGCGACGCTCTCTGGCCTGCAGACGCAACTGCGAACTGTCGCCAAGTTGATATCTGCACGCGCGAGCCTGTCGTTATCGCGACAGATTTTTTTCGTTTCCTTGGGCGGCTTTGATCAACACGATGATCTGATGGCCGACCAACCGGGTTTGCTCGCTACAGTCAGTAATGGAATCAAAAGTTTCTATGATTCCCTCACCGAAATCGGCATGGAGAACTCGGTCACGCTGTTTACCCAATCGGACTTTGGCCGCACGTTGACCTCGAACGGCGATGGCTCCGATCACGCTTGGGGCGGTATTCAGCTGGTAGCCGGTGGTGCAGTTCGTGGCGGTCGAATCTATGGCCAATATCCATTGCTCGAAATCGGCAGTGCCTTGGATGTCGGTGGCGGTCGCTTTATTCCGACAACCTCGGCCGATCAATACGCCGCCACCTTAGCCTCGTGGTTCGGGGTGGGAGCGAGTGAGCTGTCGAAGGTTGCACCCAACATCGGCGCATTCGCAACGCGGGATCTCGGCTTCCTCGGCTAACCCGAAGTAGATATCCCGTAGTTCCTTGGTCCTTGGTTCGAATCCAAGCGGGCCCAGTCCAAATCTGCCAGCAGTGCTCACACGCTGTCCGCACTGAGTATCCCTGCAGCAACACTCTGCTGCCACGCTGCTGCCAAGGCGGGCCACTGTGAAAAGGCTAGCCCTCGCTGCCACACCGATCTTTTCCACTGTAGAGCCAGAGCCTCGCCACGGCAGCACACTGGCCAGCCTCAAGCCCGCTCCACCCACTGTCATACATCTACGCGATGGCGAGGTGGTTCTATATAGAAGAGCTGGAAGCCCCTATTGGCAGGTCCGCTACAAACTGCGAACGGGAGCATGGGTGAGAGAAAGCACCGCCCAAGCTGCTATGGAAAATGCCATCCCCACCGCCCGCGACCAACATGATGAACATGGGTTCGCGCAGCGCATCGAGCGCAACGGTCAAGGTCGGCGGGCGCGTCCGTCCGGCGATGACGTTAGGCCCATCTGCGACCCAGCGTTGCCGCGCCTCGGCCTCACGCAGTCCCAGTATCGTCAGGCGATCAGTCACCCGATGATTCTGCCGCCTGTAGGGGGCCTTGGGCTACGTCTCGAGGCTGAGTCTAGATGCTGAGGCGGTTAAGTCCGTCGAGAGCAGCGGTTTTGTAGCACTCGGCGAGAGTCGGGAAGTTGAAGACGGCATCGGCGAAGTAATCGATCTTGCCGTTGTGAGCCATCAAAACTTGTCCGATGTGAATCAACTCGCTCGCACCTTCACCCATGATATGTACGCCGAGCAACTGCCGAGACTCGGGGCTGAAGATGATCTTCAGCAAGCCCGTTCGGTCGCCGATGATCTGGCCGCGAGAGATTTCGCGGTAGTTGGCTTTGCCGATCTCATAGGCGATGCCGGCGGCGGTCAGTTCATCTTCGCTTTTGCCGATGGTGGAAATCTCTGGGACTGTGTAGATGCCATACGGAAAGAGACCGATACCACCTTCGTGATCATTGCGCAGACCGAAAGCATGGCGCGCCGCCGCTCGACCTTGTTCGTACGAGGTCGATGCTAACGACGGGAAGCCGATGACATCGCCGACGGCATAGACATGCTCGACGTTGCTTTGGAAGTGCTCGTTGACGGGGATACGGTTGCGATCATCCGCTTGCACGCCGGCGTTGCCGAGTTGCAGGCGTTCGGTCGCGCCGACGCGACCAATCGAGTAGAGCGCGGCCTCCGCGTGCAACACCTTGCCGCTTTTCAAGCGCACTTCAACTGGTTTCGAAACACCTTTGAGAATGACGATTTCGGCGACTTCTTCGCCGAGCCGCATGGTGACGTTGCTCTGTTGGACGACATAGGTGAGCGCCGCCGAAATTTCGTGATCGAGAAAAGGCAGCAGTGTCGGCCGTTTGTCTACGACCGTGACTCGGACACCGAGCGCCGCAAACATGGTCGCGTATTCGATGCCGATGACGCCGGCACCAACGACGATGATCGATCTCGGCAGACGCTCGAGCCCGAGCACATCGTCGCTCGTGAAGACTTTTTGACCGTCGAACGGAATATGGGTGTCGCGCGCAGCTTCGGTGCCGCAAGCGATCACGACCTTGCGAGCGGTGATTTGTCGTTTGCCGTGCCGCCCTTCGGTGGTCAGCTCGATGAGATGCGGATCGAGAAACGTCGCGGTCGCTTCGATGAGTTCGACGCGGTTGCGTGTCATCTGGTTACGGATGACGTCGATCTCCGAGCGTACGACTTGCTGAACGCGGTAAAGCAGATCATCGATGGTGATCTCTTGCTTCACGCGATAAGACGAGCCGTAGATGCCCCGTTCACGATAACCCGAGAGGTGCAGCACCGCCTCTCGAAAGGTCTTCGAAGGGATCGTGCCGTAGTTGACGCAGATCCCACCAACGGTGCGAGCCCGTTCGATGATTGCAACAGATTTGCCTAGTTTGGCCGCTTGGATGGCCGCCCGTTGACCAGACGGACCTGATCCGATGACTACCAGGTCGTAGTCGAACCCGCGCTCCCCCATATCGATCCCCTTTGGATCTTGTTGATGTTGTGCTTCTGATCCTAGTTTGATCTCGGCGGGGATTTAAACCCCTGCCGGCCGAGATGTCGAGCCTCTATAGTGACCGGCCATATCAGGGGGAGATGACATGTCTGAAGAGGCCTTGCGCGAGGCAGCGCTCGCGTACCACGCGATGCCGCGGCCGGGAAAGATCGGAACGCACGTATTCAAGCCGGCGGAATCGAGCCGCGATCTGGCGCTGGCCTACAGCCCGGGCGTCGCCGAGCCGGTATTGGCCATCGCTGCCGATCCCGAGGCGGCTTACGAATACACCAATAAAGGCAATCTCATCGGCATCGTGACCGATGGCTCGGCGATTTTGGGGCTCGGCAATCTCGGTGCGCTGGCAAGCAAGCCCGTGATGGAGGGCAAGGCGTTGCTCTTTAAACGCTTCGCGGACCTCGATTGCGTGGACATCGAGATCAACGCCGAGACGGCCGAAAGCTTCATCGACACGGTCGCGCGAATCGCGGACAGCTTCGGCGGTATCAACATCGAGGATGTGGGCGCTCCCCAGTGCTTCGCTATCGAAGAAGCGCTGAAAGCGCGTTGTAAGGTGCCCGTGTTCCACGACGATCAACACGGCACGGCCATTTGCGTGGTCGCGGGTTTGCTCAACGCCCTCGAGTTGCAGGGCAAGCGCCTCAACGAGGTGAAGATCGTGTGTCTTGGCAGCGGTGCTGCCGGCACGGCGACTCTGCGCTTGTTGCGATCGATGGGCGTGCCGGTTGCCAACATGACGGCTGTCGATCGGCAGGGCGTCATTCATTCCGGGCGGAAAAATTTGCCCGACTACAAAGCCGAGTTTGCCAATGACAGTGCGCATCGCTCGCTGGCAGAGGCGTTGCAGGGTGCCGATGTCTTCATCGGAGTCTCGGCCGCCGGTTTGCTCGATGCCGAGCTGCTTCGATCCATGGCGCCGCGACCGGTGATTTTCGCACTCGCCAATCCTGAGCCCGAGGTTCGGCCTTCGGCGGCGCGGGCGATCCGCGACGATGTGATCGTCGCGACGGGGCGTTCGGATTTTCCGAACCAGGTGAACAACGTGCTGTGCTTTCCGTTCATCTTCCGTGGCGCGCTCGATGTGCGCGCGCATGCCATCACCGAGGAGATGAAGATCGCTGCGGCACACGCGATTGCCAATCTCACCAAAGAAACGGTTCCGGAGGAGGTGATCAAGGCCTATCCGGATGTCACGGCGCTCGCTTTCGGGCCTGAATACATTCTGCCGAAGCCGATGGATCCTCGTCTGCGCGAGGTGGTGGCGAGCGCGGTGGCCAAAGCGGCGATCGCCAGTGGTGTTGCGGGTAAAGCCTATCCCTCCCATTATGTGAAGTGATGGCAACAGATCAGTACCGTCGATTTGCGCTTTTCACCGTGATCGGGGCCGCGCTGTGGCTCAGATTTTGCCGCTCTACGACTGGTTGTTCGCTTGGACAGAGCATGTGCCCGGGCCGCAGTCTGCACCTGTGGATCTTTGACGGTAAGCGTGCCTTGAACGCACGCTCGCTGCGGTCGCCCTCGGCCATGACGGGCGGGACTGGAGCACTCGGTCTGTGCAGCACCTTGCCGAAGGGTTGATCGGTTGCCTAGATCTCACGCCCTGGGAATTTGAACGGTCAAATCTGCCGGTGATCGATGAGGTTCTGGCGGCGGCCACGATGTCGTTTAAACGACAACGGAATCATTAGTAGAGATCCTAGGCAACAAGGCGCACTGATCGTAAGTAGCGTCAAAAAAATTCTCACACTCGCGCCGCGTTCTTTAATCTTTGACTAACCTCTGTATGCAGAAGTGTTCCCTCAGACGAATTCACCTGTCAAAAACCCGATATTTACTTGCACATTCTCTTACACACTGCTTAGTGACACGTGTAAGTC
>CAZRFN010000078.1:0-4610 GCA_964599335.1 uncultured Acidibacter sp. | reverse complement strand
CAGTACAAAATAACGGTGGCCAATCTTCAATAAATATTTCTGCAGGAATTTTATAACATGTCTATAAGTGATAAAATTAAAAGATTTAAAGTAATTTATTCAAGCGATCCTTTAAGACAGCATTTAAAAATTCAAGATGATGGTTCTATTTTTAATTCAGTGACTGGGGAATTATTTAATGTAGGTAGTGTTGAGCAAAACATCCAACAAGCAGAGCTTAATTCTATCGCATATCCAATATCTTCAGTTAGATCTGTAAGCGCAACAGGCCAAGTAACAGGAGGTCTGGGTGCAGCAGCATTAGAAACAAGAGTTGCAGCAGTTAATAATTTTTTAGCAAGAGCTACACCAGAGCAATTAAGAGAGCTAAAATTAGATAGATTAATTGGTAAACAAGTTAGCGGTATGCAAGCAACTTTTGCAATAAAAAATAATAAACAAATTTTAGAATCTATTATTGATCCAGGTTCTTCAATATCAAAAAACTTTCCAGGCATGACAAATATTACTGGAGAAGGCTTAATACGAATTGGTCTTCGTATAGCTGGAGAAGAAACACCATTATCAGAGTTAGAACAACTTATTCTTTTAAATGAAGCAGGTGCAAGTTATTTAACCAACAGTGTTATTACTAATTTTTTCCACGCAGTTGTGGCTTCAAGAAGTGATGATACTATACTAAGAAAAATTAGTCAACTAGTTGGAAAAATACCAAAAAGACTTCAATCAGAGCTTGCTCCAAGAGATTTTTCATTAGGAGGAGCACAATTAGAAGAAGTATTTGGAAACATGGGTACATCTTTAAAAGAATCTTTAGATTTAACAAATATAACAGATATAGTTCTTAAGATGGTTAGAGGAGATGTTTTAACTGGTACTGAAGCTGGGGTAGCAAAAACAATTGGCAGCCGCGGCGACGCTATGCAACTTATTGCTAAAGTATCTGGCTTAATTGGTGCAGACCCAACGGAAAATTTAGACCCATATGATGTGTATAGTTTATTGAGAGAGCAAATTAATAATATTAAAATTTTAGGAACTTCTCCTAACATTTTAGAAGAATTAACAAAAACAATAGAAATTGTAAAAGCAGCTGCTGAGACTGCTCCAGATCCAGACAAAATGAGGCAAGCATTAGAATATGAAAGGGTTGTTAGTTCTTTAGCTAACAATTTAGAGCCAATACGAGATGGCTCAGTTGTAATGACAGAAACATTCATGCAAAACCTCATTAACATAAAAGTTAAACAATTTAAAGAATTATCAGAAAAAGTAAAATCTCTTGGTCCTGGAACAGTAGATAGAGAACAACTTGATTTATTAAGGTCTTTAGAGGGCGAAATAGATAAACTAAGGCATGCGCTAAGATCTGGAACTACTTCTGATAATACAATAAGATTTCCTCTCGGAGAAGGAATAGAACAAACAGTAAAAGCTAAAACTGGAATTTTACGTTTTGAAGATTATGAGGGATCTGGACGGTTTAACCTTAAAGCAAGCACAAAAAATAGAAAAAGAAAAAAGAAAACTAAGAAGCAAAAAAAAGCTAACAGCTAGAGAGCAAGCACGCCTCGGAGATATAGAAACCGGAAAGGCATCAAGAATATTAAGCGCTTTAGAAGATTTTAGATCAAAATCAATAATTGGAGATATTAGCGCACTTAAAGCACAAACTGGAAATACTGCTTTTATTGCAATGAACATAGCAACTCGTAGTTCTGATCAAGTATATATAGAGCCAATGGAAATAATGGCTGAACCAACTTTATTTACTAGAGAAAGTTTTGTTACCGCTCAACAAAAACAGGTGCAAAAATCGCGAGAAGGACTTGCAGCATTCATAAAAACTGGAAAACTTCCAGAAGGTAAAAGTCTTATTTCATTGATAGATCAAGAAAGAGCTGATTTAGCTGGATTGTCTTTAGAGGATTTAACTCCCGCAGCACGAGCCCTAGCTCTTAAAAGAAAAAAATATTTGGCTGAAATAGAAAATGTTATGAGGTTAGGCTTACCATTAAAAGACAGCATAGCAATGCTTAACTTAGTTGAATCACACTTTGCTACACAAGCTTTTACAACTAAAGATGGTGTTCCAAAATTGGTTGTGCCAAGTGCATCAAGATATGGCATTAGATCTCCAGCAGTTCATCTAAGAAGTTCTGATCTTTATTCAGAAGGTGGTCATAAACTTATTCCAATAAAAACAAGAGCAGGCAAAACAGAAAAAGCAACGTTTATGGAATTTATACTTGATGGGGATCAATTCTATACGGCTAATGAAAATTTTAGTATATACAAATCTGTATTGAGCGGATTTGACCAAGACGACGATATCATCACACAGCTTCGTACATTTAAAGATGAAAGTGGAAAACTTCGCCTTGGGACTAGAATTGTAAGAGACCCTAAATCAAGAGAAGAATTTTTATACGCAGTACCAAAGTTTGATTCAATTACAACATTACAAGCGCTTTTAGGTAAAGATCCAGAAACAATAACTAGACTGCAGTCTATGATGGAGAGTGGTTCTTTTTTAGAAGAAATAATGGCAGAAACAGGAATTGATGAATCAACAGCAAAAAATGTTTTTGATAAATTAAAAAGAGTTTTAGCTAAAAGAGATGGTAATTTTGTTTATAAAAAAGGCACCATTTCAGATGTTGATGAATCTAGTTTATTTGCAATAGAAACTATTGTCAGAAAAGCAGAAGAAATGAGAAGGGGAACAGCACTTGAAAGTTTCCAAGACGCAGCAGAAGTAGTCAATTTTGAAGCAGCAGTTGCAGCAAAATCAGCTTCTCCTCGAGGAAGCAATGCGGTTGTTAGAAACAATGAAGGAAAACTTGTTACACAAAAAGCAGCAAGAGGATTAACTACAGAACAAGCAGGGCCGTACGTAGATAGTAGGATGGTACAGATTGCAACTCAGGTAGGAACTGATCCAGAAATAGATCCAAAAACTTTAAACCGCCTTAACGCTGGACTAGCAGAATTAGGTTATCCAGCAATTTCGATAGATCAAATGATACCCTTTTTATCACAAGATGATTATCCAGGAGTGCCTTTAAGCGTAAGAAAAGCAATTGCTGAAAGGTCATTAATGGGAATTATTAATGATACATCAGCTTCTGTTATTGGCGATGTTGCTGAATCAATCGGCTCTCAAGCCAATATAGCCGCTGGTGTTGAATCAGTATCAGACATTTTGCAGGACCCAAATGTTTTTGCAGACCTTAGAGATTTTGTAACAGAAGAGGAATTAGTTGCTCTGCAGGATAGTTTAAGTGGAATTAAAGTACCAGTAGAACCAAGATCCAACGTAGTTGATATTATAAATCAATCTATGGGACCAAAATCTTTAACTCCATACGATGAAGCAATTAGAGGTCTGCCAGTTGATGAGCAAAGAGCTTATCAAATAGCCTATGAGGCTATAGCTGAACAAGTGCGAAAAAGAATTGCTTTACCAGTTGACTATTCAAATATTCATCTAGCTACTAAATATTTGCAGTCAGATGCAATAAAAGCTGCTGCCTCACAACAAATGCAAGCAGTAGCTAAGGTTAGAGCATATCAATTAGCCGCTGGAATTGACGAAAAAGAGTTAGTTGGTTTTGATCCCATGGTTTTATCAGGTAGATTAAAATCAGTAAGAGCTCAGTTAAGAGAAGCTGCAATAAAAGCCTATACAACTGCACTTGAAGATTTTTCTGGCGACGAAAAAGCTCAAGCAAGAATAACAAAAGAACTAGAAGAATTACAGAAATCAGAAGAAGGGCTAGATATTTTTGCTCTGAAAAGAGGTTCAAGGCGTTACAAAAAATATGCAGCAATGTCGGTTCAAGCTGATATGGCCTTGGAAGCAGAAGCATCAATTGCTAGACAAGCAGCCGCTAAAAAAAGATTGTTAGGAAAATCAGAAATAATTAGTGCAAAAGCAGAATATATTAAATCAGCTAAAGAAATGATAAGAGTTTCTGGTCTTTCACAAAATTTTGAAACTATCAAAGAACTTGCAGAGGATCCTCTTAAGGCAAAAATGCTTCAAGATGCAAGAAGAGAAACAAGTGAAAAACTTGCTAAAGGCATAAGGGCAATACAAAGTAATTATGATAGTACTTCTGCAACAACTTTAGATATAGTTGACGCTTTAGAATCAGAGCTTAGAACCAATTTTGGTGGACTAGCTGCAAAGTTATTGGACGAGCCTGGAGAACAGGGTGCTGAAGATGTGATGATGTCATTTTTTAGTGCAGCTAAAAAAAGAAGAGAAGCTAGAAAAGCTATAAAAGATCCAGCTTCTTTTGGGGTTTTACAGAGAGCTTTTAGGGAGCATACCGGTGATGTGGAAGCTGCAATTGATTTAGTTGATCAAGATTATGCAAGATCATTTCTTGAATACCAAAGTTCTTTAGACGACCTTTCTCCTGAAAGGGCAAGATCACAGCATTTGATAGACTTTATGCAAGTAATGGCGGCAAAGGATAATGACGAAAGATACAAATTGTTTACAGAATTTCAAGAAAAGGGAAGAACAATCGCACAAGAGGCGTTTAGTTTTATTAAAGGCAGAAATCAATTAAGAGAACTTGGCGAAGAAGCTGCAAGTT
>CAZRFN010000077.1:0-4792 GCA_964599335.1 uncultured Acidibacter sp. | reverse complement strand
GAGGTCTAGAAAAACTGAACGCCCCCATCGCAAGATGGGGGCTTTCTGTTTCCGCGATCCTGCTTGCATTGATGCTGCTGGTCGCGCTTGCCCAGATCCTTTCTCGTGCACTGTTTAACCATACGCTCGATTGGGCCGAGGAGGCCGCGCGTATGGCACTCGTATGGTCTGCCTTGCTCGCAGCGCCGATGGGCTATCGCGCCGCAGGGCACGTCGCCATCACGGCTTTCATTGAGGGGTTGCCTCCAAAGGCACTCCAAGCCACTGGCGTCGTTGTGAATGTTTTGGTGGCCTGGCTTTGTGTCATGTTTCTACTCGAGAGCGTCGACTTCGTCGCCCGCGGTTCGACCATCATGTCGACTGGGCTCGGGATCCCGATGTCCTACGTCTACGTTATCGTGCCGGTCGCGCTCAGCGCTTTGTTGCTTGTCGCTGTCGAAGCGACATTACGTTTAGCGCGAGCGCTGCTGACCGGGAAAGCCACAGAGATTTTAGTGGGCGTCGTGCCGGTCATGCAGAAAGACGGGGAGGGCTGATAAATGTCCGCCGCCTTCTTCTGGTTTCTTGTCCTGCTTATGGCGTTTGGAACTCCGGTCGTGTTCGCTCTTCTGCTCGGCCCGGGGTTGAGTCTTCTGATCGACGGCGAGACGCAGTATTTTCCTGCGCTCCTCGCACGTTTTTATAACGGTATCGACAGCTTTCCGTTGCTCGCGGTGCCGTTTTTCATTCTCGCCGGCGAGATCATGAACGCGGGCGGGATCACCGCGTCCATTGTTCGCTTTGCGCAGTCATTGGTGGGCCACGTTCGGGGTGGGCTCGCACAAGTGAACGTCCTGTCTTCCATGATCTTTGCCGGCATATCCGGTTCTGCCGTCGCAGACGCCTCGGCTATTGGAAAGATGATGATTCCGGCGATGGAGCGAGAGGGATACCCGCGCCCGTTCGCCTCTGCCGTAACTGCTGCCGCTGCAGTGGTTGGGCCCATCATTCCTCCGTCCGGAATCATGGTGCTTTATGGCTTCGTGATGAATGTTTCCGTCGGTGCGCTATTCGCGGCCGGAGTCGTCCCTGGGCTATTGATCGGGCTCGCTCTCATGGGGACGATCAGGTTGCTCGCAAAGCGGTACAACCTGCCTCTTGCACGGCCGCGCGCAAGCTGGACGGAGCGCGGAGCAGCATTCAAAAGCGCTTGGCTCGCGATGTTACTCCCGGTCGTACTTCTCGGTGGAATGTTGAGCGGGGTGTTCACTGCTACCGAGGCCGCCTGTGTGGCGGTGGCGTACGCGCTATTCGTCACGATATTTGTGACGCGAAATGTCGGCAAGACCGAGCTCACCTCAATCTTCAAAGCCACAGCGCTGCAATCGGGTGTGATTTTGCTGCTCGTCGGCGCAGCCGTGACGTTGGGCTGGCTCGTCACCGTCTCGGGGCTCGCCCAGGACATCGCCGATACGATGCTGAAGATCACCAATGATGTTTACCTCTTGTTGTTCCTGCTTAATATTTTGTTGTTCATTGTCGGTATGTTTCTCGATGCGGGCCCAGCCATACTGATTTTGGGTCCTGTTCTATCCCCCGTGTTCATCGGATTGGGGGTCGATCCGGTTCATTTTGCGCTCATCATGTGCGTCAATCTCACGATCGGTCTGGCGACGCCCCCGATGGGTTTGCTGCTGTTCGTGACGGCATCGGTAGCGAAAGAAAGCGTCGAAAATATCGTGAGGGCGCTCATTCCGTTTCTCGTCGCCGAGGTCCTGGTGATTTTCTTGATCACCTACTTCCCGTCGCTCGTCCTGACGCTGCCGCGCATGCTTGATCTCATGTGAGTCACGAAGCATGACACCGAGACTGCGTAACATCTTGCTCGCGTTGATCACGATCGGTTGCGTGATCGGGATCCTTAACTCCAGGGCCGAACAGGCGGAGTTCACCATTCGTGTGGCTTTTTTGGCGTCTCAAGATGATGAGGACTACATCGGTGCGGTGGCGTTTCGAGAGTCGCTCAAGCGGCAACTCGGAAATCGCGTTGATGTACAGATCTATCCTTCGGGGCAGTTTTGCGGAAACGAACGCGAGTGCATGGAGGCGCTGCAAAGCGGCATCCTCGAAGTTCATCAGACCACCATCGGGGGGCTAGCAGGGCTTTACGGCCCCGCGCAGGTGCTCGATCTTCCTTATCTCTTTGCCAACGACGATATCGCCGAATGTGTGATGGATGGCCCCGTGCCCAAAGCGATGGGCGAGGCGATCTTGAAAGACGGTCTGGGTCTTCGTCTTATGGCAGTAGGGAACACGGGTGGTTGGCGAAGTTTCGCCATGACCGAACGTCGTATCACATCGGTGAGAGATCTCGAAGGAATGCGTATCCGAACCTTGCCGTCGGCGCTCGAGCAGGAGATGGTTCGCGAGTTGGGTGGCAGCCCTATGGCATTGCCATTTTCCGAAATCTACTCAGCGCTCGGTGCGGGGATGCTCGCGGGCACCAAAAACAGTATCCAAGATGTAATGGGTATGAAGTTCGACGATCATATCAAGCATGTGTTCGTCGATCGTCATAGCTACATGTCGGCGATTTGGTGGTACTCGGCAAAAGCTTGGGAGCGGCTGCCGCCCGACGTTCAGGTTGCAGTGACTATCGCTTATGGTGAACTGGCCTCCGCGACTCGACGGGCTGCGAAGGATCGCGAGCGCCCGGCAATCGAAAAATTCATTGCAGGAGGGGGTACCATCGATTACGTCACTGACGCGCAGCGCGAGGAATTCCGTGCCGCAACGGCACCATTACGCGATTGGTATCGGAACAAATATCCTGGCGACTGGCTTGACCGAGTCGATGCCGCCGTCCGCCAATGTGAAGCCGAATCGTTGAAGTCTAAGTCGTAACAGGAGCCCGTTCGTGAAAGTGCTGTTCGTCGATGCTGGAAATTACTGTCGCTCACCCGCTGCCGAAACCGTTGCTCGAACTATGGCTGCTCAGATCGGAGCGGCAGGTTGGCAGTTCAGTTCTGCCGGACTCAAGGATAAGCATGTCGGTGATACCGCAGATCCCCGATCAATCGAAGCCTGTGCCGCTCGTGGATATGACTTGACGGCGTTTCGATGTCGCGAGATCACCGAGCACGATTATCGTACTCACGATGTCATCCTGGCCATGGATCGCGACAATGCGTCACAGCTTGAAGCCCGCCGACCATCGGGCAACACGACCCCGGTTCGGCTTTTCTTGGGAGATCGCGAGGTGCCAGATCCCTACTACGGAGAGTCGGACGGATTTTCTTTGATGATGGGGCAGATCGAAGAGGGCGTCCGAGTTCTCTTGGCCAAGGGTCAAGGCTAGAAACTCCCAAAATAGAATAGTTTCTTGGGGGTGACGGGGCGGATTACCGATGTAACTCTTTCGGTAATTCGCGAAGACGGTTACTAATCTTCCCGTGACATCTCCCAGCGACCCCGCCGATTGGTCCGATTTGCAGCGGCTCCTCGAGGCGGGGTTGATGCTGCCCCTCGAGGAGCGGCCCGCTTGGCTTGCGGCGCTTCCCCCTCAATATGAACTTCTCCGCGAGCCGCTGCGGCGTCTGCTCGAAGTTCAAGCCGGAATACAAACTCGTCCCTTTCTCGATGCGTTCACGAGCGGCATTGAAGGGCTCACCCCGCCGGCGACGGTCATTGTGGGCGACCTAGTCGGCCCCTACCGCTTGCTACAGCAACTTGGCGATGGCGGTATGGGCTCGGTATGGCTCGCTGAGCGCGCCGATGGCACTTTGAAAAGACGGGTTGCGCTCAAGCTACCGAGAATGGTGTGGGCGCGTGATCTCTCGGCCCGCATGGCCCGAGAGCGCGATATTCTCGGATCTCTCGAGCACCCAAACATCGCGCGGCTCTACGACGCCGGTGTCGATCAACTCGGACGACCCTTCCTAGCTCTCGAGTATGTCGAGGGTCAGCGGATCGATCAGTACTGCGACGAGCATCTGCTTTCG
Source organism: uncultured Acidibacter sp. (assembly GCA_964599335.1). Lineage (GTDB taxonomy): Bacteria > Pseudomonadota > Gammaproteobacteria > Steroidobacterales > Steroidobacteraceae > UBA964. Next base: position 812 of record CAZRFN010000077.1, on the reverse strand, counting down.
GTCTCAGCCCGAATTCGCCTCTATCTTCAGGTCCTCGATGCGGTTCACTACGCGCACGTCAATCTAGTTCTCCATCGCGATCTCAAGCCGGGCAACGTACTCGTCAATCAAAGGGGTGAGGTAAGACTGCTCGACTTTGGAATTGCCAAGCTGATGAGCGACGAAGAGAGTCTAGTACCTATCGACCAAAACTCTCGGACCTTGGCGCGTGCCATGACCCCGCGTTACGCGAGTCCAGAGCAAGTGCAGCACCTGCGACTAACCTTGACTTCCGATGTGTACTCGCTCGGTGTCATGCTCTATGAGTTGCTGGTCGGTGCGTCTCCCCTTATTACGCAAAAGGGTTCCCGAGCCGAAGTCGAAACGGCGATTCTCGAGGGCGATCTCAAAACTCCGAGTCGAGCTAAGGTCCTCGACGAAGTCGCATCGCGGCGTGCCACAACCCCAGCACGTCTTTCCCGCGCGTTACGCGGCGATCTTGATGCGGTGCTACTGAAGGCGATGTCGCGAAATCTGTCTGAGCGCTATCCATCCGTCGAAGCATTCCGAGCGGACCTCATCCGGTGGCTAGAAGAGAGGCCCGTTTTGGCCAAGCCTCCTTCACGAATCGCCGCTGTTCGAAAGTTCATCGCCAGGAATGCAGTGACCGTAACGTTTAGTAGCGCCGCAGCCTGCGCTGTTGTCGCGGCGGCGGTTATCGCAATCCTTCAAGCCCACGAGGCTAGGATCGAGTCCCGTCGAGCAACCGCCACCCGAGATTTCCTCATTGGTTTATTCGACAACGCCAATCCCGAATTGCATGGGGGGAGGGA
>CAZRFN010000076.1:0-4815 GCA_964599335.1 uncultured Acidibacter sp. | reverse complement strand
GGACCGGGTAGGCGATCTCGCCGTTTTCCACCCAGAAGCCCGTCGCACCTCGCGAGTAATCGCCCGTCACACCGTTGACGCCCTGCCCCATGAGTTCGGTGACGAGTAGTCCACGTCCCATCTGCTTGAGCAAAGCCGCCTGATCGGGCGCACCCTGCGAAGGATCGACGAGCAAGTTGTGCAAGCCGCCTGCGTTGCCGGTGCTTTTGAGTCCGAGCTTGCGTGCGCTGTAGCTGCCGAGCAGATATCCATCGACGATCCCGTCATGCACGAGTTCACGATCGTGCGTGCGTACGCCCTCGCCGTCCCAGTTGGCACTCGCAAAAGCCTTGGGCAGGCGCGGTCGCTCGTGCATCTGCACCCAAGAAGGAAATACCTGCTGACCTGCGGCACCGAGCAGAAAGCTCGCCTTGCGATACTGCGCGCCACCGCGAATCGCTCCGACGAAATGCCCGATGAAGCCACGCGCGACTTCGGGCGCGAACAGTACGGGCGCCTTACCCGTCGGCAAACGTCTTGCACCGAGCCTCGCGATCGCGCGCTCGGCGGCGCGCCGCCCGATCGGCACCGCCGCTTCGAGATCGGCAGGATCACGCGCAGAGGAATACCAGTAGTCGCGCTGCATGTCGTCGCCCGCCTGAGCGAGCAGCACGCAACTCAAAGAATGGCTCGAGGCACAGTCCCCGGCGAGGAACCCGTGGCTGTTGCCATACACGCGCACGCCGCGCTGACTGCCGACACTCGCACCTTCGGAGTTGCCGAGGCGTTTGTCGACGGCGAGGCCCGCGGCCTCGCACTCACGCGCGAGCTCGACGGCCTTCTCGGGTGTGATGTCCCAGGGAAAGTCGAGCTGAAGGTCGGGAAACTCGGTGGCAAGCAGCTCGGGGTCGGCAAGACCCGCGCAATCGTCGAGCGCCGTGTAGCGGGCAATCGCACAAGCCTTCGCCACCGTCTCGCGCACCGAACTCTCGGAGAGGTCGGCTGTGCTCGCCGATCCTTTGCGGGTACCGAAATAAACGGTCACGCCGAGGGCTCGATCGCGCTGGTATTCGACGGTCTCGACCTCGCCGAGGCGCACGGTGACGCTGAGCCCCTTCGACAAACTGGCATCGGCCTCAGCCTGAGAGGCGCCCGCCTTGCGGGCCTCCTCGAGGGTCAGGGTCACCACCGATTCGAGTTCGGGGATGCGAGAGGGATCAACTTGCTGCGACATGGTGCAGAATTGTAGCGGTGTCCCGATATCCCAGATACACGAAACCGTACGAGCCCGAGGTGGACGACACCGAGGCGATCGACGAACGCCCGAGTAAAAGCTCGCGCAAGCGTGCTGCGCATGCGGCGCAGGCGCTCGGCGAACGATTGATCGCCCTCAAGGAAACCGACCTCGCGCGTCTGCCCCTTCCCGAAAATCTGCTCGATGCCGTCCGCGAGGCGCGACGAATCAAGGCGCGCGGCGGCCTGTCGCGTCAAAAACAGTACATCGGCAAGCTGATGCGCGATCTCGACACGGCGGCCATCGAGGACGCCCTCGAGAACCTGCGCTGATTTTGAACGGGTTTTCCGCTATCCTTACGCGATGAAGCCCGTCGTCGGCATCGTCATGGGTTCGCGCTCCGATTGGGAGACGCTGCGCCCCGCAGCCGAGACTCTCGAGAAGCTCGGCGTGCCCCACGAAGTTCGCGTGGTCTCCGCACACCGCACCCCCGACCTGCTCTTCGAATACGCCTCCACGGCCGAGAGCCGCGGCATCCAGGTCATCATCGCGGGCGCAGGCGGCGCGGCCCACCTTCCGGGCATGCTCGCCGCAAAAACCACGCTGCCAGTGCTCGGCGTGCCCGTGCAGTCGAAGACCCTCAATGGCCTCGACTCGCTACTCTCCATCGTCCAGATGCCCGCCGGTGTGCCGGTTCCGACCTTCGCCATCGGCGTGGCCGGCGCGACCAATGCCGCGCTTTCGGCCACCGCGATCCTCGCCCTCTCTGATCCGGCTCTCGGCAAGGCGCTCAAGGCCCATCGCGATGCGCAAACCGCCGCGGTACTCGAGCATCCCGATCCGCGTAAAGCCTGACGAGAGACGTCCGATGACCATCGGCATCGTTGGCGGTGGGCAGCTCGGGCGCATGATGGCGCTCGCAGGGTATCCGCTCGGACTCAACTTCCTCTTTCTCGATCGCTCGGCCGATACGCCGGCTGCACAGGTCGCGCCGACGCTCGTCGGCGAATTCACAGATCGAAAATTACTTCGCGAACTCGCGCGTCGCAGCGAGGTAATAACCTTCGACTGGGAGAACGTCTCGATCGAGAGTTTGCGAGCCCTCGGTCGATCAGCCTCGATTGCCCCGCCGCTCGCTGCGCTCGCGATGTCTCAAGATCGAATCGCGGAGAAAAAACTCTTCGGCAAGCTCGAGATTCCGACCACGCGTTATGCCGCAGTCGAGTCTCAGGCCTCGCTCGTCCGGGCCCTGCGCGATGTCGGTCTGCCGGGCGTACTCAAAACCCGTCGCCTCGGCTACGACGGCAAAGGTCAGGCGGTCATACGCAGCATCGAAGACGCATGGCTCGCGTTCGAGCGATTGCGCGGATCACCGCTCATCTACGAAGAGTTCGTTCCGTTCGATTACGAGGTGTCGATCATCGGCGCGCGTAACCGACACGGTGAGATCGCAATTTACCCCCTCAATCACAATCTGCATCGCGACGGTATCCTGCGTTTGACGCGTGCGCCCTGGGGTGCGCCCGTCTTTCAGCGTCGCGCCGCCACACATCTGCGACGCGTACTCGAGCATTTTCGTTACGAGGGCGTGCTCAACATCGAATTCTTTGTTCGTGGCGGACGCCTACTTGCGAACGAGACCGCGCCACGTGTGCACAACTCGGGACACTGGACGATCGAGGGTGCGGCCACGAGCCAGTTCGAGAATCATCTGCGTGCAATTCTAGGATTGCCCCTCGGCGCGACGACCGCGCGAGGTCATGCCGCGATGATCAATCTCATTGGTCGCATGCCGTCACGAGACGCGTTCATCGGCGAAGACGAACTGCACTGGCACGACTACGGCAAGATGGAACGTGAGGGCCGAAAGCTCGGTCATATCACGTTGCTCGAGAGCACAGCCTCTCGCCGCGATCTTCGTGCGCGCCGCCTGCTACGACGCATCGACCCAGCGAGCGCGCGCTAAAAGATTCTTTCGGTGGCTCAGCCCGTGCCGCCGACCGTGAGCTCGTCGATACGCAGCGTCGGCTGCCCCACGCCCACCGGCACGCTTTGCCCTTCCTTGCCACAGGTGCCAACGCCGTCGTCGAGCTTGAGGTCGTTGCCGACCATCGAGACGCGAGTGAGCACGTCGGGGCCGTTGCCGATCAAGGTGGCGCCCTTGATGGGCGCACCGATGCGACCTTTCTCGATGAGATAGGCCTCGCTCGCCGAGAAGACGAACTTCCCGGAGGTGATGTCCACCTGGCCCCCGCCGAAGTTCACCGCGTAAATGCCGCGGTCGACCGAGGCGATGATTTCTTGCGGATCGTGCGGACCGGGCCGCATGTAGGTGTTGGTCATGCGCGGCAACGTCATGTGGGCGAAGGATTCGCGTCGCCCGTTGCCCGTCGACTGCGTGCCCATCAGGCGCGCATTCATCTTGTCTTGCAGATAACCTTTGAGGACACCATTTTCGATCAGCGTCGTGCAACGAGTCGGCGTACCTTCATCGTCGATGTTGAGCGACCCGCGGCGCGACGAGAGCGTACCGTCGTCCACGACGGTGCAATGCTCGGAGGCCACGCGCTCCCCGACTCGATTGCTGAAGGCCGAGGTTCCCTTGCGATTGAAATCGCCCTCGAGCCCGTGACCGATGGCCTCGTGCAACAAGATGCCCGGCCAACCTGCCCCGAGTACGACGGTCATGGCGCCCGCCGGGGCCGGAATCGCATCGAGGTTCACCAGCGCTTGTCGCGCAGCTTCGCGGCCGAGAGCGAGCGGTCGATCGCCCGCCACGAGCTCGGCGAGCGCATAACGGCCGCCCATGCCCGCAAAACCCACTTCGCGTCGACCGTCACGTTCGGCGATGACCGACACGTTGAACCTCACGAGCGGACGAACGTCTGCAGCGAGTGTGCCGTCGGCATCGGCAAGTAGTACGACATCGAAGGCTGTCGAGACCGAGGCCATGACTTGGACGATGCGCGGATCGATACGGCGGGTCTCGCGATCGACACGCTCGAGCCAACGCACTTTGTCGTCGTCCGACAGCGAGCCCTGCGGATCGATCGCGGGATAAAGCGTGTGTCCTGCACTGCGACGTAGCACGGGAACGCGTCCGTCTCCACCCGCCGCCGCAATGGCGCGCGCGGCGATAGCGGCCTCTTCGAGCGCCGCAGGCAAAATTTCGTCAGAGTAGGCAAAGCCCGTTTTCTCTCCCGACAGAGCGCGCACCCCGACGCCCTGCTCGATGCTCGCACTCCCTTCTTTGACGATGCCGTCCTCGAGCGACCACGACTCGTCACGCGAAAACTGGAAGTACACGTCGGCGGCATCGATGGAGGAAGCGCGGACGATTCCGAGGGCGCGCGCGATATGACCCTCGTCGAGCCCCGCAGGTGCCAGGATGAGTTCGCGTGCCAGTGAAAATGCGTCTTGGGTGTGCATCGGTGATGTCATGGTTCGGATCGAGTCATTTTAATCAAAGACGGCGGTGAGACAGTGCGGGAAACGATTCGCGAACGCGGCGTTGAGCATCAAGATCGAAACGCGCCGTCACGATGCCCTCACCCTGCGGCAAGCGACTCAGTACTTCGCCCCAGTGATCGACGATCATCGAG
>CAZRFN010000075.1:2898-4904 GCA_964599335.1 uncultured Acidibacter sp. | reverse complement strand
CCCTCTCAACGGGCTGAACATCTCGAAGAGCGAAACGAAGTGATCAAAGCCTATGGGTCACTTTGGCGACAAGCGATTGCGAAGAGTGGCGTGACAGACGAAAAGGTTACGGAATACCTGCTTCAGGTCTGCGCCGCCTGTTACCTGGACGGTATCCATCAAGGGTCGCGACTGACCATCGACGAAATCAATAAGAGTGGTGCCGGGTGAGGGATTTGAACCCCCGACCAACAGTTTACAAAACTGCTGCACTACCACTGTGCTAACCCGGCGCCGGTGAGCGTCTCGCGAGGGCGCTGATTCTACCCCGACGGTCTCGGCTGTCATCCTCCTGGGGGTACACTTCGGGCTCATGAAGACCCTGACCGCCGCCGTCGCCCTCCTCGCGACCGCCTTTTTTGCCGCCGGAACCGCACTCGCGGCGCCCTACCCCCGGCTCGATCCGCGTCTGCCCCTAGAGCGCATCGCCTTCGGCTCCTGCCTCGACGAGGAAAAAACGCCTCCGCGCTGGCAGACCCTGCTCGATCGCGATCCGCAGCTCTTCATGATGCTGGGCGACAACGTTTACGCCGACTCGGTCGGTAGCCGCGATATCGGCCCTGACCTTATGGAGATGCGTCGCGCCTATGCAATGCTCGGCGATCAAACCGGCTTTCGCGAACTGCGTTCGAAAGTGCCGCTACTCGCCGTCTGGGACGACCACGACTACGGCCTGAACGACGGCGGTGAAGAGAACCCGATTAAGGTCGAGGCAAAGTCGGTCTTCGCCGATTTCTTTGATGTGCCTGCCGATGACCCGATGCGCTCGCGTGAAGGGACGTATCGCGCCGGCGTCTACGGCCCGCCTGGGCGACGCGTACAGATCATTCTTCTCGACACCCGCTATTTCCGCTCACCGCTGAAGCCCACCGACCAACGCAACGCACCGGGCAAGCAGCGCTTCGTACCCGACGACGATCCGAAGAAAACGATGCTCGGCGAAGCGCAATGGCGTTGGCTCGAAGATCAGCTGCGAGAACCCGCTGAGCTTCGGTTGATCGTCTCGTCGGTTCAGGTCATCTCCGAGGGTCACGGCTGGGAGGGCTGGAGGACAATGCCGCTCGAACTCGCTCGACTCACTCGCCTCATCAAAGAAACGAACGCGAATGGCGTAATCTTCTTATCGGGTGATCGGCATCGCGCGGCGGCATATCGCCGCGTCGAGGGCACGCCCTATCCTTTTTATGAGCTGACCTCGAGCTCACTCAACTCTGGTGTCGACTCGAAACAACCCGAGATCGATCCGCAACGTCTCGGTGGCAGACTTTATGCGGGCGAGAACTTCGGCATGGTGCAGATCGACTGGGAACTCGGCGTCGTGAATCTCGACATCCTGAGTCTGCCTGCCGGTCGACGGGTGCGCGGCGTCACGCTCGCAATCGCCGAACTACGACCCTGAGTCAGTCGAAATCGCTCGCGGCGTGACGTTCGCGTAGCGCATCGGGCTCTTTGCTGCGGTTGACCCGCATGCCGCGCTTGACCGCCGGCCTCTCTAAGATTTCTTTTGCCCAGCGCACCACGTGCTGGTAACTCGCGACATCGAGGAATTCCGAGGCGCCGTAGAGGTTTTGCAGCACCAGAGCGCCATACCACGGGAAAACCGCTATGTCGGCGATGCTGTAATGCTCGCCGCAAAGATAACGACGCTCTGCAAGCTGGCGATCGAGCACGTCGAGTTGTCGCTTTACTTCCATGGCAAATCGATCGATGGGGTACTGCCATTTCTCTGGAGCGTAGGCAAAGAAATGTCCGAAGCCGCCCCCGAGATAAGGCGTGCTGCCCACTTGCCAGAAGAGCCAAGAGAAACACTCGGCCCGACTCGCTCCCACCTGCGGCAAAAACACGCCGAACTTCTCGGCGAGGTAAGTGAGGATCGCGCCGGACTCGAACACTCGCACCGGCGGGTCGCCGCTCAGATCGAGCAAAGCGGGGATCTTCGAGTTCGGGTTGACCTCGACGAAACCGCT
>CAZRFN010000075.1:0-2798 GCA_964599335.1 uncultured Acidibacter sp. | reverse complement strand
TCAGATCGAGCAAAGCGGGGATCTTCGAGTTCGGGTTGACCTCGACGAAACCGCTGCCGAACTGGTCACCCGCCCCGATGTCGATGTACCAGGCGTCGTACTCCGCGCCCGAATGCCCGAGCGCGAGCAGTTCTTCGAGCAAAATCGTCACCTTGATGCCGTTCGGTGTGCCGAGCGAGTACAGCTGCAATGGGTGTCGGCCTCGCGGCAACTCTTTGTCATGCGTGGCACCGGCGATGGGCCGGTTGATGTTGGCGAAGCGTCCGCCGTTGTCTTTGTTCCACACCCAAACCTTCGGAGGCGTATAGCTCATGACTTGCCCTCTCGCCTTACGCTCACCTCACCGCCGATGAGCGAAATTCTTTGACCTTGAGATGTCTCGACTTGCAAGGCGCCTTGGTCGTCGATGCCGCGCGCGATGCCTTCACGCTCGCCGACCCCATCGATCACCCGTATGGGTTGGCCGAGCAACGCGTCGGCAGATCGCCACGACTCGATGAACGGCGCAAAGCCTTCGTGTGCAAACTGCGTCAGCCCCTCGATGCAACGGCTGATGATCGCTGCGGCAAGCGCGTTACGTGCACTGACCTCAACGCCACGCCCCGCCAAATCGCTTGCGATCGTGCCGGTCTCGGCGATGCGCTGCTTGGCCTCTTCGGAGAGCCGCAGGTTGAGGCCGACGCCCACCACCACATGACCGGGGCCACCCGCTTCGGCACGCAACTCGACAAGGATGCCGCCGAGTTTTTCCATGCTCGGGGTGACGAGATCGTTCGGCCACTTGAGCGTGACATCGCGCGCCCCGCGATGCTGCAAGGCTGCGCGAATGCAGGCACCGACCACGAGCGTGAGCGCAGGCAGCTCTCGCGGCAGAGGCTCGAAGCTCGTCGCAATCGAAAAACACAGGCTATCGCCGAGCGCCGAGCGCCAGGCGCGGCCGCGACGACCACGCCCGCCCGTTTGGTTTTCGCAGAGCAGCGCGACGAATTTCCCAGGCGACGGGGGCGATGCCGACAGCAACGCGCCGTTGGTCGAGTCGATCTCCCATTCGACACCCACCGTCGTCGAGTGACGAATCGATGGTGCCAATGCTTCGAGAATTCTTTGAGCATCGAGCGCTTCGCAGGGCGACCCTAAGCGGTAACCGCGGTTGGTCTGCGCCTCGATCGCAAGACCCATCTCTCTCAACTGTTCGATCGCTTTCCAGACGGCGCTACGCGTAACCCCTGCTGTCTCGGCGAGGGCTTCGCCAGAATGCACGCCGCCGTCGGCGAGAGCGCGGAAGATCTCGCGTGCGAGCGTCACAGCTTTCCGGTCAATCGGCCGAGCAACCACAACGAACGAGCGCGCGGTTCGGTGCCGGCGCGCATACGTGCGATGTTGCTGCGATGGGTCCAGATGACGAAGGCCGCACAGAGCACGCCGAAGACGGTGAGCGGCATGACTTCATCGGGCGAGATCACGCCCGTGGAACCCGCGTATTGCGCAAGCAGCGGGAGAGCACTCGCCGCGACCATCGACCCGAGCCCGACGTAGCCGAACACGAACATCATGAGCAGCCATACGGCGAGCATGCCAAACAGCAAGGGCAAAGAAAGAGCGAGCAACGTGCCGAGCACCGTCGCCACGCCCTTGCCACCGCGAAATCCGTGAAACACGGGATAGACATGGCCGATCACCGCGGCGAAGCCGCAAGCCGCCGCGAGCCACTCGGGCGAGAACACGGGCGCGGTCAATGCCGTGGGCACCCACTGAACGGCGATGACCGCCTTGCCTACATCGATGACGATGACGCCGACTGCAAACGCCCAGCCCTGCGTGCGCAAGGCGTTGGTGCCACCGGCATTTCCGCTACCTTGGGTTCGAATGTCGACGCCTCGAAAGCGGCCGATCAGCAGGGCGCCGTTAACCGAGCCCAAGAGATAGGCCATGAGGACACGCACGAAAAGGTCGAGCATCGCGAAATCTTAACGTACGCCCCGCGACCGTGCAGAATGCGCGAATGTCAGAGCAGATTCCGACCCTCAGCCTGCGGGACGTCGAAGACGAGCGCTTTGTGCGTAGCCTCGGCGCGGCCTACGAAAACTACGGTTTCGTCATCATCACCGACCACGGCATTCCGCAGCCGCTGATCGACCGTTTCCTCTCTTTATATAAGGCCTTCTTCGCCTGGCCCGAAGCGGACAAGCATCGCTACCACATCAAAGGGGGTGGCGGCGCCCGGGGCTATACGCCCTTCGGCATCGAGACCGCCAAGGGCAGCCAGCACTTCGACCTCAAAGAGTTCTGGCATGTCGGCCGCGAATTGCCGATGGGTCACCCCTATCGGCACTACATGGCCGACAACATTTGGATCACGGAGATTCCGGGCTTCAAAGAGACCTGCATCGAGATGTTCGAAACGTTCGATCGCACGGGGCGTCGCTTGCTTTCGGCGATCGCACGGGTGCTCGGTCTCGCGCCCGATTTCTTTGAAGATAAGGTCCAGCTCGGCAACAGCGTGTTGCGGGTCATTCACTATCCGCCGATGCCGCCGAACCCAGCTGAAAGCATTCGCGCCGGCGCGCACGAAGACATCAACGTCATCACCCTGCTGCTCGGCGCCGAAGAGCCGGGGTTGCAGGTGCTCACGCGACAAGGGCAATGGCTCTCGGTCAACCCATCGCCAGGCTCGATGGTGGTCAACGTGGGCGATATGCTTCAACGCCTGACGAATGGCGTGCTGCGCTCGACGAGCCATCGTGTGATCAATCCGATTCGAGATCGTGCGCAAAACGCTCGTTTCTCGATGCCGTTCT
>CAZRFN010000074.1:0-4969 GCA_964599335.1 uncultured Acidibacter sp. | reverse complement strand
CGCTCGAATCGTTTCGCAAGAATTCGACTGATCGCTTATTCGGATGACCATCCGAAAACCTTGAGCCTGCTTTCCGAAACTCAGCAACGTCTGACGAATAGCATTAGCGAGATCGTGGCTCGCGCGCAGCAACTCGGCTGGGTGCGCCGAGATATCTCAAGTCGAGCCGTTGCCGTGTTCATTCAGTCGTATACGCTCGGGAAAGTCGTCGACGATATTGTCCCCGACGCTGTTCCCGCGATCGACTGGAATTATTTGATCAATGTGATTGTCGCTGACAGCCTAATTACGACAGACGACTCCGCACACGACCTCCGCCAGCCCTAAAATCAGATGCTTCGCCCCTCAGGACTGTCGAATCATCGATGCCTGAACTGATAACTGCCCACGGCGGGCACCTTGAACACGATGCTGCCGTCCTGCCGCACACCCGACTCCGCGTACCAAACCTGATCACGCGCAATGACGATCTTGGCGTTGATCGTCATATCGGTGCGGGTTTGCTGAGAAATGATGCGGCAGTCACCACGCGGAATCTCGCCGATGAATGCATCGGCATGGCGCCGGAACGGCAATCGACATGCAGGTGGGTAGGGAATCACGTCTTCTCGAGTGATGTCGCGCAACGCAGTCTCGGGCTTTAAATGCGCATCGCGCCAGCGATCCGGTTCGCGCAGCGTGAAGAAATCCATCATCACCGCATTGCGCTGTTCATCGATCTCGAACGTCCAGATACGCTGTCGCTGCAAACGCCCCTCCGGGCTGCCCATAGGCCACTGCAGGTAGATCACATGACGACCGAGCGCAGGCGCCTGGACCTGCGCAAACACGGGGAACAAGAGATCAGGGGCGCGCGCCGCATCGGGCATCGTCTCGAGCAGGGCATTCTCGCCTTTGGCAATTTGCTGCCGATTGTCGAATTCGCCGACTATCCAACTGAGCAATACCGAAAGCTCGGCGTCGAGCGTCGTCTGCGCGCTGGCCTCGCTTGCCCCAAAGATCAACACAGCGGCGGCGGCGAACCTATGCATGCCGCTACCTTACTTGAACTGCGATAAATATTCTTTGAAGCTTCGTAGCGCGTCTCGCGCTTGCTCGGTCAGCCCCACGGATTTTTCGCGCCTGTCTTCGCGCGTGCCCACTCCAATGCCGAGCAAACCAAGCTTCTCGAGGCGATAGATGAGCTTGCGGCAAGCCCGGTAGCCCCCGAGACCTTCTGCCCTAAGCACGCCGATGAGACTGGAAATTGAGTTGCCGTTATATCGCGCAATGATGACTAGCGCGGGGATCAAGTTGAGATGCTTCATCACACCGTGGAGACAAATAAATTGCTCCAAGAATTGTACTAAACGGCGTGCTTGGTTGGAACGAAAACTCTACTTTCCCACCTCGCGGATGAGCGAAGCATAGGCTGCAAAATATTCGAGAGCCTTTTCTGTCGGAACCACCAACTTGACTCGGGCGTCATCTTCGACGCTTTCGAAATTGATGAACCCGGCGTCCTTCAATTGATAGATTCGCTTGCGAACGGTATTGACGTGTCCGAGATCACGTCGGACCAACAATTTGTACATCGGATAGGGCTCGCCACGCTTCCAGGCCTGTGCAATCTCGGCGAGAAGTGCCTCAGTATTAGGCGTCGAAAGCAGTTCTGCCGACGGCAGATCTTTGAGGGCCCCGAGCAACCAGCGGAAGCGAAGGTAAAGCTCCACCAACTCTTTTCTGGGCTTTGGCATGATTATGGGGGTCCAGTACGCCGCCTGTGGCCTTCAAAGAATACGACAAGCTGCTTCAAGCCGTACAGCAAAAGCAGCGCCCCGAAAAAATCGCCGATAAACATCATCAAAAAATCATCGTTGATCGGCTGCTGCTCATGACCGTAAATCACGCGGACCGAGACATGCCCTGCCGAATTGAGAATGGCCGAGACGAAGGCGAGAAGAATCAGACGGCGTCCGTCGATATCGGGAATGCCCTCGCCGATGCGAGGCAGAAGACCTCTGCCCGGCCACGCTCGTATTGTCAGCCAGGCCGCACAATAGGCCGCCAACCCTGGAACAAAGGCGATGGGAAGATGAATCAGTGGGTCCTGCGTGAGGCCGTCTAGGTCGAACCATCTCAAAATTTGAGCCCCGATCGAGAAGCCCAAGGCACCTGCAACCCCGAAAAGCAGGACCAACATCATGCGGAGCCCGTGCGGCAGGTAGATCCAGTTGATTCCGGAGACATACTCGGTCCAAGAAAAGACGAGTACATAAAGCGGAACGAACGCGCACCAAGCGATGGCCGAGATGGCCACGAATAAAAGAAATAAACCCCCCCGACTCATGCGGGCAGAGTAGGTAAACCACCGAAGTCATTCAAGGCTTGAAATTGATGCGCATCCCTAAGCTGCGTCGTCTCCACCCCCCCCTCGTCGGAACGCCTCACGATGGTCGTGCCGACATCGACGTTGTCGGCTCTTTGGCCCAGACCGACTTCAAGCCTTTCGCGCGAGACCTGGTCTCAGCGCTCAGCTACAAGGCGATCACCCATGGGGAATCGCTCTCAGCAGCGAAAAAAACTTCCTCTCTGTTCCGCGCGTTTCACCCCAAAAAGGCCCGCCCTTCGGCATAGACGTGGGCGGTCTGGATGCCACGGTGCCGAGTACGGGCATTCATTCTCGGCGTATCGACCAAAATTGGCCTGCGATGTTGATGATCAAAGGGCGAATCCATAGACATAAACCGGCAGCGAGGTGACGCCCGTCACCAACATCCAGATCATGCCGATACGACCCCAACGCCTGTGAGTCGCGCTGAAGGCCCCCGGAACCGGCGGGCTCGGGAATCGACGCAGCGACAACACAATTAGCGTCGCCCAAACGATGATCGTGGTAATGGCAAAGAACGTGTGGAAATAGATCCAGAAGTCGAGCGTGAACGATCCGGCATAGCTGCTCGCCTTAGTCGCCTCGAAAATGCCGCCTTGCAGTCTGAGGTTGTACTCGAATAAGCCGACGACCACCGCAAGCAACACGGCGAGGCTCACCTGCAAAGTTTTATGTATGCCGTACTGACCTCGACGCGCGAGGCTCCCGTTGTGCAACACGAGGGGCACGACGGCGACCAGCGCCACGATCACGACGTCCATCAGAAAATCGGCGCGCGTACCCAAAAAACCTTGAGGAAACATGCTGACCTCCGAAGCCCTTAGCGAGTCGTTCCTGCGGGCGTACCAATGATTCGATTCAACTCGATGAAATTGCCGTCGGCGTCCCATACGGCACTGAACAGCACGCGAATCACACCGCCGTTCGCTGCGGGATAATCGATCAGGCGAGGCGACTCGGCCACCGTGACATGCGGTGTTGTCCGAATTTGTTCGATTCGACTCTCGAGATCCTGAAGATTGAAAACCAAAATCGGATCTCCCGCCTGCGCGCGACGAAACTCAGGTGGCGGGACGGGCGCCGTCTGATTTAGCCGCTGCATCAGCCCAAGCACGCCAACGAAATCGTCATTCGCGCGCAACAGCACGAGCCGGGTCGCGCCCCCGATGACTTGGTCGTAGATGACTTTGAGTCCGAGGGTGTCGCGATATAGCGGAAGCGATTTGTCGATGTCTCGAACGACGAGCGTTGTTCGTCGCAGATCGACAGGGATACGCTCGGACTCCGGAACCGGCGCGGCCGACAGCACAGCGGACATGAAAAAATAAATAAAAATCGCTGAAATAATGCGGAAAAACGGCATAGTGATCACCCCTGCTTCGAACTGCTCTGCGCGATCGCCGAGAGCGCTGCAGCCTCTCTCTCGGGAGAAAGTCCGGCCTTAAGTTTCTCTCGCTCGGCTTCGGGTCGTGCAAGATGCCAGACGAGCGTATCGCGCACCGTAGCACGCATCGACCGAATGGAGAGACCCGCCTTGAGCGCGCGATCGGCAGACGTCGCTGCAAACCCGATGTTGTCTCCCTCAGATGGTGCCCATGCGGGCATGTCTGCCCACGCCGAGATTTTTTGCTCGTCCAGAGTCTTCGTGCTGACCCACTCCGCTTTAGGCGCAACCTTGGGTAGCGCGAGTGCCTTGGCCGCATCGATCGATTCGTTGACGACATCCCCTATCGTGAAACGACCTGGAGCTGACAACGCATTGAATGTTCCGCTCGTACCCTCCTCGATGAGCCGCAACGTAAAGGCGGCGAGATCACGAGCATCGATCACCTGGATCGGGTCGCGTGGATCGTTCGGCGCAATCATCCGACCGCCGCGCGCCGCGCGGGCGGGCCAGTAAGTGAATCGATCGGTGTTGTCATCGGGGCCGACGATCAAGCCAGGGCGGATGATCGAAGTTCGTCGCTCACCAAAGACCGACAGCGCAGCGGATTCGCAAAGCGCTTTGAGCGGGCCGTATGTCGCACCGTCTACGGTTTCGACGGATTCGTCTGCAAGTTTGCCGACCGGCGAGGTTTCGTCATTCGCTCTCGCGAAGGTCTCGTAGACCGAGATGGTCGAGATGAAGAGGTAGCGCGCAACCCGCGGCTCAAGAAGCTTAGCGGCGTCACGAATCTGTCTCGGCACATAACCCGAGTTGTCGATGACGGCATCCCACTCCCTCCCCTCGAGCGATTTCAGATCGCCGTTTCGATCGCCGCGAAGACGTTCGATGTCGGGAAATCGATCTGTATTCGTTCGACCGCGATTGAAGAACGTGAGCGTGTGGCCCCGAGCGATCGCGAGCTCGGTCATGTGCAGCCCGATGAATCGAGTGCCACCCAAGATGAGCAGCCGCAGCGGACGTTTGGATTTCTCGACGGCGACGCCATCGAGCGTGGCGACGGCCAGGCTGGCGCCGGCCGCGGAGAGGAAATTTCTGCGTTTCATGGAACGCACGATAGCAAAAGAAAAACCCCGTGAACCTTACGGCTCACGGGGTCTTCTTTGATAAGGACCCTGACGGTGACCTACTCTAGCGTCGCAACAGGCGAAACT
>CAZRFN010000073.1:1214-5406 GCA_964599335.1 uncultured Acidibacter sp. | reverse complement strand
TCGGAGAGTATCTTGCGCGCACCTACATGGAATCTAAGCGAAGGCCGCTCTACGTGATTCGTCGTCGGTACACCGACTCGTCCACATGAAGCGCCGCGCGCTGCGGTTTGCAATCACGGGTTTCGGCAACACCGCCGTTCACGCGCTCGTAGCACTTAGCTTGGTTGCAGGCGTTGGCTTCTCGGCAGGCTCGGCGAATGCAGTGGCCTTTTTGGCGGCGACCGCCGTCTCATACGTCGTCAATACATTTTGGAGTTTTGGGTCACGGCCTACGCGTGATAATGCGCTGAAGTTTGGCGTGGTCACCGCAATCGGGTTCGCGATGGCCGGCGTACTCGGAGAGATGTCCTTCGCGTGGGGCTGGTCGCCGCTTCTAGGAGTCGTATTCGTGTCGGCCGTCGTCGCGCCTACGAACTTCTTGATGCATCACTTCTGGACTTATCGCAATCGACGTACCCAAAGTCCGACGGGTGAGTCCCCCTCGCGTCCGAGCTCCACCCATTGAAAATCGGCTCGCAAACTCTCGTGTAGCGCCGACCAGCGACTTCCCGCGCGAACGTCAGCAGGGGTCAGTAGTACGTAACGAACGGCAGAGGACTGCAACCACGGTAAGGGGTTAGGTTTTCCGCCGCCATAGAAGGTTACGATTTGATCGCGAAGCAGCCAGACGCCCGACGCCGTCCCGCGCCAAGTTTGTTCGTGCATGGGCCACCCGAGCAGCACCGGCTTCGCTGCGAACATCGAAATAGCTGCGGTGTCGCAGTAGGCCGTGCAGGTGACGTTTTCGAGGACGATTCCTCGTTCGGCGGATTTCAAATAGTTGATCATCCCTGCGAGGCGTTCGTCTTTGGCGTAAACCCCTTCGCCCGAAAGGTCACCGCGGTGGGTCGAGTCTTGGGTGATCCAGTAACGGTACTGATCGACGAGATGCGCGTTCACCAGAAGCAACGCGGCGACGACCACCGCGCGGATGGCGAACTTTCCCGAGGCCAACACGAGCGGCGCGAGCCCCGCAAGCGCCGCAGTTGTCAGGTAGCCCCACCACTTCATGGTGGTATTGGTCCGCTCGAATCGGTCGGCTGAGGGGTCGTCGATGTAAAACACTTCAGAGAAAAACAACATTAACGACAAAGCCACAACGAACACTGTCGATAACGAACGGGTTCGAGCTTGAGCGAGCCCGAAGCCAAGAAGCAGCAGCACAGGCCAAAACGTGGCGACGAACGACCCGAGAGGCGTGAAGTCGGACGCCTGAGTCAGTGCCGGGGAGATCACCCCGAGTCCGGTCGAAAGACCCTGAAGATACGGATAGAGCAGGAGCGCTCCTGAGAATCCCCCGCCGACGACAGCAAGCCAGCTCATTGGTTTTCTTTGTTCGAGACGCCAGAGTATCCAACACAAAACCAAAAGGCCCTGCAGCGGAAACACCCAAGCATTCGTGGCGAGTTGTGCGGCCACAGTGAGACCGAGCAGAGTCTGATAGATCAGCGCCGCACGGCCTGCGGAGATCTCGATCGCACCCATCAGCGCAATGGCGAGCAGCAATAGAAAAAAACCGCCGAGGGGTGGGTGATAGTCGCCGAGTCCTATTTGGTAACCAAAGTTCTCGCTCGGTAAAGATCGTGGTTCTAAGCTATTCGCCGCCTTCGGGAAGAGCCAGCGGCCGAGAGTGGTGTTGGCGCGTTGATCAAAATCGCCTGCGAAGCGAGCGCCGCCCCACATCCGATCGTTGGTTTCGATATACGCCGGCGTATCGGGGGGTGTGTCGACGGTGAGCTGCGCAAAGACCGTTCCGCCAGTGCCTCCGATAGCCACAGTCGCTACGATTAGCGCTCGCAATCCTGTCGAGTGGAGTACCGTCGATGCGAAGCTCCACACGAGTGAGACGCCGAGCGCTACCACGATGCAAAAACCAAAGTGATAGCCAAGCGCGGGAGAAAGATCGAACCACCGTGCAAGCAAGGCGGCTCCGTAGTGCTGCAGCCCGTAATAAAAGTCGAAGGCGAGAGGGGGATACCAGCTGTCGACGGGGGGTAGCCGAGAGCCTGGCAGGTAGTTTGCGATGAAATACAAGTTGGTCAGGCGCTCGGAGCTCGGCGAGATGTTTGGAAATCCATAACGCCAAAGAAAAGCCCAGGCGAACCCCGCGAGAAAAACGATCTCGCCCTGCCATAGCGCGCGCTCACGCAGCCGATTCCGCGCTCGCCAGATGACGTACGCGCTCGCAACGGTCGTGATGGGCCAAGCGAACCGGAGCGATCCGAACCCTACGAAGTGCTCGATAAAAAACATCACGAGCGTAAGGCTGAGCACCATCGCTGCCCGAGCGAGAATGAGATCCGGCACGAATCGAATCAATGCCAAGCCCAGCGCCATCAAATGTACGAGCACGAGGAGTGTGGTGAACGCAATTTGAGAATCAAGATCGATCATGGCTCGTCCGTCCTCAAAGGCTCGCGCCGTTGCCAAAGTCCGATGGGCACCACGCCCAAATAGTCGAATGCTCTGAATTCATAATCCTCAGCCAGAGACTCTGATAGCGCTTGAAATCGAGCGCCCGAGGTCGTCGCATCTTCGCGAGTGAAGAGGATGTACTCCACGCGGTGCGTTTCCAACCAGCTTCGAGGGTCTTCGAGCGTGCCGGCGAATAGCCGTCGACTTTCATCTGCACGACGCTCGATGACCTCTGAGCCGCCGCGCCAAATGCTCTGCGTCGCCCACCATCCAATGAGCGACGGCTGTGCCGAAAAAAGTGCCATCGCCGTATGACTCGAGTAGGCCTCTCGGCGCGGATTCTCGAGCACGATACCTTTTGGTGAGTGCTGCAGTTGCAGCAAGAGTTGGTTATGCGCGGCATCTTGCCGCAACCAAGCGTCACCGCTCCAACGACCTGAATGCGGGAACTCAGCGTTTAGGAGATAGCGTGAGGCATTCCATGCGCCAGGCAGCAGCAACAGTGCTAGCGTGGCGACGCTCACCCGACGCGCCCAGATCGAGCGGCTTGAAAGTACGATCGGCGCGATCCCTGCGAGCACAGCGACCCACAACCAGCTCCAGACTTTGAGCACCGTGTTGAATCGGTCGTATCGCTCTGAGAGCGGGTCATCAAAAAATAAAAGCTCGGATGCCAGAGCTACAGTCATCACAAATACGACAAGAATCCACGCCCACAGATCGCGAACCTTCGCGATGACGAGCGACAGCATCAGTAGGCCGACGGGCCACACCACCGCGAGTAAAATCGACACGCGGGTGCGATAAAAATCCGGAACAACCTCGACGCTGGGCGAGAGCGCACTCGAGGTAAACGATGCCAAGAAAGGCGCGATACACAGGATCGAGATCAGCGCGCCGACCGCTGCATCGCGGATCAGCGTGATATCTCGATACTTCAACCATCTAAAGACCAGCCAAAGGGCCACTAGACCGAGCTGTAGCGGGAACACCCACGCATTGGTGACGAGCGCGAGGGCTGGAGTGGCGGTAAGCAGCCCGGTGATGACCCGAACGCCTCCACGGGTTAGCTGGGAGGTCTCTCCACGAAGAGCGGCGATTAGCGCCAATGAAAAAATCAAAATCAAAAAACCGCCGAGCGGCGGATGAAAATCTCCGAGTAGGGCGTAGTACAGAAAAGTTTCTAGCGGCAGATCGGGTGCAGTCTCGATGTTCACGTTCCATCGCGGATCACGAAACATCGCTTCGCCCACAGGCGTATTGATTCGTTCTTCATACAGGCCTGACCAGCGAGTCGACGCCCAGATGCTCGTACTCGCCGCGTAAGCTTTTTCCGCTTGAGTCTCGGTGGGCATTGAGACCGACACCTGAACCACAGGTGCCAGGCCCGACCCACCGATGAAGAGCGTCGCCAAGAGCAAGACGCGTGCGGCGCGCGGCACACCCCATGCTGAGGCTGCATACCAAGCGAGTGACCCGGCAAACCCAAATAAAAGACAAAACGCGAGGTTCATCGCCTGGCCGCCCGTGAGATCGAGCACGCGTGCGAGTAGGGCAGCGGCGTAATGCTGAAACGCATAATAGAAATCGAATCGCTGCGTCTCACCAAGCCATTGATCAGGCGGTGGTAAACGCGCACCAGTCAAATACTGTGAAATGAAATACAGGTTGGGGATCTGCTCGCCCGTCGGCTCGATGTCAGGATCGAGGCCACGCCAGAGAGCCGCCCACCCAAATA
>CAZRFN010000073.1:0-1114 GCA_964599335.1 uncultured Acidibacter sp. | reverse complement strand
CCCGTCGGCTCGATGTCAGGATCGAGGCCACGCCAGAGAGCCGCCCACCCAAATATCGCGATAAACGGCGCCTCGGCTCGCCAAAAAGTTACATCCGTGAGTACTGCTCGTCGTGCCCACAACACCCACACCGCGAGAATAGTCAGTACGGGCCAAAGCACCCGCAAAGACCCGAGGCCGACTGCGTGTTCGATCGCAAAGAACAGCAATACCGCAATGCTGACTGCCGCGACTCGGCTGATCGCCGACGGCAACGTGTGGCGGAGCGAGGCCGTCACCGCCAACAACCAGAGATAGATCAGCGCGGCAGAGATCAACCCATGAAGCGTGGACACAGAAGCAGGAACTCAGCGTTATGATTCTCGACACATCCTACCCTCAAGAGAGTGATCGATGCGTAGTACGACTCAATGGTTCATGCGGAAAGGGTTCAGGCTCTTGGTTGTGACCGCGCTCATGGCGAGCTCGTCAGTTCACGTCGCGGCGGCTCCAAACGATGCGAACGTTCCGCGGCTCGTCATGCGAAATGGCGTGATGACGTGGGTGAATACGCGCGCGTTTCAGCCTGTACCGGCGGCGTTGCTCAAGCAAGGTGAGGCCGTGTGCCGCATCTTCGATACACCTACTCAAAAGTATCGGCCAGCGGGTTATCACCCGCGCGCGCTGAACGCTGAAGGAAAGCCGTTTCCAGGCGGCGGTTACTTCTGCGTGAAGAAATAGCGCTCAGAGCAGATAACGATCGGAAATAAAAAACCCCGGCTGACCGATCAGCCGGGGTTTTTGTTTTCTAGACGCGCGACCTCTTAGGTTCCGGACGTCGTAGTCGTGGTCGTCGTGACCGTCGTTGTAGTCGTGGTGCTGGTGGTTTCAGCAGCCGTGGTAGTGGTCGCCGCTTCCTGAGTCGTCGTGGTCGTCGCCGGAGGCGGCGTCGGAGTCGGAGTCGGGGTCGGGGTCGGCGTCGGGGTCGGCGTCGGCGTCGGGGTCGGGGTCGGGGTCGGCGTCGGGGTCGGCGTCGGGGTCGGCGTCGGCGTCGGGGTCGGGGTCGGGGTCGGGGTCGGCGTCGGCGTCGGCGGAGGCGGCGTCGGTGACGGCGGCGGGGCCGCGTCATTTCCGC
>CAZRFN010000072.1:0-5448 GCA_964599335.1 uncultured Acidibacter sp. | reverse complement strand
CGCCACTGACGGGACGACGCCATGCACTGTCCCTTCTGCGGTCACGAAGAGACCAAGGTCAACGACTCGCGTCTCGCGGCCGAAGGTCGGCAGATCCGCCGTCGTCGCGAATGTCTCGCCTGCGGTGAGCGCTTCACCACCTTCGAAACCGCCGAGCTCGTCATGCCGCTCGTCGTCAAAAGTCATGGCAGTCGCGAGCCGTTCGATGAGCAAAAATTGCGGCAGGGGCTTTTCAAGGCGCTGCAAAAACGCCCCGTGGAGCAAGAGCGGGTCGAGTCGGCGGTTACCCGCATCATGCAGCGGCTACGCGGCCTCGGTGAGCGCGAGGTGCGCTCGCGCCAGATCGGTGAGTTCGTGATGGACGAGCTGCGCCATCTCGATGAAGTGGCCTATGTGCGCTTCGCGTCTGTGTATCGGAGTTTTCAGGACGTTGAGGCCTTTCGCGACGAAGTGGAGAAGCTTCGCAGTCGTCGTCGACGCGAGCCGCTCGCCGGTCAGCTGTCGTTGCTGAGTGGTGAAGACGCAGCGTCAAAGAAATCCGGCGGTGCCTCGAAGGACTCGAAAGTCCCGAAGGACGATGACGGTGAGTGAGTCGCGCGATGAACGGGCCCTGCGATGAGTGACGCCCGCGACGAGCGCTGGAGTCGCTTCGAGCGGCTCGCGATGCAGCGTGCGCTCGAGCTCGCAGCGCTCGGTGCCACCACCACCCAACCTAATCCGCGCGTCGGCTGCGTCATCGCACGCGACGACACCATCCTCGGCGAAGGCTGGCATCAACGCTCCGGTGAGCCCCATGCGGAAGTTTTCGCGCTGCGCGCTGCGGGCGAGGCAGCGCGCGGGGCCACCGCGTTCGTGACACTCGAGCCCTGCAATCACCATGGGCGTACGCCACCCTGCACCGAAGCCTTGATCGCCGCCGGTATCTCCAAGGTCATTTTTGCTTGCGGTGATCCGAACCCCCGCGTCGACGGGTCGGGCGCCGCGCGACTGCGCGCAGCGGGCATCGAGGTCGAGACTGGGCTGCTCTCTGATCAGGGCGAAGAACTCAATCTCGGGTTTTTCAAGCGCATGCGAACAGGGCGCCCCTGGATGCGTCTCAAGCTTGCCGCGAGTCTCGATGGTCGTACCGCACTCGCCAACGGCGAGAGTCGCTGGATCACCTCGCAAGAGGCCCGTGAGGACGTACATCGTTTTCGGGCCGAGAGCGCGGCGATTCTGAGCACAAGCGCGACCATCCTCGCCGATGATCCCGAACTCACAGCGCGACCCGTTCGTGCGGCAAACGATGACTCAAAGATCAGACCTCCGCTGCGCGTGATCCTCGATCGTCATCTGCGAATTCCAGATACAGCGCGAGTCTTTGCCACGGCGGGCGAGATCGTTCGCCTGGCGTCCGCAGCGGCGACCGCGAGTGCGGGCGCTCGTGCGGGCTCTGGTACGAGCCCTCGCGTCGAAGTGATTGCGACCACGCCCGACGGGCATCTCAGTCTCGAGGCGGCACTCGCCTGGATGGGCGGGGCAGGGCTCAACGAGGTGTGGACCGAAGCCGGCCCGACGCTCGCCGGCGCCTTGTTGGCCTCGCATCTCGTCGATGAAATGGTGCTCTATCTTGC
Source organism: uncultured Acidibacter sp. (assembly GCA_964599335.1). Taxonomy (GTDB): domain Bacteria; phylum Pseudomonadota; class Gammaproteobacteria; order Steroidobacterales; family Steroidobacteraceae; genus UBA964. The sequence goes on along the minus strand of CAZRFN010000072.1, from coordinate 3,835 downwards.
GCCCCGCCTGCTTGGGCCCGATGCGCGACCGCTCGCTCACCTCATGGGCCCTCTGCGACTCGCCGACTCGCCCGAGTGGCGGATTCATGATCTGCGCCAGATCGGCCCCGATATCCGTATCATGCTGCGCCCGAACCGCTGAGGCGGTCGGGTCACCCAGGATCAGAATCGATGTTCACCGGAATCGTGCAGGATGTGGGTCGGATCGTGACGCTCGAGCGTCGCGGCGGCGACGTGCGCCTGCGCATCGCGGTCGATCGTCTATCACTTGCAGCCACTCGTGCGGGAGACAGCATTGCGGTGAGTGGGGTGTGTCTTACGGCACTCGAGATCGACGCCCAAGGTTTTTCGGCGGATGTTTCGAACGAGACCTTGTCGCTCACCACCCTGGGCACACTCGAGGTCGGCAGCCGCGTCAATCTCGAGCCCGCCCTCAAAGCCGGCGATGCGCTAGGCGGACATCTCGTGTCGGGTCATGTCGATGGACTCGGTGAAGTGCTCGAGGTGCGCGAGGATGCGCGCTCGGTACGCATGCGCTTCGGCTGCCCGCCCGCACTCGCCAAATATTTTGCTCGTAAAGGTTCGGTGGCCATCGATGGCGTGAGCCTCACGATCAACGACGTCGGGCCGACCGAGTTTTCGGTCAACCTCATTCCGCACACCCAAGAGGTGACGACGCTTGGCGAGTTCACGCCGGGTCGTCGCGTGAACCTCGAGGTCGATCAGGTGGCGCGTTACGTCGAGCGTCTGCTAGATCCGCAGGTGGCGCGATGAGTGTCGAGCTCGATCGCATCGAAGATATCTTGGCCGATCTTGCCGCCGGCAAGATGGTCATCATCATCGATGACGAGAGTCGCGAGAACGAAGGCGACCTCTTGATGGCCGCCAGCAAGGTGCGGCCCGAAGACATCAACTTCATGGCGCGCCACGGGCGTGGGCTCATCTGCCTCACGCTCACCGAAGAGCGATGCCAACAACTGCGCTTGCCGCTCATGGTGAGCGACACGCATCGCGAACACCGCACGAATTTCACGCTCTCGATCGAGGCCGCCGAGGGCGTCACGACCGGCATTTCCGCGTACGACCGGGCGCATACGGTGCGTACGGCTGTCGCACCCGACGCCTCGCCCCAAGACCTGCGCCAGCCGGGGCATATCTTCCCGATCATGGCGCAGCCTGGTGGCGTGCTCACCCGAGCGGGGCATACCGAAGCGGGCTGCGATCTCACACGCCTCGCAGGGCTCGAACCTGCGGCCGTGATCGTCGAAATCATGAACGACGACGGGACGATGGCGCGGCGCCCCGACCTCGAAATCTTTGCTCGGCAGCATGGTCTGCGCATCGGCAGCATCGCCGATCTCATCCGTTATCGGTTACGCAACGAGCGCTCGGTCGAGCGTATCGCCGATCGGCGCGTGACGCTCGAGTCGGGCGAGTTCCAGCTGCTCGCGTATCAAGATCATGTGCATCGTGACGTGCACCTCGCGCTCGTGTACGGCGATATCGCAAGCCACGCATCGCCCCTCGTGCGCGTGCATCTCACCGATACGCTGCGCGATGTGGTCGGTGTGGTCGATAGCGCAAGGCGCTGGACGCTGCGCGCCGCCCTCGAGCGCGTGGTCAAGGAAGGCGCTGGGGTGGTCGTGATTCTTCGCGATATCGAGTCCCCGCGCGAACTCGCCGACGCCGTGCAAACCCTCCATCGTCGCCCCTCGGCGGGCGCGATCGGTGAGGGCCCAGAAGTTCTTCGTACCTATGGCATCGGTGCTCAAATTCTCAAAGATTTGGGGATTCGCCGAATGCGAGTGCTCTCGAGACCCTGGCAGTTGCAGGGCCTCGCAGCGTTCGATCTCGAAGTAGACAGCTACCTGGACCGCGGCTCATGAAATTGGATACACCCTCGACGGAACTCGGTCGGCCGCCGACCCTTGATGCACGATCGCTGCGGGTCGCTGTGGTCTGTGCGCGGTTCAATGACACCATCGTGTCGCAGCTACTTGAGGGCGCGCGCAGGGCTTGGGCTCGTCACGGTGGCTCGCCTGAGTCGCTTGTTCTTCATCGTGTACCGGGTGCTTTCGAGTTGCCGCTCGCTTGTCAGCAAATTGCCTTGGCGGGGCGTGTGCATGCGGTGGTCGCGCTCGGTTGCGTGATCCGCGGTGACACCCCGCACTTCGATTACGTGGCCGGGGAGTGTGCTCGTGGCCTCATGGAGGCCGGACTCTCTACGGGCTTACCGATTATTTTTGGCGTGCTCACGGTCGAGAACCCTGCGCAGGCTGCGGAGCGCGCCGATCCGGCGCGCATGAACAAAGGTGGCGAGGCGCTCGAAGCAGCCCTCGAAATGATCCAGCTGCTTCGGGAGAATCGCTCTTGAGTCCCATCAAAGATCCTCGTTCGGGTGCACGTTCCGTCGCCCGCAAACTCGCCATGCAGGCGCTCTATCGTCTGCAGCTCAACGAAGCGCCCTGGCAAGACCTGCTGAGCGAGTTCGCCGCCGAAGAAGACATGGCACGCGCCGACCGAGAATATTTCGACGAGATCGTGCGTGCCGTCGTCGAGTCGCGTGCCACGCTCGATGAGCAACTCAAAGACTGGGCCGATCGCGCGCCCGCTGAGCTCGACCCCGTCGAGCACGCTGTGTTGCTCATTGGCGTGCATGAGCTTGCGCAGCGCCCCGATGTGCCCTGGCGTGTCGTGGTCAACGAGGCCGTCAGCCTCACGCGCCGGTTCGGCGCCACGGATGCGCACAAATACGTCAATGCCGTGCTCGATCGCGCAGCGCGAGTGCTGCGACCGCACGAACATTGAGCCGAATGCCCCTCGGTGAATTCGAACTGATCGATCGCTATTTCCGCGAAGCCGGCTGTCGCCGCGGCGACGTCGTGCTCGGCGTGGGCGACGATGGCGCGATCCTTCGCCCGCCCGAGGGCTTCGATCTCATCGCTGTCAGCGACACCCTCGTCGAGGGCGTGCATTTCCCGGCGGGTGCGCCGGCGCGCTCCGTCGGACATCGCGCGCTCGCCGTCAACTTAAGCGATATCGCCGCCATGGGCGGCGCGCCTGCCTGGAGTTTGCTCGCGCTCACGCTGCCGCGCGCCGACGAGGCCTGGCTCAAGGAATTCGCCAAAGGCTTTTCTTTGCTCGCGCTCGAGCACGAGGTGTCGCTCGTCGGGGGCGATACCACGCGTGGTCCTTTGATGATTGGCGTTCAGGTGTTGGGGTTCGTGCCTCATGGCATCGCCTTGCGTCGCGCCGGAGGCCGGCCCGGCGATCTGATCTGCGTGTCGGGTACGCCGGGCGATGCCGCAGCGGGCCTTGCACTGCTCGCACCTGATGCGAGAGCAGGGGTGGGCGACACGATCTCTCGCGCAGCGTTGCGCGCGCGGTTCGAATATCCCACCCCTCGACTCGAACTCGGCCGTCAACTACTCGACATCGCCTCCGCCTGCATCGACGTGTCGGATGGACTCGCGGGCGACATCGGCAAGCTCGCCGCGGCGAGTGGGTGTGCGGCGATTCTCGATCTCGAGAAGGTGCCGCGTTCGGAGGCGCTCGCCACGCTCGTGCGCGAAGGGGTATTCGAAGAGCGTGAAACCCTGCGTTTCATGCTGGCGGGGGGCGATGACTACGAACTCGCGTTCACGGTGCCTCCCGAGAATCGGGAGGCGCTTTCGGAACTCGAGGCGCGAGGCGAGGTCTTCGTGATCGGTACGTTAGTCGAGGCGACGGGCTCAGCGCCGCTCGTGACCGTCCGCACGGAACGCGAGGAACTTCGGCAGTACCTTGATGCTCTGCCTTCAAGTTTCGATCACTTTGGAGGCTGAGCGTTAACCCG
>CAZRFN010000071.1:0-5744 GCA_964599335.1 uncultured Acidibacter sp. | reverse complement strand
CATAACATTAATAAGTTAAATGACAAAATAATATCGATTTGGTCAGAGATCCTTAGGCGAACGCCAGGATCTAAGATCGTGCTAAAAACAGCAAGTTTCAACTCAATAAAAAGCCGGGATACCGTAGTAGACTGCTTCAAAAATTACGGAGTTGAAGCGGAGAGAGTAATTTGTTTGCCACATCTCTCTCGAAAGGAGCATTTCGAATTCATACGAACGGTTGACCTTATTCTCGATGCATATCCATATAACGGAGTGACGTCGACATTTGAGGCGATTGCGTCGGGAATTCCCGTATTGACATTAGTCGGCGATCGCTTCGTTTCACGCAATGGGCTCTCAATCCTGTCAAATGCAGGATTAGCGGAGCTGGCATGCTCTAGTAGTGAGGAATATACCGAAAAAGCGGTGAAGATCTTTTTTGATAAATATTTATCGGATAAATTCAACATAAGAACGTCGGAAGCAATTCAAAGTAGTCGAATTTTCGATACGCGATTATTTGCCCAGTCTGCCATACGAATGCTTCGCCGCTTAACGTGCTAAGGATTCCGGTCCGGACAAAAACCATGCAGCGTCCATCCTGCCCCAACAGAGCTAGTGTAAATATGTACGGAGCTTAAGCTTCGTAAGCTTGTTACTTTTCGAATGCAGTACGTGTTTGGAGCACCCTGGAGTTGCCCCATCGACCGACAGTTAACTGCGCGGTACAAAAGTTAAAACTGCAACGTATTACCCGTTTTTGGTCATCGCAGCATCGCATGATGTAGATTTAACAGATATGAATTGTGACACTAAGATGGGAGCGGTGGACGAAATTTGAACTTCATATATATTAATCACTGACTTTCTGAACATATAGCTGATAGAGAGGGGCTTGGATGATCCTAATTTTACGACAGTAAATATTGGTGAAAGCATCGATAGCAGGCTTCGGGCATCGAACTAGATCAATACCGTACGAAAGATTTTCCGCCCATAGATAATCGTCGAAAGCGATAACACCTCCAACTTTTAGAAGTCTGAAACTTAAAATCGCATCACAAATTACGTCAGGCGCTTGGTGTGAACCATCTATATATATAAAATCAAAGTACTGATTTTTTTTGGACACGATGAGCTTAGAGAGCTCAAAGTCACTAAATCCTTTGTGGATAACCAGCTCTACTTTGTTCGCTACACCACCTATCGCGACATTGGTGTTGTGCTTAAACCGCTCCTCAACGCTACTCATTTCAGTATCCTTATGCTCGATCCCGCCTTCCCAGGTGTCGATGCAGTGAAGCTCTATAGGCTTTTTTTGCGCTAGAGTATTTATCAAAAAGCAAGTGCTTGCGCCTTCGTAAGAGCCTATCTCCAAAATAGTTGTTGGATTTATCTTAGGTATTAGATTTGTCCATATCGGCAGAGCGGCGCCGAACCAATCATTAGTAAATCGATATTGCTGCGCGAAGTTTTTTATCATCTGTATTTCCTTTGACCCGATAATTTAGCTGATCATCTAAAGAGACACTATACAGGAACCGAAATTTCTTATTACACGTCGTAAATTATTGGTTTTGCCCCATTAGACCGTTCCGTCAAGTGTCGCTCGATGGGAGCTGCGGATAAACTCACCAGCTAATTACACCCGTAATAATTTATGCGGTTGGTTTTTTATTTCATTCCCCGAATTACCACGAAATTTCTACCAAGACCGATTTTGCATTGGGGCTTAAATGAATGTACGCATGATTACCGTTAAACGTTTTGTCGTACGATTTAGCGTTCGCGATGAATTGTCGCGACCACATTGTCGTAGAGCACGGTACGTCACTGATTAACGGAGCGAGGGGGAACCCGTCGTGGAGAAGATCCATTAATCAACGACGCGGGTATTGCCCGGCGTCACCTCCACCGATACCGCGTATGCTCGAGCAGCCTCATCTGCGAAGAAAACGACTGTCAGTTATGACCCAAAAGAGGACGACAGTTTTACCAAAGATCGTATATTAACTGTCATTCTCTAAACCCCAGGGGAATCGAACCCGGAGCGACGTCCGGTTCTTAAAAAACAGTAGTTAAGACCCTCACTACACACTAATTCGTAGCCGTAATCAAAAAGAAAAGCCCTTAAAGATGCCGCTTCAGTAGCGTATGCCGAGTCAGCGAAAGTTAGTTCTTCCAACTCGACAAGTATTTGTTCTGGAAAAATGCCTTCAGAACACATATGTCGCAAAACAGCATTTCCCGCGCCTTCGATATCGAGCTTTACGATATTTGGCGTACCGATATTGTAGGCCTCAAGAAGGTCTTTTACGGTTATCGATGGAACGGTGTACGAATCCTTAGAATGCCTCAATGAGCGCTCGGAATAGGTTGCGGCGAGCCGTCCGGAAACAAAATCCGGATTAGCAGGGGGGACAAATTCCAACAGACCACTACTTGTCCAGAGAGCTAGAGGGGCTAAAGTAAAATTGCAGCCATCTATTTTTTGTAGGTCGTATGCCTCGATCGGTTGCTTGCCGGATCCAGAGTAGTTATTGGTCTTCGATCGACCAAAAGCCTTCGCGATCTCATAATAGTGAAGAATTGCTTTCGGCGTCGGATCAACGGCCAATGCTACCGCGCCGAATTTCCTAATAAATTCAATATCGAATGTGGCGTCTTCGCCCAACCCGCCACTAAGGAGAACAGCTCCGGCTAGATTTCCGGTGTCAACCATTCGCCAACCGCCATATTCTGATCCGAGTCGAATCAATTTCATGTCACGCTATGCTCGGTAGAGATTGAAACCCATTTTGCTACCGTTGTACGGATAGTTGAGAATTTTAAGATATTCAACCAGGGGCCGCTTGCTCTCTCCGTTTTTAAGCTGCGGGGCGAGATTCAAAAATTTTTGCACTACAGCTTTATCTAGTAGCGGATAGCGCGTCTCCAGCCCAAAGTTAGACCCTATAAACTCATCTCGTATAAGGTAACTTTGATTGGCCCCGTGATAAAAGTTATTCCATGGAAAAACGCTTGAGAGATCATCAGGAAAGCTCCTCGGATTCATGTAGCGAAAGCCATAGGTTTGTGATGTTCCAATTATCTCGTCCCCCCCTTGTCCAGACAACACGGTCTGGACAGGATGCTTTTTAATTACGCTATCCAAGAGAAAATAAAGCCCTAGAGCCCCCGGATCGTCTTTGCCTATATGCGTCGGCTCTGATGCGATTGGGCCATAATAAAAGTCTTCTACGTCAGCGATAAAACGTTCACGGCTATCATCCAACTCAGCACTTGAGAGAAAACTATGAACGTACGCCGGGCCGGTTCTACGAATAACTCTTTCAGAGATAGTTACGGGGTCTTCAGCTCCAATTATTGTCCCGCTAATAAACGGGATTCCAAACTTTTCTAATGTAGCGGCGATGGTGCCACTATCTAGCCCGCCTGAAAGCGGGACGAACGGCACCGGATTACGAATCACTCGCTTAATAACCGATGATTCTATGGCCTCAAAAAACCCATCATAGCTTTGATCTCTTTGCTCCAAAGAGAACTCAAAGAGAGGGCGGCATCCCTTGGGGGTAAGACTATTTATTTCAAAGGAAAGCACGGAATTTGGCGGAACTCGAACCGGGTGGCCAAATTCACTCACGGACGACGGGAAGGTCCCAATGCCCCACCTATGATCATCACTTGCGGCATAAAATAGCGGCTTCGATCCGAAAATATCACTAATCAAATAGAGGATATTTTTTTTGAAATCTAATAGACAAATCGCGAACTCGCCATCTAATACTTCAAAAACTGACTCGCCCTCAGCGATATACGCGTCAACAATCGCTTCAATCTCCGATGGCAGATCGGAAAAATTACGATGATTATATATTTCGCCGTTAAAAATTGCACAGACGTGATCTTTTATATATGGCTGGCCTGTTAAAGACCCGTCCATGGACAGGAGAGAGTGCCAAAAGTACAACCCCTCATGGCTTGCGAACGACTGAAGATCCGGTCCTCTTCGACGCATGCGCTCCCGCGCTACCGCCGGTACAGCGTTAGTGGGCTGATTTGATAAATAAACACCACACATTCGAAGGCCTACTATTTAATTTCGTACGGTAAAGAAGAACGAATAACGCTATCAACTCTCTTCAGCAGCTGTAATTTATCTCTAACACCAACGGTATAGTTTAAGTGACACATATACATCGACGGCGGCACTGGCCCTACTTCCATGGTTGGCTTCCATACCCTTCCGCCCGTTTGCCTCCAGATGCTATAGGCGTCTTGACCGAGCAACCCGTATGCAATATTTGAAAATTCCGGATCTCTTAATAGAGCGTTCACCGCGTGCTGATCGTTGGTGAAATAGTCTTTTTCGAGCATATAAGATGCGAAGTTGAACAGGCGCATAACTTTCTTCGATGGATTACATGCGAAGAAGCCCATACATGCTGCGCCATCACTGTCACTTTGAAAAATTAGGTCAAGCTTGTTTCGGATAAGTAGGTTTTCAATATGATTTCTAAAAGGACGGTAGTAGACAATATCGCAATCAGCATGAATAAAGGGTTCGTCAATCTTTATGGCAAGCTCAATGTAGCGCAACTTGTCCAACATCGTTTGCTTCCATCCAGGGGAATGGAATGCCCCGCTCTCGGAGTACTGTGGGAATTTTTCAACAACTACCCTGGTGTCCTCGGCGATTCTTTTTAAAGACATCGTTGACTCTTCAAGGAGCGGTAGATGTGTTTCAGTGTAAAATGTATACAATCTCATGTGCGCAGTTCCGCCGATTTTTATTGCCGCTCTAAATCGCTGACTATTAACTCTACAATTTTATTGTTTGCGAATTTGCTCCAGTAAATATTATAAATATAGGCGGATCGCTGAGATAACTCGTGATTCGGGAGGCTCACCGCGTGTTCTATTGAGTTTTTCGAGTCGAGGTGTTCTATTCGTATTACGAGATCACCGATCTCTTCCGGAATTAAGGTATCACCGAAGATAATCGGTATACAGCCGAAACTCATTGATTCCCAAAGACGGAGGGTCCCCGCCCCTGTCCCCGGTGGACAAAAGACGCATACGGAAGCCGCCAGACTAGCGCGGTAAGAGGCCTGGTTGGCGGCTTGACTGGCTTGCGATTTATTGAAGTGCCATGTTCCTGTATCGCGAATTAGCCATCGAGCGTCATTCGACAGTAATCTAACGAGTTGTGGCCGTATCGGGTTCGTGTTCATGTCGCCGATGAACGAACCAAGCCATCGTCGGGACTTCAGCGGCATAAAGTCAACGAAGTCTGACGTAATTGCGTTGAAGTGAGGGATGAGATGAAAATGGTTCTTCCCGCTTGCATGCGGCGAGTAGACTCGCCCGTTAAAAAACGATAATTTTTCGCCCAAAATATGCTGACAAATAAAGATTGGGGTTTGTGATCCTCGGAGATTTTCGCAAAAAAATTGGATTTGTCGCTGCGCCTCTTGCAGCCCGAATTTGTTGATCGCGTCAGCAATGTTTCCAGGAAAAACTTTAAAGCGCTCCCGCGCCGACGAGTTACCTAACACCGCATCTAGCTTCGGTGTTACTGAGGCCTCCAGTTGGATTGGATCTTTAGAATCAGCTGCGCTTATCATTTTGTGCGGTACTTATTTTGTATTGCATAGCAGAGCTTATGGAACTGCTCGTTACAATCGATGGCTAGTAAATGGCGATTTCGTCTATCTTCCAAAAATCGAATCTCAATTCTGTTGGGTCGCTCTTCCCTCTAA
>CAZRFN010000070.1:0-5807 GCA_964599335.1 uncultured Acidibacter sp. | reverse complement strand
ATGATCCCGTTACTAGCCCCCATCCTGTCTCAGTTAGCTGGTGCCGGACTCCAGAAGGTTGCTGACGCCGTGCTGGACAAAGGCGTGGAGCATGTTGAGGAGAAGCTGGGGATCAAGCTCACACCTAATGAGGACGGTGTACTTGACGATTCCAAGCTCGCAGATTTACAAATGGCGGCTATGAAACACGCGGAGTTCATGGCAGAGATTGACCTGAAGAACACGCAGGATGCGCGGGACATGCAAGAGAAGGCGATGGAGAACGCTGATCCGTGGGTACGCCGGTTCGTGTACATCCTTGCTGCCTTCTGGTCAGTCTTTGCTGTTGGCTACATTATTGTCATTACCCTGTGTGAGATACCAGAGAAGAACATCCGGTTTGTAGACACCATTCTTGGTTTCTTGCTTGGTACGGTAGTGGCAACTGTGCTGAACTTCTTCTTTGGTTCTAGTCAGAGCAGTAAGGATAAGACCAAGGAGTTGTTGAAGAAATGAAGCTCTCGCCCAACTTCACGCTGGAGGAGCTGACTGTCAGCGACTATGCCGCGAGACATGGGCTAGACAACACTCCAGAGAATGATCATCTGATGAATTTAAAGCGCCTTGCGGCCTTCCTAGAGGCTCTCAGGGCGTTTTTAGGCAAGCCGATAAGCGTGAACTCAGCCTATCGTAGTCCAGCGGTTAATGCGGCTGTAAGAGGCTCCAGAACCAGCCAGCACTGCCACGGTACAGCGGCAGACATAAGAGTAGCTGGGATGGTGCCAGATCAGGTAGTAAAGAAGATCCTTGCATCTTCATTGCCATTTGATCAAGTAATTAGAGAGTTTTCTGATCCTGTGAGGGGTGGAGGCTGGACGCATGTCAGCATCCCTAATACTCGGGACGCCAAGCCTAGGAAGATGGCGTTGATTATTGACAAAAAAGGAACTCGCCCTTACCGGCAAGGATGATTAGAGGGATGGAATGGATCAGATGGTTTTCAACATCATAGTCGGGATAGCAGCTTTCTTTGGTGGTTGGGTTCTTAACAACATCACTAAGGCTATTGAACGTCTGGACAAAGATGTTCGTGAGATGCCAAAAATGTATGTTGCGAAAGAGGATTACCACCGCGACATTGATGAGATCAAAGAAATCTGTAAGCAGATTTTCAAGAAGCTTGACGGCAAAGCTGACAAGTAATCGTTTATGTAATATTTACATTAAAACAATGGAGGCATACAATGAAGGAAGTATGGGAAACCCCCCGTCCCAAGAAACTTGGGAAGCCTCAAAAGCTGAGTCCAAACCAGAAGAAAGCTGCGAAAAGCTTTGCCAAAAGGACTAATACGCCTTATCCCTCTTTGGTTGCCAATATTCATGGTGCCAAGGCAAAGAAAGGTAAATGGTAATGACGCAAGCAGCCGTAATGACTTACGACTCACTGGTAGAGAACATATCGTCCTACCTTGAGCGTACTGATGCCGCGACACTGGCGAAGATCCCCACCTTCATCATGTTGGCAGAGCAAGTCATTGCCAGCCAGATCAAGTTCCTTGGCAACTTACTTCCAATGGAATCTCAGATGACGGCTAATGAGCCAGTCATCAGTAAGCCTGCACGTTGGCACAAGACTGTCTCTATGAACGTCACTGTAGCTGGCAAGAAGCAGCCTGTTCTTTTGAGGAAATACGAGTACCTGCGTGAATACTGGCCTGATCCCACAGAGACGGGTACTCCCAAGTATTACGGGGACTACGACTACACGCATTGGTTGGTATGCCCGACGCCGGATACTGACTACACGTTTGAGGTTCTTTATTACGAGCGGGTACAGCCGCTTGACTCTTCCAACCAAACCAACTGGTTCACACAGTACGCGCCTCAGGCTCTTTTGTATGGCTCCTTACTGCAGGCTATGCCCTTCTTGCGGAACGATGAACGTATCCCGATGTGGCAGGCTCAGTATGACCTGATCATACAGACTCTAAAGACTGAAGACTTGCAGCGTATTGGTGATCGTCAGGCAACTGTTCTGGATACGTAAATGAGCTACAACTCGCCTTTTACTGGGACTGTGATCCAGCCCACTGATGTTTCGTACAGGGAAGTCGTCCTGACGGATAACACTCAGCTTGAGTGGCCTATCAATGGTACGGCTACTGCCAATTACACAGCTAGGATCATGGAGGTTACGTCCTCTGCATCCAATCTAGCTCTTTACATGCCGCCTGCAGATCAGACTTCTGTAGGTAACGACGTTCTGCTTAGGAACATTGGTTCAAACACGTTCTCCGTCATGGATTTTGGCGGGAACAACACAATCATTACGGTAGCTTCTGGTGAGTCTAAATACATTTACATTACTGATAACCCTGATAACGAGGGCACTTGGGGCAATATTGCTTTTGGCGTTGGTTCTTCTTCTGCTGACGCAGCTACCTTGGCAGGATATGGCCTCGTTGCCCTTGCTACGACCCTAAATCAGTCAACGCCTGTATCTACATTTAGTGCGGATGTTACCGCTACTGACGCTTTCCGTGCCCAGACTTACGTCTGGACTGGTGGGGCTGGAACACTGACGTTTGATACTACTTCGGCGTTAGGGAACAACTGGTTCATGCATATCCGTAACGGCGGGACGGGGGCTCTCACTCTCTCTCCGTCTGGCGGTACGTTGATCAATGGATCAGCCTCCATCGTTCTACAGCCTACTGATTCGTGCATGGTGGTGTGCTCGGGCACGGCTTTTTACACAGTTGGTCTTGGCAAATCTACGCTGTTCAACTACACACAGCTGACCAAGGATGTTGCCGCTGGTGGTACGTTTACCCTGACCTCTTCTGAGGCGTCTAACGTCATCCAGAAGTACACAGGAACCCTTGCAGGTAACGTGACGATCGTAGTTCCTCCGACCGTTCAGGTGTACTACATCATCAATGACACGGTGGGTGGTGTAAATGATTACACCATTACAGTAACTACTGGGTCTGGCGCTGTTGCTACTATTTCTGCAGGTCAGCAGGCGACTCTAGTCTGTGACTCTGTAAACCTGTTTAACGCCAATACAGTTCTGGCGGGTTCTACGACGATTGCACTGGGCAACGGTAACGTAGGATCTCCTGCTTTGAGCTTTGCTGCTGAAGGATCTACAGGTATTTATAGGGCTGCTGCAGGCCAGTTCAACATTGCAATTCTTGGCGTTCTAAGACTTACCTTAGCTGCTACAGGTTTGACAATCGTAGGCAGTGTTACAGCAAATTCTGCAACATTAACAGGAGATTTGTCTGCCTCTAATGCGACGTTCAGTGGTGGTGTAACGATTACAGGCAATGTCAGCGCCAATATTGCTACGTTTAGTGGATCTTTGACGGCTATCGGTGGGATTTCTGGCGGAACATTCTGATGACTAAGAAGGTTTTCAGCATAGATACTTTGCCCGGTGTTCAGCGGGATGGGACGTTCTTTGACAAAAGCTATTACTCAGATGGACGTTGGGTCAGGTTCCAGCGTGGTCGCCCGAGAAAGATTGGTGGCTTTCGCTCCATATCCAACAAGCTCCAAGGCATTTCGCGTGGAGTCTTTGTTAATTCCGAGGATGGAGTCAACACGATTTTCTCTGGACATGAGTCTGGTATCCAAACCCTCACCGTGGACAATAATGGAGTGGGATCGGGGCTGGTGGACTTTGAGTTCGGCGGATCGATCGTAACGATTAGTGCGATCAACGGTGGTTCTGGATACACAGACAACACTTATGCCAATGTTTCCCTCATATCAGTCACTGGAGATGGATCTGGAGCGGTGGCTAATGTCACTGTCAGTGCTAATGCTGTATCCAATCTGTCTTTTGTCAGCAATGGTTCTTACTATCTATCCGGCGATGTTCTAAGTTCCAGCAACGCAAGTATTGGGGGTACTGGATCTGGATGGAATGTTTCTGTTTCTGCAGTAGACAGCCAGTTCACAGCCAACCAATACAACCTGTGGCAGTTTGACTCCATGTTTGACTCACAAGGCGGTCAGACACTGCTTCTAGCGCATCCCGGGCAGAACCTAGGGCAGATAGATAGCACAGTCAACACGGCTGTTTTGGCGGCTCCTATCGGCGGTTCTGTAACGACCCCCCTTAAAGACATCAACGGGCCTGCTCCTACTGGGCAAACCATTGAGGTGTCTGGTGGGGTATGTGTCTTGCATCCCTATGTGTTTGTCTATGGAGACAATGGCCTGATCAAGAACTGTGTGGCTGGAGATCCTTTTAACTGGAATGGGGCAGACGCTAATGAGACGAACGCTTCTGCAACCAAGATAGTCAAAGGCTTGCCGGTTAGAGGTGGTTCAAACTCTCCCTCAGGGCTGTTCTGGGCTTTGGATTCTCTGATACGGGTTAGCTATGCTCCTACGCAGATTACTGTGGGTGGCACGACCTCTACGATCTACTGGCGCTATGACATTATTTCGACGCAGACATCCATACTGTCTTCTCAGTGCATCATTGAGTACGATGGCATTTATTACTGGATTGGTGTTGATCGGTTCCTTCTGTACAACGGTGTTGTAAAGGAAATCCCAAACAACATGAACCAAAACTACTTCTTTGATAATTTGAACTACAGTCAAAGACAGAAGGTCTGGGCGACGAAAGTCCCAAGATTTGGGGAAATCTGGTGGTTTTATCCAAATGGAGACTCCACAGAGTGCAATGACTGCATCATCTACAACATCCGTGAGAACACTTGGTACGACGCTGGCACGGCTGTAGGTGCCCGTAGGTCTGCAGGCTACTTCTCTCAGGTGTTGGCTTATCCTGTTAATGCAGGCACTGAGCTTTCGGTTTCTGACTCTGTGTTTGCTCAGCAGATCACGACCTCAGCTGGTAACAATACCTTTACGACTGCTGTAAACAACCAGATTGCTCTGGGACAGGTTGTTGTTTCTAATAATGTAACGTCAGGGGCAACCATTACGGCTATTGCTCCTGCTCCTACAACAAACAATCTGACTGTTACTATATCTGCAACTTGCTTGAATGCTGCTACAGAGACTGCAGACTTCCGTACAGAGGCAGGATTGACGACTGTCTGGCAGCACGAGTATGGGGTAGATCAGGTCAACGGAGAGCGCGTAGACGCCATCGAGAGCTACTTCCAGACGTCTGACCTAGGTTGGGTCAATGGAGGCCCTGCAGCGTCTCCTGAGCCTGCTAGAGCTGGCGTAGGCGATAACTTCTGGTTGCATTTGGAAAGGGTTGAGCCTGACTTCTTGCAAGAAGGCAACATGACCTTGTACGTCATTGGTCGTCCTTATGCTCAAGAAGCAGATAAAGTGTCAGACCCCTATGTTTTCAGCCCGACAACCGGCAAAATTGACATGCGTGAGCAGCGCCGTGAATTAAGGTTGAAGTTTGTAAGCAATGAGGCGGGTGGGAACTACCAGATGGGTCGGGTTCTCTTGAACGCCAACATTGGCGATGTGAGGGGCTACAGTGGCTAATGTAGCCTTAGTCTATGACCCGAGGTATCACACTTGGGAGTCATGGGCTTGTTTGATGTGTGAGCTGTATGCGACTCAGATGCTGATGATGCCCCCTCCAGAGGAGAACTGGAAATCTTGGGCAGAGGGTCTGAAGGCGATTGACGTATTTACGAATGAAGGCATACCGGGGCCTGCCATCTATGACGATTGGATGGAGTGGGCTCAAGCGGTTGTTGGTGCTGTGCTTCCGGGGACTTGATTGTGGCTTATACCGCCGTAAAACTTGCTGATGTCCAGAAGGCGATCGCTGCGGTTACTGCTGCGAACAAGAAGTACACTGACGCCCAAGC
>CAZRFN010000069.1:0-6004 GCA_964599335.1 uncultured Acidibacter sp. | reverse complement strand
CCCAGAGTGAAGGCCAGTCGCCGGGATAATCGTTCGCAGTACCACGTCGCCATGATTCGGGATGTCGCCTGCCGCGAGGCCATAGTCGAGAGCGAACCAGGCACTGCCTGAGCGCTGCCATTTTGGCCACTGATCGGGTGTCGCTGTTTCGTCGATACCGACTTGATCGATCATCAGTCGAACGACATCGATCATCGTCGTGATCAGCGTATGGCCCTCGAACCGGAGTCCTTGCATCAGGCGCTCGAAAAAATGAGGGGTGGCGAGCAGGGGAAAGTCATAGCTTTCACTCAAGATCTCGGCAGGACGCTTTCGCAGTGCCTGGCCACGGAGTTGATACACGCCATCCGCGTTGAGTTCGCAATATCCCCACATCGCAAACTTTCGGGTTCCCTCGATCATCATCACTCTGCTGTGACCGAGAGTATCGAATAAAAACTCGTGGACGATCCGAACCCTCGGTCCGAATTTCCGGGGCCGACGCTCAAGACGATAATGATTACGTCGATCGCGGATCCGGCGCTCGAGATCACGTCGCAGTCCCCGTGCATGACGGTCGCTGATGGGATGATCTGGCAGTTCGAGCATGACCGAATCCTCGGAAGGTCCACGAGCGGGGATAAACCGCCCCTGCGAGTTGTATCGGTCGCAAGCGAGCTCATTTGAGGGGCGGGGCGGCCCACAGAACGGACCTGCTTCGCACTTGTGCATCACCCCCTTTCGGAGTGCGCCCCTTGCGGAGAGAATCCAGTCACAGGATGGTGCGACGGACAGGGGGTGACATGTCGAAGACCAGCGTTTTTTCGTGCACGTTCGCGGTGGGTGCGGCGTTGGCTCTCGTCGCAGCTGCGCAGGCGCAAGGCCAAGAGGTGCCGATGTGCGCCTCGCCAGAGCAGATCACCGCTGTCCGTTCCGCCCTCAGCGGAAAAGAACCCGCTCCGCTCGGCGCTACCGCCGCCATCCTTAAAACGCCGGAAGCCGTCGTTGCGAGCGCCTTACCTACCGCTCAGGCGTACGGAGTGAGCGCTACCCATTTTCAAGCGATCTGGAAAAGCCTCGAAACTTGGAGCGATGCGACGATATTCATCTCAAAGGGCTCCGATCTTTTCGAGGTGCAGGGGCCGTTGGCTCGAGGCGAGCCCTCGAAACGCAGCAAGTTCTTCAACCTCTATCGTGAGGGGCCGGGACTCATCGGACATCTTCGGCCAGATCTTTACTCCTCTATTTATCTACTCGAAATACCCGGCACCTCGACGACGCTCCGAGGCGTCGTGTTTTTCGATCAGTCGGGAGGTTCCGTATTTTCGGTATACGTGCCGGGCGAGGGCGCGCCGCCACCCGCTGCAGTGGTCGATCAGTTTAAATCGACATCGACACTCATCCGGTCATTGCCAAAGCTCTGCCAAAACGAGAGCAGCTCTCATTAATATAACGGCCTGAGTTTTCGGAACTTTATGCGATCCCGTCGGTCTGACTAATCCTTTCTCATGGCTACTCTCCGCTCACGCGCCAACTTTCTCCGTAGCCATTTATGGGTTCCGTTAATCCTCGCGGCGATCCTTTTGGTCGGCCTCGCGCTGCTCGACGGAGACCTTCGTCTGGCGCAAACGTTTTTTTTCGATACAGCGACGCAGAGTTGGTCGGGCGCCCAGAGCTTTTGGGCGACCGATTTACTTCATCGGGGTGGCCGCAATCTCATGCGTTTGGTGAGCGTCCTCGCAATCGTGGGATGGGCGGCGAGTTATCGATCGACCTCTCTCGCGCCGCATCGGCGCGCGCTCGGATACCTTGCGCTCTGCATGACGATCGTTCCGCTGACAGTCGGCGCACTCAAGGAGACCACCAACGTCGACTGTCCCTGGAGTCTTCAGGGGCTCGGGGGCGATCGTCCCGTGATCCACTGGTATCAAGATCGACCCGATGAATTGCCTCGGGCGGCGTGCTTCCCTGGAGCTCACTCTTCGTCGGCGTTCGCCTTGTTCGCGCTCTACTTCCTCTGGCTTGGCAGTCATCCCACTCGCGCTCGAATGGCGTTGGTTGGTGTCTTCGCCCTCGGAGGCTTGTTTTCCATTGCGCAGCAATCTCGCGGTGCGCACTTCATCTCCCACGACCTCACGTCTGCGCTGATCGCCTGGCTGATTTGTCTTGTGCTTTATATGAAGGTAATACGACGTGCTTGAAATGATCTTGGCCCTGGCGTTGGCGACTGGCAGCGAGCCTTCTGCTGAGGCTCCGAAGACTGAGCGGCGCCCTCGATTTTCGGCTCGCTCCGATCGATTGACCGCGTCCCGACCTCCCGGTGTTCCCGATGACGCCACGCTCGAAGTTGCCGGCGCGCGCATCGGAACAATCACGATCCGTGCGCTCGACGTCTTCGATACCAGTCGACCAGACGAAGACATCCGATTATTCCGACTCGCCAACCGTCTGCATCGCAACACTCGCAACACGACGATCGTCGATCGTCTTCTGTTTCGGGAAGGAGAGCCTTACCAAGGCCGATTGCTAGAAGAAAGTGAACGTTTGCTTCGCGATACCCGATATCTTTACGACGCTTCGGTCACGCCCGTTCGTTACGCCGACGGTGTCGTCGATATTGAAGTCGTCACCCGCGACGTCTGGACATTGAACCCCGGCGTCTCTTTCGGAAGAAAAGGCGGAAAGAGCACGTCTGGAATCGAGCTTGAAGAGCTCAACTTGCTCGGTCTCGGCTCGCAGATCAATTTCAAGCAACTCAATGAAGTAGATCGCGACATCACATCCGTTCGGTATGTCGATCGACAGCTTGGCAGTTCTTGGTGGGCGCTTGAGGCAGAGCACTCTGACTTCAGCGACGGTGACGCAAAAAGGTTCAGTCTTGAACAACCGTTCTATTCGCTCGACACCCGTTGGGCTGGTGGGGTCTCGACCTACGACACCGATAGAATCGACTCACGTTACGATCTCGGCGAGGAAGTCGGCGAGTATTTGGTCGATCAGCGATTCAAAAGCGCTTATGTCGGTTTCTCTAAAGGCCTACAAGGTCGATTCGTGACACGCTGGTCGCTGGGTGTGACGAGCGACGCGCGAGAATTCGCAGAAGTGCCGGGGGGCAACCCGGATACGCTCATTCCAGGTGACCGCAAGCTTGTGTACCCCTGGATTCGCATCGATTGGCTCGAAAACGATTTTCGCGCCGCGCGAAATCGTGACCAGATCGAGCGAACCGAAGATTTTCAATACGGTTGGAATGTCAGTGCGCGGCTCGGTTATTCCACGACGGGGCTAGGCGCTGATCGCAACGCATTCGTCTTCGACTCCCAGATGTCCAAGGGGCTCGAGCTCAGCGAAAAGCGCAGTCTGCTTTTTTCGGCCTCGCTCGAAGGTCGTTACGAAGAAGGAAACTTTCAAGACACGCTGCTGAGCGCTTCGGCGCGCTATTACCATCGCCAGTCCGACCGAAGATTGTTCTTCGCCTCGCTCAGCGTCGATTCTGGCGAAAAACTCGACGTCGATCGCGAGTTGATGCTTGGTGGCGATACGGGTCTGCGCGGATATCCTTTGCGTTATCAAGGTGGTCAGGGGCGCTGGCTCATGACGCTCGAGCAGCGCGCGTTCACCGACTGGTATCCGTTCCGACTCGTCCATGTGGGCGCCGCGGCGTTTCTAGATGTGGGCGGAACCTGGGGTCGTGATCCCTATGCGAGCAAGACACAGGGCGTGCTCGGCGATGTCGGTGTGGGGTTGAGGCTCGGAAATAGCCGGTCTGCGCTCGGAAACGTTCTTCATATCGATCTCGCGTTTCCGGTAAACGGCGACAAATCGATCAAGAACATGCAGGTCATCGTCGAGACTAAGAGAAGTTTTTAATTCGGGGCGGGGGCCCCTTCATCAATGAAATTCCGATTGCCGTCATGGAAGTTCAACACGACGGCGCTGACCGCATGGGTCGCGCTGTGGTGTTTGGTTGCGCTTAACGTCCCGTTCTGGTCGAGGGTCTTCGAGATTCGACCTCTCACGTCCATCGACGACGCACTATATCTGCTCTCTTTTGCGGTTCTCGCATTCATCGTCATCAATCTGTTCTTGATGCCGCTGACGCTGATCAGACCCATTGCCAAGCCATTGCTGGCGCTTGCGGTATTGCTCGCGGGGCTCGCCTCTTATTTCGTTTCGGCTTACGGCGTGCTCGTCGACAAAGTCATGATCCGTAACGTCTTCGAGACGAACGGGACGGAGGCCGGTGAGCTCGTCAATTTCAATCTGATTTTCTACGTCGGGCTACTCGGCGTTCTGCCCGCGTTCCTCGTGATGCGTGCCGGAGTGATTGCCGTCAGCTGGCGACGCGAACTCGCCCATCGCGGCATTGCACTCGCGTTGACCGTGATCGGAGTGGGGGTCGTCGCTGCAGCGTTTTATCAAGATCACGCTTCGACGTTCCGCAACAACCGAGAGTTGCGTCACATGATCGTGCCTGTCAATTATTTAGCCGGGGTCGGTAGCTACGTCGGCGAAATCACAAGGCCCGATCTGCCTTATCAAGCGATAGGTCGTGACGCAAAGCTTGGGCCCAAGTGGAGCGGGGCCGGTGCAGAGCGTCCGATGATCGTCGTACTGGTGGTCGGAGAAACCGCGCGCGCTGCAAACTTCGGCCTCAATGGGTATGCGCGCCAGACGACGCCTCAACTCGCCGCGACGCCTGGGCTCGTTCAATTCACCAATGTGTCGTCGTGCGGAACCTCGACGGCGATCTCCGTGCCTTGCATGTTCTCCGATCTCGGTCGCGAGGGGTTTGACCCCGACCATGCGAAGGCACGAGACAACCTCATCGACATCGTTCAGCAGGCGGGCTTCGATGTGCAATGGTTCGGTAACAACACGAGCTGCAAAGGCGTTTGCCGAAAGGTGCCCGAGGTTCGAGCCGTTCGAGAGGACTACCCGCAGTTCTGTGTGGGTGACAGCCCGTGTATGGATGGCGCGATCTTCGACATGATGGGTAAGACACTGACCGAGCCCTCCGGTCGTCGGCTCGTCGTGATGCATATGCTCGGTAGCCATGGGCCCGGTTATCACCTGCGATATCCCAAGGAGTTCGAGCAGTTCACGCCGGTCTGTCGCGAGACCGACTTTTCTAAATGCGATGTCGCTGACATCGTGAATGCCTACGACAACACCATTCTTTATACGGACCACCTACTCGCCGACACCATTCGGAAGTTGGCTGCCCTTGGCGATCG
The DNA here is from genome assembly GCA_964599335.1 of uncultured Acidibacter sp. GTDB lineage: Bacteria > Pseudomonadota > Gammaproteobacteria > Steroidobacterales > Steroidobacteraceae > UBA964. Next base: position 788 of record CAZRFN010000069.1, on the reverse strand, counting down.
GGCCGACACCGCTCTTATATATGTGTCGGATCACGGCGAGTCGCTTGGTGAGAATGGAATCTTCCTGCATGCCTTGCCCTACGCCGTGGCACCGAAATTTCAGACTCATGTTCCGATGGTGTTCTGGGCCTCGCCGGGTTTTGCGTCTCGGATGGGCATCGACATGAGCTGCGTGGCGAAGATGAAGGATCGAGAGTTGTCACATGATCATGTGATACATTCGGTGTTGGGAATGCTTGATGTAGAGACCAAATCAAAAAACTTCGATCTCGATGTTTTTAGAAATTGCCCAGCCTCATCTCGCAAACAAGACGACCGCGATCAAAAAAATGCTATGAATATGTGATCTTTGATCTGCGCAAGCGAACAAATTCATTGAGTCCTCTCCGAGAAATCTTTGAACACTGGCGTTTAACTTCTTAGGCGTTAGGTGTTAGTTAACAAAACCCAGACTTGATATAGACTAGAAATCTAGTTTTACCTTCAGAGTTTGGGACTTCTTTGGAAGGCTCTTCCAAAAAAATCATTCCTCGCGCAAAGCTTCGCGCGTTTAACGTTTCGATTTGGGTGCTGCTTGCGCTCTGTTTCGCGCCGTTTGGCTTTGGTGCGTCGGCGACGTTTCGGGATGTCTATCCAAGCTCTAGCACTACGACATCGAGCTTTACCACTGGAACTAAGCTTTCTGACCCATCGTTTGTTATTCGATCGATACCAATAACAGCAACTACATTTCGTAACTCGGTCTCAAGCGACAGCAACCCAGCTCCGGTCGGGCTTTACCGGTGGAA
>CAZRFN010000068.1:2026-6200 GCA_964599335.1 uncultured Acidibacter sp. | reverse complement strand
TAAGGATCTCTGACCAAATCGATATTATTTTGTCATTTAACTTATTAATGTTATGAAATGAACCGAATAAAAAATTATCACGCCGTTTTTTTGGCGGACAAGCGTTTACAGAGGACATTGTTCCGGCGTCAGCCGCCAGATAACAGCCCGGGAGCCTTACTACATGCTCAGTAAAGTGATGTTCATGTTCCCGGGGGATAACAAAGCTATCTCCAATAATAAAATCGACTTCGGGAATCCCCGTAGTACCGCAATAACCGAGCCAAGACCCTTGTAACGTTGCGGGGCGCTGTCTGAGGACGCTTAACCTGGAACCGCGTGTATGGCCAGAAAGATCTATCAGGATATCGATCTTGGCATCGCTAATCTTGTCCGCGACCTCGGCGTCAGTCAGAGCTGAGACATTAAAAAAACCCTTAGCCCGTCGCTGCAGCTCGACAGTGATCTCGTCAGACCGCGAAGCGTTATAGAAAAGATAAGACTCAATACGTTCGTCAACAAAGTGTTGAAAAATATCTTTAAAAAAGAGGCCAACCGGATGAAGTGCAAAGTCTCCCGAAATAAATCCCACTCGCAGTTTACTTTTTCTATCTTTACACGCGATAACGCTACGGGGCCTTAACCTATTGGGCTTTCTTTTTCCGTAAAAATTCTCCAGTCGTTGTCGAAGTGCCGTCGGTGCCTCAGGTTCATGATAGTTTAATAGCCCAATCAAATTAGATCGTGATGCAGCTGTTGATTGACCCGAGCCTTCTAGTTTTAAAAGAAGCGCGATTGCCTCAGTATGTCGCATCAAATCCTTGTATACAGATGCTAACGTAACAATTGCGCCCGTATTAGTCGGTTCATGAGCAAGCGCAGCCTCAATCAGCGCTGCTGCTTCATGAGGGCGGGCCAACTCCTTGACCGCGATCCCTTTCGTAAAAAGTGCCGACCCGTTCGATGAATCTGCTCGGAGTACTACTTCGCAGATATCTGCTGCCGCTTGAGGCTGCCCTATCTGTATGCATGTCTCGGCAATCGCGACTAGCGCGGGGCTCGACTTCGACGCAGGACGGGCAAGCAGGATCAAAAAGTCAAAGCAATCCTGATGAGCCCCGACCGCCCCGAACATCTGCGCAACACCTCGAAGTAAGGCCCCGGGATCAGCTCCTTCTACAATTTTTTGAATGCACTTATCAACAAGCGTGCTTAAATTGCGACTTTCAACTAGTGTGCGGATCAAATTGCGAAATTGGGTGTTTTCGTTGCCAGCCATTGCTACAGGGTACCCTAACAAGCAGAATTGAATCTAGCGCTTACCGAGGTCTCAGGTGTTTGCTGAGTCTTGCGGTAATTTCAAAAACCGAAAACTATAGTTATTAGAAGACCGTACTAATCGGGTAACCAAAAACACGGCCAGCTTCTTATGGGGCTCTTCTTTAAAATTAATGCATAAAAATTTCTCATCGGGATTGCCTGAGAAAAACACATGAATCGTGAGTATTTAAAAAAACTTCAATACGCGGTGGATTTGCACGCATCCGGCTCTCTCGAAGAGGCGACTACTTGTTACGAGATAATACTTGACGAGTATTCGACCTCTATCGAGGTTCTTGAGCTCCTCGCGTCCGCTTTGTTCGCTCTCAAGCAATTTGATAGAGCCGAGTCAGCTGCTAAACAGGCTTTAAAAAATGGAGTAGATCAAGCTATTGCGCAGAAGATTTTAGGAATCGCGGCGGTGGGTAAAGGTGACTACACTTATGCGAACTCCGTGTTGAGCGGCCTAATGCAGTCCACCCCGAACGACTACGATTTACTAATGAATCTTGGCCTAGCTCAGAGGGGAATGGGTGACCTGCCTGCCGCGAAGAAACACCTTGGTGATGCAATCGCGGTACAAGATACTGGTGTCGTACGTCTAAACAGAGCGTGCATCCACCTTGAGCTTCGCGAATACGATGCTGCTAAGGAGGACCTGCATATAGCTTTGAACCTATTGCCAGGAGATCCGGAGCCTTTGTTCTATGAAGGTGTTCGGCTCTTGGCGGTAAAGGCCTGTCGAGAGGCAATCCCTATTTTTGAATCCTCAATTAACGCCGAATTTAAAAGAGCGGAGTCTTTTTATAATATATCGGCTTGTTTGATAGAATTGGGCAAGCAGCACGAAGCTATTAAGTATTTGAATTTGGCAAGAGATGCGGGTTACAGCGAATATTTAATTGAATACAACATTGCGTTTTCGTATTTTAAGTTGGGGGACCTCGACTTAGCGCTTGAACACATAGAAAAGGCGTTGACGCTAAAAACGGACTTAGAGAGTCAGTTACTGAAAGCAGAGGTGTTAACGGCACTGGGGGACGTTGATGGCGCACTCCGTCTCTTAGAGCGGATGGAGCGCCCAACTTCAGATAATTGCGAGTTACGAAAAAAACTACTTGAGGCGGTGTTACTAGCGAAGTCGGATCGTTGGTCAGAGGGGGTCGCCATGGCGGCAGCGATCGCCAAAAAAAATCCAACAGAGGCTCTCGCTCATTTCACTTTAGCTTTCGTCTACCACGAGGGTCATTCTCTATCTAACGCGCTTGCAAGCTATCAGCGGGCAGTCGACATCGACCCGGCCTTCGTCGAGGCGTGGAACAACCTCGGTGCAGTTTACCGACAGCTCGGGCGCTTTTCCGATGCGATCCGATCTTTAGAGAATGCGCGGAAAATAGATCCTGACAATCTTTCAGCGATTTACAATCAAGCTGTTTCTTTCGGGCAGACCAGGCAGAAGGAGGGGGCTGCCCGACTTTTTGCAGAGTTGTACGCTCGCGATCCAAAAAAGAAATACGTTCTTGGGCATTTGATTAGTACGAAGATGGGCTTAGCAGATTGGGAAGGGTTAGGAGACCTGATTGATGATCTTAAGAGATTAATAGCTGAGGGCGTGGCTTGTGCACCGCCGTTTGCGACATTGGCTGTGTTGAACGACGCGCACCTTCAGCGAGTGGTTACCGAGAATTTTTTCTCGAAAAAAAATTCGGCAATTGAGAGGCGGGAGTCCCCTGACGCGAGCGGAAGAAAGATAAAGATCGGGTATTTTTCCGCGGATTTTTTCGATCACGCGACGGCGCACCTCCTGTCTGCAGTCATCGAGGCCCATGATCGGTCAAACTTTGAGATTTACGCTTTCTCGTTTCTTCCGAGAAAAAATGATTCCTATGGGACTCGAATATCACGTGCTTTTGATTTTTTTATTGATGCATCGCGAATGTCGAACTTGGAGTTGATTTCTTACAGTCGCCAGTGCGGGATAGATATCGCTGTCGATTTGAAGGGCCATACGCTTGAGGGGAGGCCTGATCTATTTATCGGGCGGCTGGCTCCCATTCAAATAAACTTTTTGGGCTACCCTGGGACGTTCGGGCATCCGTGCATGGACTTTTTGATTGCCGATTCGAACGTCGTCCCTGAAGGATCAGAAAAATTCTATTTAGAGAAAGTGATTAGGGTTGACGGATGTTTTCAACCAAGTGACGACGAGAGAAAGGAGTATAAACGAGATCTTTCCGAGAGGGCGCGGTGGGGATTGCCGGGTTCTGCGATGGTTTTTTGTAGTTTTAACGGCATCTACAAAATCACGCCAGATATGTTCGGTGTTTGGTGCAGTATATTGAGGTCTGTGGACAATTCCGTGCTTTGGCTGATGTGTCACGACAAGGGCGCGCAGAATCGGCTTAGGAGCGCGGCCGAGGGTCATGGTGTAAACGTTGACAGGGTGGTGTTCGCCGACCTAGTTCCGATCGAAATTCACCGAGGTAGACTGCCCTTAGCAGACGTCGCTCTCGATACTTTTCCCTGCGGTGGTCATACGACCTGCAACGATTTGCTCTGGGCGGGGGTACCGGTGCTGACTATGGCCGGAGAGACTTTCGCGAGTCGTGTAGCGTCAAGTTTGGTTCGCACCATGGATTTGCCGGAGTTGGCAACAAACGACGTCTCTGAGTATGCTGCGAAAGCAATAAAGCTGGGTACCGACAAACAATACCTTGCTGAAATTCGACGTAAAGTTTCTGACCCGGTTGGTAGGCAACGCTTGTTCGATGTTGCTAGGTACACTCGTACGCTAGAGACGGCTTACCGGACGGCCATTGCAGCTTCTGACCGGATAAGGACCAATTAATAGCTCGTAAAGCATTGATTCGCAAGA
>CAZRFN010000068.1:0-1926 GCA_964599335.1 uncultured Acidibacter sp. | reverse complement strand
TGGGTTCTCAGGCCAGACTGAAAAGAAATTTAAAGTTTTCCCGAGACGGGTCGACTGACACCAACGTTAGAGGTGGGTCGATTTCTCCTGCACCACGGGGTCGACCGTTTTCTGCGCTAGGCAAATTTGCCAAGCGATCGCGAAGGAGACGGACTTATGGCTGGCGTGGTGCTTAATACAAACATTTCATCGATTGGCGCTTCCCGACTCTTGTCGGAAAATCGTGACGCACTAAGAGTCGCGATGGAGCGACTGTCATCTGGAAAGCGTATCAACAGCGCATCTGACGATGCGGCCGGAATGGCCGTGGCGGCTAAGATGCGTGCTGATTCTCGCAGCATCGACCAAGCGGTGCGTAACGCCAACGACGGATTGTCGTTCGTGAACACCTATGATGGGGCGGCAAGCGAGGTGGAGAGCATCCTGGTCCGGATGCGTGAATTGGCGAGTCAGTCAATGAGCGGTACTTACACCACGAACGACCTCGCTCACGCAGATGCTGAATTCGTAGCGCTCGCGACTGAGCTTGGTCGAATCGATTCGAATACGCAGTTCAATCGAATCGGAATTAAAACCTCAACTGTGATTCAAATCGGGCCTACGACGAGCGACACACTGACATTCGAGGGTAACGGCCTTGGAAGTACGGCTTTAGGAGTTGCTGATGATCGTCTTGTTACTGTCGCTAGCGCGTCTGCAGCGCTGGTAGCTGTCGATGCTGGACTTGCATTACTTGCGACAGCGCGAGCCGAGGCTGGCGCCTATGCAAATCGGCTCTCGTACACAATTGGGAACTTAATGAACATCAGCCAACGGACGAAGGAGGCCCTTTCCGGAATCGAGGACGCCGACTACGCCGCTGAGTCAGCCAATCTGGCGAGAGGTATGGTTCTCGCACAGGCTGGGACGGCGATGCTCGCTCAGGCAAATCAGTCACCCATGTTCGTTCTGCAACTGTTGAAAGCGTAGAAGCTTTAAAAAAGTTTTTCGATGCTAATTGCAACTACGAACTCTTGCGATTGCCCGACATCTGATGTCGTTCTAATTGCGTAGGGAACTATGGCAACAATAAACACTGATTCCGGCTTTTCAGGCGCTACTGGTCTTTCGGGTGCTTCTGGAACGAAACCCACGACGGGGCCGCAGCCCGCCGCTGATACAGCGGATGCCGGCTCTAATTCCGACCAAGTATTTGTCGGCTTAGTGGGGGGCGATAAGCATTCGCTTGTCGAGGTACAAAGTGCGCTTGAAACTGCAAACTATGATCTTGAGGTGCGCCAACGCCGTCTTGAGCTGTCCGTAGACAGCGAGACCGGCATAGCGATGGTGAGCGTTCGTGATACCAAGTCTGGTCAAATTTTATTACAGGTTCCCTCAGAGGTAAGCCTGAATTTGGCTAAGCGAATCGATCATCTAACGGGTGTATTGGTAAATAAAGCAACTTAATCTTAAAAGTATATTTTTTTAAGAAAGGCTGCCTTGACGAGCCTCAAGCGTTCTCGCTGGCGCGTCGGCAGACTAGATCTTCCTTGAACGATGTCATTTTCTAGTCGTAAGGATTTTCCCGCGGCGACCGTTCTCACTCGCTACTCGCAGATCCCGAGTCAGTCGGCTCAACTTCCTTGATAGCGAAAGAGCCTTCTGAGATCTCACGTCGTAGGCCGTTATCAGCCTAAAAGACGAAGGTCATCGGCCGACGATTGTCTACGACAGAGATCCTGGCGGCCCGTGTTTTCTCACGCCATTGCCGGGTTTTGGTCTAGGCACAAGGCGATGGCTTCAAGCACTGCTAACTAAAGATTGCCTACGAGCTCCCGACTAACGTGAGAGACGGATTGACGGATTCGTTGCCGTCAGAGAACAAAGGCGTTGACGCACCTTAAGAGGTTTTTATGGCAACCGGTGTTGTAGCAAATACGAACGTTT
>CAZRFN010000067.1:0-6217 GCA_964599335.1 uncultured Acidibacter sp. | reverse complement strand
GTTGATCGTCAAAGCGGAGCAATTCCAGCTCCGTATCGACCGCGCCGAGCAGCGAGGAGTGCCCGCGCAGACCCTTTGCCGCGTCCTTTCCTGAGTGATGGATGACCATCAAGGCGCTTTTGAACTCACCTTGGAGGTGGCCGCAGGAGGTGATGAAGGCGCCCATATCCTCCGAACTATTCTCATTCCCGCCGCCGAAGGCACGCGCTAGGGTGTCGATGACGATCAGATCGATCTTGATGCCCAGGGCTAGGACAAGCTCCCTGACGGCGAAGATGAGGCTTGAGAAGTCCTCCTCGCTGGACCGGAGATTGATCTGGTGGCGCAGGAAGTAGATGGGCGTGCCGTCCGGCAGGTTGTGGTGGATTCGACACGCCTTGATCCTGGCCCCGATGCCGCCGTGACCTTCGCCGGCGACGTAGACCACGGCCCCGTTTCCTGATGGCGATGCCTTCTGGCCGAACCATTCGCGTTGGCGGGCGATGGCCGCCGCGAGGTCGAGGGCGATGAAACTCTTAAAGCTCCCTGGCGGCCCGTACAGCGCCACGAATCCCTGCTTGGGAATGACCTTCTCGATGAGCCACTCGACCGGCTCATCCGTGATGTCGTCGAAGGCTTCGAGCTTGAAGGTTTTGCGCGGCCCCTCATGCTTCGCATCGCGGCCCTCTTCATCTGTCTCCTGCGCTGCGCTCCCCGCGGTCATCGCGGCCATCGGTGCCTGCGCTGCTGACTCTGGCGGCGCTGCCTCGGGTGGCTTTTCCTTGAGGCGCTCTGGCATCTGGACCTCTGCCTCGCTGGTCAGTGGCGCTTGGCGCTTGACCATCTCGGCGAGGTCCTGGCGCGTCTTGCCGTGCTTGTATATCCACTCGTAGGCATCATCGCCCAGGTCATCGCCGCCCAGGTCAATGACTCGGACTGATTTCGCTATCGGCAGGACCTTGGCCGCTGCCCTCTTGGCGTACCGCCAGCCTGGCGCATCGTTGTCTGGGAGGATGACGACATTCGCGCCGGCGAAGTATTGGGTGATTGCCTCGGGCCAATGTCCTGATCCGGCGTGCGATGTGGTGGCGACGCTGCCCAGGCTGATGATCGCGTCGGCGGCTTTCTCGCCTTCCGTTAGGTAGACAAACCTTCCCTTGCTGACGGCATCCAGAAGCTCGGGCAGCTTATACGGGACGATCCTGGCATCGCCCATAGTGGCGTGCCGCCTGCCGGCCTCGTCCACCTTAATGAGCTTGTAGTCCTTACCCTTCGAGTCCGTGGTGCGATACCGCTGCTTAATGAAGAGGACGACGCCTTCCTCGTCGGTGTAGTTCCATTCCTGCTCAAGCTGCCGCGTGATGGCGGGTGGCTGAATGCGCGAGAGAGGCTCGGGCCGAGGCTCCAGCTCGGGCAGCAGACCGCGTTCGCGGATGACGCTGAACACGGTGTGCTGATCGCAGCCGCCGTGGCAGTGGAAAAGAGGTTTACCGTCCGGGCCTTCGCTGATGGAGAGTGACGGGTTCTTGTCCCCGTTGCCCCTGCCGTGACCTGGCACTGGGCAGGAGGCGACCCATTGACCGTTGACTTTCTTTGCGTTGCCGAGTGTTTTTGCGATGTGTTCAGCTTGCATTGCCTGCCTCTGATTCTTGTATGCGCTTTCCGATCCATGCCATCACGGGCACGGCCATTGAGTTGCCGAGCGCCTTGTAGCGCGGCCCGTCTGGGCATTCATCTGCTGGCTTCTTGCGCCACGGGATGGCGGTGTAGTTGCCTGGGAATCCTTGCAGTCTCTCGCATTCCACTGGCGTGAGTCTTCTGACGGCCATGGCTTGTGTCATGACACCTTCATGTCTGCCGCCATTACCTCCACGCTGGATCGTTGGCTGGACACCTTCTAGAGCGTTAAGTTCCTCACTCCAGCCTATCGGTTGCGCCACCGCTGCCGTTGCGTTCTCATTGGCCCCGATGCTGTGGCACACCTCAGTGCTGCTGATCGGGTCTTGCGTGGGGTGAAAAGACATCACCGGCGTCTGCCCCTCATCGAGCGTGCTATTCAAGCCCTTATGCATCCTCGCGGTCAGGGTGTTGGCGATGGGGTAGGGCTGCGAAACTGCTACGACCGGGTCTTGTCCTCTGGTGTCTCCTGTTCGCTCAACGCCCCTGCCACTGCGCGTAAGGCATGGTGCAGTTGAGTGGGTAGTTGCTTTCCCCTTTTCTCTGCTCGGCGCAGGATGCCCTGACAGGCTTTCGCGCTCAAAAAGAACCTTTGCGGCAGGGCGCCAGTCTCCAAGGTATCCGACAACGAACACACGGCGGCGTCGCTGGGCCACTCCGAAGAATTGAGCGTCAAGCACTCGGTATGCGAACCCATACCCGAGTTCTGCCACCGCCCCGAGGAAGGAACCAAAGTCCCGTCCACCGCCGCTACTGAGGACACCCGGCACGTTTTCCCAGACAAACCAGCGGGGTTTAAGGTGGTCAAGAATTCCGCAATAGACAAGTGCGAGGTTGCCACGCGGGTCATCCAATCCTTTTCGCAGTCCTGCGACGCTGAAGGACTGGCAAGGGGTTCCTCCGACCAGAAGGTCAATTGTTCCGGGTTCAATGTTCCACTCCTTAAATTTGGTCATGTCCCCGACGTTGGGGATGTCTGGGTAATGGTGCGCCAGCACCGCAGAAGGGAAGGCTTCAATCTCCGAATACGCAACCGCCCTCCATCCAAGGCCATGCCATGCGACTGTGGCGGCCTCGATTCCTGAGCATACGGATAGATATTTCATTTGAGTTTCTCTAGGGTCAAAAAAACCGGGACCTAAGCCCCGGTTCCTTCTATCGCTTCGAGTTAAAACATCTCGTCATCATCCGCTGCCGCCTGCGCTACTGGCTTCGCCGCTGGCGCACGGGCGGGTGCTGGAGCCGGTGCAGGTGCAGGTGCTGCGTATTCCTCCTCCATGCCGCCGGCTGCCTCGTCCATGCCTGCGGGCCGGGCGATCCAGTCTGTCACATCGAACTGCGGGATACGGGTGGTGCCCTTGCCGATCTTCTCCATCTTCGATCCCTTGTACTCGATGACGGGCAGGAGGGTTGCGTTCAGCGGGATCGTTTTGCGATCCTCGATGCACTTGACGTAGATTGCTTCGAGTCCCATGTTGGGACCGACGCCGTTGCTGCTCCACTCGCAGGTGCCGAGCTGCTTGTTGTAGAACTTCACGGAGAACCCGCGCTTGTGATCTGGCGAGGGCTGCGCGCCCTTCTTGCCTACGGCTGCATCGGGCTGCCAATCGCGCACGCCGACGCCGAGCTGTAGCCAGCCGGTCTGCACATTGTCGATGTCGAACACCACTTTCTTGAGTTGGATTTCCTCGTTGTTCGAGTTGGTCCATGCGTTTGCTGCGGGGCTGAATCGGATGAAGTTACCGCTGCCGCCGCCAGATGAGAGATTAAGCATTTTGCGTTTCGCTTTCTTGAGGTTGAGGTTGTACCCGGAACGGGCATTATTGACGCAGGCTTGCGTCCCTTGCAATGGTGGTCCCCGAGCTTTCCTTCTTGGTTAGCCCTTCAAGGATTTCCCTTTGCTCTTTGTCCAGCAGCTTTTCGGCCTCTGCTGGCGAAATGAAGTCAGTTATGTACAGCTTATCCACAGACAGACCTGCGTTGATAAGTGCATCTTTAGCTTTATCTTCGTTGATCCATTTGCGCGTGGCGCGCTTCGGTGCGAGCTGCCATCCTGGCAAGACGCCGCCTTGCTCCATGCGCTCCTTTGCGTGTTTCCTGAGCGCATCGACGAATGCCTCGACGATGGGTGCGCGGTCGAGGAGATCGCTAACCTGATCGTCGGAGAGGCGCACCATGACCTGTTTAATATCCTCCTTGGTCATGGTTGCGATGCCAGGCTCCTGCGCGGCCACAAGCTCAAAAGCAGCGGCCTGCGCTGGGCAGGTGAGCTTGGCCGGGCAGTACTGGCAGGCTTTCTCGGAGGGCTTAGGCTGCGTCTGCGGGTCCGTGGCGGCCATGATGGCCGGTATCAGGGTGTTGCGCTCCCAGGCACGCAGATCGTCGAGGCTCATTGCGTGGACGCGCACGCCGCCGGTGCGTGGTTGGTTGATCTGAAGCTCGATTGTTTTGGCGTCGATGTCGAATTTCTTGAGTGCCCCGAGCGCGTAAATCTTGAGCTGATCGGAGTCCTCGTCAACGTATTGCGCGCCTGTCTTGAGGTCGAGGACGACGATCACATTCTCATGGCGCGCCAGCGCGATCACATCGGCTGTACCGCGCAGCGTGACTTGGTCGTTTTCCAGGTAGCTGACCTTCTCCTCGATGCGGATCGAGCCTTGGCCTGCGAAGGTTTCGAGGTCGCGGATAGCCTGGAGGTGGTCGAATGCCATCTCGCAATGCCACTTTGCGAGCTTAACGCCCTCCATCGTTTCGCCCTCGAACTCCATTGGATCGTCATCGAACTGGTAGCAGTACTCAGCGAGCGCGTGGATCGCTGTGCCCGCTTGCGCCGCGTCTCCTGATGGAGTTGGTGGTATGTCCTTCGAGAGCAGGGCGCTCGCCGGGCAGGCGATCCAGCGCGAGGCGGCCGAGGGTCTGAGTTCAAGTGGCATTGTCTTGAGCCTCCTTTGCGCGGAATGCTTCGTCGATGAGAAGGTAATACGCGAGCGAGCGCACCTCATCGCTTACGGCCCAGCCCAGGTCCTCGCGTTCGAGGAGGCGGCGCAGGAATTCCGTCTTTGCTTGGTTGGTCTTTCGCTCGGCCTCAAGCTGCGTGCCGAGGAAAATGATGTGCTCGCGCATGATGCTGCGCTCGTCGTCTTGCATGGGGAGTTTGCTCATAGGTACTCGTCTTTCCTTTTTGGTCGTGGGCAGTCCTCTGGCGGCACCACGACGCACCAGACAGCGCGCGCCCAGCGTGTGCCCTCCACATAAATCCAGCGGTCGATGTAGGCATCCGGCATAGCGCGCAGGATGCGCGAGATGTGGGACTGATCGACGCGGGTCATTTCGGCTTCTATCTCATGGACCGTCATTCCATCCGGCTCTGCGCGGAGCAGAGCGCGGATTGCCCTGATGCGGCTTCCTTTTTTCGCTGGCATTGGTTTTTGCTTTCTCTTTTGCTTTGCAGTTGTAATTGCTTTTGCAGCACCTTACGGCCTAGATCGGTGACTACGCTTCCCGCGCTGACCAGGCCGCGCCGACGCAGTGACCAGTATGTAACCCAGCTCCCAGGAACCTTGTTGGCGAGCTTGAATCGCCAGCCAAGCGCAAAGTGCTTGAGCATAAATACTTGATGGTCTGACAGGCTCATCAGGCATTTCTCGCTGGGCACAGGCGCCCTTGCTCGCATTCGTTGTTGCAGGGCGGGCAGCCTTTGTATGGGAAACCGCCGCGCCAGTCGTCGAATAGGGGTTGCGGATCGACTCCGTCAAAGTCGAACCACTCATGCAGCTCAAGCCAGATCGCCTCGCGGATGCGCTCCTGTATCGTTTCTTTGGGTGGGTTGTCGTCATGCTTGAAGGCGCGATCCCAGCCGCGCTGTATGCCTGTCTCAATGCATTGCTCCATGAGATTGATTAGCTTTGGTTTCATGCCTGTCCCCTTGCTCGGATGGCGGCGGCAACTTCTTGGGTTGTTCCGATCTGCCAGTAATAACCATCATCAACAATAAGCACAGCGCCCTCTGCTGTCACTCGCATACGTTCATTGGCATCTGGTGCTATACCGCATTGAACAGCAATCCTTGTTGGGTCGTAACATGGTTTAACAATCCAGCCGATGTCTTGCGCCATGCGGATGATGTCTTCTCGGGTCATATGTTCTTCTCCCGCAGCTTGTACAGCTTGTCTCCGATCTTGATGTCTTTAGCGTTGTCCCATGCAATCAGTGGGCGACCGTTAGGTTCAAACAGATAGACATGGGCCACCGGCTCCTGCTCCGGCTGCGCCAGCCTCTCGCGCAGGGCGTCTAACAGGATTCGCACCGTCTTTGTGTCCACGGGCACGATGGCTCCGGGTTGAAGCCACTGCTGCATCAGTTCGCGGTCGGTCATTTCTCAGCCCTCAAGTCGTAGAGTGGTACAGGCTTATAAGTGTCATCGGGCCGGTGGATTCTGAAGAACTTGAACCCTAGAGCATTTGTGGCGAGGTACGCCACAGGCTCGCGCTTCGTCGGGTTCACTCTATCCATGAGAGCGTGCGCGAATCCCAGCACTTCATAGTGCTGACGCCAGAGCTTG
>CAZRFN010000066.1:0-6259 GCA_964599335.1 uncultured Acidibacter sp. | reverse complement strand
GATCGCATCGACTGCATGCCACCGGGGTGCGGGCCAAAATCCGATCAACCTCGACCAAAAGCCCTTCGCGTATCTCACGCGTAATCCGAGCTGCCTGCCGTTGAGGCGCAGCTCGTGCAGATCTTGAGCCTCCGCGCTCACGGTCAGGACGTCCCACCAAAGAAACGCATGACGATCGGAAATGCCAAGATAAGAAAGGTGCAGGGGAAAATGCAAAGAACGAGCGGGCCCAGCATTTTCACCGGCGCCTCCATGGCGCGTTTTTCGGCGAGAGCGAATCGCTCGTTCAGACGCTGTTCCGACTGAGCGCGTAACACGGCGGCAAGACTTCCGCCGCTCGAATCCGCCTGAATCAGCGCGGCGATCAGCGGTGTCACTGCCGGAATATCGAGTCGCTCGCCGAGCGCCCTCAAGGCCTCGACGCGCGATCGCCCTGCACGCAAATCACCCTGCACTCGTAAGAACGCGCGTCGCAGCACGCTGTCTGGCGATCTCTCGGTCGCAACTTTGAGCGCCACACTGAGACTGCCACCCGCCTCGAGCGCGAGCGTGAGCATGTCGACATACATCGGCAACTCACGGATGACCTGTTCACGGCGCGCGATGACTTCCGAGCGCAACCAAAACCACGGCGCTGCACCGCCGGCTACGCCCATGGTGAAAATGAGCCAGAACGCCAAACCGAGCATCCATGCCATCGACGATCCGAAAGCGCCGAGCATCAGTGCTACCAAAACCATCTGCGGCGGCGTGAGCAGCTCTTCGAGCCCTGCTTGCTTCAAGAGTTCTTGTATCGACTCTCTTAGCGTCACGGGGATGAATGGCCCGAGTCGTCCCGCAGATGGGGCGAGCAGTGCCGAGGGCAGTCGCAACCAAACCGGTAAACTGGTGGACTCCATTTCCGGCCGCTCGCGCAGGTCCATCAGCGTCTGCGTGGCTTTCCCCAGGCTACGAACCGCGAGATAGACAAAGGACACCGTCGAGATCGCAATCAAGGCTGCGACGATCCAGGGAATAGCGGACATAGTGAAGTACTCCGTCACACCTCGATGTTGACGATCCGCCGAATCAGCACAAACCCCAGTGCTTCCAGCGCGATGACGATTCCGCAGATCGCCCACCCGACGGGCTCGCGATATAGCAAAGACATCGTTTCGGGCTCCATGAGGAGTAGCACTCCGCCGAGCAAGATTGGTAACGCGCCCATGATGAAACCCTGCAAACGCCCTTGAGCCGTCAGTGCCCGAATGCGATCTTCGAGCGCGAGACGCCGTCGAAGCATGGAACTGAATCGTTCCAAGGCCTCAGCAAGACCCCCACCGAGATCGCGGGCGATCCCGAGCGTGGAGACCAAGACGTGAAAATCTCGAGTCCCCGCACGATGCGCGAGCGCCCATAGCGCGCGGTCGAGAGGAACACCCAAACGATGCTCTCGAAGCATCAATGAAAACTCTTGTGAGCTCGGCCTCGGTTGGAACTTCACCACCTGCTCGAGAGCATGAGAGAGCGATAACCCGGCTCTCAAGGCCGACGAGAGCGCTGCTGCCACGTCGGGTAACTGCCTGATGAGAGCCGCCCTTCGACGAGCGCGGAGCCATCGATACGCCAAGGTCGGCGCAAAAATTACGAGTAACAACACCGCCGCAGCAACGCCTGGCCCGAGCAGGAAAAACGCGATGAGTGGTAACACGACTACGGCAATTAGATTCAGTCTCAAAAACTGCTTGGGTTCGATGAATAAAAACAGCTCGACGAACTCAACACTGGTGAGTCGAGAGAGTCGGCTTTGGTGCCGATTCGAGCTCCAACGCAAGGCGACGGTGACCATCACCCCCACGGCTGCCGCAAATAACGCGAACGCCGCCGCAACACCTGCCACCTCGACGGTCATGGGTGGCCGACCTGAGGGCCGCGTCCCGCTACGAACGGCGTGAGATCGACCGCCGCACCACCCCGGGCAAGCTCCTCGTAGAACTCAGGGACATGGCCGCAAGCTTCGAAATGCCCGTCGCCGCCTTCGCTGCCCAGCGCAGCTGACGGAATGAATCGGAAAATATCTTGAGTCTGAATGGTGCCCGCGACGAGACCTGTGATTTCAGTGATTCGGGTAATGCGACGTGTGCCCGAGGAGAATCTCGCTTGGTGTACGACGAGATGGACCGAAGACGCGATCTGCTCTCGGATCGCGGTGATGGGCAGCTCGACACCCGACATCAGCACCATGACTTCCAGTCGCGAGAGTAACTCTCGCGGACTATTGGCATGCACCGTGCTCAAAGAGCCATCGTGACCGGTATTCATCGCCTGAAGCATGTCGAGCGTCTCGCCGCCTCGACACTCGCCGACAACGATACGATCAGGTCGCATACGAAGGGCATTGCGTACGAGATCTCGTATGGTGACCTCGCCCCGCCCTTCGATGTTTCGGGGGCGGGTTTCGAGAGACACCAGATTCGGATGATCAAATGCCAGTTCTGCGGAATCCTCGATGGTGATCACTCGCTCGCAGGACGGAATCAAACTCGACAGGACGTTCAGCAAGGTGGTTTTGCCGGAACCCGTGCCACCCGAAACCAGGATATTCCGACGATAACGGACACAGACCTCGAGAAACCTCAACATGCGCTCATCGAGGCTTGCGTAACGAATCAGGTCATCGGCGGTTATCCGATGTCGTCCAAATCGTCTAATCGTGACTGCCGTCCCGTGAACGGCGAGCGGCGGAATCACGACATTGACGCGAGACCCGTCAGGCAGACGAGCGTCGACCATGGGCGAAGACTCGTCGATCCGCCTGCCGAGTGGGCTCACGATTCGCTCGACGATGCCTCGAAGCGCGATCTCTCCGCTGAACTGCATTGGGGCTCGCTCGAGGCGACCATTACGCTCGACGAAAATGATGTTGGCGCCGTTGACCATGACTTCTCGCGTCGCCTCGTCGGCAAGCAAAGGTTCGAGCGGCCCCAAGCCCAGCGCCTCATCGAGAACCAGCTGTAGTAGATCGACACCTCGAACACCCGCCGCAACGGACTCTGCATCGACTAGCGGTCGTAAGATGCGGGTC
Organism: uncultured Acidibacter sp.; assembly: GCA_964599335.1. Lineage (GTDB taxonomy): Bacteria > Pseudomonadota > Gammaproteobacteria > Steroidobacterales > Steroidobacteraceae > UBA964. The sequence goes on along the minus strand of CAZRFN010000066.1, from coordinate 3,195 downwards.
GCCAGATCGCGCAAGACCTCATCACTCATGCTCGCGACATCTTGACGCCGAAGATCGAGCTCGGTGAGCAGGCGGCCGTGGAGTTTCCGAGCGGCATCGAGCAAGTCCGATGAGACAGTCGGAGTCGCCTGTTGGCGCTGCTCGGAATCCTCGGCGTTGCCGGTGTCGCCGTCGCCGACATCCGTGCGGAGGTATTCGAGAGGCTCGATCACGGCGGGACGCGGCGGCGCTTCGACTCTGAGAATACGAATTTCCGTATCGCCGAAGGTGACGACATCGCGATCGGTTAGAGGACCCGCTGTGACGACCCGCTCGCCATTCACTCGCGTTCCGGCAGGACTACCGAGATCTACAACACCGTATTTGCCATCGCTCGCGAGATCGAGGCGTGCGTGGCGTGATCCGATTCCGGCCCCCTCGATTTGAACACTACATGAGGGCCCGCTTCCGACCCAGATGACGCCCGCCTCGACCAGCACACAGTCGGCCGCACGTAGTTTTCCGCTGATGCGTAGATACATCGCTCGCTCTACTCCCGACATAAATCCCTCAATAACTCTTTCGCCCACCATCGCGCGCACTGTTACGCGGGGCGGTTAACTCGGAACCCTTTGGGCGCTGCGCGCGGTTTTCCTTGGAGGCATCGATACGCTCGAGCACTCGACGCAGTTTCTCTTCTGTCTCGGCAGCAAACTCGCCGTTACGCTCGACCCGAGGCGTGAGAAAGATCACGATCTCCGAATCCTCGCTGCGCTTTCCGCGTACTCCGAATAAACGACCGGCCGCCGGGATGCGCGACAGCCCAGGAAGCCCCGAGTCATCGAGACTGCGCTGCTGTTGTATGAGCCCGGCCAAAACGATCGTTTCACCGTCCTGAACATTGAGATCGGTGGCCGACCGACGCTTTAGAAGCCCGGGGATTCCCGCGACGCGCTGAGCGTTATCGACCTGACTGAGTTCCGTCTCGACACGCATCGAAACACCCCCGGCGGCATCAACGATGGGTCGTACCTCGAGAATGACGCCGTACTCACGGAACTCCACATCGGTGGATCCGACACTATTGACGACAGGTATCGGAATTTCGCCTCCGGCAACAAACCTCGCAGTGCCACCGCTTCGACAACTCAGACGAGGCTCGGCGATGAAAGTGGCCTCGCCCGTCGACTCCAGCGCGCGCAGTCGCGACTCGAGCGTCGAGGAAATTCCCATATAAAACTTTGCAGAGGTATGCGCGCCCACCCGATCCCAAGCCTCCTCTGGAATGGGGTCGTTCTCGGCACGGAGACGAAAGCGATCGTTGGTGATGAAATCGGCGATCACTCCGGCGCTCGGTCCGCTCGCCTCGTCACGCCAACGGATACCGAGCTCCCGCAGCTGACCTCGACGAAACTCGACGATGCGGACATCGACGTGAACCATGCTTTCCCAGCCGACTTTACCGACGAAGTCCGTGACGGACTGCGGATACATGGCGGCGATGGCGGCGGCTCGCTCTCTCGCACGACTGTCTGCGGCATCACCCTCGAGCAGAATACGACGCCCGACGACTCGGGTTTTGACTCCCTCGACACCGACGAGCAGGTCATCGATGGTTTTTCGTAGGGCATCGATATCCGCAGGCCCCACGGTGACGGTCATGCGGTGTTGTCGACCATCGGCGAGCCACAACTGCACCACGCTCTCGCCCACGGCCTGACCGATCAAAACCACCTGCTCTGCGCCGACGGGAGATACCGACACGATCTTGCCATTTCCGACGGCGATGCGGGATGTGCTTGCCTGGATGACCCGACTGTCGCCCACGAAAAGATCGAGCTGCGCAGGTAGAGGTACGGGGGACTCGGCCGCAGCCAATAACGACAAGCACACCAAGCTGACACACAACGTAAATAAACGAGTCATGGAATTCGCTCCTTCCCTCGCGCAACGATGAACGGCACCCAAAGCTCCGAGCGCTGCGCCGCAGCATCGCCTCCGACGATGAGCTCGATGTTCCGCCCGCGTCGCGGAGCAGATGACTTGGCCGCCGTCGACTGCGCCGGCGACGGCGCGCAGTTCGGACGACCCTCCACTCGCTCGGCCAAACTCAGCGGCGACTGGTCGTCATCACCACGAAGCAAAGGAATGAGTTCGCCCACCCTCAACGCCAAGGCGAGCTGCTGCGCCTGGTCTGGGGTCACATCGAGCGTGATGGTGGAGTAACTCGAGACATCGACGCCGCGGCGTAACATCGCTTCGGCGCCCTGCGCCGACTCACCCTGCACGCGGCCCGTGGCGAGCACACTCAGAGACTCGAGCAGCGGCTTGACGCGGATGCAACGCTCCTCACCCTCGGATAACTCCTCGGCCAACATGAGATCGACGCGATCTCCAGGCCGGACGAGACCGGCTTGCGAACTCACCTCATCGACGGGCACGGTGACGGCGCGTGCACCCTCGCGAAGCCGTGCGGCCAGGGCGGCTTCGTTCCGCCCCGCGATCAAAGAATCGACGATCGGATCGCCGGCTCTCAGAGGCAGCAGCAGAGGCTTACCCACGATGTCCCCCAGTCGGTCGGGCACCAACGCGCCGCCGGGTACGAACGACGATGGAATGGAGCGACGGGCGACGTCGGCCGTGGCCAAGGGTCGCCCGGCATCAAGGTCGCGTGCCGCCACGAGCACGTCGCGCGGCACATAACGCTCCTGCCAAGACCTTTGAACCTCAGCAGAGCTATCAGTGAGATAGCGCTGCGCGCCGTAGAACGCGAGACCGCCGGAGGCCAGAGCGGCGATGGCGAGCCAAACCGATGGATGGGGAATTTTGAGAGGCATCTCAGACCACCTTGAGCCAGTCGATGTACGAACCGGACAGCGCACCCAACGCAGAGAGCAATAGACCGACGGGCGATCGGCCGTCGAGCCAAGGCGTACAGAGCGCCACGAGCATGGCCACTGTGACGACCACGACCTCGACCATGACCTGACCGAGGTCGCGCCGAACTCCACGTTGAGGGAAACCCTTAAGGCGCACGACGAGTCACACTGACGACGACGCGAGTAGTTTCTTCCTGGTTCAATGCGGTTGCCGACAGCTCATCGGTCTCGCGCGACGCCGTGATCATCGAGTGCCCCTTATCGCTCAACTGACGAAATTTGATCTCCCATCGAGCATCCGTGATCGATGCGCGAAGACGCTCGATGGAGTCGCGCG
>CAZRFN010000065.1:0-6445 GCA_964599335.1 uncultured Acidibacter sp. | reverse complement strand
ATCGAGCGTGAGCAGCAAATCGCTGCCGGGATCGCCCGGAATGGTGTCGCGCATCGCTTCGAGACCGCCGGCCTTCTCGACCGAGCGACCTCGGGCATTCACCATGATTTCCCGTCGACCGTTTCGGCCGCGCAGTACATCTTCGAATGCCGCTTCGACGCCGACCTTGCCGATGGTGGAGCTACCCGCGTACTGCTCGCGATCGATGCGCCCGAGGTCACTGGCAGAAATCGACCCGACGTAGCCGAGTGCGTGTACAGCCGTTTCGCCGTGAGGATAACTACGCGCGAGTCGAGTGCGGATATCGACACCCGGGAAGTCGTGTCGATTCACCGCGAAGCGCGCCATGTCATCGTCATTCAAAAAGAGCCGGATCGGCACACTGTCGAACGGACGGCGCGAGCGGATGGTGCGACGGACGTCGTCGCGATCCTCTTCGTCGATGAGACCGATTTCAACGAGTCCGCGAAGCGTTGCGTCGAGGTTCGGGACTTCTTCGGGTACGAGTTCGAGCTGATAGGCCGGTTTGTTCTCGGCGAGAATCTCGCCGTTGCGATCGTAGATGATGCCTCGTGGGGCGGGCTGCGGTTCGATTCGCACGCGATTGCCTTGTGAGAGATCGGTGTATTCGTCGTATTTCACGACCTGCAGCCAGATCAGCCGCCCGAAGAGCACGACGGCCAAAGCGCTCACGATGATCGAGGCCGCGAGCGCGCGCTGCTCGAAGATGCGCTGCTCGCGCCAGAAATCTTTGATTCTTCCGCGTGTGCTCATGAGCGACTGCGTCTCGTGCCGACTCGTCAGCGACGAGAGCGGTTTTCGCTCGCCTGCCAAGCCGCGGTCAGCGGCCAGATCAGTGCGCCCGTGACGACGGGCAACCAGCGAGTCCAGCCGCCTGTGGCGTTGCCAGTCCAGCCGTCGACGGCCCAGGTGATCGCTTCGAATGCGAACAACAAGCTGGCTGCAAACAAGGCCTGCTCGAACATCGTTTTATTCCGAACGATGAGATGCTGCCGAATCGCGACATACGCCACGAAAGATAGCGCCAAGGCGTGTTGACCAAAGATCACGCCGCGATACACGTCGAGCGCGAGGCCCACGAGAAACCCGAGTCCGATACCACCGAGGCGCGGGGCGATCAGCGACCAGAAGATCACGGTGATCACGACCAGAGGAGGGCGCACGACGGCGAGCCACCACGGCAGCGGCACCACTTGCAGCACGAAGGCGACGAGCGTCGAGAGAATGAGGCGGCTGCGAGCCGTGGCGCCGATCATCGGGGCACCTCGCTGGCTTTAGCCGCTTCGGCAGGTGCCGAGGGATGCGCCGTATCGAACCAAATAAATGCGACGAGCCGATCGCGATCGAGTGCGGCCGTCATCTTGGCGTCGACTTGCGCGAGCGGCGACGCGCCATCGCGACGAACTCGGGTCACGGTCGCGACCGGATAGCCCGCCGGAAACACGCCGCCCAAGCCCGACGTGACGAGTAGATCGCCTTCACGGATATCCGTTTGTAGTGGAAGCAGCGGCAACGTGAGCCCGCCTTCGCGTCCAGTACCGAGCGCGAGTGTTCGTTGGCCCGTGCGCGCGATCTGCACCGGCACGGCATGCTCGGGGTCGGAGAGCAAAATGATCTCCGTACTCCAGGGCCCAACGCGTAGCGCTTGCCCTGCGAGTCCGCCGCCGGCGATCACCGTTTGCCCCTTGGTGACTTGATGTACGGCACCGCGATCGACGGTGTAACGCTGACGCGCACGATTGTTATCGGTGGAGATGATGCGCGCGCTCATCCATTTTTGAGCGACGTCGGCCGCAGAGGTCTGCAGATTGCGCAGCACTTGATTCTCACGCTCGAGATCGGCGCGACGCATCGAGAGTAATTCGAGTGCGCGCACGCGCTCGCGAAGCTGCAGGTTTTCGTTTTGCAGCGCAGTGCGCTCGGCGAAGTTGTCGCGCGTCCACTCCCATGCCGAGATGGGCGACTCGAGTGCGATACGAAGCGGGTAGGCGACAGCGGATAATCCGAAGCGCGCGGAGTCGAGCCAGCCGCCGCGCTGGTCCAGCCACATGATGGCGAGCGCGAGAACGGCGTAGGAGAAGAAGCGCAGCCCCGCCGGGGTGCCGCGTTGAGAGATGTTCCGGCTGCTAGCCGCGTTACTCAAGCCCGAAGTTGCCGGGGCCGAGCTCGTCCATCAGTTCGAGGATGCGACCGCCACCTCGCGCCACGCAGGTGAGTGGGTCCTCGGCGATGACGACCGGGACTCCGGTTTCCTCGGTGATGAGTTTGTCGATGTCGCGCAGCAACGCACCACCGCCGGTGACGACGATGCCGCGCTCGGCGACGTCGGAGCCGAGTTCGGGCGGTGTTTGTTCGAGAGCTTGCTTGACCGCACCGACGATGCCTTGAAGCGGTTCTTGAAGCGCTTCGAGGATCTCGTTGCTGTTGAGCGTGAAACTGCGCGGCACGCCCTCGGAGAGATTGCGGCCTTTAACCGAGATTTCGCGAACCGTTTGACCGGGATAAGCCGACCCGATTTCGATTTTGATGCGCTCGGCCGTCGTTTCGCCGATGAGGATGCCGTAGTTGCGGCGCACGTAGTTGATGATGGCGTCATCGAAGCGATCGCCACCGATGCGCGCGGACTGCGCGTAGACGATGCCGTTGAGCGAGATGACGGCGACTTCGGAGGTACCACCACCGATGTCGAGCACCATCGAACCGCGCGCTTCTTGAACGGGCAGGCCTGCACCGACGGCCGCGGCCATCGGTTCGCTCACGATGGCAACCGTACGTGCACCCGCGCCTTCGGCGGATTCTCGGATGGCGCGACGCTCGACTTGCGTTGAACCGACAGGCACACACACGAGTACGCGCGGCGAAGGTTTGAGCAGACGGTTGTCGTGCACCTTCGCGATGAAGTACTGCAACATTTTTTCGGTGTAGGTGAAGTCGGCGATGACGCCGTCCTTCATGGGGCGCACGGCGGTGATGTTGCCGGGCGTGCGACCGAGCATGTTCTTGGCTTCGGCGCCCACGGCGACGATGACCTTGCCGCCTCGGCTGTAGTCGTCTTGGACCGCGACCACCGAAGGCTCGTTGAGCACGATGCCCCGATCACGGACGTAGATCAGCGTGTTGGCTGTCCCGAGGTCGATGGAGATGTCGCTGGAGAAGTAGCCGCGAAGACGTTTGAACATCGTGGGTTGCCGGATCTCGGGGTGGAGGGAAAGGGCTGGGAAAAGGCTTGCAATTTAACAACCTGCGAGCCCTTCGACAAGGCAACGATGGTATGATTCCCAGCCCGGCCAACGCCGGAATCCGCCGTTTTTGCCGAGCCAGCCACAGGCCCCGAACATGAGCCTCACCCGCGCAGACATCGAAAACATCGCGCGCCTTGCGCGCCTCGAGTTGACCGAAGCTGAGATCCCGGTCTACGTCGACTCCCTCTCCAAGATCTTCGCCTTCGTCGGCGAGCTCGATCGAGCCCCGACGGCCGGTATCGACCCCATGGCCCACCCCATGCCCGGGTTGGCGCAGCGCTTGCGGCCCGACGAGGTCACCGAGACCAACCGTCGTGAGACCTTCCAGCACAATGCGCCGAAAGTCGAGGCGGGTCTCTACCTCGTACCCAAGGTGATCGAATGAGTGCCCCGGCCCCCACCGTTGCAGCGCTCGCGCAAGGCCTTGCCGAGGGCAAGTTTTCGAGCGTCGAACTCACGCGCGCCTATCTCGAGCGTATCGCTGCGGCGCAGCCTTCGCTCAACGCGTTCATCACGGTCACCGGCGAGGCCGCGCTCAAGGCAGCGGCCGAGGCCGATGCCGCTCGCTCGGCCGGTCGAGCAGGTCGTCTGACGGGCGTGCCGATCGGCCACAAAGACATTTTCTGTACCGAAGGCGTGCTCACGACTTGCGGCTCCAAGATGCTCGGCAACTTTGTCTCGCCCTACGACGCGACCATCGTCTCGGGTTTGCGCGCCGCCGGCACCGTCATGCTCGGCAAACTCAATATGGACGAGTTCGCCATGGGCTCTTCCAACGAGACGAGCTACTTCGGACCGGTTCGCAATCCCTGGGACACCCAAATGGTTCCGGGTGGTTCGTCGGGTGGGTCGGCGGCATCGGTTGCCGCGCGCATCGTGCCGGCGGCAACGGCCACCGACACGGGCGGCTCCATTCGTCAGCCCGCGGCGCTCTGCGGTGTCACGGGCATCAAACCCACCTACGGTCGCTGCAGTCGCTACGGCATGATTGCCTTTGCCTCGAGCCTCGATCAGGCGGGGCTCATCACGGTCAGTGCCGAGGATGCCGCGCTGCTGCTAGGTCCGATGTCGGGTTTCGATCCGCGTGACTCGACCAGCGTCGACTCACCGGTTCCCGATTACACCGCCACGCTCGGAGACTCTCTGCAGGGTCTCACCATCGGCCTTGTGCGCGAGTTCTTCGACAAAGGGCTCGATGCCGCTTGCGAACAGCGCATTCGCGATGCCATCGCCGTCTACGAAAAACTCGGCGCCAAGGTTCGCGAAGTGAGCTGCCCCAATCTGCCGCTCTCTGTGCCCACCTATTACGTGGTCGCTCCGGCCGAGTGCTCGTCCAATCTCGCGCGCTTCGACGGCGTGCGCTTTGGCCATCGTTGCGACTCGCCAAAGAATTTGCTCGATCTTTATTGCCGCTCACGCGGTGAGGGGTTCGGCGCCGAAGTGAAGCGTCGCATCATGACGGGCACTTATGTGCTCTCGGCGGGTTACTACGACGCCTACTACCTCAAGGCACAGCGCGTTCGGCAGCTCATCAGCGCCGATTTCGCCCGTGCCTTCAAAGAATGCGATCTGCTCGTCGGGCCGACTACGCCGACGCCAGCGTTCCGCATCGGCGCCAAGTGCGACGACCCGATCACCATGTATCTCAACGACATCTACACCATAGGCGCCAACCTCGCAGGGCTGCCCGGCATGTCGATCCCTTGCGGGTTCGTCGACGGTTTGCCGATTGGCTTGCAGATCGTCGGCCCGCATTTCTCCGAGGCGCGCATGCTCAACGCAGCGCACCGCTACCAGCAGGAAACCGATTGGCATCTCAAGACGCCGTCGGCGTTCGCCTGAGGATCCACCATGGAATGGGAAACCGTCATCGGTCTCGAGATTCACGCGCAGCTCGCCACGCGCTCGAAGATTTTTTCGGGTTCGGCCACGGCCTACGGCGCTGAGCCCAACACCCAGGCGAACCTCGTCGATCTCGGCTATCCGGGCGTCTTGCCGGTGCTCAACGGCGAGGCCGTGCGCATGGCTGTGCGTTTCGGTCTTGCCATCGGTGCGCGCATCGCGCCGCACTCAGTGTTCGCCCGCAAGAATTATTTTTATCCCGACCTGCCTAAGGGTTATCAGATCAGTCAGTACGAATTGCCGGTCGTGGCGCAGGGTTCGCTCGATGTCGTACTCGATGACGGTACCCGCAAGCGCGTGGGCATCACGCGTGCGCACCTCGAGGAAGATGCGGGTAAATCGCTGCACGAAGGCATGCCCGGCATGAGCGGCATCGATCTCAATCGTGCGGGCACGCCGCTCATCGAGATCGTGAGCGAGCCCGACATGCGCTCGGCCAAAGAGGCTGTGGCGTACATGAAAAAAGTGCACACGCTCGTGCGCTATCTCGAGATCTGCGACGGCAACATGCAGGAAGGCTCGTTCCGTTGCGATGCGAACGTCTCGGTCCGACCCAAGGGCAGCGACAAGTTCGGCACGCGCGCCGAGATCAAAAATCTCAACTCGTTCCGCTTCGTCGAGAAAGCCATCAACTACGAAGTCGAGCGCCAGATCGAACTGCTCGAGTCGGGCGGCAAGGTGGTGCAAGAGACGCGTCTCTACGATCCCGATAAGGGCGAGACGCGTTCCATGCGCTCCAAAGAAGAAGCCAACGATTACCGATACTTCCCCGATCCCGACCTGCTGCCGCTCGTCATCGACGACGCGTTCGTCGCGACCGTCAAGGCGTCGCTTCCCGAACTGCCTGACGAAAAAGCGGCGCGCTTCGTGCGCGACTATGGGCTTTCCGAGTACGACGCCGGTGTGCTCACGGCGAGCCGAGAGCTCGGTGCGTTCTACGAAGAGGTCGTACGTCGTGTGGGGCGTGATCCCAAGCTGTGCGCGAACTGGGTCATGGGTGACCTCGCAGCCTTTCTCAACAAGGACAACCTCGAGATCGAGAAGTCCAAGGTCGATGCCGAGGCGCTCGCGGGTCTCGTCATCCGCATCGTCGATGCGACGATCTCGGGCAAGATCGCCAAAGACGTGTTCGAAGCGATGTGGGCGAGCGGCGAGAGTGCCGACGCCATCATCGAGCAGAAGGGTCTGCGACAGATCACTGACACGGGCGCCATCGAAAAAGCGATCGACGAGGTCATGGCCAATAATCCAGGCCAGCTCGCCGACTATCGCTCGGGCAA
>CAZRFN010000064.1:0-6508 GCA_964599335.1 uncultured Acidibacter sp. | reverse complement strand
AACTCGTTTAAGTCGCTTTTTCATCTAAAAACTCAAGTTGAGAGTGACGATTCGCCGGAAGAATACGATCATACGAACCCATGGCAAGCGCAGAAATTAGCCAAATCGCCCAGATAGGGTGGCAACAGCATTTCGCCGAGGCCATCACGGACCCGGCGGAGCTGTTACGTGCGCTCGATCTCGGTTCGGAGTGGCTGGGCCCTGCTGAGGCGGCGGCGAAGCTCTTTCCGCTGCGCGTGCCCCGAAGCTTCGTGGCGCGCATGCGTCCTCGCGACCCTGCCGATCCGTTGCTGCGTCAGGTGTTGCCGCTAGGCGAAGAGCTCATCGAGACCGTGGGTTTCGGTAGCGACCCGATCGGTGAGTCGGACTATCAGCAAGCCCCGGGGCTCTTACGCAAATATTCGAGCCGCGCATTGCTCGTCACCACGGGCGCGTGTGCGGTGCACTGTCGCTACTGCTTCAGACGCGATTTCCCCTACGAAGACCAGCACGGCGAGACGGGTCGATGGCGCGAAGCCATCGCATCGGTCGCGGCAGACCCCTCGATCGAAGAGCTGATCTTGAGTGGCGGTGATCCGCTTTCTTTGAGCAATGCACGACTGAACGCGCTTACGAACTCGCTCAAGGGCATTGCGCACTTGAACTCACTGCGTCTACACACCCGTAACGCCATCGTGCTGCCCTCGCGCATCGACGCGGGCTTCATCGACTGGGTTCGCTCACTGCCGTGGCGCGTGACGATCGTGCTGCACGTCAATCATGCGCAAGAGCTGCAGGGTGATGCGCTCGAGGCACTCGCCCGACTGCGCACAACCGGCGCGTTACTGCTCAATCAATCGGTGTTACTGCGGGGGGTGAACGACGATGCGGCGACGCTTGCAACGCTCTCACGCACGCTGCATACGCATGGCGTGCTGCCCTACTACCTGCACCTACTCGATCGGGTCAGTGGCAGTGCGCATTTCGAGGTGAGCGAGCCGCGCGGCCTCGAGATCATCGAGACCATGACGAGCACCCTGCCCGGCTATCTCGTGCCGAAACTCGTGCGAGAGATACCGGGTGCGGCCTCGAAGACGATGATCGTCGCTCGGGCGTAACGCCGCCTTACGACGCCGCCACCGCTTCGAGACGCGTCACGCGACGCCAGCCGCGCGGCAGCACGGCACCGCGTTGGGCACGAGCGCCGACGTAATCTTTGAGATCACCCCAAGAGAGCGTCATCGAGCGATCGCCAGTGTGCACGAGCAGTGAACCGCCCGGCTCGACCGCGACGGCGCCGATCACGACCTCGGCGCGCTCTTTAGCGAGGGCCGTCGGAATATTGAAAAGCTTGTTGCCCTTGCCGCGCGGCATCTCGGGGATATCTTTCACCGGGAAGGCGAGCAGTCGGCCGTTCTCGCCATCGGCATCGACGATCGAGACACACACGAGACTCTTCTCGGAGGTCACGAACGCCGGTGGCAAGGCCAAAGAATTCTCAGGTGGATTGAGCACCGTCTTGCCGGCCTTGCGATCGGTGATGAGATCTTTGAGGCGCGCCGTGAACCCGTAGCCCGCATCGGAGGCGATCAGCCACAGCCCTTCGGGGTCGCCCATCATCACGCCCGCGAACTTCGCACCGTCCGGCGGGTTGAGACGACCCGAGAGCGGCTCACCGAGTCCGCGAGCCGACGGCAACGAGTGCGCCGGCAGGCAGTAGGTGCGCCCCGTGGTGTCGAGGAACACCGCCTGTTGCAGCGACATGCCGCGTACCGCCGCCTGAAACGCATCGCCCGTCTTGTACTGCAACGATTTCGGGTCGATCTCGTGGCCCTTGGCCGCGCGCACCCACCCGCCCGAAGACAGCACCACGGTGACGGGTTCGTTCGCGATGAGCGCGGTTTCATCGATAGCCTGGGCGGCTTCACGCTCGACGATCTTCGAGCGTCGGGCATCGCCATATCTTTCGGCATCGGCGGCGAGTTCGTCGCCGACGAGTTTATGCAGACGCTTCTTGTTGCCGAGGATGGCTTCGAGCCCGTCGCGCTCTTTGGCGAGTTCTTCCTGCTCGCCGCGGATCTTCATCTCTTCGAGCTTGGCGAGGTGACGGAGCTTAGTCTCGAGGATGGCCTCAGCCTGCTCTTCGCTCAGCTTGAAGCGCTTCATGAGCACGGGCTTCGGTTCATCTTCGCGACGGATGATACGGATCACCTCATCGAGATTGAGATAGGCAATGAGCAAGCCATCGAGGAGGTGCAGACGCTTCGACACTTTGTCGAGGCGCCACTCGAGACGACGCTTGACCGTCGAGATGCGGAACTCGAGCCACTCGGTGAGGATGTCGCGCAGCCCCATGACACGCGGGCGCCCGTCGAGACCGATGACGTTAAGGTTCACGCGATAGTTGCGCTCGAGATCGGTGGTCGCAAACAAATGCGCCATGAGTTGATCGGCGTCGAACTTACGACCCTTCGGCACGATGACGAGACGCGTCGGGTTTTCGTGATCGGACTCATCGCGCAGGTCGTCGACCATCGGCAATTTCTTGGCGCGCATCTGCTCGGCAATCTGCTCAAGCACGCGAGAGCCGGAGGTCTGATACGGCAGCGCTTCGATGACGATGCAGTCGTCTTCGATCGTGTAGGTCGCGCGGGCCTTGAAGCTACCCGTGCCCTTTTCATAGAAATCGACGAGGTCGGAACGCGGCGAGACGATCTCGGCACCGGTCGGCAGATCGGGGCCCTTCACGAACTTCATGAGCGCGCGCGTCGTCGCTTCGGGCTCATCGAGCAGATGAATACAGGCTTGCGCGACTTCACGCAGGTTGTGCGGCGGGATGTCGGTCGCCATGCCGACGGCGATGCCCGTCGTGCCGTTGAGCAGCAAGTTGGGTAAACGCGCCGGCAACACCTGGGGCTCTTCGAGCGTGCCGTCGAAGTTTGGCACCCAGTCGACCGTCCCTTCGCCGAGTTCTTTGAGCAACACTTCGGCGTAGCGCGTGAGCTTCGCTTCGGTGTAGCGCATCGCCGCGAAGGACTTCGGGTCGTCTTGCGAGCCCCAGTTACCCTGCCCATCGACGATGGGATACCGATAAGCAAAGGGCTGCGCCATCAGCACCATCGCCTCGTAACAGGCCGAGTCGCCGTGCGGATGGAACTTGCCGATCACATCGCCCACGGTGCGTGCGGACTTCTTGTGCTTCGAGACGGCCGAGAGGCCGAGCTCGCTCATCGAGTAGATGATGCGTCGCTGAACGGGCTTGAGCCCGTCGCCGATCGCAGGCAGTGCGCGATCGAGGATGACGTACATCGAATATTCGAGATACGCCTTCTCGGTGAAGGCGCGCAGCGGTTGACGCTCGACCCCTTCGAAACCCAATTCCTGCTTCTGCATCAGACGCTCACCTGTACGAGATTGCCCTTCTGCTCGAGCCATTCGCGACGATCGGCGGCGCGTTTTTTGGCGAGCAGCATGTCCATGAGACTGTCGGTTTGATCGGCCGCATCGAGCGTGAGCTGCACGAGTCGCCGCGTACGCGGATCCATCGTGGTCTCACGCAACTGCGAGGGGTTCATTTCACCGAGACCCTTGAAGCGCGTGACCTGCGGCTTCGCCTTCACTTTCTCATCGGTGAGGCGCTGCAGGAACGCATCGCGTTCGGCATCGTCGAGTGCGTAGAACACTTGCTTACCCGCATCGATGCGATAAAGCGGCGGCATGGCGACATACACGTGCCCCTGCGCCACGAGCGGCCGGAAGTGCCGCAAAAAGAGCGCGCAGAGCAAGGTCGCGATGTGCTGACCGTCCGAGTCGGCATCGGCGAGGATGCAAATCTTGTGGTAACGCAGCCTTGAGAGATCAGACGTGCCCGGGTCGATGCCGATCGCGACACTGATGTCGTGCACTTCGGCCGATGACCCGATCTCGCCGGGCTCGAGTTCCCAGGTGTTCAGGATCTTGCCGCGCAGCGGCATGATGGCCTGAAAATCTTTGTCGCGGGCTTGCTTCGCCGAACCACCCGCTGAGTCACCTTCGACCAAAAAGAGTTCGGAGCGCGAGGGATCATCGCCTGCGCAATCGGCGAGCTTGCCGGGCAGCGCCGGCCCACCCGAAATACGCTTGCGCTGCACTTTTTGTGCGGCCTTCAGACGCTGCGTCGCATTCTCGATGGCGAACTGCGCGATGCGCTCGCCGGCATCGGGATGTTGCGCGAGCCAGAGACCGATGGCGTCTTTGGCATAACCCTCGACGAGCTGTGCGGCATCGCGCGAGGCGAGTCGTTCTTTGGTCTGCCCGGCGAACTGCGGTTCGCGGATCTTGATCGAGAGCACGTAGCGCACGCCGTCCCACACGTCTTCGGGCGCGAGCTTGATGCCACGCGGCAAGAGGTTGCGGAACTCACAGAACTCGCGCACCGCAGCGGCCGTACCGCCGCGCAGACCGTTGACGTGAGTGCCGCCATCGGAGGTCGGAATGAGATTGACGTAACTCTCGGCGATGGCGCTCTCACTATCGGGCGCCCAGCAGAGCGCGAAGTCGACGCTGTCTTGATCTTGCTCGCGCTTGCCGGCGAGGGGCTCGGCGGGCAGACGCTCGGCTTTGCCGAGTTCGTCGACGAGATAGGCGCCGAGGTCACCGGCGAAGAACCAGTTGTCCTTCTCGCCCGTCGCCTCGTTGGTGAACGTGATGCGCAGACCCGGACACAGCACGGCCTTGGCCTTGAGCGTGTGGCGCAGCTGCGGCACCGAGAACTTGTCGGAGTCGAAGAATTTGGAGTCGGGCCAGAAACGAACGGTGGTGCCGGTGTTGCGCTGCCCGACCGTACCGACGACCTCGAGCGGCGAGGTGATCTTGCCGTCTCGAAAACCGATGTTGTATTCCTTGCCGCCGCGACGCACCCAGCACTCGAGTTGCTTCGAGAGTGCGTTGACCACCGAGACGCCGACGCCGTGCAGACCGCCGGAGAAGTTATAACTGCCGCTGTCGAATTTGCCGCCCGCGTGCAGACGCGTGAGGATGAGCTCGACGCCGCTCACTTTTTCTTTGGGGTGGATGTCGACCGGCATGCCACGGCCATCGTCCGTGACTTCGAGCGAGCCGTCTTTGTAGACGGTGACGTCGATCTGCTTGGCGTGCCCCGCGAGCGCCTCGTCGACGCTGTTATCGATGACCTCGTGAGCGAGATGGTTGGGTCGGCTCGTGTCGGTGTACATGCCCGGGCGGCGCCGAACAGGGTCTAACCCGGAGAGAACCTCAATCGCTGAGGCGTCGTAGTCTTTTGCCATCCGCCAATTCTAGGCTAAATCGACCTCATCGAAGACGACGAAATCCGGTTAGACTTCTGCCAACTGGGGCACAATGCACGAATCCGCCATGACCAAAGCCAAGCGCACACCCGACTTCGAAAAGTCCCTCGCCGAGCTCGAGGCGATCGTCGAAAAGCTCGAGACCGGGGATCTACCCATTGAAGAATCCCTGAAATCTTTCGAGAAGGGCATCGCCCTTTCCCGCGACTGTCAGGGCGCGCTCGATGCGGCGCAGGCTCGCGTCGATATCTTGCTCAAGCGCGATGGCGCGGCGAGCCTCGAACGCTTCGATGCGGACGAGGACGACGAGGCCTCGCAGGACGAGTGAGCATGGACTACCGCGAGCGTATCGAGCGCGTACTCGAGCGCGCGCTACCTCTGTCAGGATCGGGCTCGACCCGCCTCATCGAAGCGATGCGTTACAGCGCGCTCGGTGGCGGCAAGCGTCTGCGCCCCACGCTCGTCTACACGGCGGGCGTTGCGCTCGGTGCCTCGCTCGACTCACTCGATGATCCGGCGGCTGCGGTCGAACTCATTCACGTCTACAGCTTGATCCACGACGACCTGCCGGCGATGGACGATGACGATCTGCGACGCGGACGTCCTTCCTGTCACAAGGCCTTCGACGAAGCGACCGCCATTTTGGCGGGCGATGCGCTGCAGGCGGTCGCCTTCGAACGCCTCGCAGGTGCCGCCGATCAATCGCCCGAAGAAGCCGTCCGTCGGCTCACCATGGTGCGTCTGCTCGCGGGCGGCATCGGCACGGCAGGCATGGCCGGCGGTCAGGCCATCGACCTCGAATCGGTGGGCCGCAAACTCGATGTCCCGGCGTTGCAGCGCATGCATCGGCTCAAGACCGGCGCGCTCATCGAAACCTCGGTACTGCTCGGCGCCGCGGCTGCGGGCGTGCTCTCAGGCCCGAAGTGGCAGGCCCTGCAAGAGTTCGGCGCGGCCATCGGCCTCGCGTTCCAGATCCAGGACGACATCCTCGATGTGACCGGCACGACCGACACCATCGGCAAGATCGCCGGGGCGGATGCCGCCCACGACAAGCCGACTTACACGAGCCTCATGGGTCTCGAGGGCGCCAAAGCCGCGGCCGAGGCCCAGCGGGCCCGGGCGCATGCGGCTCTCGCCCCGCTTGGGGCGGCCGGAAAGGGGCTCGCAGCGCTTGCCGATTTCGTCATCGGCCGCGCGAACTAATACACTGTCGCGCTCCCATG
>CAZRFN010000063.1:3080-6859 GCA_964599335.1 uncultured Acidibacter sp. | reverse complement strand
AATGACTTACACGTGTCACTAAGCTGTGTGTAAGAGAATGTGTAAGTAAATATCGGGTTTTTGACACGAGATTTTTTGAGCCCAATGCTCACGCACGCTCAGTTTTAATTTTAGATATCTAGAAATGCAGTTGGCGTAACGCTTCAGAATTCACGTAATTAGTGTCAAGAACTCATCGCGCTCTCAACGAGGCATTCTCACTCTCGCGAGTCGCCAGACGACCGTCCGCAATTACGGCAATCAGTGCGATCAGTATAGCGATCGCCGTCAGGACACTTCCGCCAACAATCGACACCTTCATTAAAATTGCAGCGATCATTACGCCGGCAAGGACAAAGGCCGCTCTAGTAGCTAGCGACGGAATGAGCAGCGCGATTGCGCCAGATAGCTCGAGTAATCCAGCAAAAAACAGTAGCCAAGTACCAACGCCCAACCCCTCAAACGACGCGATCGGGATCAGATCCACGAAAACTTTTTCAGACGCAGTATTAAAAAATATCACCGCGAGAAGCCCGCGGAGTATCCATGACCCATAAGATATGACGTTGAATTTCATTACTCGCCCCTCATCGTACGTAGATTCGCGAAAATTAAGCTGCGGCAGATACACCCTCTAGACGATCTTCGATGTCGCTATACATCGCTTGTAGTCGATCCAAGGTTGCTTGATCAGTCTTCCAAATCCCTCGCCCATTCGCTTCGAGTAAGCGGCTCACGGCATTACGAATTGCTTGCGGATTTGATTCTTCCAGACGCTTGCGGACGGAGTCGTCAAACAGATAAGTCTGCGCAGCACCGTCGAATACCCATTGGTCGACCTCCGCCAGAGCGCCCCATCCAAGCAGATGTGTGAATCGATTTCCGATCTCTGCCGCCCCAGAGTGGCCGTGCGCCAGCATTCCTTCGAACCATTTGGGATTGAGAATTTTTGCGCGGGCCTCAATCTTCAATAGTTCATCGCTGTCATTAAGCCTCACCTCGCCGGTGAAGCTTTCGGCATACGTCAACGGGATGGAGGCGTCACGCCCAGTCTTTGCCGCAAGACGAAGCGCACCGCTATGTCCGTAATAATGGGTCATGTCCGTCAGACCATATTCAACAGAGTCGATGGCTTGAAACACATGATCGACCGTGTCGAGTAGTCCACGCAGCACCTCAGGCGCTTCGCGTCCTGCGCGTGATCCACCTGTCATGAACGCCGTTCGTTGTTGATAAAGATCGGCGAGCTGCTCCTTGCCCTCCCACTGACTCTCATCGATGACGGCATCGACGCCGTTTCCATATTGACCTGGGGCTTGCGAGAACACTCGCGCTGTCGCGTCCTCTTGCGAACGACCCTGGGAAATGAGATCCAGCGTATTTGCTCTCAAGAAGTTCTGCTCGACCGGCTCATCAGCAAGACACGCCTCTCGGAAAAGCGTATCGAGAAGATCTAGCGACATCTGGAAGGTGTCGCGGAACACGGCGGAGACATCCAGCAACACATCTATGCGCGGACGAGCGAGTGACTCAAGAGGGGTTAATCGAAAACGGAAGATTTTTCCTTGGCCGTCCCTCTCAGGCTCGGCACCCACTAGTGCGAGAACGACGCCTAAAGTTTCGCCTTCGCTCTTGATCGTATCCATAGCCCAGAGCGTCTGACCGATGGTCCTTGGCCAGCTGCCGTGCCGTTCGTGGTGACGCCTGACCAGCATGTCCGCCATTCGTCGCCCACGCTCCAAGGCGCTATCCGTCGGCAGACGCCAAGGATCGATACCATGAATATTGCGACCCGACGGTAACGCCCCCGCACCAGTACGTACTGGGTCGGCGCCGTAGGCGGGTCGAATAAACCGACCGTTCAGCGCGTGAACTACGGCATCTAGTTCGCCCGAGCACTGCGCGATACCGTCAACAATCTTTCTTGATTCAATCGCGTACTCGAGCAGAGCGGACGGCGCTTCGTCACCGATCGTCGAAGTCCAAAGTCGTAACGCGTTTTCACGCCCGAAGACCGATTGAGAGACAAAAAGAGCGCGGAACTCTTTTGTTTGCTCTTGCGATAGTCCAAGCGACCGGCACAGCGCACTGAATCCTGCTCTGCCCTGTCGTGGAACTTCCAAAGCCGCCTCGATGAGCGCTCGCGCCTTCTCGGGTTCTGGCGACTGACCAAAAACGTGTAAGCCGTCGGAAATCAGCCGCTCTTCGATCATCGCGATCCATCCCGATACGCGATCGCGATACGACTCTATGGATTCTTCGACCTGCCGCGGAAGTTCCGGTAGCAGAGACTCCAATGAGTCGCTCGGGTCAGAGACCCGTCGCTGAGCTTCTGCGAGCTGCTTGTAGGTTCCCGCTCGTGCATATGGCGGGATCGCGTGACTGATGACCGTCGCATATCCGCGTCGTCGGGCGACGGCCGCCTCAGACGGATTATTGAGCGGATACAAGTACAGATGCGGAACACCGCCGAGAAGTTGATCGGACCAACAATCCGCAGTCAGTGCAGCCTGCAGCCCCGGCATCCACTCCGCCGTGCCGTGCATTCCGACATGGATGATGGCGTCTGCTTTCCACTCTTTTTTGAGCCAAGCGTAAAATCCGACGAACTGATGATGCGGGGTAAATCGTCGGTCAAAGAGCAGACGCATTGGATCGCCGGGAACGCCCATCGGCGGCTGCAGACCAATGGTCACGTTTCCGAAAGCGCGTACATCGAGTCTCATCGACTCCCGACCTGCCGGGGCGATATCGCCCGGGGCTGAACCCCAGAATTGATCAATACGGTCTCTGATATTCGCAACCACTAACTTACGGAAGTCCTTGAGCGTGAGTGCAACGCTGGATGTTCCGGAGGAGAGGCTCTCGAGTTGTGTCGCGAACGCCTGCTGCTCGGTTGCGGCCTCGCCGATGTCATAGCCCTCCGCCTTGAGCCTTCGCAAAAGCGAAGTGACCGAAGCCGGTACATCGAGTAGCGCAGCGGTACCCGCCTTGCCGAGACCCGGGGGAAAGTTATAGAGCACGATCGCGACGCGTCTCTGCGCTGCAGGCTTATGTCGAAGACGAACCCAGCCTTCGATTTGCTCCAATGCGCGCTCGAGCCGATCGGGAACAACGGTTAATTCGCCATCTTTAATAGCACCCAGGGCAATAGTACTCGCGACCCCGTCCATCTCCGGCAGGTCGTACATCACCACCGACTGCATGGACGCGACACCTCGCTCTTTCCATTCCGACTCGCTCTGCATGAGTAGCGGCTGCACAACGAGATATGGAACGTCGAGTGCCGATAAAAGGTCGGACGCGGTTTCATGATGGTGGCCGGGCTTAGTGGAGGACGCAGGACCACCGACAATGGAAAAGCCCATCGTCGACACGAAGACATCGATGGGCTGCCCGATAAGCCACTCCCGAACAGCGACATGAGCCTCGATCCCGGAAACAAAAATGGGAAGTGCTGCGAAGCCTCTCGACTCAATTCCCTTCACCAAGTCACTTAGATAGGACAGGTTCTGTACGACATGCTTTCGCATGCCCATCAGCGCAACAAGCGGCTGTCCTTTCTTGTAGCGGCCTGTTTTCTTTGCCCATTTCAAATAGCTCTGAACATCGTCAAAGAGCGTACCCGACTGCGGATCCCAACAGCCCATGGTCGGGATGATCGATACCGGCGCGACGTTCAAACTTTCAGCGAAGCAGTCTTTCAGGATCAATTTCACCATCTCGGTGATGTTTCTCACGTCAGGCTGATTCCAGTAGAGATTCACGCCGAGCCAAGTACGGAAACCAGAAAGCTTTTG
>CAZRFN010000063.1:0-2980 GCA_964599335.1 uncultured Acidibacter sp. | reverse complement strand
CCCAGATGCTCGCGTTGAAGCGCTCGATGCCGACGATGAACGTGATGACCCGCATCTTGACCACCCTCAGATTGACACTCCGATCTGTCTTGCTATGTTGACACTTCTTGGCTGCCAAGCGTAACCAGAGTTTGTTGTGCAACAAAGTTTTCCTTTCTCAGCCATCGTCGGTCAGGAAGAGCTCAAGCTCGCCATCCTCTTAACCGTCGTCGACCCCACCATAGGTGGTGTGCTCGTCACGGGGCATCGCGGTACCGCTAAAAGCACAGCGGTACGCGCCTTGGCAGCCCTGCTACCCCCGCTTAAGTTCGTCTCGGACTGCCCATTTAACTGCGATCCAGCGGCGATCACCCCGAATTGCCCTCATTGCCAGTCAGCCGAGGGACGCCGGATAAGCGCCGTTAGCCGGCCCGTGCCCGTGGTCGATTTACCGCTCGGCGCGACCGAGGACCGCGTCGTCGGATCGGTCGACATCGAGCGCGCACTGGTTGATGGCGTACAGGCGTTCTCGGCCGGACTCCTCGCATCAGCGCACCGTGGGTTTCTCTACATCGACGAAGTTAACCTCCTCGAGGACCATCTCGTCGACCTACTACTGGACGTCGCGGCGAGTGGAACGAACGTCGTCGAGCGCGAAGGGCTAAGTATTCGACACCCCGCACGATTCGTATTGGTGGGATCAGGCAACCCTGAGGAAGGGGATCTCAGACCTCAGCTCCTCGATCGTTTCGGTCTACACGCCCGTATTCGCACTTTGAATAATGTTGAGCAGCGAATGGAAGTCGTTAGACGACGCCTGAAATTCGAAGCGAATCCCGTTTCCTTTCTCGCGGAATTTTCCTCAGAGGAAAAAAAACTTCGCGCGAAACTCGCTCGGGCTAAAAAGCTTCGAGCGTCTGTCGATATTTCGACTGAGGCGCTCGCCCTTGCTGCTACGCTTTGCGACAAACTGGCAATCGATGGGCATCGGGGTGAACTTGCCATCACTCGTGCAGCAATGTCTCTAGCCGCGCTAGAAAATCGTAAGATCACTTCTCCCGAACATGTTCGCCGCGTGGCTCCATTCGCTCTCGCTCATCGATTACGTAAAGATCCTTTGGAGCCTGCTGCAGATGACGAGCGAGTACGACGCGTCATCGCGGATGTGCTCCCGTAACGCGCGCGATGCTTCCACTGACCGGGCTTGTCGCTTTTGATGCGCCACGATTGGCGCTCTCGATGCTCGCGCTCGACTCGAGGCTTCGCGGGATCGCTCTATCAGGATCAATCGGTAACGGAAAAAGCGCTCTCCTAACAGGCTTTGCCGCGCTGGTTCCGGACCTCGCGATCTTCGATCTGCCGGTGAGTGGCGATCAAGAAGCGCTTTTAGGCGGTCTCGATGTTGAAGCGACTATCAAATCCGGTAGACGCGTCTTTAGAGAAGGCCTTTTAGCACGTGCTCACGGAGGTGTTTTGCTTGCCGAAGCCTGTCATCTTCTTCCGGAACATACTGTCAATGTCTTGATGAGCGCTTTGGACGAAAGTCGGGTCCGCATCGAGCGCGACGGCGTGAGCCGACAGATTGATACGCACTTCCGTTTACTGACGTCCTTCGATCCGCAGGAGGGAATGCCGAGAGCCCACCTCCTTGATCGTATCGGTCTGATCGTCTCATTACCAAAACTATCAAGTGGGCTCGAGCGGAAAGAAGTTTTGCGTCGCCATCTCCACTCGAGCGATGACGAGTGGACGGAAGAGCTCGATCTCATGAGATCATTGATCGACAGTGCCCGCGAGATTCTCCCGGATGTATCGATTAGTCAAAAAATGGCTCGAAAAATCATTGATACCGCTCTCGCCTTGGGAGTCGAAGGTCATCGAGCGGATCGATTCGCGCAGCTTGCCGCCTGTGCGAGTGCCGCATTAGCCCTAAGAACAGAAGTTATTGATGACGATTTGGAAATCGCAGTACGGCTCGTCTTGCTTCCAAGAGCGACAAGAGTGCCAGCGAGCAGTGCTCCGTCTGATCAACCAGAGAACTCTACGTCGCCATCTCCAGCCGAGTCGTCTGTGCAATCGAATGCGGGAGTCAGTCAGACGGAGCAGCCTCCTGAACCCATTGATGAGGTGCTTGAAGCAATCGAGATGGAGTTGCCCGTCGCGCTCGAAAGTCTTCCGTTCGCGAGACAGCGCACCGGTCGAAGCGGCTCACGTGGAGCCGTCGAAGGTACGCGAGGTCGCCACATCGGGAGTGTGCCCGGTTCGCTTCGTCGACGACGACTCGATGTGATTGCGACGTTAAGAGCGGCTTCGCGTTGGCAACGAGTACGTCCGCGTGGCAAGTCGCGAGTGAGCGTTAAGTCAGAAGACTTCCGGGTCAAGCGTTTTCGCTCAAAGGCGGGGTCACTTTTTATTTTTGCCGTCGATGCGAGTGGCAGCATGGCACTCAATCGGATGCGGCAGGCGAAAGGTGCCGTACATGCCTTATTAAGTCAGGCCTATATCCATCGAGATAAGGTGTCCTTGGTAACCTTTAGGGGCGAGAGCGCGGAGGTCGCCCTTCCACCGACTAACAGCGTCGAGCTGCTTCGTCGGGCTGTCGATCAAATTCCTACCGGTGGCGGAACCCCGATAGCTGCCACCCTATTTCGAACAATGGAAATTGCAGAGGCAGCCCGCAGAAAGGGCTTCAAGAACATCTGCCTGGTCTTGCTCACCGACGGACGAGCCAATATCGGGTTACGTGGTAATCGACAAACCGTCGAGCAAGAACTCAAGTTGCTCAGCCGAAGTCTGGCTGACCAGAAGATTCAAAGCCTAGTCATCGACACACAACGAAGCTTCCTAAGTCATGGCCCCGGAGAAAATCTTGCCGGATGGCTCGGGGGGCGCTATCTCTACTTGCCTAACGCCAGCTCCGACCAGCTAGCACGAGCAGCGGTCGGCGCGGGTTAAGCGAAACTAGTTTTCAAATCACCGCGTTGACGACCAGCCAGATTTA
>CAZRFN010000062.1:0-6896 GCA_964599335.1 uncultured Acidibacter sp. | reverse complement strand
CTTTCTGACTTCAGAACGTCAGTGCCGAGGCAAGCCCAGTCAACGTCAACACCAGCGCCGCGCAAAACAAATAGAGAATAGTCAGAGACGAAAGTTTGAGGACCGTAAGCCCTCGAGAATCACCATAAAAAACGCGTATGCCGCGCCATGTGTACCAGATCAGATAAACCGGGATGAGTATCCCCAATAGACCTCTCAGAAACTCGGGAGCAATGCCATCAAAGATCATTTTGATAGCCAACACAGCAAACACGGCGCTGTGATTGTGAATCAGAAATAGCACGTGTTCGGCGTATAGTCGCCTAGGCTTCCACCAGAACAACAGCATGAACACGGCAAATAGCGGCAAGAGAATCCACATGGCCTTCGGGATATTTGCTAAGAAAGCCTTCCCTAATGCTTCGCTACCACCGGCCTCTTTCAGGCGCTCACAGGTATGTTGGAGTTGATCTCGAATGAGAGAAGAAAGCGGGCCATCGTAGTGGATGCTCTTACAATCCATATCGACATTGACGATGTCGCCTCGGTCTACCTCAACCGCCCTGTCAGGCCAGAGCGCAAGGAGCAGAAAAAACGCGACACTGAGAACAATATACAGCCGTATCGGCGGCAAGTATCGAGATCGCTTCCCCTCGAAAAACTCTTTGGTCAAAAGTCCAGGCTTGGAGAGCAACAACCAGAGAGTTTTCCAGAGTCTCGAGTCGGCATGGGTCAAGCTCTCGATGGTTTCACCGAAGAAATGCCCAAAGGTGGGTCGCCCCAACTCGGTTTTTTGTCCGCATTGCGAGCAGTACCGCCCCTGAAGCGGCGAGCCGCAGTTAGTGCAATCTCCCAAGGAAGTCATGGCCAAAGTTTATACTGGGACAATAATATCCTCGACCCGCATCGTCGTTGTTGGACTCCGCGGCCTAGCGCTATTGGGCGCTGTCCACTAGGCCAGGGACCCGCAGTTTGCTGAGCCGCCGATGCTCACCCCAGAATCGCCTCGCGCTCATATAAGCGCCCTGCGATCCAGCACAGGCTCGAACCGATCAGCACGGTGACCGACGCTGACAGCGATAGATCGGTGACTAGCGGCGTCTCTCCCCGCAAGATTTCCATCATCAAAAAATGCTGGCTCAACGAAGGCGTTGCCATGGCAAGCGGAGTCGGGTCGACCTGCAGCAATCCAACGAAAATCAGAGGGAATGTCGGAATACTGATTGCAAACGTGAGGTAACTCTGCGCCTCGCGGAAACTTCGGGTGAACGAGGCAACGACCGTCAGAAGCCCCGCTCCGAAAATCGCAAGTGGTGCCGATACCGCAAAGAGTTTAATCGTCGTCAAAGCGTCCATAGACAAAGTCATTCCCATCTCTTCGAGACGCACGTATTGCAACGCCAGGGCACAGGCGGTTAGCGTGAGCGCCATCGAGATCAGCATGTATGAAGCAGTAGCGGCGATCTTGCCGTAAATAATATGCGCTCGCGGCATCGGTGCCGTGAGTAGCGACTCGAGCGAACCCCGCTCACGCTCTCCAGCCGTCGCGTCAATCGCGAGATACATTCCGCCGAACAACATCGCGAAGATCGTCAGATAACTCAATATTCCCAGAGCGAAAATTGCTCGGCTTGCGGGGGTTGAGACGTCGACCTCATGGACAACGACAGCTGCCATACTGACCGGATCGATCCCTCGCAGCACGAGTCTTGTTTGTGAGATTTGTTGGCTGTAAGCGTTGATGGCACGTGAAACGCGTGTCGCACTGGCATCGCCGCCGAATTGATCGGAACTATCGACGAATATCTGCACAGCAGCGGGCTCAGACCTCGACCAGCGTTCGGCAAAGGTTTTAGGGATCTGCAAAGCAACCTTTATCTCTCGCTGTGCAATCGCGTCGCGAATCTGCTGCTCAGTCATTTCCCGTCGTTCAATCTTGATGTCTCGCGACTCGAGCATCGCTATCAGGTTTGGCGCGTTCTCGGCGCCGATCACCTGAAGTGTCATGGGTTTTTCGAATGTCGCTTCGCTTTTCGAAACAGAGAGCTGCAAAAGCGCTGCGAGCACGACTGGCCCCATTACCGGACCAAACACCAAAGCCGAGAGAAGGATGCGCCGATCGCGTAAGTTTTCAAAAAACTCTTTTCGGAAGACGGTAAATATTGCGCGCATCAGTTCAACCCCTCTGCCGTTCCGATCAACTTGACGAACGCATCTTCGAGTGTCGTCTCACCAGCCTCGGCACGCAGCGACTCGACGGTGCCCGAAGCAGCCACTCGGCCCTGCGCGATAACGACCACTTCATCGCATAGCAGAGCGACTTCCTGCATCACATGGCTGGAGAAAAGAATGCAATGCCCCTGCTCGCGTAATCGATTGAGTAGAGCTCGAAGATTTCGCACCGCCATGACATCGAGTCCATTTGTCGGCTCGTCGAGGATCAAATTTTTCGGCCGATGCACGAGAGCGCGTGCAAGAGCGGTTTTCAGCCGCTGCCCCTGTGAGAAACCCTTGGTCTTTCGGTCGAGAAACTCCGTCAGTTCCAATAGGTTGGCGAGCTCCACAACCCTTTCGTTGGCTGCCCGTCGGTCGATGCCATGAAGCTCAGCAAAGTAAATGATATTTTCTCGAGCGGTGAGTTGGGGATAGAGACCACTGGCGTGCGACAGCACTCCCATTCGTCGCCGAACCTCGATGGGATGCGTTGTGACGGACTCTCCGTCTATAAGCGCATCGCCGGAATCGGGCCGCAAGAGGGTCGCTAGCATTCGAAGCGTGGTCGACTTACCGGCACCATTCGGCCCAAGGAGCCCCGTGATCTGTCCGTCGGGCGCTTTAAAACTCACGCTTCGGACAGCCTGTACTTTTCCAAATTTTTTGGTGAGATCGTTTACCGTGATCATGGCGCTGGCCCCGCAAGCGAGATCCAGAAGGGTGGTGGCATGCGCTGATCGAGACATCGGACATCCAGCGCTTTCGGATCTGCATTACCGTAGAAATTGGCGAGAACACGGTCCATGCAGGGAATACCAAGTTGGCCGTGACCCGACCCTTCGAATACAAGGTGTCTTGAATTTTTGAGGGAGCGCGTCACCCTCTCAGCGTCACCGGGGGGCGTCACGGGATCGAGCGACCCAGACAACAATAGGGTCGGGATATCGCTGACGAGCGGCTCGAAAAAGTCTTTATCGACGAGACCTCGCGGCCAATTTCGACAAACCTGCGGTAAGGCGTCGAGAAACCCCGTCCCGAGGTAGGTTGCCGCAACCGCCGCACGATCTACAGACACTGCGCTGAAACGCGGCACGTCCTCACTGCAGACCACCGAGTTGTGCATACCAAGCGCGATCACCTCTTGTACGCTGCCCGCAGTCATTAGAAATAGTGTTCCGATCGGTCGAAAATTCCCTCGAACCGCCTCCGTCACCACAAGCGGCAACATGGCAGAGAAATTTTGATCGTAGCTACCGAATCGAAGCACGACGGCAAGCTGCTCTGCTCCGAAGTCGAAGGATTCTATGATTCCCGTTCTCGGATTTTGGATCTCTACACGAGGCGGACTCCTCTTCAGTTGGGTTTGCAACGCTTTTGTTTTCGTTTGCATGTCGCCGAAATTGTCCCGGCACTGTTTATCTGCGTTGCAACGCATCCAAATACCGTCGAGCGCCGCTTGGGCATCCAACGAGATGCCCGGACCGAGCACCGTCTGTGGTGCGACTACACCGTCGAGCACCATGCTACGAACACGGCTCGGATATCGACGAGCGTAATGCTGGGCGACTCGAGTTCCATACGAGGCGGCATAGAGGTTTAGTGTTTCGTATCCGAACAGCGCTCGGACCGCATCGAGATCTCGTACGGCACGGCTCGTCGTGTAGGCGCCTAACTCACTCGTCGAACGAAGTCGCTCGAGGCAGTTTTCGTTGAGCTTGATGAACGTTGCGGCATCAACAGCAAAGGCTTCGCTTGCCGAGCGGCTTTCGGTCATGCAAGACAGTATGTTCGATCGACCGGTACCTCGTTGATCGAGCAAGAGAATGTCGCGCTGTCGGCCAGTGCGCGAAAAAACCATAGACGCTGCGGTGAACGACAGTTGCGCTCCCTGGCCGGGTCCTCCGGCGAGGATCACGATTGGATCGATCTGCTTACGCCTGTTGATCGCCGGGATTCGCGCAACCGACAACGTAATACGACGACCGCTCTCAGCATCGGTCTCAAAAACGCTCACTTCGGCGCACTCCGCTTCGATCGAGCGCAACTGCATGGGGTCAGTGAGCCGGCACTGAGTAAATGGTTTTGCGAGAGTCGCGCCTTCGGAAGCTAAGGCGCTCGTCGGATACAGCAACGAAACCACACTCAGCGCTGCGACGCCGATCGCTCCTACCCTTGTAACGTTCTTCATATGCCGAGCTCCCAACCTATTCTTTTGCGACTCGCGCCTCTGAAGGCAACTTCCAGGCGAGAACCATACTCGGGAGAGCTGCAATGAGAATCGCGAGTGCAAAGAGAACCGGCCCCCAACGATCGACACCGAATGAAAAGTCGCCGCCGATGGCTAATCCGAAGATGATTCCGATTCCGAGAGATAACCATCGGTAGGCAGTCAGGTAAGTACGATCACGAATGGAGATGAGACGCTCATCGAGCAATTCGGTCGGTGCATCGGCAATCAGGCGTACCGAAAAGCGCAACACAAAATAGATCGCTATGAGCAGCGCGCCCGAGATCGTATAAAGATAGCTGGCGAGTTTTTCGCTTGGGATCGATGAAGAGAAGAGGAGCAGGCTAGTCAGAGCGATACAGACAGCAACAAGCACCCTTCTCGTCGAGCGCAGGTAAAGAGCAGGGTATTTGTTTGCGGATAGTGCATCCTCTACTTCTTTTCGAGTAACGCCCTCATTCCAGTAGAACTTGTTTTTTGGCTTCTCGGACACGTCATGTCCCCTTCTTGAATGGCTTGATGGAAAACACTTCCGGAATCTCGGCATCGAGTGCTTTGGCAATCTTGAAGGCAAGGATCAAACTCGGGCTGTACTCCCCGCGCTCGAGATAGCCGATCGTTTGGTAGTGCACACCGACCTTCTCTGCGAGTTGCTGCCGAGTTAGGCCGCGCTCAAGCCGGAGTTCTTCTACCTGGTTGAATACCGGGTCTTCTTTTTGTCGGCTCATGATTTTGGAGCATACATGCTATATAGTATTAATACAATATCTTAGGGTTGTTGAGGCACGATTACGTGGACAACAAGAAACAACGCGCATCGAGTTCGTCCGATACCAGCGTATTCAAGGGAATCCTCCTCGGTGGGATCATCGGCACGCTGATCGTCGGCTTCGCCACATGGATAGGCCCCCTCCTCGTCGACTCGAACCTATCCGAAAACCATCTGGTTCAGCAGCTCGCTAAGGCGGAAGAGATCCTGACACTCTGGGACGTCCTGGCACTCCCCGTCTTGATCCTCATCGTCCTCGGCGCGCACGAGATCGGGCATGTTCTCGGCGGCCTATCGCAAGGGATGCGATTTCTGTTGTTGATCGTCGGGCCGTTCGGCTGGCACGCGTCCGTTTCGGGCGTGCGCTTCGAGTGGAACACGAACCTCGCGCTCATGGGTGGCATCGCCGCCACGATTCCGACGAAAGCGGGTGCGCTACGCCGTCGGCAGTTACTGGTGTTGGTCGCGGGAGGCCCGATTGCGAGTGTTTTGCTCACGATTTTTGCCGTGGCCTTGGCGACGGTGTCAGATCCGCGCTTTGCAGCGTATTGCATATTTATCGCCGCTATGTCGTTCGGAGTTTTTCTTGTGACGCTCATCCCCGTTCGCTCGGGCGGATTTATGAGCGATGGCATGCAGATCATCGATGTATTACGCCGTGGAAGTGCCGTCGCCGAACGTGATGCACTGATGCAAGTATTCGCGCAAAGTCTGAACGGCATTCGCCCCCGCGATTGGGATTCTTCGGTGGTCGACCGTCTATCGAAAATGGATTCTGAAGAGCCACTCCGATCGACCGGCAGCGCGCTCTACTTACTCTATCGAGCGATGGATTCTCAAAATAGCGCTGATATCGTGCGATACCGGAAGTTGCTGGAAGATAGCGTCGATGAATACCCGTCCGGTTTTAAACAATCGATTTATATTGAGCTCGCGATTTGTGCGTGGCTGAGCGGAGAAACCGACAACGCTCGCCGATATCTTGAAGCGAGTCAGGGAGGCGTCGTAGAAAAATCTCGCAGACTCCTTGCGCAGGCAGCCCTCGCCAAACTCGAGGGAAGACATGAGGACTGCGATCATGATCGCCTGCTCGCCATTCAGGCGCTCGCCAAAGCTTTGGATGCCGGGCAGGTTAAATTGACCCAAGATCAACTGGCGCTGCTAGGCGATCGGTCGACTGCCCGTGTGCGTTGATGCGGTGCGCTATATGAAATCTAAGCACTATGCCAACGAATGCTCTTCCAAAGTTTGAACTCGTCTAAGTACGACTGCTGGATCCAAGCGTAGCACTCACAGCTCGCTTTCTTCAAATTGTCGATGTTGCGCACATAGATCGCCCCTCGACGAGACTCGATAGTTCCGTCATGACTCCAGTCCGCCAAGATTTCCGCGGCGGTCTCTCGCCTTGCCATCAGCAATTCTCCCCACAATTTTTGAGTCAGCGTGATGGGACGATTTTCACCAAAACAGTCTTTTGCCTGTAACAACAACCTCGCTAAACGCTGCTTATTGGTATGAGTGCTCACGCACTGTGCAATGACGAGACCGCCCTTTGCTGTTCGCGCCATCCCGATCGCCGGCGCTTCACCCGTTAATGACGGCGTATCGATACTCCTTGAAATGACCTTCGACGGAATTGTCAAAGCGTAACCAGAGCCACAAACAACGCCGTCAAAAGTAATTTCATCCGTACTCATCATGTTGACG
>CAZRFN010000061.1:0-7092 GCA_964599335.1 uncultured Acidibacter sp. | reverse complement strand
AATGAGGCTAGCGAAGGGCCAGTGAGTCGCTTGCGAGCAATTCACGGAGTAGCGGATTCCCGAAACGTCGCGACATCGTCGCCGCATAAAAGGTTTCGCGCAGACCCGTTACGCGAGCATGCTCAACTAACACGCGCCGCTCGAGCTCTTCCTTGACCACGACTGGAGGAACGAGCGCCACACCCGAACTTTCGCGAGCAACGAGACGAAGCATCGCCATGTCGTCGACCTCGGCTGCGATCAACGGGCGGATCCCGACCCGCTCCATCAACGCGTCGAATGACTCGCGCAAACTACTCTCCGGACCGGGAAGTACGATCGGAATTCGACTCAAATCGTCGGGGAAAACGAATTTTTTCCGCGATCGCAGCGGCCGCCCAACCAGACTCGCCTCCTGCTCACCGATTTTGAAGATCCGCCAGGGCATCGCTTTGTCGCGCGGCACCGAGCTATTGGTGAGGACTACATCGAGCGCGTGAGTCGCAAGCTGTGGCAGAAGTTCTCGGAGTGATCCGGAACGGAGGACGAGTTCGATGTCGTCACGTTTCAGTAAGGGGCGTAACCAACCGAGTTGGAAATTTCGAGAGAGCGTGGCGACCGCGCCGATCCGGAGTACTGCCCTACCCGACTTCGTGACCCCCTTGAGCGAACTGACCAACTCTTCACCGGTGCGAAAGATCGAGTCTGCGTACTCGAGGGCAACCCGCCCCGCCTCAGTGAGTTCGATGGTTCGATTCTTTCGATCGAATAACGAATGGCCGAGGCGCTCTTCGAGCTGGCGCAACTGTATCGAGAGTGCGGACGCGGAAATATGCAGACGCGATGCCGCCCGAGTAAGGCTTCGCTCGTGTGCAATCGTGCGGAAGTAACGAAGGTGGTGATAGTTGAGAGCTTTCATTCATTGATTTTATTTAATAAAACGATTTGCTTCAATAATTGAATTAGACATCCCTCATTCTGGCCAATACATTGCGCGCCGAACCCACTCGGTCCAACCTCAAGGAGAGCCCGAATGAAAGTACCTTCGACTATCGCTGCCCTCGTCGTCGCCTGTGTCAGTCTTCCCGCCGACGCGCGAACTGAACAATGCCAGGACGTCACCGAAAAAGAGATCACGTCTTTGTTCGAGGGCTGGAACGCCGCACTCGCGACCGGTGATCCGGCTAAAGTCGTTGCACGCTATGCGACGAAATCGATCTTGCTGCCCACGGTTTCGAACATACCGCGCCTCACCCCGGAATCGCGTCGCGACTACTTCGAAATGTTCCTGAAGTCGAAGCCGCAAGGAAAGATCGACAGCCGCTTCCTTCAGATCGGCTGTAATACAGCGCTCGATGCGGGCGTGTACACATTCACGTTCGGCGATGGCAAGAAAGTCCAGGCCCGCTACACCTACACCTACGGTTGGGACGGCAAGCAGTGGCTCATCACGAGCCACCACTCCTCTGCCATGCCTGAATCGACCTCGAAGTAAACCATGATGAACGCATCACTCTTTGCCAGCCTCGTCGACCCAGCAATCCTGCTCTTCTTCTTCGGAATCCTGGTCGGAGTCCTTCGCTCGAATCTCGAAATCCCGACTGCAGCGGCAAAGTTCTGCTCGCTCTACCTGCTGCTCGTCGTGGGCTTCAAAGGCGGGACGAGTTTGGCCGCCACCGGCTTCACGCCAGCTATGGGCTGGGCGCTGCTGGCCGCGGCGCTACTGGCATTAGCGGTGCCTGCCTGGTCGTTTCTAGTCCTGCGGCGGCGTCTCAACCCCTTCGACGCCGCCGCAGTGGCGGCCACCTACGGGTCCGTCAGCGCAGTGACGTTCATTACGGCGATCGGGTTCGCCGAGAGCCAAAACGTCGACGTCGGCGGCTACATGACCGTTGCTCTCGTCCTCATGGAGTCGCCTGCCATCATCATGGCCGTATTACTCGCGAGCTATGTTCGCGCACATCAAGCGAAATCTCCTTCAACTCAAGTCTCAGGCCCAGACCCCTCTAAGGCGCCGCTCAGTCTGCGTGGCGTATTGCACGAAGCTTTCACCGATGGCGCCCATCTTCTGCTGCTTGGTGGCGTTCTTATCGGCTTCCTGACGGGCGACGATGGCAAGCAAGTGATGAAGCCGTTCACTGACTTGCAAAAAGGGGTACTGGCATTCTTCTTACTCGACATGGGGCTTCTGGTCGCCTCCCGAATCAAAGAATTGCGCAACAACGGACCGTTTTTGAGTGCCTTCGGAATTTTGATGCCGCTCTTCAACGCATCGGTCGCCTTAGGCTTGGCCAAGCTCTTCGGGCTACCGCTCGGGGACGCCTTCATACTGATGGTGCTTGCAGCCTCAGCGTCTTACATCGTCGTTCCCGCGGTGGTCCGCTATGCCATCCCCGAGGCGAACCCCAGCCTCTATTTCACGATGTCTCTCGCAATCACCTTCCCGTTCAACATCCTGATCGGACTCCCCCTCTACCTCTGGGCGATCGAGAGCGTTTGGTGAGCCGACGAAAGATCGGTCTTCAGCGATGGTTGATCTCGATAGTCGAGTGCACGATCTCTTCGTGCACCGACAATCGCTGCCGAACCATGCCGGGCGTCAATTCGCGATTACGAGTGAGGATGACCATGGCGCAGGAGTACTTACCCTTACCGACACGCCAAACATGCAGGTCCGTGATTTTCTCATCGGTCGTCTCGGGCGCAGCTTCGATGACCTGCCTGATCTCATCCACGACCGGATGATCCATTTCACGATCCAGCAAGACCTTGCTGGTGTCGACGATCAGTCCCTTTGCCCAAATACCCACCAAAATCGCGCCCACGATTCCGGTAAACGGATCTAGCCACGACCAGCCATATAGCCATCCGCCGAGCAAGGCCGCGATGGCTAGCACCGACGTTGTGGCATCGGCGATCACGTGCAAGTATGCGGATTTAAGATTGAGATCGTCGTGAGAGTGACCGTGGTCATGATGTCCGGGATCATGATGCCCATGGTCGTGATGGTGCGCTTTACCCAAGATCCAGGCGCATAGGAGATTCACCAACAACCCGAGCACAGCGATCACGATGGCTTCGCGATATTGAATCGCTTGCGGAAAGATCATTCGCTCCACTGATCCGACCAGCATCATCACGGCCACACCGAGCAGGAAAATCGCGCTGGCGAACCCTCCAAGAATTTCGATTTTCCAGGTGCCGAATGCGAAGCGCCGATCGGAAGAGAGACGTCGCGCTGCAGCGTAGGCCATGGCCGACAATCCGATGGCCAAGGCATGCGAACTCATGTGCCAACCATCCGCCAACAAGGCCATGGAGTTGAGCCACCAACCCGATGCAATTTCGACCACCATCGTGACGAGGGTGATCCACATTACGATCCGCGTGCTGCGCTCGGCGATGGGGTTACCGTCGCTGAACACGTGCTCATGCGTACCCGAGGAGTCATCGAGGGGCTTTGACATCGTCAGCGGTCCGAGGATTTGGCATTTTTGGGGCGCCGAAGAATATCATTACCCTTAACTGAGTCGACTCCAGGCAGCGCCTGCATTATCGATCCATGAAAATCGCGATTCTCGGCAGCGGCGTGATCGGCGTCACGTCTGCGTGGTATCTCGCGGCCGCGGGGCACGAGGTGACGGTCATCGACCGCCGGCCTGGCCCAGGAATGGAAACCAGCTTCGCTAATGCCGGCGAGATTTCTCCGGGCTACGCGTCGCCCTGGGCGGCGCCGGGCATCCCGATGAAGGCCATGAGATGGCTCTTCATGCGTCACGCTCCGCTGATCTTGCGACCGCGTCTTGATTTGGCGATGGCACGCTGGATCTTCTCCATGCTCGGCAACTGCACTGAGCGCGCCTATGCCATCAACAAAAGTCGCATGGTTCGCCTTGCCGAGTTCAGCCGCGATTGCCTCGTCTCACTGCGTCGTGACACAGGCATTGACTACGATCAGCGCAGCCGCGGCACGCTACAGATCTTCCGCGAACAAAGACAACTCGACGGTATTGGCAAAGATATCGCCGTGCTGAAATCCGATGGCGTGCCCTTCGAGGTGCTCGATGCCGAGGGCTGCATCGCCGCCGAGCCCGGCCTCGCCCGCAGCGATGTGCGCTTCGTCGGTGGACTTCGCCTACCCAACGATGAAACCGGAGACTGCTTCAAGTTCACTCACGCGCTGGCCGACATGGCCAAAGCAAAAGGCGTGACGTTTCTTCATGGCCACACCATTCGACGCCTCGTCATCGAGAATGGCGCGATCCAGGGCGTCGAGACCGACTTGGGCTCGGTACACGCGGATGCCTACCTCGTCGCCCTCGGCAGCGACTCGCCTCTGCTGCTTTCTTCCCTCGGTATTCGACTACCGGTTTATCCCGTGAAGGGGTATTCGATCACGGTACCAATCGTCGAGGAGGCTCGAGCCCCGGTCTCTACCCTCATGGATGAGAGTTACAAGGTCGCCATCACACGTCTCGGCGATCGCATTCGGGTCGGCGGAATGGCCGAACTCTCAGGCTATTCCACCGACCTACCGGAATCGCGACGTCATACGCTGGAATATTCGGTCGGCTCCCTGTTCCCGGGAGCCGGCGACCTGTCACGCGCGTCATTCTGGAGTGGTTTGCGGCCGATGACTCCGGATGGAACGCCGATCATCGGTGGTACGCAGATTCCCAATTTATTTTTGAACACGGGACACGGCACCCTCGGCTGGACCATGGCCTGTGGCTCGGCACAGGTCATCGCCGACATCATGAGCGGCAAAGAGCCCTCTATCGAAACAGCCGATCTCGCCGTCAGTCGCTATCGGTGAGCTTGGCGGCACCGGCGTTAGTGGCTTGTCGGCCGCCGTTCTGAAGCACGTCGAAACTGACCGAACTCAGCGCATCCACCGGCATCATGAAAACCGATGTCGAGCGAAATCGCTGAGCGTAAAGGGCGTCTTCGACTGTGTGACGTGAATAGGCAATGACATAGCCTTTGGGAAATCGGCTTTTGAAGGCCCGCCAATCCTCGGCATTGCGAATCACGATCAGCGGTCGCTGTAATCGTCCGGCGAACTGAAACTGACCGTGATACCGCCCAAGATGCGCTACCGCCACTCCGCTGCGCTGTAACCCCGCGACGATCCGCGAGATCGGCCCGACGTCGTAGGCGCGTTTGAACCACAAGCCTATGCTCAGGTAAGTCACCACCACGACCACCATCGACACCTTCGCGGCCGGCGCCAATATTTTTTTATAGCCTGACGACGAAGCCGTCGAGACGGCCGCCAGCCACACCGCTCCGGCGGGCAAGAGCGGAAACAGATAGTGCAACTGCTTTCCCCGAAACAAAGAGAACGCCAGAAACACGGGAACGACCCAACTCAGCAAGACCGGACCCAAGGCAGGATACTTTTGAGAGACCTTGCTCAATCCTCGCCAGCTCGAGGGCACCAGCCATAGCGGAAACAGCAACACCGGTAGCAGCACGATGTAGAACCAGACCGGCCTAAGATGATGGGTGGTCGTCGCCATCCGATCGATCGTCTGCTGCCAGATGAGTTGCTCGAGAAATTGGTATCCGCCCCGCGATATCGCCGGAACGAGCCAAAGCGCGAGCACGACTACGCTGACAACGAGCGCAAAAAACAATCGACGATACCAGCGGGACCGTTCGCGCCAGGCTGAGCACTCCAAGGGTTCTTTCCAGAGGGGCGCAAGCAAGGCCAAAGGAAGTACATGAAGCAATATCGCAGGCCCTTTGGCGAGCATCCCCAACCCTAGCGCGACCCCGGTTACGCTCCACTGCCACAAACGCCCCGCTCCTCGCATACCAAGCAAGAGAACGATTGCCGTCAACGAAAAAAACGTCAGCAGCACATCGAACATCACGGAGCCGTTGAAGAGTAACCACGGCGAAAACGCCATTAGAACGAGTGCCGCACGACTCCCGATGCCCGATCGACCGTCACACAACAACACCGCGCAACGGCCCGTGAGGAGAGCGACACCGAGACCAAACGTCGCGGTCAGCAGTCGCGGCCAAAGATCATTGACCCCGAAGAGACTCCACCCCGCATTGATCAGCCAGAAAAACAGCGGCGGTTTATCGGAATAAGGTACGCCGTTGAGTGTCGGCAGCCACGGATCGCCCGCGAGACGCATCTCCCACGCCACGGTGAGATATCTCGTCTCGTCGATCGGAGTCACGGGCCGTAATAGCACCGCGCATAACGTCGAAATCGCCCAAAGGGCAAACACCCAACGCCACAGGGACGCGCGAGTCATGACCCCGCACGGTCCATCGGCACTCTATGGATCAACCAAAGATTTCGAAGATAAACGACCAACCCCGCCGCTTGGCCGAGAATGAATACGGGGTCCTCGGATCGAATGGCGTACACGGTCAAAATCAATCCGCCACCGGCACTCAAATACCAAAATCCGACGGGTAAAACGCTGCGCCCGGCCTGCTCACTTCGCACCCACTGAAGCATGAACCGCGCGGAAAATAGCGCCTGTCCGGCGAGCCCGACTGCCAGCCATTGCGTATCACTCAGTAGCACGCGGCAGAGTGTCATCGACCCGACGCCTGACGTCTGTGCGGTAGTCAACCGAGCGACGGTGACTTCGCGCGCGGCACCTTGGCGCTGCGATGCCTAAGATCGGCTCAAGTTTGAGTCGAACTTTTAACCAGAGGAATCGCCATGAGCCCCATGAACACCGAATCTCGCCTACACACCGTCGGCGAAGTCATCGACGCACACTCGCGTCAACTCATCTCGAGCAACGAAGCATGGAAACTCATCAGCTTTCTCTTGCTCGACGAGATCGCCCCTTCGGAGGCCGCCTCCGAACTCTCCGAGCAAGCCGAACTGATCGCCGATCTACGTGACGGGGAATGGCACAGGCCCGATCGCGAGGCGCGCGATGCCGCACTCGCCGCGCGCATCGACGATTTGAAGCAGTATCTCTCGCGAAACTACTAACTAAACTGATGACTCTTAGAGCTTAAGGAAACGAGACGCGAGAAACGTCAGGACGAGCAACGCCAAAATCCCGAGACCCCAGACCACCCAGATCAGGGGAACAAGCCACGACAACGATTGGCTCGGCGAGGGCAACA
>CAZRFN010000060.1:0-8102 GCA_964599335.1 uncultured Acidibacter sp. | reverse complement strand
CTGGAAGGTATCTTTCACCAGTTTTACTAGACGGTTTACCACTTTTGGTTCTCCATTTTTGCGCGGTCCAGTTCTTCAATGACTGTTGCGGAGCTCTCATTTGGAACGCTCCTCCATCAACTTGACCCGCACTTGCAGATCATGAATGTCCTTGTAGATTTCTTCTTTCATGGCGTGTCGACGCTCTGCGGAAACAGGGCTGTCCGTTGGAATGCCCTCCGGCGTGATCAGTACAGGCAACTTGGACTCGATGGAGGTGAGCCTGTTGTTGAATGAAGTGACCTCTGCCAGCAGCCAACCGACCGCCGCGACCAGTACCGGAAAGAGCATTTCCAGCGCTTTGCTAATGTCGAAACCTTTTCCCATGGTCATTTATCCGCCTTCTTGTTGAAGAGTTCAAACAAGGTCTTGACCTTCTCTTCGATCACCGCCACTCGCAGATCCAGCTTGGCCAGCACAATGATCAGCGTGATGATGGCAAGGAGTATAGGCCACGCCTTAATCAGTATTTCGACCGCCCCCATTTCCATGAAACGTCCCCCTCAAGTGCCGCCCTAATCGCGGTAACCGCCGCCCTTTTCCTTATAGCGCTTGGCTAGTAACTGTGCCTTGCGCGCGCTCCACTGGCCTGCTTTCGTACCCTGAACCGCACTGTTTTTGATGCGATTGAAAAGTTCCTTACGCATCTCCGGCTTCGTGTAGTTACCGGCCGCGTTGACCTTACTCTTGGCTTTTGCCTTGCGCTTCATGGCAGCGTCGCTCCTGAGGCAGCCGGAATGGTGGTCACTTTGATAGACACATGCTGGGCAAGACTCAGGTCATTCCCACAATCGGCACAGGTGTCTGCCGCCAACTCTGCTTCGTCCAAGTCATACCCGCAAGCAGCGCACAAAACGACAATCTCGTGTGCCGGCTCGATGCCCTGGTCCGTGGTCCGTGGTTCGTATACCGCTTTCATTGGTTCACTCCTGATAGGTACATGGCACGTTCGTCCATGCGTCGTTTGACCAAGCCTGGTAGAACACGGCCCGCGGCCTTGGTCCACTTCAGGAACTCATCAGCAGCCTCGATCAGTTCACCGCGGTTGGTCTTCATCCGCAGCGAACTACGTTGCAGATTGCCGAGACCCACGTTGAAGGAAAAAGAAACGAGGCTATCAAAGACCCCTTGGCTATTAAGAGCAGGAGGGCAAAGTCGGGCCACGCCGCGCTCAAATTTCGCAAGGTCTTGAGCAAGTAGAGCATCCACCTCTCCGGGAGAGAGGACGCGATCCCAACCTGCGGGTATCGGTAGATTCTTCCGCTCCTCATACTTCACCGCTGCATGCGTCGGATCAATGACGTGGCCCACGCCGACAGTCCACAGCAGCGCCGGGCACCGGTAAGGACGATTCCTTACGCCCTCGTGGTGCTTGATCATGCTGATGGCTGCGGCGGAGACTTTCACTTCTTGTTGAACGCCTGCGTCCCGAACCAAAACGCGATAATTGAAGACAGAATCAACATCTCGTCGTCGCTGAATACGTTCTCCATCGCAACCGCGAAGGGAATGCCAGTCGTGTAGGCGTACCACACGCCTGCGATGTTGAGCGCGACAAGTTCAAGCACGAAGATGTAGGTGACTACCGGACGCACTGAAGCGCGAAGGTTAATCATCCACTGGCTTGCGCCTTTGCCGATCTCGATGTCGTGCTGATATAGCGCCTGTCGTTCTTCAGCAGCCGTTTGCGTCTGGATCTGCTCGAGCTTGATCTCCTCCACGCGCGCCTGCGCGAGGAAGCCCCGCTCTGCCAAAGCGAGCTCACGCTCCTTCTGGGCAGCAACAAGAGCCAACTCATGCTTCTTGTCCTGCCGATCTTGGAAGATCGAGAGAATCTTAGGTAGGCCACCCGCGAGGAAAGACAGAAAAGTGCTGACGAGAGTCATCATGGGTGCGTCCTCTTGTACTCATCGAACTCGGCTTTGAGTTCCTGGATGGCTTTGATCAGCGGAGCGATCAACTCTTCGTAGCCGATCGACAACACGGCATCGCCGCCTTTGATGGTGTGATCCTGATAGCCACCAAAGTCCACGCCCATCGCGTCCATCGTCTGCTTCACTTCTTGAGCGATCAGGCCTTGGTGATAACGATTACGCTTGTGAGTGCCGTCGTGAGTGATGTTGGCAAGCTTGTCGGCTTCCTGCCATGCAGCGAATTGCGGTTGCCATACAGCCATTGCCGCTTCGTACTCTTCATCCGTTGCGTAATCATCCTTATTAGGCTGCTTGGGGGCAGGCACTCGATAATCTTCACGCATATCCCACTTAAAGTCGCGGGGACGCAAAGCCATGATGAAGTCCAAGCCCAACTGCGTGTCACGGATTTCAGTCTTGTCCCGTGCATCCGAGCGATTCTGAACCGCGCCATAAGCATAGGTTGTAGTCGAGGCATCGCCTAACTGGACTTGGTTGTTGCCCGTAACCGCAGTGCTTGAACCTACGCCCGTGATATTGCTGTAGTTGCTGTTGTTTAAGGCTTCAAAGCCAAGGGCGGTAACGAAAGTACCGGTGGTGACGTTGCGCCCTGCATTACCGCCAATAAACGTATTGGCGTAAGAACCACTACTTCCAGCGAGGCTGTACCCCGCCTCATAACCAAGTGCGACGTTGTAAGAAAAGGCGCTGCCACTTGAAGCAGTAAAACTATAAAGCGCGGAGTATCCAAGAGCCGTGTTGCCTATAGCCGTGGTCATTGCACTGGAGCAACCTAAGCCCATGGCTACGTTTCTGTATCCAGTGGTAAGCGCAGAGTTAGCGCCACCGCCAACGGCAACATTTTGATAACCTGATGTCAAACCGTTTAAAGCGTTATAACCAACAGCAGAATTGGAGTATCCGGTTCCAGTGCTACCAAGAGCCTGAAACCCAATACCTGTGTTATCCGCTCCTGTTCGACCACTACCTGCGCCATGACCAACATAAGTGCAAGCGCCTTGCGTCGTTATTCCGCCACCTGTAGCGCGACCTATGCAGGTATTTGTTTGTCCGCTTGTGATGTTTTCACCGGCATAATCACCGACACAAGTGTTGCCGACTCCACTAGTCATGTCCTTACCGGCTTCAGTGCCAATTAAGGTATTACCAAAACCGGTGGTGATAGAAGAGCCTGCTGCAACACCGAGTATGGTTACGTTGGTGTTGGTCGTTCCGGTTAATCCACCTGAGGCCGCGATCGTGATGCTGCCGGTGCCATTGGTAATCGCAATGCCTGTGCCTGCCGTCAGGGTGGCCTTGGTCAACGTGTTGCCAGTCGTGTTACCGATCAACAACTGACCATTCGTGTAACTCGTCTGGCCAGTGCCGCCATTAGCAACAGGCAGCGTGCCTGTCACATCCGCCGTCAGGTTAACCGGCGAGATCACATAGCTTGTTGCGGCCACGACGTCTGTGCCGTCACAAACAAGAACTACCTTCTTGCCGTTGGCGACCGATACACCCGTTTGGCCAGCCACCTTTACCGTCACAGCCCCAGTGCTGTTGTTGTAGATGAAGTACAGCTTCTTCTTGGCAGGAACAATGAGATTCGTCGCTGCGCCGCCTGTGCCGGTCAGCTCGATATACATGTTGCGAGCCACGCCCGTTGCACCGTCGGGGATGGTGATCGTGGTATCAGTGCCCGTCGCAACCGCCTGGGTGACATAACCCGAAATGGACTGCTCCAGGAGCGTTCCCAGGTTAGTATTAGTAATATCGCCCCAAGTGTCTGAATTCTCGCCCACCGCCATCAGCGTCAGGCCAAGGTTAGTGCTGTAAGTACTAGGCATTTCTCAATCCTCTAGGCCGCTATCGGCGTCCAAATGTTCGACTGTGAATCATCCACAGGGGTCCAAATACCCGCCTGCGCGTCATCGACCACGGTCCACGGGCCGGTTGGGCCAGGGATAATATTACTCCAAATCGTGACCGAACCGACCTCGCCGACCGCCTGAACGCCCGTGACAAAGACATCCGCGTTCGCGGCCACCGCAACAGACCCGACTTGGCCAGTAGCGGACACACCAGTGACAAAGACGTTGGTGACTACCTCGACGGTGACCTGGCCAATCTGGCCTGTTGCCTGAACGCCTGTGAGCGTGACGTTGGCCGAGCCGGTGACATTGGCCACGCCCACCGAGGCAATGGCCGAGACACCTGTAACGAGTACGGTCGCGCCTGCGGCAACGACCACGGTGCCAACTTCGCCCGTGGCCGAAACGCCCGTGAGCGTGACGTTGGCCGAACCGGTAACAGCCGCCGTGCCGATTGCGCCCGTGGCCTGGACCCCGGTGACGAAGACATCGATGCTTGGAACAACAGTGACGGAGCCTACCGCGCCCGTGGCGAAGACTCCCGTAACGTCTACATTGGCACCGCCAGTGACGGCAGCCGTTCCAACCTGACCAGTCGCAAATACCCCGGTGACATCCACATTGGCATCACCGGTGACGTTAGCTACTCCGACAAAGCCCGTGGCCTGAACGCCCGTGAGCGTGACTTCAACGGATCCAGAAACGGCGACCGTGCCTACTTGGCCGGTCGCAAAGACCCCCGTAACGTCAACTACCGCGGTTCCTGTAAGCGTGACGGTGCCTACCGCACCAGTGGCGGAAACACCGGTGACGCTGACAGAAATATCCCCGCTAACCCCCGTGGAGGAGATCGGGGCAGACGATAGCGGGGAAAAGCCAAGCATGGTTAGCTCAAGCTAGGTCCCGCAACCTCGACCCATGACTGCGTGGCTTCGTCCCATGAGTACATCTTGCCGTCTGTCGGCATCGGTACCGGGGCTTCCCACTGCGCCGTGTCCGGGTTTAAGACCCACGACGGATAGGGCTTCGGAGGCACAAAGGCATCGATCGACGCATCGTAGGTGTAGCCAATGCCTGCGTAGTTTTTGCGGATGTTGCCGTGGTAGGAAGTCTGCTTCCAGTTACCACCAAACAACCGCTGGCAAAACGCCACGCCAATGCTCTCTACTTCGTTGCCGTTCGCGTCTGCCGTGTCCTTGTTGGCTACGACGATGACGCGCGTGACGACGTTGTTTTCATCCAATTCTGCAAAATGAGCCATGATCAACTCCCGCTAAAATAAAGACTAGTTTACTCGTTAAGTGTAGTTCACTCTCAGGATGACGATGCCTGAACCGCCTGCGCCAGAAGTTGATGCTGGGCCTGCAACTCGCCAGCCGCCACCGCCACCGCCGCCAGTATTTGCTGTCGCAGCAACACCGGGACCAGCAGGACCGGGAGATCCACCACCAGCGCCGCCACCACCAGCACCACCAGAGCCGCCGTTACCTGTTGTAATGGAACCAGCGCCGCCACCGCCACCAGCATACGTTACTGACGAACCAGAGATAGCCGATACAGTTCCATCACCACCATTCCCGCCACTGCTAGTAGTAGCAGTAGTTCCGGCAGCGCCAGCACCACCACCTCCGCCACCGCCACCATCTGCGTTAGAAAATCCATTACCACCGTTATTGCCTTGTGAGGGGCTAGTAGACGGAGTATTTCCAGTACCGCCAGTGCCAGCAGGGACATTAGCGCCGCCACCGCCTCCGCCAGAACCACCATTATTTCCGTTATTTAGAGCGCCACCGCCTCCGCCACCAGAAGCAGTAATGGTGCTGAATACGGAATCATTTCCAGCATTGCCTTTATTAGAAGCCGTTACGCCT
Organism: uncultured Acidibacter sp.; assembly: GCA_964599335.1. GTDB lineage: Bacteria > Pseudomonadota > Gammaproteobacteria > Steroidobacterales > Steroidobacteraceae > UBA964. The sequence continues at coordinate 2,405 of CAZRFN010000060.1, read as the reverse complement.
GCGCCACCAGCACCAACTGTGATGGTGTAGGAAGTTCCAGCGGTAACACTTAGCGCCGAGCCAATTCTAACTCCGCCAGCACCTCCACCACCTCCGGCACCTGCACCACCACTCGCTCCACCAGCAACTACCAAGTAGTCCACGCTGACAGCGCCAGTCGGAGCCGTCCACGATTGCGTCGAGGTAAAGGTGTAGATGTCCGAGTTGTTGAAGTACAACTTCAGAATGACGATGCCGGAGCCGCCTGCTGCGCCAAATTTATCGCTGCCGCTACGTCCAGCCCCGCCACCACCGCCACCGCCTGTATTGGCGGTACCAGCAGTTCCGTTTGTACCATCTCCTCCGGCTCCGCCTCCACCAGCACCCCCAGTGCCAGCGCCACTAGAATTTCCACCGCCACCACCACCGCCAGCGTAAGTTACAGACGAGCCAGAGATAGATGAGGCTGTGCCAGCGCCACCATTCCCAGTTACACCCGCTGCTGACGCACCCCCGCCGCCTCCACCACTACCGGAGTTATTTGGGGCAACGCCAGTACCGCCAGTACCACCATTACTACCTTGGCTTGGGAAAACAGCAGGGGTATTACCCGTTCCACCGGCAGAACCACGACCAAAACCACCACCGCCAGAGCCACCATTGGCGCTTGGACCGCCGCCACCGGCAGAAGTGACGGTTGAGAATGTTGAGGAATTTCCACTAGCACCGGCACTAGCGCCAGCGCCAACAGTAATTGTGTAGGTAGATCCCGGCGTGACAGAAAGCCCCGTCCCAGTACGCATACCTCCGGCACCGCCGGCTCCGCCACCGCCTCCATCTTTATCGCCGGTACCACCGCCACCACCTCCAGCAACAACGAGGTAGTCCACATACGCCACACCCGCAGGCATGACGAAGTTGGTGGTCGAGTTGAACGTGAAGACAGATGCAGTGCCTAGCGTGTACTTGATAATGACAATGCCGGAGCCGCCTGCGTAACCAGCATAAGTTCCCCCAAACCAACCGCCGCCACCGCCTCCGGTGTTAGCCGTACCTGTACTGCCAGCCGTTGAGCCTTTACCACCGTTTCCGCCGCCGCCTGTGCCGCCCAGTGCTTGTGCCGGAGTATTGGAGTCCGATCCACCCCCGCCACCACCAGCATAAGTTGTACTAGTTCCAGAAATAGACGAAGCAGTACCGTTACCGCCTGCACCACCAGCAGGGGCACCTGACGATGTAGCACCTACCGCACCAGCACCGCCACCGCCGCCCGTTGATGAAACGCCAGCAGAGTGTGCAGCAGAATTTCCGCCATTATTTCCTTGGCTCGGAGATACAGACGGAGTGTTTCCAGAACCGCCTAACCCTGCTGGACCGGCAGGGCCACCGCCAACAACACCGCCGCCACCAGAACCACCGTTTGATCCGTTAGTATTTGGCGAACCCGTACTGCCGCCACCTCCGCCGCCACCGGTAGAAGTGATGGTGCTAAATACGGAATTACTACCGTTACTGCCGTTTGGATAAGACGGAGCGCCAGTGCCTCCGTTGCCACCAGCGCCAACAGTTACTGTGTAAGAAGTTCCGGCTGTAACGGCAAATCCAGTACCAGTGCGGAACCCACCGGCTCCACCACCGCCGCCAGAACCACCGCCGCCACCTGCAACGACGAGATACTCGACCTCGCTTACGCCAGTCGGCGGAACAAAGGTGCCGGAAGATGTGAACGTCTGAACAACGGTCTGGACAGGAACTTTGTAGCGAAGCACGACGATGCCAGAGCCGCCTGCTGCCGCAGCGGTATTATTTGTGCCGCCACCGCCACCGCCACCTGTGTTGGCCGTCCCTGCCGTACCTGCGGGACTGTTATACGCACCACCAGCGCCACCGCCGCCTGTTCCGCCGGGGCCTCCAGTTGAAGATGTGCCAGTCGTTCCAGTACCACCGCCACCGCCACCGGCGTATGTAACAGACGAGCCAGAAATGGATGAGGCGCTACCATTACCCCCTGTTCCGCCATTGCCGCTACCTGCAGTGCTACCGCCAGTAGCGCCAGCACCGCCACCACCACCGCCCGGAAAATTCGGCGACCCTGCTCCAGTTCCGCCATTGCTGCCTTGAGATGGACTTACAGAGGGCGTGTTGCCGTTTCCGCCAGCAGCACTATTTCCGCCACCACCACCGGAACCGCCATCGGCTCCTGCTACAGTACCTTGACCACCACCGCCGCCGCCGCCAGTTGAGGTAATAGTGCTGAATACGGAATTGCTGCCATTTCCACCACGAGAATTTGGAGCAGGCCCCGTTGCAGCAGTACCGCCGCCGCCAACCGTAATGGAATAGTTCGTTCCAGCAGTTACAGCAAACCCGGTGGCTGTGCGAAACCCTCCGGCACCACCGCCACCACCATTATCTTTTCCGCCACC
>CAZRFN010000059.1:0-8303 GCA_964599335.1 uncultured Acidibacter sp. | reverse complement strand
TCCTTGACCTCGAATTCATAGATCGCCTCCATGCCGAGGTCGGCGAACGCCACGACGCGTGAGGATTTGATCGCCTTGGAGACGAGGTACGCGGCGCCACCGACGGCCATGAGGTACGCCGCCTTGTGCTTGCGAATCGCTTCGATGCCGACGGGGCCACGTTCGGCTTTGCCGATCATCGCGATGAGTCCCGTGTTGGCAAGCATCATCTCGGTGAATTTGTCCATGCGCGTCGCGGTGGTGGGGCCGGCGGGCCCCACGACTTCATCGCGTACCGGATCGACCGGGCCCACGTAGTAGATCACCCGGTTGCGGAAATCGACGCCTTCCGGGAGGCCTTTGCCACTCGCGTAGAGATCGGCGATACGTTTGTGCGCGGCATCGCGACCCGTGAGCATCTTGCCGTTGAGGAGCAGCCGATCGCCGGGCTTCCAGGAGGCGACCTCCTGCGGCGTGAGCGTGTCGAGATTGACGCGACGCGATTCGGCTGAGGGCTTCCAGTCGACTTTGGGCCAGCGCGACAGATCGGGCGGCGCGAGTTTCGAGGGGCCTGAGCCATCGAGCGTGAAGTGGACATGCCGTGTGGCAGCGCAGTTCGGGATCATCGCCACCGGCTTCGAGGCCGCGTGGGTCGGATAATCGAGAATCTTTACATCGAGCACGGTGGAAAGACCGCCGAGACCCTGCGCGCCGATGCCGAGTGCATTCACTTTGTCGTGCAGCTCGATACGCAGTTCTTCGATGGGGTTACGAGGACCTCGTGCCTTGAGTTCGGCCATGTCGATGGGGTCCATCAAAGATTCTTTGGCGAGCACCATGGCTTTTTCGGCGGAGCCGCCGATGCCGATGCCGAGCATGCCCGGCGGGCACCAGCCTGCGCCCATGGTCGGGACGGTCTTGAGCACCCAATCGACGATCGAGTCGCTGGGGTTCAGCATGACGAACTTGGCTTTGTTCTCGGAGCCGCCGCCTTTGGCAGACACGGTGATCTCGACGGTGTCGCCCGGCACCATTTCGACGTGGACGACCGCCGGGGTGTTGTCGCGGGTATTTTTTCGGGTGAACGCGGGGTCGGCTACGATCGAGGCGCGCAGCGTGTTATCGGGGTCGAGATATGCGCGGCGTACGCCTTCGTTGATCATCTCGGTGAGCGTGAGCGTTGCATCCCAACGGACGTTCATGCCGACCTTCACGAAGGCGACTACGATGCCCGTGTCTTGGCAGATCGGACGATGACCCTCGGCACACATGCGCGAGTTGGTGAGAATCTGTGCGATGGCATCGCGAGCCGCGGGCGACTCTTCGAGCTCGTAGGCGCGCCCCAGCGACTCGATGTAGTCCATCGGATGGTAATAAGAGATGTATTGCAGGGCATCGGCGACGCTCGCGATGACATCCTGCTGTTTGATGATCGTCATGGTTTCACCCGTCGGATTGAGCCGACATTTTAACTCGCTGATAGCCTCCGCAGGGCAGGGACCAGCGTGCGTTCGAATCCAGTGCCGCGGCCGTCAGCGCGCCGCCCCACACGCACCCGGTATCGAGCGAGAGCAGATCGGGTCGGTCGACGAATCCGAGAGTGGACCAATGTCCCGTGATCACTCTGGCGCTCGAGGTTCGGCGGTCGGGCGCCGCGAACCACGGCATCCAGCCGCTCTCCTGTGAGCCAGGAGCGCCTTTCATCTTGAGATCGATGCGGCCATCGGCACGGCAATACCGCAACCGAGTCAGCACATTGATGATGAACCGCAGTCGATCGGAACCCTCGAGGGTAGGTGACCAGCAATCGGGACGATTGCCGTACATGGACTCGAAAAGTTTGACCGGGTCGATTCGTAGCGCCTGTTCGACTTCTGCGGAGAGCGTCATGACCTCCTCGACGGTCCATTGAGGCACGATTCCGGCATGCACCATGAGATCGGAGCCTTCTCGCACCGCGAGCGGCCTCGAGACGAGCCACTCCATGAGGCTTTCCCGATCGGCCGCGTTCAGGATGTCATCGAGGGTATCGTCGGCACGAAGTTTCCGGCTTCCACCAAACGCGACGGCGAGCAGGTGAAGGTCGTGATTACCGAGTACGACGCGAGCATTGTCGCCGAGCGCACGAACGAAACGCAGAGTGCCTAGTGAGTCGGGCCCGCGATTGACGAGGTCGCCCACGAACCAGACTTCATCGCGATCGCTTCGGAAATCGGCCTGCTTCAGTAACTGGCGCAGTTCGGGCAGGCAGCCCTGCACGTCACCGACGGCGATTCTCGCCATCGTCAGTGCACCACCCCGGGCAATGCAAGGCGAAAGGCCGGGATCGGCGCGTCGAACTCGAGACCATCATCGCCGCGCATCTGATAACTGCCATGCATGGTGCCGACCGGCGTCTCGATGACGGCGCCGCTCGAGTAGCGAAATCCTTGACCCGGCTTGAGATGCGGCTGTTCGCCGACGACACCTTCGCCACGCACTTCCTGGACTTTGCCGTTGCTGTCGGTGATGACCCAATGACGCGTCATCAACTTCACGGGGATGCGCCCCTCGTTTCGCATCGTCACCGTATAGGCGAACACATATCGCTCGCTGTCTGGGTCGGATTGCCCTTCGAGATAGGCGGTTTCGATTTTGATGTCGAGATGATGATCGGCACGCATGATGTTGCTCACGCTAGCGGCTCGGATACCGCCCTGGCAAGTCGTCCGAACTCTTCCGGCGACAAAGTCTCGGGCCTCGCACCCGGATCGATCTCACAGGCGGCGATGGCATCGGCCTCGAGTAAGGCGCGTAGGGCATTGCGCAGGGTCTTGCGGCGCTGTGAGAACGCCGCCGACACCACGCGAGCGTAGCGGGCGTCGACCGGGAAAGCGGGTGTCTCGCGTACGGTGAGGCGTGCGACGGCAGACCATACCTGCGGCGCCGGGCGGAATGCCCCAGGACCCACGTCGAAGAGGTGTTCGGCCGTCACCCAAGGGGCGAGCATCACGGTGAGTCGGCCGTAGTCGCCGTTACCCGGTGATGCGCAGATTCGTTCGATGACTTCTCTTTGGAGCATCACATGCAGATCGAGGATGGACGCACGGTGATCGAGCAAGTGAAAGAGGAGGGGCGTCGAGACGTTGTACGGCAAGTTGCCGATGACCCGTAACTTCCGACCTCGCGTCTGAGCGAGCGTCGCAAAATCGAATTTGAGTGCATCGCACACATGGAGCGTCAGGCCTCGGGAGCCAAATCTTTGTTGCAACTCGGCGGCGAGATCACGATCGATTTCGATGGCGTCGAGTCCTTCGCAGAGCTCGAGGAGAGGTTCGGTCAGTGCGCCACGACCCGGTCCGATTTCGACGAGAGACTCACCGGGCTGAGGATCGATGGCCTCGACGATCTGCGCGATCACGCCTGGATCATGCAGGAAATTTTGACCGAAGCGTTTTCGGGCGAAGACCACCGACGGCTCAGCGGGTCGCGCGTCGGCGGTGAACGAGATCGACGGCGAGCTCGACGGCGGCGCGCAAGCTGCCGACATCGGCGCGTCCAGTGCCCGCGAGCGTCAGTGCGGTGCCGTGGTCTACGGACGTTCGAATCACCGGCAGACCGAGCGTCACGTTGACCGCATGACCGAAGCCGGCGTGTTTGAGCACGGGTAGACCTTGGTCATGAAACATGGCGAGGAAGGCGTCGGCCTTGGCCATTTCGCGAGGCACAAAGGCCGTGTCGGCCGGCAACGGACCGAAAGCCTCGATGCCTTCGTGACGCGCGGCGTCGATGGCAGGGCTGATATGCCGGATTTCTTCATCACCGAGCAGACCCGCCTCGCCGGCATGGGGGTTGAGCCCGCACACTGCGATACGCGGATTTTTGATGCCGAAGGCGTTCTTCAGATCGGCGTGCATGATGCGCAAGAGTTGGAGCACGAGCGGCTGCGTGATCGCATCGGGCACGCGTCGCAGAGGCAAATGGGTAGTCGCAAGCGCGACCCGCAGATCGCCGGCTACCAACATCATCACCGGCTTGGGTGTGCCGCAGCGCTCGGCGAGATACTCCGTGTGACCCGAGAAGGGCACGCCCGAAGCGGCGATCACGCTTTTTTGCACCGGAGCCGTGACCATGGCGTCGTATCGGCCGCTTTTTACGCCCTCTAGTGCGTCGTCGAGAAGGCCGACTACGTAGGCGGCGTTACGAACATCGAGCGTACCCGCAACCGAGGGCGCCGCGAGCGGACGATGCACGACGGTCAGTCGATCGAGTGTCGTGCCGGCAGGTGCGCGCGCCTCGAGCAGCGATTGATCGACGAGGCAGTGAAGTTCGCAAGGTGGCAGGTCTGCGCTCGTGAGTTGTGCGCAGAGCTCGGGGCCGATGCCCGCCGGCTCACCCGAGGTGATGATGATCCGCGGGAGTTCAGCTCTTGATGTCGACATACGCCTCATCGCGCAGCCGACGCAGCCAGAGCTCGGTTTCTTCGTCTGCCTTGCTCTCTCTCAGCTGCATGAACGCCCGCTGGCGACGCAACTCTTCGGTGTTGTCGAATTGGCGACGGCCGAGCAATTGAACGATGTGCCAGCCGAACTGCGTACGGAACGGCTCACTGATTTCGTTGGGCGCGAGTCGTCCGAGCGCTGCGTCGAATTCTGGAACGAACGTGCCGGGAGCTGTCCAGCCGAGATCGCCACCGTCGGCCGCTGAGCCCGGATCTTCGGAGAGCGTCTTGGCGAGCACCGAAAACTCCTCACCCTTGAGGATGCGTTCACGGACGTCGCGCAGGCGCTGCTGCACTGTGGCGTCGTCCTGAATCTCGGTGGGCTTCAAAAGGATGTGACGCGCATGGGTCTGCTCGATGACGACCTGCTGGTCGGCGCCTCGGATTTCATTGAGACGGACGATGTGATAACCCGACGGCGTGCGCAGCGGTTCGCTGATTTCGCCGGGTTTGAGGCCCACCACGAGATCGGCGAGCACGGTCGGGATCTCCGGACCGCGACGCCAGCCGAGCGCGCCACCCTCGAGTGCCGTCTGGCTGTTGGAGTAGGCCACGGCGAGCTTCGCGAAATCTTCGCCGCCCTTCGCACGATCAAAGACCTCTTGCGCGCGACGCGACGCTTGGTCGAGTTGCGCGGGGGTCGCCTCCTGGGGCACGGCGATCAGGATGTGCGACAGGTTGTATTCATTGAGCTCGGACGGTCGCGACTTTTGCTTATCGAGAAACTGCTCGAGCTCGCGCGGTGACACGTTGATGCGCTGAATGACATCACGCTGTTGCAGCACCTGGAGAGTCATCTCGCGACGGACGCTCTCTCGGTAAGACGCGTAGTCGATGCCTTGCTGGGTGAGTGCAGCCGGAAGTTGCGCAAGAGGAATGCCGTTGCGCTGCGCGACGTCGGCGAGCGCTTGGTTGAGTGACTCATCGCCGATGCGGATGCCGGCGCGCTGGGCACGCTGCATTTGGATCTCTTGGAGGATGAGTCGATCAAGCACCTGCTGACGCAGCACCGAGGCCGGAGGCATTTCGAGCCCTTGAGCCTGCAATCGACCGGCGATGACTTGAATCTGCTCTTCGAGTTCGCTGGTGAGCACGACACCGTCGTTCACCACGGCAGCGACTCGGTCGAGCATTACGCCCTTATCGGAGAGTGAGCGCTGCGCCAGAGCGGGCGCCGTCGAGAGCAGTATCGCGAGGCCAAGAGCCGAGAAACGAGACAGGGCAGGTCGCAGTGCAAGCGTCATGGTGGGTTCCGAAATTCCTGAAAACTCAGCGGCTTAGGCCGACGGACGAGTATCCCCGAATTGCCTCCTCGAGGAAAGCATCCGCCGAACTTCCGACACTCGCGAGGCCGTTCAGTTCCAGCTGAAGGTAAATCCCCGTATCGCGTTCGCCGGTGCGACTCGACACGAAGCGTCGACCCACCACCCGCAAGCGCCAGCAGCACGACTTGTATTCGAGTCCTGCGAAGCGATCGAGCGTACTGCGGTCCTTGAGGTCGTAGATGAATCGACCATAGGCATTCCATCGTGAACCGAGCGGCCATGCTCCCGAGATCTCGCCTTGCTCGAGTCGATCGCGCTGAAAGCGATAGGCGACGTTGACGGCACGATCGGTATCGGGTCGATATTGAAGCCGCACGTGGCTGCGCTGTTGCCGGCTCTCCTCGCTGTCCCACTGCATACCGAGATTGACGTTCCAGTTTTGCCAGGCGGAGATCCCGAGCTGCGCCACGAGATCGGAGCGTGAGTCGCTGATGTCCGGTTCGCCGGGGAGTCTGACCCGAGGGCGATCGAAGCGATAGGTTTGTCCGATCGTGGCCGACAGCAATTGTCGTCCCGACGACTTGTCGAAGATGCGCGAGGTCACGCCGACACTCGCATGATTGGCATCAGCGATACGATCGGGGCCGACATAGCGCGAGGTGCGGAAGAGTTGCACGAAGTCGAGATCGGGCAGTGCCGTGTCGAAAATCGGCAAGTCGTCTTGGTTTCGATAAGGCGTCCAAAGATAAAGTAGCCTCGGCTCGAGGGTCATCCGGGTTCGAGCGCTGTCGATCGTGTTTCGCTCGAGTCGAAGTCCGGCATCGAGCGCTGCGTAGGGCAGGGAGCGCGAGAGTTGATCTTCTGCGCCCGCGGCGCGTTCGAGGTCGTATCGCGTGTAACGCCAACCCGCGCTAGGTCTGACGTAATACGCGGGCGACCCGAAATCGAGTCCGACTCGCGGGGCGAAGTCGGTGCGCCACCCTTCCACGCCCACTTCGCGATCGAAGTTGACGACTTCGCTGTCGAAACCGTAGCGAGCTGCGATCGGACCGGTGCTCTCCCACTCGCCGCTCAATTGCACGTGAGGCAGACGGGCATAGGGTCGGTCGATGGCTTCGAGGGCTCGATCGATCGTTTGGAATTGCTCGGCTTCAGCCCGCAGATACCAGTGTGGATCTCGGTAACTGAGGCGAGCGCTACGCTGGAGAAACGCGGTACTCGTGCCTTCCGTCCCCGAGGCGAAGTCTTCGAAATATTCGGCATCGCTGACGCTTTGCGCATCGACGTCGAAACGCCAGCCCGCCGGCAGTTCGCTTCGGTGACGGACTCGCAACCAGTTACGGTTGATATCGCGTATGCCGTCCGATTGCAGGGCGTTGAGACGGAGATCGCCCCGATGAGTTCGCGTGAGATAACGAAAGCTCGTTCCGAGATCGACGCCGCGCCGACCGTAGAGGGTGGGTTCTAGCGTGAGATCGTAGTTCGGGGCGAGGTTCAGATAGTAGGGCAGTTTGATCTCGGCACCGCCCCGCGAGCTGTAGCCGATATTCGGAAAGAGAAATCCGCTTTTTCTTTGATCTCCCAGAGGAAAAGAGAGGTATGGCAGGTAGAGAATCGGAACACCCTTGAATTCGATCGCGGCGCTGCGGCCTGTCCCGTTTCGGGCTCGCGTGTCGAGTTCGATGCGACGCGCACGAATTCTCCAGTCGGGCGAACTCTCAGGGCAGGTGGTGAACCACACTTTCGACAGCGTGACTTTGCCGTCGATACCCAACTCCAGGGCGTCGGCCGCGCCGCGCGCGGGTTCCTCGGGCATTTCGAAGCGCGTATCGGCGAAGGCAGCACCGCCTGCAGGGTCATATCGACCGGAGCGACCCTCGACTTGTAGTACGGGATCGCGATAACGCAGCAGACCTCTCATCGAGAACTCGCGTGCCTTGGCGTCATACGTCACGTCTTCGGCACTCAAGGTTCGATTGCCCTGACGGATCGCCACGCGCCCGCTCAGCGCGGCATCACCGGCGACGCCGAGCGTGGCGGCGTCGCTCGACACTTCGACCTCTTCGTCTGGGGGTTCGAGCGCCAGGGGTGTGGCGGGTGCAAGACCGGGTTCGGGTAATTTGGCATCACGCACGAGTGCGTCTCGTACGGCCGAGGGGGCGGGGCATCGCATGGGCGGGTTGGACGCCTCGGGCGCGGACGGCTCGGAACCTGGCGTTGCAGCCTCGAGATCGAAGACCCCGACGAGGCTGCCGGCGAACGAGGCCGCGCAGGCGATGAAACGGACGATGCGACGCGGCGGGGTCATGGCTGCGGACATTATAATGGTGACCCTTCCCGAGGCCGTGGGTTTCAAAGCTCTTGTCGGATACCCGTTTCGAACTCCTGTCGCGCTGGGTCACGCACGATCTCGGTCTAGGGGCCGCCCGCATCGAGGTGGCCTCGGCGGATGCCAGTTTCCGCCGTTACTTCCGTGCCGTTCTGCCGGACGGCAGCAGTCGCGTGGTGATGGATGCACCGCCCGCGCAGGAAGACATCGGGCCTTACCTGAAGGTGGCGAGCTTGTTGCACGGTGCGGG
>CAZRFN010000058.1:0-8959 GCA_964599335.1 uncultured Acidibacter sp. | reverse complement strand
GCCGCTCCTGCTGGCCCGCCGCCTTCGCCGCGTACTGCGCCTGAATCGCCACCGTCCGGGCGCTGTCCGCCGCCTGCCGGAGCGAGTCCACCTGTCGAGTCATCGCCAAGATATCCGGGCGGGGGGTGGGATGGGTAAGGAGATAGCCGATGCCGAGCGCAGAAAGGACAGTGAAGCACAGGACGTAGAATTTGTCGATGTTACTCATAGTCCTTGAGGACGAAGCCGGGGACGTGGTCGGGATCGTTCTTGCGGCCGGGGCTGACCGCGGCGTGCGTGGTCACGGGGATGTGCCCGTACTTCCGGCGCACGTCCGCGATGAGCGTCTTCATCGCCGCCTTCTGCGCGTCGGTCAGCGGCTCCTTGGCGTCGTTCTTGTTCGAGAAGCAGAGCCCGATGCTACAGCCGTTCACGTCCTTGTGCCCGTTCCACTCGCTCTTGCCCGCGTGCCACGCCCGGCGGTCATACGGGACCACCGTGTAGACCTTGCCGTCACGCCCGACCAGCGCGTGGTAGCTGACCTTCGACTCGCTCGACTGGAGCCACGAGAGGCAGCCCTTCTCGTTCGGGCTCGCGTCGGCGTGCAGGACGATGACCTTGACGGTCTGCCCCTTGCGGTCGTTGTGGTTCGGGGACGGATGGGTGCAGCTCACTTGGGCACCCGGAACGTGCCCGTGACGTTCTTGAATCCCGCCACCGCACCCCACTTCTTGGCGTGGTACGCCGCCGCCCACCCGAACAGGATGGCCGTGCCGACGTTGCGCGTGAACTGCGGCACGGTCACCGACGGCATCGTCAGCACCGCCAGCAGGCTCCCGGCCACGAAGAAGCTGAGGCCCACCCGGACCATCCAGTAGGACACCTTGCTGAACTGCTTGGCCGCGTCGAACCCCGGCGCGGCGTTGCTGAAGATCATCAGGTAAAACGCGCCGGACCCGAGGGTCATCACGGCGTTGGCAAGGACGTTCAGGCGGTCAAGCATTGGCGGCCTCTCCAAAGACTTTCTTGGTGACGATTTCGACCCCACGCTGGCCCAGCACGCCGAGCAGGAACGCCATCGCGCTCATCGTCTGCTGGCTGGCCTCGATGCCCGTGAGCGAGAAGACCACGGGGGTCAGGAAGTAGGCGCTGGACGTACCGGCCGAGATGGCCAGCAGGTTGTCGCGCATATTGCCGTGGCTGGCCTTGCCCACGGCGATGAGGCTACCGAAGAAGCCGGCGACCACGAGCATGACGGAAGACTTTTCGTTGGACATAGTGCTATGGCGTGGGAGTGATGGGCTGAAGGGCGGCCGGGGTGCGACCAGCCATCAGGTCTTGGTAGCGCCGCCGGGCAAGCCGGTAGCGGGACTGCTCGATAGCGCGGAGCTTCTCTAGGGCCTGGAGCTTCTGCTCATCGGAGAGGTCCGTCTTAGCCCGGAGCGCGTTCTCGGTCTCGCGCAAAAGCTCAAACTCCTTGTCGGCCGCCCGGAAGTCATACGCGGCCAGTGCCTTTCGTGCCCCATCCGGCGTGACGCCAGCGCGAGACAGTGCATCCCGCACCTCAGTCAGCGCCGCATCGCGGGTCTCGGCGTCCATGGATTCTGGAACCGCCGGAAGATCTTTGACCGTGCGCTGTAGAAGCGTGAGCTGTTGCTGCGCTTGCTCTCGGGTGTCGTAGTACCACCGCTCGCTGGACGTACTCAGTGGCACACGGCGCTGTGCAAAGGCGGCCGCCGGAGAAAGCTGACGAGCCGACACAGCTCGCTTCTCGACTAGCGGCGCGGCCGCTCCGAGCACACGACGGGCAATCGGCTCGGTCACGCCGGTGACTGCCGGGGTCAACGGGCCAAGGAGTTCACGGCTCAGGTACTCCAGCTGGCGTGGGCTTCCCGGAATCATCGGGCTCCGCGCCAGCGCCGTGAAGGTGGCCGGCGTTGATTCGTACCGACGCTCTTCCCGTGGAAGCGCCTGCAGGCGTCCGCTTTCGATCGGCCCCGCGTATGACCGATTCGCCGCCAGCTCGATGGCCTGCGATACCACCGGCACATCAATGGGCGGCAGGTAGTTGGTGACCGCAACCGCCAGCTGCGCCAGCGCATCGGGGTCATCCCGCTCCAGCTTCGCCAGCGCGTACCGCGTCATCGCGGCCACAATGGCCTGCTCCTGCCCGAGCGGGAGGCGCTTGTCTCCAAAGATGAGGAACCGCGAACGGTCCTGTGGAATAATATCAACGTACCGCTGCCGATCGTCCTTCTTGCTGTACATATACTCCGCGGTGGTCGCGGCCATAGTCATCGCTGCTTGCGCTGCCGCGCGGCCAGGCTGCTCCGCCACAAACTCCCCGTAGCGAGCCGCGCCCTTGGTACTGGCCCCCAAGAACGGCGTGATGTCGTTCAGGAACTGCATCATGGGAGATCCCGGCTTGAGCCGGAAGTCCACCGTGCCACGGTTAAATGCGCGAGCCGCCAGGGCCAGTGCGTCGTCGTAATCTTCCCAGTCCGGTAACCCACGCTCAAATGCCGCGCGCGCCGCCGCAAACCGCGGGGCTCGCTCCACCGTGCTGGCAACCGTTTCCGCGATGCGGATTGGGGCCCCACCAACACGCCCCACCTGTGCGGCAATATCCGTGGCCCGCACGGGGGCATAGAGGCGCTGCGCCGCCTTGGGGCTCTGCGAAACAAACCACAGCGACGCGCCACCCGCCCCGCGCCGGGCCAGCTCTTCGGCAAACCGATTGCCCCCGAAGATTTCTCCGACCGAATCAATGATCCCCTGCGGCAGCGCCTGAGCGGCCCCGGGGTTCTTCGCAATCACATCCGGGATATCTCGGGCTGGATTCGTTCCAGCGAAGAAGCGCGGATTGATCCCGGTTGCGGCCAGCGTAATGGTGCGCTTGACAGGGCCGAGTGCATTGACGATGGACTGGATGCCGTCGCTATGCGTGCGCCCGAACGCCAGCATACTCTCGTACAAATCGGGCTGGTTGATGCGGTAATACTGCTTCTGGCCGTTTCGCAGGACCCACACCACCGGGTTGTCCCTGCTGAACCCCGGCGTGTATAGATCAACCAAGTCCTCGGCCGCCTTGAGGGCATCTGCCTCAGGCATCCCGCCAGCTATCAGGCGGCTACGGGCGGCATCCACGACCTTCTGCCCGCTAACGGCCGGCGTGGCGATGGGCGTCAGAATCTCCGCCCCCGCATCCCCGAGGCGCTCTACGCCCGTGATAATCGAGTCCGTCAGGCGGTGCGCGTCAGCACGTCCAATAATCTTGGACGCATATTCCGCCAGCGCCTCCGCCGGATTCTCCAGCGCCTGCGACCCACCGGTCATCCGGCGCGGCTGCGCGGCGACGCGACCAAGCCGCCGGCCGCCGGCCAGCGTCTGCGCGGCTCCGCGCGGAACCGCCGTAGACTCTAGGATGCGCTTGAACGGGATATAGAGCGCGTCCGACTGCGCCAGTCGCTCCGCCATCTCCGGCGTCCACATCCCCGCATCCACGGCATACTGGCGCAGGCCATTGACGAAGCCATTGAGGCGTCCCTCAAACTCCACGATGTCGGGGCGCTGCCCCAGCCGGTCCACCACGGTTCGGTAGGCGGCGAGCTTGTCCTGGTTGCCTCCAACCATCTGCAGCGCCATCTCATCGCCGCGCCCCACCACACGCTTGGCGACCGCATACTCCAGCGCCTCGCGCACCTGGCGCGTAGACTTGTTGACCGGCTCAAAGACATCGGCAAAGCTCGGCCCGATGATCTGATACGTTGCCGGGCTAACGATGCCCTCGCCGGCCAACGCCTGCTTAACTCGGGCCGGCGAATCGTACGCCTCGTTCAGCCGAGTGGCAGGTGACTCGCTGGGGCGCATCAGCCGCTTGGCTTCCAGGCTCTCCCCGAACTGGCGGAGCGGGCGCGTCCCTTCGACAAATCGCTGAATGAGGCGATCGGCCAACGGCCCCTTCGCCCGTTGCTCGACTGCCTTGACAATGTTTCCGCTGAAATCAATGTCCTGGCCCACCGTACGGAGGGCCTGCGTCAACTCCGGCTCGGCGGCGGCCAGGCGGGCAGCCTGACGGGCACCAGCGACTCGCTGTGCGCCATAGGCTAAGCCAGACGCTCCGAAGCCTCCGAGTAGCGCCCCAAGCTCTTTCTCCCCTTCCGGCGCGGTCAGATACCCCGCAGTCGCGCCCGCTGTGCCTGCGGCAATCGGCGCTCCCAGCCCGCGGAGCGGGCCCAGCCGCCCTCCAATGCGCGTCAGTGCACCAGTTGCCCCAACCGCAGGCACGATGTTGAGCGCCGTCTCTGCCGCGCTCAGGCCGACCTTCTTTGCTCCCGCGCCAACGCGCCCACGGCCCAGCTCCTGCACGCCGACCTTCAGGCGCTCGCCGGCCGCCTCTCCTGCGCGATAGGCTTCCCGGGGATCGACAAGCGCCTTAGCCAGCGCCCGAACGACGGCGGAGCGTTCGGCCCGCCGCTGCTCGGCCATAGACGCCGTCATCGCCTCCCGAGCCGCCGTCTCCGGCGACACGGGCTCCATGCCACGCTCAATCAGTTCCTGCCGGGCCGCCGACACCCCAAGCGGGGTTGGGGCCGGCGCGGTGATGGTCACGGCGGGAAGCTGCTGAATACCGGCCAGCCGACGCCGCTCCTCCGCACCTCGCGCATACCGCTCCAAGAACCGCGAGATCGAGGACTGCGTGCTGATGGGGAGAGGGGGAATGGTCATGGCGTGGAGCGATTGCCGCCAACGAGGTAGTCAGCGAGCGCCTGTATCGCGTCCGCATTTCCGGACATCCTGTTCCTTACCCGATACGCGGCGGCGTCAAACTCGCGCCGAGAAATTGCCCCGGCCGGGTTCTCACGCCTGTATGACTCGTAGGCCTTGGCGGCGTCGCCACTGTTGGCCTCTACATACGTCTGTGCCGTGGAGCGCTCTATGGCTGACTGCCGCTGGCGAGCAATCATCGGGTCCGTTGGGGCCGGCGTGCGCGGCTGGGGGATTACTCTCTCGATGTCCCGCACGCCAGCCATCACCGCGGCGCGATCAGCCGGGGTAATATTCGGGTACAAATCCAGCACCGCGGCCAGCGCCGACTTGGCCCCCTTGGCCTCCTGTGTCTTGCCCTTCTGCGCCATCGTCTCCCGCATCAATTCGCGCCGTGCTGCCGACTCGCCAGGCGTCCTCGGACGCACCAGCTCCTGCCCGCCAATGGTCAGGCGCTGCGCGGGCTCCGTCACCTTCAATTCCTCGCGCTGCCGGGCGAACTGCTCCGGCGTCATAAAGTCACGCTCGAAGAGGCTGGCGAGGTTGAGCGCCTGCCGCTCCTCCGCCGCGGCTTTCTCCTGCTGTCGCTTGCGCTCCAGCTCCTGCTGCTGCACATAGCCCTGCGCGCCACCGGCCAGCCCGCCAAGGGCCGTCTGAAGGGCGATGGACAATCCACGTCTCCGGGCCATCACGTTACTCCGCGTAGTAGTTGTCGGCCCCACCATACGGAGCCACGGTGTAAGCCTCTTGCATCGCCAGCAACTGCCGGAGGGCCTCTTCGAGCTCCGACGGACCCATCGGCATTGGCGCGGCAGTCTCTGGTATCGGTGCGGCGGCCGGGGCCGGCACCGGAATCCCAAGGGCTTCGGCCAGGCGCTGGACAATCGGCGCACTCTCCTGCGGGATAGGCGCTGGCGTTGGCGCAACCTCGGGCACAGCCTCGGGGACGAACTCGGGGACATACGCTGGCATCGGCGGCGGTGCAACCGGAGCCACCGGGGGCAACATCGGCTCCGGCATCAGAATCGGCTCCGGCTCCGGCAGGAAAATCGGTTCCGGCGCACGGGTTGGCTCTGGCGCTGGGGTCTTGGCCGCCAATCGCTCAGCCTGACGAGCACGCTCCGCCTCGGCCGCGGCGGCCGCCTGACGATCGGCCTCTTCCTGCGCCCGACGAGCCGCCTCGATGGCCTCCTGCGCCATCCGATCCTGCTCGGCCCGATTTATGTCTTCCTGCACTTCAGCACGACGCGGCCGTGGGGCCGGCGTTTCGGCTACAGGCTCCGGCGCAGGAGCAGGCGTCGGTGCCGGTGCTGGCGCTGGCGCTGGCTCCGGGACAGCCTGCGGCTCAGGCGTGGCCTTTGGTGCTGGAGGCGCTGGGGGCGCTTCCGCCGGCAAGAGGATGGGCATCGGCGCCCCACCACTCAGAATCTCAATCAGGTCATTTACCAACGTCCGGCTCGGCTTTGGCTCCTGAGCTGGCGCTGCCTCAGGGATTGGCCGCGCTGGAAGGGCCGGTGCCGGCTCCGCTACCGGGACCGGCCGCGGCGCGACGGGCTCTGGCGTGGGCTCGTACTGGAGGATGGGCTCGGGTACGGGAAGAGACCCCGGCACGGGAGCCATTTCGGGTGACGCCTTCGGGGCGAACATCGGCGCGAGCGGCGAAGCCACGGGAGCTGGCTCGGCCGGATACAGCTCGGGCGCGGGGCTCAAGATCTCCGTCAGTACCTCTTCCAGCGTGCGCGGGGACGGACTGGGCGCAGTCTCCGTCGGCAACTCCCGAAGCACCGGCGGCGGCATCTCTGGCGCGGGAGCGATGGTGACCCCGCCCGTGCGCGGCGCTACCTCAGGAGCGGGTGCCGGAACTGGTGCCGGAGCGGGTGGCGGCGGGGCCGCCGGTTCCTCGGTAACGCCGCCCGCCGGAAGGCTCGGCTTCCGTGGCCCCCTTGGCTCCGCTGGCACCGCTTCAGGCACTGGCCGCTCAGGCACGCCCGGCTTTGCGCCAGGAGCCGACGGAAGATTCGGCAGTGCCGGAACGTTAGGAATCGTGCTCGTCGTCGGCGTGGATGGGGCGGCCGGTGTCGGCGTTGCCGTAGTCGTGGTGGTGGTTGTCGGTGCCGCAGGTGGCGGCGTGATGCCGAACGCCTGATAGATATACGGCAGGATGCCCTGCAAAACCGCAGGGTCGCTCGACCCCGCCAGTGCCTGCGCCAACTGAATGGCGAGGTTCTGGCGCTGCGTCCGGGCCGCCAACGTCTCCTGGCCGCCCAGCGTGCCCATCGTCTCTGCCTCAAGCAGGTTCAGTCGGCGCTCAGCCTCCTGCGCTGCCATCGTCTTGAGTTGCCGATTTTCGGCATCCGTCATCGGCACCAACTGCCCGTTGGCATCACGCTTGTATAGGACGCCGCCAAGCTCCGTCATGCCAAGCTGTTCCTTAAGGCGCGTCTCCGCCTGCGCCTGCTCGTTCGTTAGCAGCGTGCGCGTCAGGTCCGACATCGCCGTGATACCCGTCTCGCGGGCCTTCTGGCGCAGTTCCGCCTGCTGCCCCAAGAGATTGGCCTGCATCGTTGCCAGCGCTCGCGCCTGCTGGCCGGCGAGATCGCCCATGCGACCAGCGCCGATGGACGAGGCCGACAGCCCACGACGGGCCAGCTCCTCGTTGAGACGGCTCTGCTCGGCCCCATACTGCGCCTGTAGTTCGGCCTCCTGCGCGGCTTTGAGCTGCTGGAACTCCGCGTCCGTGTATCCGCCAGGCTGCAGAAGCGAGGTGAGCTGCTGCTGCAGGGACGCCGCCAGCGAGGTCCCCGTCGTGGCGGCTGGGGCGGGGGGCACATACTCCCTCGGAGGGGCCGCCGGAGCCATTGTGCCTGCGCCAGTAGCCGCCGCGGTCGTCGGAGCCACCGTCTGAATCGCCATCGGCATTGTCGCCGGAGCCGCGCCGAGTTGACGCTGCAGCTGCCCAAGCATCGGCGGCGGCGCTGCTGGCCCGGCCTGTGGCGGCGGGGCAGGCCGGGCCTGCCCCATCTTCTGCCGCTCGGCAAAGGTCGGCTGCGGAGCAGCGGCCTGCTGCCCCTGCTGCGCCAGCTTAGCCTGCTGGCGCTGTCGGAGGCGCTCTTCGTCATCGGCACCGGCCGGGGTTGCCTGCTGCCCGTAGAGCGTGCTAATGCCCGCCTTCGAGCCCTGCTGGCCCGCGCCGTTGGTGCCGTAAAGGTTTGCGTAGCTGCTGACCGCCATGACGGACTCCGTTAACGGCTAGGGGTGTACGGACGGGCCTGCGCCTGCAGGGCCGGAGCCAACAGTCGGGCCAGTCGATTCTTGCGCTCCTGCTCCTCCCGACGGAGCTGTTCCGCGAGATCCGCCTCTTGCTGAGCCATCTGTCCTGCCTGTGCAGCCTGATATGCGCCAAGGCCAGACTGGAGGGCCTGCGCGGTCAGGACCGGATTCTGCTTGACGAACGTACCGACCTTTTCGGCGCCCGTGGCCAGCGCCTGTGCGCCGGGCTGGAAGTAGGACTTGAGCGCCTGCGTTGCCCCCTCCATGCGCGTCGCGGGCACCGTGCTCGACATCCCCGCCATTCCCGGTGACATAATCCCACGCGCCACTGCCCCGAGACTGCCGGCCGCATAGCCCTGCGCGGCACCGCGAGCCGCCCGCCCAACATCAAATCCGATCCCCCTCTTCCCAGGGCGATCAAGGCCACCGATGGCCCCGCCGACAAGCGTGGCCGCTGCCGGGCCACCAAACAAGCCGGCCAGACCACTCGCCGCGGTTCGCACTAGCCCCTTGTTGCGGTCGTAGATTTCCGCCAGGCCACCGCGGGTCTTCCTCTCCGGCTCCATGCCGTACTTCGCACGCACAGCGTTCCTGGCAGCAAAGCGCTCCTCGCGGGTCTTCAGTCGGTTTGCCGCAGCAATTTCGTCAGCGTAGGCCATCGGGTCCCTCAGGAAAGGAAAAGGTTACTCAGTTGGGGAAGCAGCCGGCTCGGCGGTCTCAACCGCGGCCGGGGCAATCTCAGGGGTCACAAACACGGCGTTGAACACATCAAAGCGCAGGCCGGACGCGGGGTCGTGCTTGTCCGTCTCGAAGGCGACCTTGGCCAGCTGCTCCTGCTCGTACTGGAAGCGCTCGACGAACTGGCGGCAGAGGATCTGGACGGCCGGGGAGGCGGGAATCGGCTGGGACATCGGGGTGCTCCTTAGCGGGTCTTCCGCTTCAT
>CAZRFN010000057.1:0-9598 GCA_964599335.1 uncultured Acidibacter sp. | reverse complement strand
GGATGAATCACCTTCGCACCGAAGTACGCGAGCTCCATCGCTTCGTTGTACGACAGGGAGTCGATCACTTGCGCATCGGGCACGCGACGCGGGTCAGCCGACAGCACGCCGTCGACATCAGTCCAAATGTGGATCTCCGCAGCGTCGAGTAACGATCCGAAAATCGAGGCCGAGAAATCACTACCGTTGCGACCGAGAGTCGTTTGTACGCCGTTCACGTCGGTCGCAATGAACCCCGTGATCACGAGAGTGCCGACGAAGTCGGGTGACACCAGACTCGATAGCCGACGTCGCGATTCGTCCCATTTGACGAACGGGCCCAACGGCCCCCACTCCACCACCACGACCTCTCGGGCATCGAGCCAACGAACGGCACCGGGACGATGAACCGCAGTCTCCTTGCGGCTCTCGTAGAAATCGCGGAAGAGACGGGTGGACCAGATCTCGCCGTATCCGGAGATCAGATCAGTGATATGCCGCCCGGCAGAACGCGTGAGTCGGACGGCCTGAAGAATGCCTTCGATATCATGGCGCTCACGGTCAAAACTCTCGAGATAACGCGCCGCGAGCTCGACGGAGAGCAACTCGCCCGCGATTCGGGCATGACGCTCACGAATCGCGTCGAGGCCGGAATGGAAGCCCGAATCCTGACGCTCGGCCTGGGTGACGAGCGCCAGCAGTGCATCCGTCACGCCCTTGCATGCGGAAAGCACGACGCCCAGTCGATTCGTCGACTGGCGATCGAGAATGGCCGCGACGCGACGGAAACAGTCCGCGTCGGCGACGCTGGAGCCGCCAAATTTGTGTACCGCCCAGGGGGAACCCGTCATGGGTGTCAATCCGTGCTGACTAAACGGTTAACTCTATCGGCGCCCACCCTTCGAACGCAAGAAAGGCCACTTGAGCGCCGCGCTCACCTAAACTGCCGCACCCATGGATATCGCCGCCGATCCGCTCTCATTCGCGCTGCTAGCGGCAATACTCGCCTCAAGCGGCTTGGCCGCAGGTTTGATCGCAGGCCTCCTCGGAGTCGGAGGTGGCATCGTCCTCGTCCCGGTACTCGAGTATTCCCTCCGCTTTGCGAACTTTCCAAAAGAATGGTGCATGCATGTCGCCGTCGCGACGTCGCTTGCCACCATCATTCCGACCGCGATCTCCTCTTCCCGTGCGCATAACCTGCGAGGCGGAATCGACTGGGGGATCGTCAAAGCCTGGGCTCCGGGAATGATTCTCGGCGGACTCGCCGGCAGCTTGCTCGCCTCGAGAGCGAGCGATGCCGTATTGACCGCTTTGTTCGGCTTCATCGCAGCGCTCGTCGCCGCGAAAATGTTCCTGCCGCTCGAGCATCTACGCCTCGCACGTCAAACCCCACGAGGGTTGGTCGGTAACCTGATTGCAGCGGCGATCGGAGGAGTGTCTTCGATGATGGGTATCGGCGGCGGCACGCTGTCTGTTCCAGCGATGACGATGACCGGAGGAGCGATCCACTCTGCCGTTGGCACCGCCGCCTTCTTCGGACTACTGCTCGCAGTCCCGGGAACGATCGGCTACTTGTTTGCCACGCCCGATGCCTCGCTGCCCGGGCTCACGGTCGGACTCGTGAGCTTTGCGGCGCTCGCCGTGATCGCACCGATGTCGATGTTGACCGCTCCCCTCGGCGCCAAACTCGCGCATTCTCTAGATCGAAGGACGCTGTCTCGAATCTTCAGTGCGTTTCTCTGTATCGTCGCCATTCGCATGCTGATCAGGACGTTCGCATGAAGGTCGCCGGCCCCTACTTCGAGGACTTCCATCACGGTCTCGAGTTCGATGCACCGGCGGTGACGCTGACGGCCGGCCATGCCGCCCTCCATCAGGCCCTGTTTGGCGACCGCCTACGCTTGCCACTCGATCACGCCACATCGGCTCGAATCACGAACTCCTCCGCGCCGCTTTGTCATCCGCTGCTCGCGATCAATGTCGCGATCGGACAATCGACCTGGGCTTCGCAGCGCGTCAAAGCCAACCTCTTCTACCGGGGCCTCGTGCTGCGTCGTCCCGTGTTCCTCGGCGATACCCTCTACACGCGCACTCGAGTTGTCGGGCTTCGACAGAACAAGTCTCAAACCGGTCGCGCTGCGACGGGCATCGTCGCACTCGAGATGACAACCACCAACCAGCACGGCGAAACCGTCCTGCATTTTTGGCGTTGCCCCATGATCCCCTGCCGCGACGCGGAGGCTCGGACGGGTCACGTCGATGATCTCGAAACCGTCGGCAAAGGCGTCACGCTCGAGGACGTGCTGGCCGCCGTGCCAGCTCATTGGGATATCGCACCCGCCTCCGGATGGCTCGGGACGCGAGCCTCGAATCTCGCTCCTGACCAGCGTTTCGTCATCGAAGCGCGTGACACGATCACTTCGGCCCCGGAGCTCGTTCGTCTGTCGCTCAACATGGCGATGGCCCATACCGATGCGAAGCTCTCTTATCTCGGTGAGCGACTCGTCTTCGGTGGTCACACGATCTTCATGGGGTTCGCACAGATCACACGCGGCTTACCGAACTTGCTCACGGTGCTGGCGTGGGAGAGCTGCGATCATGTCGCGCCCGTCGTTGAGGGTGATCGTTTGCGCACTGAATTCACGGTGACCGCCGTGAAGCCTGCCGGCACTCCCGGCGCGTCGTTGTTCCGCATCGACGCGGAGTGCTTCGCGGCCCGAGGTACTCCCGAGGAAGAAACCCGCGTACTCGATTGGAAGTTCTGGGCGCTCGGGGTCTAAACGTTTACTTCGCCGACTTGCCCTGCAGGGCATCGGTCTCCTGCTGCAAGAGCCGCAACAGTCGTGCGATGTACTCGATCTGCCATCGCCCTCGCTCTTCGGCTGCCGCCGCATCGGGACGATAGGCATCGATTTGCGCGCGATCGAGCAACTGCCGCTCGGACAGCAGCCGCTCCACCGTATCGAGACGCTCCCGCGTGACGGCAAGCTCACCCGCCATCGCCCACACGATGGTGAGTAATCGGTCGACATCATGATCTTCAAAGAAATGCGGTCTCTTGCCGCTAGCCGCTGCATTGATGAGTTTTTGAAGCTCCAAATCGTTCATGCGTCGTACCCGCACGCATACCACATGCCACCCCGACCGTAGTCCTCGACCTCTGCCGAGACTTTGGGCATTTCGTCTTCGACGAGGGCGTGGATCTCCGTTTCGAAAATCTGGCCTCTGGCGACTCCCAGCTCCGCCATGAGCTCGGGCAGTCGCGTGTCGTGCAGCGCGCTCCAAAAAGGCTCGTTGTTGTATTGGCAATCCCAGTCGCGAAGAAATTGCTCGAATGCGCCCATGCCCCGATAAGGCGGTTGCTCGAGGTGAACCTGAAGACCGCCGGGCGCAAGCAATCGCTTCGCTTCGCTCAGGATGTTCCGCAGCGCCGAGTGGGAGGTCTCATGCAAGAACATCGCGCTGTAAATGAAATCGAAGCGGCCGTCCTCGAAAGGGAGGGACTCGGCATTCGCCTGCTGAAAGACGACGTTCTTGACGCCCATGCCGATCGCTCGTGCATGCCCGTAGCGCAACATCGGTGCGGCAAGATCGACCGCGACGATCTCCGCCTCCGGAAATGCTCTCGCCACGGGCACCACGTTATGGCCGAGACCCGCACCCAGATCGAGTATGCGCTTCGGCGCCCACCCGGGTCGTCGACGTCGTAGCCACTCGACTGTTCCGCGTCCTGCGCCATCGAGATAGCGACCGAAAAGCCCCGTCGTGGTCGCGAACATCCCCGCATCGTAGTTGGCGGCCGCAGAGACGTCGCCATCGATGTATTCGGCGTAATAGCTTCCCGGCATGCAGTGGTTGTCGAGTTCACTTTGATATCGCGGCACCGATATCGATGGGTCGAGTCGCAACGTGTCGGGATACGAGGCATTCAGGACCAGCGCGCGATCGCGAAGGGACTGCATCTGACGCAGCACCAGCGCGCGCCCGGCCTGCTGACGCATCTCCATGCCGGTACGGCGTAAGGAGCTCCACATGCGGTAGTAGCTATCTTCGCGCATCGCTTCACGGATCTCTCGTCGGGTTTCAGGCGGCGATCCGTGCGACGCCTGCCATTGCGGCGCGGCGCGCTCTTTGAAGGCGATCGAATTACCCCCTACGACGACGCCGGCCATGTATTTGTTGAAGTTCGCGAGGAAGTTGAATCTCGCGATGTCATCATGCGTGGCCACGGGCGACATCGCGTGCTGACCGGCATCGCTCCAGGGCGGCGCACATCCAGGCCGTGTGGCGTCTGTCATGCTCAAAATTGTAGCATCGGGCCTCACATGAGCTCGCCCAACGACATCACCCACCGCCTCGTGGAACGATCGGTCTCGACACGTTTCTCGAATCTCTCGCCCAAAGCCGTCGAGTCTGCCAAGACCTTCATTCTCGACTCGATCGGAGTCGGCCTGTCGGGGTCCCGCGTTCCGCTCGTCGAAGACCTCGAGGCCGTCGCCGCGAACTGGGGTACTGGCGAGGCGGCACGCGTATGGGGGTCTGGGCGTCGCGTGCCGGCGAGCACCGCCGCCTTCCTCAATAGCTACCAAATTCACAATCAGGAATGGGATTGCCTACACGAGCCCGCCTTGGTTCACCCGATGGCCGTGATTCTCGGCTCAATCGTGGCCTGGTGCGATGCGCGCGGCGGCGTTCGAGGCTCGCAATTGATCGAAGGTTGCTCGGTCGCCGTCGATGTCGCGACGGCGATCGGACGCTCCGCCAAAAATAAACTTCGATTTTTCAGACCTGCGATGTGCGGTGCCCTCGGCGCCACCGCGGGCATCGCACGCATCGAAGGACTCGATGCCGCTACGACGCGCAGCGCGCTCGGTCTCGCTTATAGCCAGCTTTCCGGGACGATGCAGGCCCACGTCGAAGGATCGCCGATGCTGCCGATGCAGATCGGCTTCAACGCCCGTATCGCCCTCGATGCGGTCGCCATGGCGCGTCGAGGTCTTCGCGGACCAATGAATTTTTTGGAAGGTCCGTTTGGTTACTTCACGCTCATCGACCCCGAATGGGATCCGACGGCATTCGATGATTTCGAATCACGTGAAGCGATCAGGGAACTTTCGCACAAGCCTTTCCCGAGTGGCCGCGCAACCCATGGCGGGGTCGACGGCGTGCTCAGCTTGCGAGAACAACACCCCTTCAGTCTCGAGGCCATCCGTGAGATTCGCGTTCTCGCACCGCCCCTCATCATCCAGCTCGTCGATCGCCCGCCCTCGCCCACGATGGCTCCGTCTTACGCACGACTCTGCCTGCCTTACGTTGCAGCGACCGCCCTGTTGCACGGCGACGTGCAGGTGACCGATTTCGATCCGAGCGCGCTCACCGACCCCGCTCGACACGACTTGGCCGCACGCATTCGCATCGTGAAAGACGGTAATCCTGCCGTGAACGTGCTCGCGCCTCAGCGCGTCGAAATCAGTCTTCACGACGGCACCGAGCTCGCCATCGACTTGCCGGCAGTGCTCGGCGCGCCGGCCAGACCCCTTGGACGCGAGCGTCACCTGGCAAAGTTTCGCCGTGCCGCCTCCTCCGGCCTGCGGCCGATGAGCTCGGCGAACGTGGAACGCCTCATCGACCTCGTCGATCATCTGGAGCAACTCGACGACATCCGCACGCTCGTCGACGCACTTCAATTCGACGCGGGTACGACATGAGCTTTCCGCATTATTTCGAATCGTTCGACTACGCGCAGATGCTGCGCGACTTTCCGATAGGCGATGCCTTCACCCAAGATTTCGCGCGTCGATCACGAACCGACATTCGCGCCCATCAGGATCGCTTGTTTCGGCGCTGCGTCGCCCGGGCGTGGGAGATTCCGTTCTACCAAAGGCTATGGGCGCGTCACGGCATCAAGCGCGACGATGTAAACGGTCTCGACGATATCACTCGACTTCCGATCTTCGACAAAAGCGACCTCATGAAGAGTTTGGCGGAGTATCCGCCTTACGGTGACTATCACGGCTTCGACAAATGGCCGTTGGCGGAGCGACCCATCACCGTTCTCCACACGACGAGCGGCACCACCGGACGACCTCAAGTTGTTCTTTTCAGTCCGAAATCGCGAGAGGTTCAGGCCTTGCTCGTGGCGCGAATCTGGCGAATGCAGGGCTTGCGTCCCGATGACGTCATTCACTCCGTGTATGGGCACGGCATGATCAACGGCGGGCATTTCGTTCGCGAGGCCGCCCTGCACTACACCAACTGTCTTTTTCTCTCAGCAGGCACGGGTAAAGAAACACGCTCCGTCGCGCAGATCGAACTCATGCGCGACATGCGCGTTACCGTCATCGTCGGCTTCGTCGACTACATTCGTCAGCTGGCCGAAACCGCTCGCAGCATGGGTCTAGAACCCGGTCGTGATCTACCCGTTCGCGCGATCTTGGGCCATGTGGGACGAGAATCCCGTTCGGCGCTTTCGAAAGCTTGGGGCGGCGCCGAAATCTTTGATTGGTACGGCGTCGCCGATACCGGACCGATCGCCGCGGAGGGCCCAGATCGGGACGGCATGTACGTCATGGAAGATGCGCAATACCTCGAGCTCGTAGATGGGGCGAGTGGCACGGTCATCGACGACGATACGCCGGGCGATATGGTCGTGACCTCACTCTACCGCGACGACGTCTACCCCCTCATCCGCTTCAACACCCACGACTTGTCGGCTTGGCGCCTCGATGCGCCGACGTCCGGTCTCTCGCTGAAGCGCACGGTCGGCGTGCTCGGTCGCAGCGACAACATGGTCAAGTTACGCGGCATCAATGTTTATCCGCTTGCGCTCGCCGCCATCCTCAACGAGCGACCAGAGTTCGCCGGCGAATATATCTGTCGGGCGAATCGCGACGCCTCCGGACGGGACGAACTGACCGTCATCATCGAGACACGGGCCCACACTGCGCTACCGAACCCCACGCTCGAACGTCATTTCTCCGAGTTGCTCGCCCAACGTATCGGAGTGGAGTTGCGCGTAGAACTCGTTGAAGTCGGAAGCACGGCGCCGCTCACTCAGCTCGAGACGCGTCAGAAGCCCATCCGCTTGATCGACGATCGACCCAAGATCGGTCCATGAGGCAAACATGCGTCCTGGGGCTAGAACGCGCCCTCGAAAAAATTCGCGAAGAAGGGATGCTCAACGCTTGGTCTCATCTGGCGATCGATGAGGCACGCGCGGCCGCCATCGAGAGTGATACTCGACTTGCCTCGGGTGCTTCACGTAGCGCGATCGAAGGCCGTCTCGTAGCCCTCAAAGGGAACATTGCCGTCCGCGGCTGGCCCTACGAGGGAGGCCTGCTCAATCGACGCGGAATCATCGCCCAACACGATGCCACGCTCGTTCGGCGTTTACGTGAAGCGGGCGCTGTCCTGCTCGGCCAAACACGCATGGATGCCGGCGCGCTCGGCGCCGAAGGGCGCTCGATCGATGGCCCGATTCGCAACCCGCGTCGGCCGACACACTCGGTAGGCGGCTCGAGCGGAGGCTGTGCAGCCGCCCTCGCGGCGGGGCACGTCGATCTCGCGGTCGGCACCGATACGATCGGCTCCGTGAGAATTCCGGCCTCGTTTTGCGGCATCGCGAGTCTCAAACCCTCGCCCGATCGCATCACACTCGACGGCGTGCTTCCGGTGCACCCTGACTTCGATCATGCGGGTCCGATGACCTCCCGCTCGGATCTTCTGCAGCCCCTGTTTGGCGTACTCGCAGGACTCACGCCCTCGACATCGAGCAACGTGAACTCGAGCATCGATCAACGCTTAGGCTCTCGACCGGTCGGCTTCATGGTCGACGCCGAGGCACTTGGCAGCTCGCCGAGCGTCATACGACATTACCGAGGCGGGCTCGACCGACTGAGATCTCTCGGCGTGACATTGGTGCCTATCGAGCTCGCACCGCTCGATCCTGCCAAAACTCGCCGTGCCGTGTTTTCGCTATGTGAACACGCCATGGCCGAACAACATCGCGACGAGCTCGCGCGCCGGCCTGAGCATTTTTCGCCCGAACTTCGCGCGATGCTCGAATACGGCGCCTCGCTGACGCCCGCCAAACTCAATGAATTTCGATCGAGGGTGCGCGGGTTTGCCGTGGCCACGCAGAGCCTCATGCAGACGCTCGGCGCGCTGGTGCTACCGACCACGCCAGGACAGGCCTTCGACTATGCCGGCCCCACGCCGACCGACCTTGCGGACCTCACGGTCGTCGCCACCGCAGCCGGCTTGCCGGCAGTCTCGGTGCCGCTCCCGACAGGCAATGACCTTCCGGTCGGACTGCAAATCGTCACCGCCCGAGGGGAAGACCTGCTCGCCTGCGATCTGGCTACGCGGTTTGAATCTGCCGCGTAATCAGCCTGATGAGCCGCCGGCGAAATGGGCGGCGATGTCGCATCGCCTGGCGATCCATACCTTTTGATCACCGCGATCACGAACGTGACTCAAGAATGTCTCGAGTGCCCCGATTCGCCCCGGTCGCCCGATGATTCGCAGATGCACGCCAAGGGACATCATCCGCGGTCTCGATTCGGATTCTTTGAGCAGCCAGTCGAAGGTATCGACGGCATACTCGCACCACGCCCTCGGCGTCAGTGAGGGCGCATTCCACATTTTCATGTCGTTAGAGTCGAGCGCATAGGGCAAGACAACCATCGGCTTGCTCAGCGACGCGTCGAAGAATGGCTCATCACGACTGTAATCATCCATGTGATAGAGATAGCCCTCCTCCGACAGCAGGCGTCGCGTCTCGCTCGTATGCAGATAACGCGAGAGCCAGCCGACCGGACGAACGCCCGTGCTGCGCTCGATACTCATCGTCGCCTTTCGAATGAACTCGCGCTCTTGCTCTTCGCTCATGCCGAGCTGATGAGCCCAGCGGTATCCGTGCGCGCACACCTCGTGGCCACCCTGCATGATCGCCGATGCCACATGCGGGGCTCGTTCGAGAGCGACGGCGGCGGCCGTGAACGTCGCGGGCACGCCCTGACGCGAGAGCAAGCCGAGAACCCGCGGCGCACCTTCGTTGATGCCGTAGGCGTAGTTGCTCTCGTTACCAAAATTACGCACCGGTTTTTTGAGGGTGATGCCGAGTTCGTCTACGGGTTCGGGCCCACGATCGCCATCGACGATATTGAACTCCGCACCCTCCTCGACGTTGACGACGATCGACAACGCCAATCGAGCGCCCGACGGCCAGCGATAACTCATCAGTGATACTCCTCGCCGCCCGACACGTTCATCGCCTCACCCGTGATGTAGGCCGCCTGATCGGAGGCGAGAAACGCACAGGCTTTGGCGATATCGTCTTGCAGCCCCGGACGCCCGAGCGGAATTCTCGCTCGCATGTCGGCGAGGTATTTTTCATGGCTACGGCCGGTCGCTGCGCTGAAGAACTGGTTCTGCCAGGCGCCCAGTCCGGTCGTCACATGATTTGGACAAATCGTATTGACGGTGATCCCTGCGGCACCGAACTCGACCGCGGCACTTCTCGTGAGACCCACGAGTCCGTGCTTCGATGCGGTATAGGCGGATGCATACGGAAAACCCGACTTCGACGCCTGACTGCCGATGTTGATGATCCGCCCAC
>CAZRFN010000056.1:0-10308 GCA_964599335.1 uncultured Acidibacter sp. | reverse complement strand
CGAATAGAACTCGCCGACCGAGTTCTCGCCGCGCAGCACGCAGCTCGGGTACTTCCAGGTGATCGCCGAGCCGGTCTCGACCTGCGTCCAGGAGATGCGCGAGTTGCGGCCGCGGCACTCGCCGCGCTTGGTGACGAAGTTGTAGATGCCGCCGACGCCGTTCTCGTCGCCCGGGTACCAGTTCTGGACGGTGGAATATTTGATCTCGGCGTCGTCCATGGCGACGAGCTCGACGACCGCCGCGTGCAGCTGGTTCTCATCGCGCATCGGCGCGGTACAGCCTTCGAGGTAGCTCACGTGGCTACCTTCATCAGCAACGATCAGCGTGCGCTCGAACTGTCCCGTCTTTGCTGCGTTGATGCGGAAGTAGGTCGAGAGCTCCATCGGGCAGCGCACGCCTTTCGGGATGTAGACGAACGACCCATCGGAAAACACCGCCGAGTTGAGGCAGGCGTAGTAGTTGTCGGTATGGGGCACGACGCTGCCGAGATACTGCTCGAGCAGTTCGGGGTGCTTCTGCACCGCATCCGAGAACGAACAAAAGATGACCCCCGCTTTCTCGAGGCGATCTTTGAATGTGGTGGCGACCGAGACGCTGTCGAAGACGGCATCGACGGCAACCCCGGCAAGGCGCGCACGCTCGTGCAATGGAACGCCGAGTTTTTCGTAGGTCTCGAGCAGTTTGGGGTCGACCTCATCGAGGCTCTTCGGTCCGTCGGTTTTGGCTTTGGGCGCCGAATAGTAAGAAATGCCCTGATAATCGACCGGGTTGAAGCGCACATGCGCCCAAGTCGGCTCGCGCATGGTGAGCCAGTGTCGATAGGCCTTCAGGCGCCACTCGGTCAAAAACGAGGGCTCGCGTTTGATGCGTGAAATCGCGCGCACGACGTCTTCGTCGAGACCGGGGGGCAGGCTCTCCGATTCGATGTCCGTCACGAAGCCGTGCTGGTAGCCGCGGCCGACGAGATCTTGGAGTTGGGCATTTTCAGTCATGGTGGTGTCAGGCTTCCGCCGATTTGTCACGTCGCAGGGCGGCGGCTGCACGACCGCCGACGACAGGGTTTAGTTGCTGCTCGATGCCGCGCAGCGCGAAATCTTTGGTGTCGAGACCCGCGAGCTGCGCGAGACTCACGTCGTAAAGCGAACGACGAATGGCGAGATTCACGCGCTGCCAGGCTTGGCCGACGCCGCACGTCGTTTCGATTTCGCAGTGGCCTTGACCCGCCGAACAGTCGGTGACGGCGACGGGACCCTCGAGTGCATCGAGAATGGCGGCGGCGGAGATAGCCTGCGCCGGGCGAGCCAAGGAATAGCCCCCGTGCAATCCGCGCGTCGAACGTACGAGGCCGCCACGCTGCAGGATCTTTAACACCTTGCTCACCGTCGGCATGCCGATGCGCGTGCGCTCAGCGAGGGCGGGCGCGCTCAGGCAGGCCTCTGGGTCCCGGGCGAGGGCGGCCAGGAGCACGGTGGCGTAGTCGGTCATGCGGGAGATGCGGATCATAAACGGGACCATTTTAGTCCAGATTAGAAATAGTTGCAGGGAATTCACGTGCTTGGGGCCTCATGGGCGATCCGGCGCTTTGGTAAACTCCCGGACCCTTTTAAGCCCCCAGGGATGGCATGACAGAGCCCGTCATCAAGGTTAGCGGTCTGGATTACGAGGTCGGCGGTCGGTCGATCTTCAAAGGCCTCGATTTCGAGGCCCAGCCGGGTCGCATCACGGCCGTCATGGGTCCGAGCGGGACGGGCAAAACCACGCTGCTGCGCCTCATCACGGGTCAGACGAACCCGACCCGAGGACGGGTGGAGGTGTTCGGTCAGAACGTCAGTACGCTCGACAAGCCGGGTATTTATGCCTTGCGCCGGCGCATGGGCATGCTCTTTCAAAACGGCGCGCTGCTCACCGACCTCGATGTATTCGAGAACGTAGCGTTCCCTGTTCGCGAGAACGCGCAGCTCCCCGAAGCCGTTCTGCGACAGCTCGTGCTCACCAAGCTTCATTCGGTGGGGCTGCGAGGCGCCGCCAAGCTCATGCCGTCTGAACTCTCCGGTGGCATGGCGCGTCGCGTGGCGCTGGCGCGGGCCACGGTGATGGACCCCGAACTGCTCATTTACGACGAGCCCTTCGTGGGTCTCGACCCCATTTCGATGGGTGTGATCGTTCGTTTGATTCGCGAGCTCAACGAAGCGCTCGGCATCACGAGCATCGTCGTGTCGCACGACGTTGGCGAGTTGTCGTCCATCGCCCACTACAGCTATCTGCTCTCGGGCGGTCGCGCCGTGGCGTCGGGAACTCCTGATGAACTACGCGCGAGTCCGCTCGAAGTGGTGCGTCAGTTCATGAGCGGGCAGGCCGATGGTCCGGTGCCGTTCCATTACCCGGCGCCCGATTACCACGCCGAGCTGCTGGGTACGCGGGGCGAGCGATGATCGCGGCATTCATCCAGCGTGTCGGTCGTGTGGCCGTATTCTTGGGGCGAGTGCTTGCGCAATGCGGCCCGGCCTTGGCGCGTCCGCGATCAGTCGTCCATCAAATCTACAACTCGGGCGCTCGTTCGCTCGTAATCGTCATGCTCTCCGGGCTCTTCGTGGGCATGGTGCTTGGGTTGCAGGGTTTCGATCTCTTGCAGCGATTTGGCTCGGAAGATGCCTTGGGTGTGGCGGCTGCGCTCGGCCTACTCAAAGAATTAGGCCCCGTAGTGACGGCGCTGCTCTTTGCTGGGCGCGCGGGCACGGCACTGACGTCCGAAATCGGCTTGATGCGCGCCACCGATCAGCTTACCGCCATGGAAATGATGGCTGTCGACCCGTTGCGCTACGTCGTGGCGCCGCGCTTCTTGGGTGGCGTGATCGCCATGCCGCTACTCGTTGCGGTGTTCAACGTCGTTGGCTTGTTCGGTGCTCAGCTCATCGGAGTGCAGCTGATGGGCGTCGATCCCGGCGCGTTCTGGTCGCAGATGCAGGGCGCGGTCGAACTCAACGACGTCAACGAAGGCATCGTCAAAAGTGTTTGCTTCGGCGTGGCGTGCAGCCTCGTCGCCGTTCACGAGGGCTTCACCGCCAAACCGACTGCGCAGGGCGTGGGTCTCGCCACGACGCGCACCGTCGTCATTTCTTCGGTTTTGACGCTCCTGCTCGACTACATGCTCACCGCCGCATTTCTTGGAAGGTAATCGACTATGAAACCGCAACGCTCTCTCGAGATTGGCACTGGCCTCTTCGTGCTGCTCGGCTTCGCCGCGCTGTTTTTTCTCACGACGCAGCTGCCCGGTAGCGGGCTCACCGTGGGGGGAGATACGGGCTATCGTGTGACGGCTCGCTTCGACAATATCGGCGACCTCAAGGGTGGCTCACCCGTCAGCATGGCGGGCGTTCGCATCGGTCGCGTCGAGTCGGTGACCTTTGACTCCAACGACTATCGCGCCGTCGTCACCCTGCGTATCGATCCCCAGTTCGATCGTATTCCTGATGACAGCGACGCCAGCATCCAGACCCAAGGGCTACTCGGCGGTAAGTACGTCGGCATTGGTCCTGGCGGCTCCGAAACTTTCCTCAAAGACGGCAGTCAAATTGAGTTCACGCAGTCGGCCATCGTGCTCGAGTCGCTCGTGAACAAGTTCTTCGCCAACTTCGCGAGCAAGGGCAGCGAGGGTGACGCCGCAGCCAGCGGGGGCGGTTCCAAGGAGGGTGGTCAATGAGCTCTAAAGTCATGACGCGAATTCTGTCGATCATTTGTGTGGCGCTTGTGGTGAGCGCGGGGTGGGTGTCCTCGCCGGCCTTCGCGCAGGGTAAATCGGTGGTGCCGAAATCGGTCGATGCCAGCGATCCCAATAAGCTCATCGACTCCGCCGCCAACATCATGATCTCCGAGCTCGATGCGCGCCGCGCCGAGTTCCGCAAAGATCCGTCGAAGGTGTCGGCGCTCGTTGAGCGGGTGCTGTTGCCATACTTCGATGTCGAACACGCTGCGCGTCTCGTGCTCGGCCGTCACTGGCGAACCGCCACGCCTGAGCAGCGTCAGCGTTTCATCGATGCGTTCTACGGCTCTCTGCTCAGCAACTACGGTGACGCGCTGATCGAGTTCACAGGCGATCGCATCAAGGTGTTGCCGTCTCCGATCGCGCCGGATGCCACGAGCGCTACGGTTCGCACCGAGGTCAAGCGTAGCAACGGTCAAAAAATTCCGGTCAATTACACGCTGCGTAAGACCGATGCAGGCTGGAAAGCCTGGGATGTCGTCATCGAAGGCATCAGTTACGTGAAGAGTTTCCGTGAAGACTTCGGTTCGGAGATCGATCAAAAGGGTCTCGATGCCGTCATCGCGCGGCTCGAGGCGCAGAATCGTGCCGCCCAGACCGGCGGATCCAAGCCGAGTGGTGCCCGCGGAGTCCCACTTTGACTTCATTCGTCTTCGAAGATCGTGAGCCGATGCATCACGCCTTGCGTGGCAAGCTCACTTTCGCCACGGCTTACGTGGCGTATTCCGATGGGCTTCGTCGTTTGATGGCGCTCGATCGCGGCGCGCGCTGTGAGTTCGATTGCGCGGGCATCTCCGACGCCGACAGCGCCGGTCTTTCGGTGCTCATCGAGTGGAAGGGTGAGGCGGCCCGTCGGGGCATCACGCTCGTCTATCTTGGGCTGCCCGCGGCCGTCGAGCGACTGGCCCGCATCAGCGAAGTCGACACGCTGCTCAAGGCGGCATGAGTTCGGCCTGAGCGTAGCCTCAAAGGTCGCCTGAGCGCCGCCTAAACACGGCCTAAACGCAGCTTCGGCGCTTAGGGCGTCGCGTCGGGCGTCGACTCGTCGTCGTCAGCGAATTCTGATTCCAGATCTTCGGCAGGCACGTTGCCATCGCGCACCTGAAACTCGCGACGCTGCAAATAGGCGCTACGCACGAAAGCGTAAGGATCACCCGATCGGTCGAGCACGGCGTCGGCATCGAGCAGCCTCACTCGGGTCTCGAGCTTGTCGAACATCCAAAGGGACCAGCGCGTACTGTCGTCCTCGAGGTGAGAGCGTGGCTCACTAAAGTCATCGGCCAAACTGCCGAGTCCGTCGCGGAGCGTGGTCGGTCCGAAGAGAGGAACAACAAAATAGGGCCCGGCGCCGATGCCCCACACCCCGAAGGTTTGTCCGAAGTCTTCGTCATGACGCTCGAGACCCGCCGCGGTCGCCGGATCGAAAAAGCCCCCCACGCCAACCGTGGTGTTGAGCAGGAAGCGACCCGTATCACTAGCCGCTGCACTGAATTTTCCTTGTAGGGCGTTGTTGACGAGCGTGACCGGGTATTTGGCGTTGCTGAAGACATTGGTGACGCCGATCTGCATGAACTTCGGCGTCACAGCGCGATAGACCTTCGCCGTCGGTCTGATCACCGCGCGATCGAGCCCGTCGTTGACTGCATACGACACGCGATTGATCGGCTCGAAAGGGTCGCGCGGGTCGGCGGCTCTCATCGTCGTACTCGCACAAGCGGAGAGGGTGCTTAAAAGGAGCAGGACGACGGTGAGTCGCACGAGAGGGTGTTTCGGGGCAGCGGTCATGCCCGAATTTTATCGCAATTTCGGGGCGTGTCAGGGCTTGTATTTAGAGACGAAGCCGTCAGTGCCCTTGCTGACGCGGGACTGATCATCAAGCGTCTCGCTCGAACTATGTCCCGCTATGAATAGACCGTTGTCGCTTGCGTGACTAATGGCGAAGGCGCCGTCCTCGCCGCTGCTGCCTGTGATTTGTGTCTGCGCCTTGGTGCCGTCTAGCAAAAACTTGGTGATGAAGGCCTGTGTGCTACCTGCCGTGTTGTCGTTACCCTCAAGGCTCGAGCTTGCTGTCGAGCCTGTGACGTAGAGCGCGCTCGCAGTCGCCAGTACGCCATATCCACGTTCGACGGCTGTTCCACCGAAGACACGGGTCCACGTTATCGTTCCGCTCGAAGTGACTTTCATCACTTTGACGTCGGGGTTTTGGCCAGAACCGGCCGAGTCGCCGACGATGTAGAGATTTCCGTCTGCTCCGACAGAGGCGGCTCGCGCGAAGTCTTCGCCAGCGTCTCCAATCACGCGAGTCCATTGCACGACGCCCGCGCCCGAGACTCGGCTGACAAACGCATCGTTCAAACCATTGGAAGACTGCGTCTGTAACACCGGGCTGTTAGTCGTACCGACGACGTAGATGGTGTCGTTATCGGCAACCGCGACCGCGGCTGCGAAGTCGGTGCCTGTCCCCCCAATACGGGTCGTCCACAGGATCGATCCGCTTGCCGAGTACTTGATGAGGAACGCGTCGGTGCCGCCTTGTCCCGCTTGGTCGTTCAGTGTGGTGCTCGAGGAGGAGCCGACCACATAAACCGAGCCGTCCGGCGCGATTGCGGTTCCAGCCACCGCGTCGGAGCCGTTCCCGCTGACGATGCTAGACCACGCTTTCGTTCCGTCGGCCGAATATTTAGCGATGAAGCCATCGGGCGTTGTGGTCGGAAGATTGTCAAAGAATTTGTTGGAGCCCTGCGTGCTACCGCCAACATAGACCGCGTCACCGGTCGAAGTTGAGGCAATCGCTGTGCCGAGGTGATCGTAGAACTCGTCGAAAACATCGAGATTGGTGCCGATGAGGCGAGTCCAAGACTTCGTCCCGTCAGAATTGAAACGCGAAAGAAAGGCATTGCTGCCCCGAACGTTGATCGTCTCAAAGAAAGCTTGTTGAGTGGTGTTGTGACAGCCGCCGCAGTTGGTGTCACCGAGCACGTAGGCGCCGCCGGCGGGGGCTGCGGCCACGGCCCGAGTCATCGTGGTCGAAGATCCTTGGTCATCACGCAATAGCCCTTGGCGTCGCGTCCAAAGTTTTTCGAGCGGCTTCCAATCGATGGTAACGAGTAGTGCTTTCGTCGCAGTGAGGTTCGCTCGGTTGGTGACGGTCAAGGTGACGGTATATGTCCCTGCTTTCGGATACGCCTTGGTGGTGGTTGTCCCCGACGAGTAAGTCTGGTCCCCAAAATCCCATGAATAGGTTAGGGGGAGTCGGCAGGAGTCTTCAGCGGCTGCAGTGAATGCCACCTCCCGATCGGTGAGGGTGCTTTGAGGTACGGCCGTTGCGGAGGTGATGGTCGGAGCAGTTGCGCTGCAATCACCGCCTTTTCCACTGACCAGAGCGAGAGCGGCGAGAGCGGACACGGTCGAGGCGACCTCGCAGCCTGAGAGCCCCAGCAAGGCCGCAACCAGCAAAGTTTTGGCTATTTTTTTCAAAGGATTCAAAACGCTCGGGTCGCCGAATACTATAGCCGCAATTAGATCAAATGACGTCCGGTGACTTCGGGGAAGGCGAAATGGGGCGGTTAGTCAGGGTTCTCCTGCTCAGTGTGCTGGCCCTGCTCGGCGGCTGTGAAGCGACGTTGGTAGGCACCGGTTTGGCTGCCGCTGTCGGGTTGGCTTTGGCGCTGCAGGGGGAGAAAAAAGAAGCCAAGATCGAGGTGGCACCGCCGTCGCTCACGTTTGGCGAGCAAGTCATTGTCGAGGCCAGCGCGCCTCAGGTTGTGACGGTCTCCAGTGTCGGCAACGCGGCCCTCTCGGTTACGGGCGTCTCATTTACAGGCGCTGATGCGGCATCATTTGTTGCGGTCAACGAGTGCGCATCTTCGGTCAATCCAGGCTTAACCTGCAGCATCAAGGTGTCTTTCGCGCCAAAAACCACCGGTGCCAAATCTGCATCGTTGGTGATCACGTCGAATGCAAAAACTCCTGCACCGCTGATTTCTTTGTCGGGCACCGGCATTTTGCCGCCACCCCCCGAGGTTAACCCCGCGACCCTGAGTGTCGACGTGCTCGGCATCGTTGAGACTCGTGCCGGCGGTCAGATTACCGCGACCGATAAGTACAAGCTCCCGCTCACGTTTACCGTGACGACTCAAGCTAAGGAGGGCACCGCGACGATTACCGGGACGACGGGCGGCGCCAGCCAGTATGTGTTCGTCGTTCCCGGGCACTTGAGCGGCACGAGTAACGTGAGCGATTCGTTCGTCGTCACGGTGTCGAACGGTTATACCAGTGCGACCTCAACTGTGGCGGTCTCGCTCAAGTCCGATCCGCTACTTAAGAATCAGTGGCACCCGCACAACACGGGCCAGAATACCTTCGCGTCAACGCCGCCTGTCTCGGGTAACGATATGCGAGTGGGTCCCGCCTGGGCTTCGGGCATCACCGGAAAAGGCGTGAAGGTCGCGGTGATCGACGATGGGGTCGAGGCCGCACATGAAGATCTCAGCGCAAATTTTGAAGTGGGTCGCTCCTTCAACTTTGTGACGCAGGGCAACGACCCGACTCCTGCCAATAGCAACTCTCACGGCACCAAAGTCGCGGGCATCATTGCCTCATCGGCCTTTAACGGGAAAGGCGGTCGTGGCGTCGCGTACGGCGCCACCATTCGTGGCTATAACCTGCTTGCGCCGGGTGCCGGGTCGCAGTCGAGCTTCGTCACGTCCTTCGGCGGATCGAATGCCTCGAACGACAACGATGTCTTCAACGCGAGTCTCTCGTACTTCTATCAACAGAATGGCGTCGCCGTCCTGCCGTCGTGGGATCCGCTGCGGGGCGATGTCCTGGCCAACTCACTCACGCTAAGAAGTGGGCGTGGTAGCCCCATCGTGCAGTCGGCGGGTAACGAGTTTGGGAATCTGAATTCAGGTTCTTGCGCCAGCGCTAACTCTTTGGGAGTGAGCTGCGGAAACGTCGCGAGCGACACGATGCGCGCGAGCACGAATGTCATCGTCGTTGCCGCGAGCAACGCCGAGGGTAAGAAGTCGAGCTATTCGACCACGGGTTCGTCCATCTGGATCTCGGCGCCGGGCGGCGAATATGGTTACAACAGTTCGTTCGTCGGCGTACCCGATTTCGCCTATAAGCCTGCGATCGTGACTACTGCGCGCACGGGCTGTGACAAGTCGGGCTTCTCAAATCCGGTCAATGCGCTCGATGCCCTGGGGGCGAACCCGCTGGCGGCGCAGTGCCAGTACACCGCCACCATGAATGGCACGAGCTCGGCTGCTCCCAATCTCAGTGCCGTGATCGCGCTGATGATTGAGGCTAATCCGTTGCTGACCTTCCGAGACATCAAATACATTCTTGCGAAGACTGCGATCCGTCTCGACCCCGATTTTGATGGTGTGAGGTCCACGACGATCATCCCCGGGGTGACATTCGCGCTCGATCTGGGCTGGGTGAAGAACGCCGCCGGTAATTGGTTCAGCAACTGGTACGGCTTCGGAGGCGTTGATGCGGGGGCAGCCGTGGCCGCAGCTAAGGCCTACACGAGTTTTCTGCCGCCGCAAAAGACGGCTTCGCAGTACGATTTCACGCCGACCTCCGATGTCACGATTGCGCCGCGCTCGAGCTTTTCGATCGATTTCAGCGTAAGCAATGCCATGACTGTGAATGAAGGCGTGCTCCTGTACGTTACTTTTGATACGGCGAACGTATCGTGCAATCAGATCGAGATCACTTCACCTTCGGGTACGAAGTCGATTTTGTTGCAGGGCGCGTCAGGTTTTCGTAACGCCAAGTTGGCCAACACCCGGTTCGCCTCCAATGCCTTTTATGGCGAGAGTGTGAATGGCACCTGGCGGGCGACGTACCATAATCTTTGCAGTTCGGGCTCGACCGTGTTGAAGACGACTTACATGCAAAGTTTTATCGTGGTGGGCCACTGATGCGTTATCTATCTCTCTTCGCCTTACTGACGATCTCAGCGTCGCCTTCGGCGGTATCGCAGATTGCACCGACGCCTCGAACGCCCGTCCAAATCAAAAATCCGCAGCAGGTGGTCGAGGTGCAGGGAGCGGCCATAGAGGTCTTCCCCGAGCGCCGCGTGACCGTGCAATCGTTTGCGTCGGGTCGTGAGGTCATGCGCGAGACCGCACAAACCGAAGGCTCTGCACCTCTCGATGAGTCGGACGGAGTGCTCGTCTACAACCACGCGTACCAAGCTTACGGATACGCCACGGGTGAGATCTCTTTCAAATTCAAGGCAGGCAAAACGCCGACGTCACCATTGCCGGCGGCGCAGTATCCCGGCTTCCGTAGGCTCGGCAATCTGAACGCCTACGTGGTCTACGCAAGAACCCCCGTCGAATTCATCGAACTCTACCGACGCCTCCAAGAGCGCTCGGATGTCGAGTGGGTTGTGCCCAACATCGAGTACGTGCCGAAGCAGTAGGCGCCCTCGCAGACGGGCCGGTCATGGTCCATACTTCGTGACCGTGCGCCAGGAACATAACTCTGACTCGCTCTTCGGCCCCGTATCGGGCTGGTTGATCATGGCGGC
>CAZRFN010000055.1:3337-10372 GCA_964599335.1 uncultured Acidibacter sp. | reverse complement strand
CTGCGGTCAGGTCGCTTCCGGTCGAGTAACCGAATGGCTCGCTCTGAGAGGCCTCATTGAAAAACTTCAATCTGGGTCTACGAACTGTAGTCGACATTACGCTTTCACCCCGAAATCGCAATCTCCGGTCCCCAAAAACAAACAGTGATTTTTCTTCTATTTTGTTGAAGCAGAGTTGTGCTCGAGTGAGTCGTTCAATCTGCTTCGCCATCGCCGCATAGCGCTCATGACCTTCTTTCGATCTAGAGCTCAAAAAATGGGTCTGGTTGTGTTGATCACACACCCCATAAATATACGGTCTTCTTGGTTTACGATTTATACCGATTGATCGAATGGAGGGGGTTTTGATACCACCACTAAATCTTTGAGTGTTTTCGAGGGCCAACGATGTCAGACATCATCGAAAAGATGCTGAATGGGCTGCTCCTCGCTCTGACGTGGGCCTTGAAATTACTTATTTTGTTCGCGATCTATATGACTTACGCCACTCTTTGATTCACTCTCTGCGACACCCCGGCGACCTGCAGGCTAAGGGCGTCTCAAACACCTACAGATTTGACACAGAACTCTGTTGCTGCTGATGCGAACGTAATCTTGTGCGATTATCAGGAAATGGGCATCGCTAAAGCACTCGCCGGCGCCATCGACAATTCTCCGCTGGTTCGCCTTGCCGGTTGGTCAATCCGTCGGCGGCTTAGCTGATACCGTCGATCGTCATTCCGGCTTCATATTCGATGAACACGTCACGTCGTTGTCGGCGGCGCTCTAACCCGTCGTACATGGCTGTGCTCGTATAGAGAACTGCAAGGATAGACCTGCCGCTATGGAATCGACGTCGACTGCCCCCGCCGAGCAAGTGAATGCAGAGCTGTCATCACTTCGCGCTATTCATCGCCAGCTGCAAGACACAGTTGCCAGCTTGCGCGCCGAACTTGAAAACGCAACGACGGTTGGTCGCTCTAACGTTCAGGCCACCGAGACTCATTTCACGAACCAAATTTCAGAGCTTCGGAAAACCATCGATAGTCTGCGACACAATCTAGAGGAAACCGCTGCGAAAGGTCGCGCGGAAACTCAGGCCGAAAAGGCGCGTGGTGCCGCAGAGGTCAAGCAGTTGCGCGACACGATCGACTCGATGCGCATCGAAATGGATGGCCTACGGGTTGCGCAGCAAGCAGCGATGACGCGACAAGAATCGAGCTTCTCTCTCGAGCGAACCCACCTGATGGAGCAGATTAAGCTGCTTCGGCTAGAACTGGAAAGACGCAAGTGAATTCCGAAAACAAAAAACATAAATTGACGCGCAAGAAAAAACTCACGAAGTCGGTAGCCTTGCGGCGGGCCGAGACACTTCTTGAAGTTTCTGCGCGTTGTGCAGCAGCCAACGACCTTGTCAGCGTATTGCGCACGCTTGTAGATATCACGGCACGTGCACTCGACTGCGATCGGGGCACATTGTTTTTGAATGATCCTGAGACCGGTGAGTTGTACTCCCGAGTCGCGCAGGGCGACCTGGTCCGAGAAATTCGCATACTCAATACCTCTGGATTTGCCGGGCATGTTTTCCAGACGGGCGAAGCGGTAATCACCCATGACCCTTACTCGGACTCACGGTTCAACCGTCAGGTCGATGATTGGACGGGTTACAAGACCCGAAACATCATCTGTGTCCCGATCCGTCTCGCCTCCGGCGAGGCCATCGGGGCCATGCAGTGCTTGAACAAAAATACAGGCTCATTTACGGACGATGACCTGGAACTGCTGCAAGACATGACCTCGCAAGCCGCCATTGCGCTCGGTAGCCTGCATTTCATCGAACGCACCGAGAAGCTTCGTCAGAAGGAGATGAAGTTCATCGGACTGGTGTCGGAGATCAATCAAGAATTCGATCTCTCCCGTCTGTTGCAGCGAGTCGTGGCCGAGACGACCAAGATGCTTCGTGCCGAGCGTGCAACGATCTTCATGTACGACTCGAGCACCAAGACGCTCTTCTCGCGCGTCTCAGCCGGCGGCGATGTTGCGGAGATACGGTTTCCATCGCATCTCGGTATTGCTGGCGAGGTTTTTACGAGCGGGCAGTCGCTCAATATTCCCCACGCCTATGCTGATCTTCGCTTCAATCCGTCTTTTGATCGTCAGACCGGGTTTTTCACGCGCTCGATCTTGTGTACCCCGATTCTCAATAAGCATGGTGTGATCATCGGCGTCACTCAAGTACTTAACAAAGAGACCGGTATCTTCACTCAAGAAGACGAGCAACGCCTGAAGGCCTTCACAGCGCAGGTGGCTATCGCACTCGAGAACTCGAAGCTGTTCGACGATGTGCAGCGAGTCAAGAGCTACAACGACAGCATCCTGCAAAGCATGTCCAATGGCGTGATCACGCTGGATGCCGCCGGCAAGATCGTGACCTGCAACGCCGCCGGGCTGAAGATTTGGGACGCCAAGAGCAGCGCGGTTGTCGGTAAGCCTCTTACCGAGTTACTCGGCGAGAGCAGTGGCTGGCTTAGCGACAGTATCGCGGCCGCCAAGGAATCGGGCGAGAACGGTTACTTCCCAGACGCGCAGTTGACTCTGGGCGGCGTGGAGAGATCGGTTAACGCGAGTGTCATGCCGCTACGTGCGGCAGATAACGATAAGGAACTTGGCGCGATGCTGATGTTTGAGGACATCAGCTCTGAGAAGCGCATGAAATCGACGATGTCCCGCTACATGGATCCGGCCATCGCTGCCCAGATGCTCGAGGGTGGAGGCTCGGATCTGCTCGGTGGTGCCAACAAGGAAGCCACCATCATGTTTACCGACGTGCGCGGCTTCACGACGATTACCGAGGAGTATGGCGCCCAGGGAACGGTCTCATTCCTCAATGAATACTTCACGCTGATGGTCGAGTGCATCAATCGGCAAGGCGGCATGCTCGACAAGTTCATCGGCGATGCCATCATGGCGTGCTTCGGTCTACCGGCTCCGCATGAAGACGATCCCGACCGGGCGATGAAAGCCGCCATCTCCATGATTCGTGAAATGTGGGACTGGAATGCGGTCCGTCGCGAGAAAGGGCTAAAAACGGTGGATATGGGTATCGGTTTGAATACCGATACCGTCGTCTCCGGCAATATCGGCTCACCAAAACGCATGGACTACACCGTCATCGGTGACGGTGTGAATCT
This sequence comes from uncultured Acidibacter sp., assembly GCA_964599335.1. Taxonomy (GTDB): domain Bacteria; phylum Pseudomonadota; class Gammaproteobacteria; order Steroidobacterales; family Steroidobacteraceae; genus UBA964. Next base: position 7,202 of record CAZRFN010000055.1, on the reverse strand, counting down.
TGCCGCGAGACTTGAGAGCGCCTGTAAAGCATACTCGGCCCATATTTTGGCCAGCGAATCGACTATTCTGAAGTTGAAGGGCACCTATCGCTACCGAGATATCGACCTCGTCGTCGTCAAAGGCAAAACGAAGCCAGTGCGGGTTTATGAGGTTCTGGATTATCACGATAACAAGACCTTTCCGAACATGATTGATGTCATTACGCGTTTTGGTGATGCCATGCAGGCGTACCGTGCAGGGGATTGGCACAGAGCCAAGACCGGCTTCGAGCTCTGCCTGAAGTTGAATCCAGAAGACCATTTATCAAAGACTTATATTGATCGCTGCCATTATTTAGAAGCACATCCCCCGGCGGGAGAGTGGAATGGCGTTTGGGTGATGAAAGAAAAATGAGCGAATCACTGACCTGTCGTCCGGTGTTGCGATGGGCGCTGAGCCATCTCGCACCGCAGTGCAGTGCAGCGAATTTAGACGCGCTGACGGGGCTTGTCGATCACTCGATGAATTTGCCGACACGCCACTACCATGATCTCGCGCATGCGCTGATGGTGGCCGAGTCAAATGATCCTCTCGACGCCTTGATCGGTCTGTTCCACGACATCGTTCAGGTAGGCGTCGACGGCGGCTTACCTCCTGATAGTGAGCACTACCTGTCTGGCTTGGTGGAAAGAACCGAGGGTGGTGAATTCAGACTGCGCGACTCGGTCGAAGCCCTGCAAGATCCGGCGTTCGATATCGTCAAGCGCTGCTTCGGTTTCTCAGACACTCAGGTCTTGTCCCCATTTTCAGGACTGAATGAATTTTTAAGCGCTTTCATCGCCTGCAAGGCCTTGCACAACGTTCTGGATGTCGAGCAACTGGCGGCGATTTCACTCGGAATAGAGGCGACCGTTCCATTCCGTAAAAATCCGCACTTGCTAGCAGCCTCCTATATGTCGGCGCTGACAGAAATCAATCACCGTCACCAATTGCGGATTAGCGAACCGGACATGCGATCGCATATTCGACGGGCGGTTCGTATCGCCAATCGGGATGTTCGTAATTTTGGCAGGACTGATTTGATCGCCTTCCTCGATGACTCGTGGGGACTGATGTATGAGTCATCGACCGAGCTTCGAGCCAGCGGACCGGTCCGCATCACGAGTTATCGCCAAACGCTGCAGAAAATGACTCGATTTCTATCATCGCTGACAGCCCCGGTGATTTTCAGGCATTACGATGGCGAGCCGCTTCAATCAGACTATCAACACATACTCGAGATGACCGCGCGCAATCTCGAGGTCATCGCGGACGTCATGCACGCAAAGTTGCTCGCCACTTCTTTGATCGAAGCTGCCGATAGCGTCGGATACCGCTCTTTCATGCCGACGCGTATGAAATCCACACTATATGTAGCCGAGTCCGCTACCGGGATGTCCGCGCTCGATGTATTAGCCGCGGGCTCTGCCAGCGATTACGAATTCGACGTCCGACAGTCCCCCCTGTCTTTCCAGTTGCTACAGCGCATTCATCGAAACGACATCCGCGCTCACATCAACGCGATCGACCTCGCCTCACCCATCAGTAATCGTTTGATCGAACAAGTTCCGACCGACATTCAGTCGCAAGCACGCGCACTTGCGCGAACGATGCTGCGTTAACTTCGATCGCACCCTGCGCGAACGCAGCTCACTGTAGGCGAACCAAACAACTCAAAAAGGGTTGCGGCCGCCGCGGCGGGACCGCCCGGAACGTTTCGAACGAGATGCGGGGCGACCGCCGGGGCCTTTTGGTCGCGGAGCTGGCGCAGCGCGGTTATGAGGCGAAGCGCTCGGACGGCTGACCGGTGGCTTCGGCTCGCGCACCTCGAATTTCGGTGTCGGCAAAAACGGCACGCTGCGACGCATCGTACGTTCGATATCTCGTAGCAAACCAGTCTCGTCTGGGGACACCAACGACACCGCCCTACCCGTCGCACCGGCACGTGCCGTACGACCGATGCGGTGCACGTAGTCTTCAGGGACGTTCGGCAATTCGTAGTTGACCACCTGCGGCAATTCTTTGATGTCAAGACCGCGTGATGCAACCTCGGTTGCCACCAATGCCGCGATGTTTCCTGCTTTGAAGTCTGCGAGCGCGCGCACGCGAGCCGCCTGACTCTTGTTACCGTGGATGGCGGCCGCCCGGATGCCGGCCTGCTCGAGGTGCTGTGCAAGGCGATTCGCGCCGTGCTTGGTGCGTGTAAACACCAGCACTTGATGCCACGTACCCTCGCCCGACGCACCATGGTCGAAAAGGTGTACGAGCAAATGGCGCTTCATTTCTTTAGGCACCGCGAAGGCCACTTGCTCAACCCGTTCTGCGGTCGTGTTACGCGACGCCACTTCGATCGAGATCGGGTTGCGTAGAAAACGCGCGGCGAGATCGCGAATATCGTCGGAGTACGTGGCGGAGAACATCAAATTCTGCCGCGTCACCGGCAGCGACCGGATGATGCGCTTGATGTCGTGGATGAAGCCCATATCGAGCATACGATCGGCTTCATCAAGAACGAAATGTTTGATGCGAGAGAGATCGAGTGCGCCTTGATCGACGAGGTCGAGCAAACGACCGGGCGTTGCAATCAAAATATCGCAGCCCGAACGCAGCGCACCGATCTGCGGCTTCTCGCTGACGCCGCCGAAGACCACGGTAGTACGCAGATTGGTGTGTCGGCCATAGACACGCGCGCTTTCGGCTACCTGCGCCGCCAACTCACGGGTCGGCGTCAACACCAAAACCCGCGGCGTACGACCATCGGCTGCGACCAAACGCTGCAACAACGGCAATACGAAGCCCGCCGTTTTACCTGTACCCGTCTGTGCGCCCGCGAGCACATCCCGGCCGCCGAGCACTGCAGGGATCGCCTGCTGCTGGATGGGTGTGGGGGTGTCATAGCCTTTGTCTGCGACTGCGCGCAGCAACTCGGGCGAGAGCCCGAGATCGGAAAACTTCATTGGTAACGAGTATACACGAAGCTCAGCCTCGCAGTGCCTCGAGTTCCGCCCAGCGTGCATACGCGGCATCAATTTCAGTGCCTAAGTGCTGCAGTCTTGTGAGTGCGCCACGCACCTCATCTTGCGAGCGCTGATAGAACGCGGGATCCGCGACCACACGCTCGAGTTCCGCCTTATCGGTCTCAAGCGATTCGATCGTCGCCGGCAAGCTGTCGAACTCGCGTTGCTCTTTGAAGGAAAGACGCCGCGATCGCGAAGGCATCGATTCTTTTGTACGTGCAGCGACTGCGGACTCACGTGATGATGCAGTCTCGCGCGGCGGGACGGTTGTGCGCTGTCGTTCCCTCCGCCAGATAGCATAGTCGCTCCAGCCGCCGATAAATTCTTGCACATGTCCGTCACCCTCGAGTACGAGCAGACTGGTGACGACCCGATCGAGAAATGCGCGATCGTGACTCACGAGCAGCAGGGTCCCGTCGAAATCGGCGACACGCTCCTCGAGTAGTTCGAGCGTGTCGAGATCGAGATCGTTGGTAGGCTCGTCGAGCACCAATAAATTAGCCGGACGTGCGAAAAGCTTTGCGAGCAACAGCCGATTACGCTCCCCGCCCGACAACGCGGAAGCGGGCGTTCGTAATTGATCCGGCCGAAACAGGAAGTCGCGCAGATATCCCGAGACGTGCCGGTTCTCGCCGCCGATGGGCACGAACGTGTTCCCGTCGTTGACGTTGTCTTGCACTGACGCAGATAGGTCGAGGCGCGCACGCTGCTGGTCGTAGTAAGCCGCTTCGAGACGCGTACCGCGGATGACTTTACCGGTCGACGGCTCGAGTTCGCCCAGCAACAATTTCAATAAGGTACTTTTGCCTGCACCGTTCGGACCGACGAT
>CAZRFN010000055.1:0-3237 GCA_964599335.1 uncultured Acidibacter sp. | reverse complement strand
AACTCAAATGACCTCGATCGAGTTCGACCACTCGCGTCGCGAGTCGATTGACGAATGCACGATCATGACTGACGAACAGCAATGCACCGCGAAATGACAGCATTGTGCCCTCGAGCCATTCGATCGCCGCGATGTCGAGATGGTTAGTCGGTTCGTCGAGTAACAAGACGTCTGGATCACCAACCAACGCGCGACCGAGTAACACACGACGACGCCAACCACCCGACAGCGAAGCAAACTGCGCCGTGCCATCGAGTCCGAGTCGCGACATCACCGCGTCGACGCGCGGCGTTGTTTCCCAAAGTTCACCGGCGTTGGCTGGCAATCCACCTTCGACGATATCGCGCACGCAGGCGTCGGCGACTGCATCGAGATCTTGCGCCAGCATCGCGATCCGCGCGCCGGGCCGACTCCAAACGGACCCGTCATCGGGGGTGGCCAGTCCGGCGACTAACCGAAGGAGCGACGACTTCCCTTCGCCGTTGCGGCCAACGAGACACACGCGCTCGCCTTCGTCGACGAGCAACGAAACATGATCGAGCAGGGGTCGCGAGCCGAACGCTAGCGATACGTCGTCGAAGCGCAGCAACACTCGCTAGGTCTTCAGCGCCACGTCGTGCGCTGATGCTCGGGTGACATTCAGACTAGGCCTCCGGCATGCATGCCGCTGCAACGAATCAAGTAACTGCAAAACACTATCGAAGTTTAGGTCGGTTTCGGGCTCGCGACACGATTTTTGCGAGGTCGGCGCCCCATCATGATTATGAGAAGACGTCGTCGTATCGCTGGGCTTAGGCCTGGCTCTCATTGACGACAGTCCTGTTCGCTCGAAATGGGGGCTGCTCTACCTCTAAATCACGGCATCCCCGGTTTCAACACCACCGGCTCGATCCGCCGCACCAGCAGCATGATGCACGCCGCCGAGACGATGTGCATGAGCGCTACGGCGACGAACACAGGCTCGTAGGAGTACTTATCGATCGTCCATCCGATGACGGGCTGGGAAAACGCTGCAGCGAGACTGCCGGCCGCACCGCTTGCACCCCACACGGTGGCCACGGCCGTCCGCGGGAAAACATCAGCTGGCACGGCGAACAGTGATGCGCTCTTGACTTGGATACCGAAGATGCCGAGACCCATGAGCAGCACGGCGAGCACCGCAGAATCCACGTACACGGCCGGCAGCGCCAGCGGCACGAGCAACGCGCCGATCCAGATCATTGCCTTGCGCGAGGCATCGACGGTCCAGCCGGTGCGGATCAACCGCTGGCCTGCATAGCCGCCAACCAGCGAACCGAGATCTGCAAATACGAACGGGATGGCAGCGGCCCACGCGATTTCCTTGAGTCCGAAGCCGCGAACGTCGCTCAAATAATTCGGGATCCAGAAGGCGAGAAAGTAGAACGCACCGTCTGCGGTGAAACGCGCGAGCGCGAGTCCCCAGGTCTCGCGGTAACGGAACCAGTAAGCCAGGCGCGCAAAATACGCTCGCATCTCCTCGCCCAGCGGTCGCCGCCCGGCCGCCTCGACATCCGGCGCCACGCATTCGGCCATCACCAGCGCTCGCTCGTCCTCACCGAGCGCGGGGTCGTGCTCCGGAAGGTGAAAGTGCCGCTTCCAAATCCACACCCAGACGAGGCCGAGCACGCCTGGCACGATGAACGCGGCTTGCCAACCATGGGTGGGCGACAGACCACGGGCATACAACTCATCAAACGCGGCAATCAGGAAGGCGATCAATGGCGGCGCGATGATCGCGCCAATGCCTGTGCCCGCAGTGATGAAGCCGCTGGCCATGCTGCGCTCGGCGCGCGGAAACCACTCGGCTACGACCTTGTAAGCCGCCGGGAAGTTGACGGCCTCGGTGATGCCGAGGAATGCGCGGGCCGCGAAAAACCCGCCCACGCCCCGGGCGAATGCGTGTACGCAAGAAGCGACGCTCCACCAGAACACCGCGAGTGACAACGAGCGCTTGCTGCCCAGTCGGTCGATGAAGGGCCCGAGAAAAAGCTGGCCGGCAGCATAGGTCGCCAGGAACGCGAACGTGATGAAGCCGTACTGCTCGTTGGTGAAGCCGAATTCCTTGCGGATCACGGGCGCCGCGACCGACAGCGCGAGACGGTCTACGTAGCCGATCATCGTGACGGCGCAGAGCATGATGGCCACCCACCATCGCTTCTGCGTCCACCACGGACGGACGATCCTCTGCGTCGTTGTTGTCATTGGCCCGATCATGGCATCGCGCTTCCGTTAGAATCCAGCGGCCAGAGCAGATTTAATGAGCAGGAGCAGCGTGAGCGATCGAGTCATCGTCGTCGGCGCCGGGCCGGTGGGTCTCACATGTGCCGCCCTGCTCGCCCGCGCCGGCATCCCAGTGCTGGTGCTCGAAGCAACCGCGGAGCGCGCCCGCGACCTGCGCGCTTCCACCTGGCACCCGCCTACCCTCGACATGATCGACGAACTCGGGCTCGCGGGCCCGTTGGTCGCGCGTGGCCTCGTGACGCCCACGTGGCAGGTGCGCATGCACCCGTCGGGCGAGCGCGCAGTGTTCGATCTCAGCGTGCTCGCCGGCGAGACGAGCCACCCGTACCGACTGCAGTGCGAGCAGCAGGTCTACTGCGAACTGCTCGAAGAACGGCTGCCGACATTCAGCAAATTGTGCACCTTGCAGCGCGGTGTCACGGTCATCGGACTGCGGCAAACGGACTCGGGAGTCGTAGTCGAGGCCCGTGAGCCGAACGGTACGACAGTGGACCTGCAGGCCCGATGGCTGATCGGCACCGACGGAGCGCACAGCACGATTCGCGAAGCCGTGGGCCTGCACCTCGAGGGCAGTACATACCCCGAGACTACGATTCTCGCTACCACGCAGTTCCCCTTCGAGCAGCACCTCGAGGGCCTGTCGAACGTGAACTACTGCTGGTCTCCACACGGCACGTTCAGCCTGCTGCGCCTGCCGAATCTCTGGCGTGTCAGCCTCTACGCTGACGCCGACGAGAGCATCGAGCAGGCGCTGACGCGTGCGTCCATCGAGGTGAAGCTGCAGCGAATCGTACCGACGGGTCGGCTATACGACGTGCTCGAGGCGAGGCCCTACCGCATTCACTGCCGCATCGCCCCGACTTACCGCTCGGGCCGGGTGCTGCTCGCAGGCGATGCCGCACACTTGAACAGCCCGAGCGGCGGCATGGGCATGAACGGCGGCCTACACGATGCGTTCAACCTCTGCGAGAAACT
>CAZRFN010000054.1:0-10408 GCA_964599335.1 uncultured Acidibacter sp. | reverse complement strand
ATAAGTTTTTTACGGAGAATACGGTTTGTCCTACCTGCACACAACCGATTGATGAGACCTTTAGAATAAATAGAATTAACGACGCTCAATTTAAAGCAAAAGAGTTGCAATCTGGTTATAAAGAACTAGAGGAGGCAATTAAAGAGGAAGAGGAGCGAGAGCGTCAATTCACTGCTCTATCGAAGGAAATTTCAAAATTAACGAATGGCATTTCTCAAAATAATATTAGGGTTAACGGATTACGGAAACAAATCCGAAATCTTGAAAAGGAAATTCAAGTTCTTACCGAGAACCTTGCAAACCGAAATTCTGAACATGAGAAACTAGAATCCTTCAGAGACAATTTAAAAACTACATACGACGAACTCGCTTCTAAAAAAGACCTAATCAATTATTACGATTTTTCGTATAGTTTACTTAAAGACGGTGGAGTAAAATCCAAAATCATTAAGAAGTATCTACCGCTGATAAATCAGCAAGTTAACCGTTATCTTCAGATGATGGATTTCTATATTAACTTCACTCTTGATGAGGAATTTAACGAAACCGTCCAGTCACCTATTCATGAAGATTTTTCCTATGCTTCTTTTAGTGAAGGAGAAAAAATGAGAATTGACCTTGCGCTACTCTTCACTTGGAGAGAAGTTGCAAGAATGAAGAATTCAGTCAGTACAAATCTTCTGATTATGGATGAAGTATTTGATAGCTCACTTGATGGATTTGGAACCGAAGAGTTCCTTAAGATTATTCGTTATGTGATTAAAGATGCAAACATTTTTGTTATTTCGCATAAGACAGGTCTGGAGGACAGATTTGAAAGCGTTATTGGATTTGAAAAAATAAAAGGATTTAGTAGAAAGATTGAACTTTAGTCCACTTTCAAATCTGTCTACTGAACGCAATTTAAAGGGAAGGCACCTGCTAAACTACTAAAAGTTCAAAAGCAAACCAGATGCCTGTCAACCTAGAAGTCAAAGGTTCTCTTGCCAAATGTCTGGCAACAGAGAACCTGATTATCGAACACAAAAAAGTTCCAACTGCAATGTTCGATGTAGATCGTCGTGTGCTGACACTTCCGAGTTGGGATAAAGCATCTGCGACGGTCTATGATCTTCTGGTGGGTCACGAAGTAGGACACGCACTCTTCACCGATAATATTGATTGGACTAAAGAATATTCCGAAGTTCCTAAAGACTTCGTGAATGTTCTTGAGGATGTTCGCGTAGAACGTCTAATGAAGAAAAAGTACCCTGGCCTGTCTCGGACTTTCTACAATGGGTATAATGAACTGAACACTGATGATTTCTTCTCAACCAAAGATGAGAACCTGGATGAACTGACTTTCATTGACCGAATCAATCTTTACTATAAGATTGGAGCATTTCATAACATTGCTTTCAATGATGAAGAGAATGAGTTTCTGACTCGTGCTTCTCAAACTGAAACCTTTGATGAAGTTCTGCAACTTGCTCGCGAAATCACCAAGTTTGTGAAGTACAAAAAGCAAGAGGTTCAGTCTATGCCTACCCCTGGTCAAGGTGATTCTTCTCAAGGTATGGGTGAGAAAGTAGAAGGTTCTTCCGATTCTTCTCAAGATGGAGAAAATCAGGACGGACAGAATAAATCTCAACTGGAGCAAGATTCTCAAGGTCAGTCTCAAACTGATGGAGAATCCTTCGGTGATGATATGAATAAGTCTATGGAAGCACCTAATGGTGGTGGTTTCGGTCAGGAAGCAAGTAATCAGCACAATAAGTCCGAACAAGATGAACTGACTTCTAAGACTTCTCGTTCTTTTGATGAAAAATCTCAAGACCTTGTGGATAAGTATGCTCAAGAAACTCATTATGTGGAACTTCCCAAGATGAATCTTGATACAATGATTATTCCCAACGAGTTTATTCATCGCAAAGCAGCAGAATTTTATAACAATTCTGGAACTTATTATAAAGATGCTTTTGAGTATAATTGTAAAGAATACAATGCCTACAAGAAATCCGCAGAAAAGGAAGTTTCTTATCTGGTGAAAGAGTTTGAGTGTAAGAAGTCTGCCGATCAATATGCTCGTTCTAGCACTGCTCGCACAGGCGTTCTTGATACAACTAAACTCCATACCTATAAGTTCAATGAAGACTTGTTTAAGAAGGTCTCCGTGGTTCCTGACGGTAAGAATCATGGACTTATCTTCATTCTGGACTGGTCTGGTTCAATGAGTGAATTCATCCTGGATGCTTATAAGCAACTGCTGAATCTCATTTGGTTCTGTCGTAAGGTGAATATTCCTTTCGAGGTTTATGCTTTCACTTTGGACGCTCATTCGTATATTGAATTGCAACCACATCATCCTCCTGTTTATGAAAAAGTTGCGGGCGTGCTTTCCCCTGAGGCATCTTTCCGACTGATGAATTTTTTCACCAGTAAAGTAAACAATCGAGTTCTTGATGAGCAACTGAAGAATATCTGGTGTGCTTGTTATTCTTATCAGAAGCGTTCTGGTGCTGTTCCTCCTCACCTGGACCTTTCTGGTTCTCCTATCGGAGAAAGTATGATGGCACTTCACGCTCTGATTCCTGATTTCCAGGCAAAAAATAAACTTCAGAAGGTAAATGTTATCTTCCTGACTGATGGTGAAGGTTATCAGAATTCAGTAACGGTTGCTCGTAAGGGTACTTACCATAATTCCCCCGAATATATTGGTAATACAAAGCACGCTCGCACTGCAATTCGTGATCGTAAGACTGGTCGCGTTTATCCTGCTCTGGATTATGATAACTTCCCTCGCTATGCCAAAGTTCTTCTGCATACTGTGAAAGATAGGTTTCCGGCAGTAAATCTGATTAACTTCCGTATCACTCCCGGTCGTGATTTTGCGACGTGCTATCGTTGGTATGGTAGTGGTCAGGAGAACTATGAAAAAGTGAAATCTGATTATCGTAAAAACGGTTGCGTTCAATTTGATGAAACTGGTTTCGATCAATTTAACGTGATTGCCTCATCTTCTCTCGCACAAGATGAAGAGTTTACTGTTCCAGAGAATGCAACGAAAGCACAAATCAAAACTGCCTTCACTAAAGTTCTTGGAAAGAAAAAGACTAACAAGAAAATTCTGGGTTCTTTTATCAGTCTTGTTGCTTAATCACTTGGGGGATTTTATAATCCCCTTTTTTTATAAATAACTAAAAAGTATTCATAAAATGGACGCACAAGAACTTCGCAATCTTCAAGAAGCATATATGGAAGTTTACCAGAATCTTGATGAGGAAGGTGCAACTTCTAAAAGATTGGCAGATGTTGCTGATGACAGAATTGGAGGTTTGCCACGAACACATCATATTCATCATCGTAGAGGAACAGCTTCTTTAAGAACTTTGTCGAATTTGCATTTTAATGCAAAAGAGAGAGCACAAGGTAGATACCCTGAGAAATCAGGTCTTAGAAGGGGTGCTGGTGGGGCAGGAGTTCCAGATAGACCAGGAGATTCTGTAACATCTCTACGAGATACTCGTAGAGGTGCAGCACGCAAACTGCTTGACCTAGAGGCAAATAGAAAAAAACCATTAACTCCAAGTGAACGTCCAATACCTATTAGAAGCAGACCAACTCCTCCCACAAGTGGACCAACCAGCAGAACAAATACTCCATTAACTCCAAAAACTAGAGACGAAAGAGCAGCAGCAGCAGGATTCAAAGGTCAAGGATCTCTTCCAAAAGGTAAAAAACTCTATAGACAAACTGCTCGTGGTGTTACAACTGGAGATGATCCAATGAAAGTATTACAGTCAGCAGCACAGCAAAAAGAACATTATGACCTCTACGACATCATCCTCTCACACCTTCTTGATGAAGGATATGCTGATACTCAAGAAGCAGCAGAAGTCATTATGGTGAATATGAGTGAAGATTGGAGAGAAAGTATTTGTGAAGAACTTACTGGAGAAAGAAGGAAGAGAGCATTAGAAAAGGGAACTCCTTTAGCAACCAGAGTTGCTACAGGAAGAGAAGGGCAACCAGTAGAAAGAAGAAAACGTAGTGGTGATATAACTATGAGAACTACCACAAAGGCACCAACTAAAAGAGGAGGAGGAGGAGAGAAAGGACAAAGAAAAGCAGATTGGTCTGGTTGGGAAGCAGATAGAGGTAGTTAAAATAGAGCAGCAAGAAGAGCAGGTAAAAAAAGTTAGAGATACAAGTGACGAAGTTTGAACCACTTCCCAAACCGTCCACTGACCCCGCAAGGGGTCTTTTTTTGTGTTATGATTACGGAGTAATCAACCAAACCGATGCCTTCCAAATCTAACATTATGATCGACCAAGCAATCTCCATTCTGAAGGAAAAGTTCGGCACCGAGTTTGGTGCTGATGCTGTCAAAGAAGTGGCAGATGAACTGAATACTTCTTATGCGACTCTCTCCAAGTATCTGAATCAATACAAGGTGGGTCGTGGTAAATGGAATCTGGAGCAAACTGTGCAAGACCTTGAAGAAACTTACAACTCTCCTGCTGCAGAGGGTTCCGATACGGTTCCTGGTGTGGCAACTATGAATTCTGTCGTGCAAAATCTTATTCCCAACAAAGATGCTACCTTCGTCAGCTTTGGTAACTTTTCGGATATTAAAAAAGTTATTCAGTCTGGTCTATTCTATCCTGCTTTCATCACTGGTCTTTCTGGCAACGGAAAAACTTTCGGTGTGGAACAGTCTTGTGCCCAACTTGGTCGGGAACTGATTCGGGTCAACATCACCATCGAAACTGATGAGGATGACCTGATTGGTGGTTTCCGTCTCGTAAATGGGGAAACTGTATGGCACAACGGTCCTGTGGTAGAAGCAATGGAACGTGGTGCCATTCTTCTGCTCGATGAGATTGACCTGGCATCCAACAAGATTATGTGTCTGCAGTCTGTCCTTGAGGGTAAAGGTGTATTCCTCAAGAAAATCGGTAAGCATATTGTACCCAAGGCAGGTTTCAATGTGATTGCAACTGCTAACACCAAGGGTAAGGGTAGTGATGATGGTCGTTTCATTGGCACCAATGTTCTCAACGAGGCATTCCTGGAACGATTCCCCATCACCTTCGAGCAAGAGTATCCTACTATCTCTGTTGAGACTAAAATCTTGGCTAAAGTTGCAGAGTCTCTCAGCATTCCTATGATTGGCGAGCACACTGATTTTATCAAGCACCTTTGCACCTGGTCTGAGATTATTCGCAAGACCTTCAATGATGGTGGTATTGATGAAGTCATCAGCACTCGTCGTCTGGTTCATATCATCAAGGCATACTCTATCTTCGGTAAGAAAGACAAAGCAATCAAGGTTTGTCTGAATCGTTTTGATGATGAAACCAAAACAACCTTTGTTGAGTTGTATGATAAGATTGATGCGGAGTTTCAATCTTCTGTTGACAAAGATCAAGTAAATTGATAGAATTTGAGGAGATAAAACTATCTCCTCTTTTTGTTATGGATGAGAATCTTTATAATAAGTTTACTTTTTCTGTAAACTCTAATGACATGATTGAAATTAAAAAAACACCTGTGAGTATGAACGAACCCACTAATCACCTTTGGAAATATAATGAGGATAAAATCCTCAAAGACATTCAAGACTACGTAACTAGTACTTATGGCAGTCACTACTGTAGTCACAACGAAGAATACCAGGACATTCAGACAATTGACTTGATGGCAGCAAAGGGTCTTGCTCCTGGATTTTGTCAGGCAAATATCCTAAAATATGGGAGTCGATATGGTGACAAGGATGGGCGCAATAAGCGTGATTTGCTTAAAGTGATTCACTATGCTATGCTGCTGCTTCACTTTGACGGGCATTATACACGTAAAGATAACGGTCTCTCTGAATTTCGCTGATTATTATGAAACTCTCTGATAAAACTCTGACTCTACTGAAAAACTTTTCTTCCATTAATCAATCTATTCTGTTTAAGGAAGGAAACAATCTTCGCACTATTTCTGTGATGAAAAACATCCTAGCAGAAGCAACAATTGAAGAAGAACTTCCAAAGGATTTTGGTATCTATGATTTGAACCAGTTTCTGAATGGTCTTAATCTGCACCAGAATGCTGAACTAGATTTCCAAAACGATGGTTATGTAGTAATTAAAGAAGGCAAGTCTCGTTCTAAGTATTTCTTTGCTGATCCTAATGTAATTATTACTCCTCCCGAAAAGGATATTGTTCTGCCAAGCGAAGATGTTTGTTTTCTTCTTGATACCAAAGAACTTGACAAACTGCTTAAGGCTGCTGCTGTGTATCAACTTCCTGACCTGTCTGTGGTCGGTGAAGCAGGTGTGGTGAAACTGGTTGTTCGTGATAAGAAGAATGATACTTCTAACGACTTCTCTGTGGTTGTTGGAGAAACTGACGAAACATTCTCTTTCAACTTTAAGGTAGAGAACATCAAGATTCTTCCTGGTTCTTATGAAGTTGTCATCTCACGTAAACTTCTGTCACGATTCAAGAATACTGGATTTGATGTGACTTATCATATTGCTCTGGAACCTGATTCTACTTTTGGTTGATGAACATCTTTGTTACTTCCCCTTGGCCTGCTGAGAGTGCCATTTGTCTCCCTGACAAACACATCGTTAAGATGCCCCTAGAGTGCTGTCAGATGCTCTCTATCGTGGCATCAGAGAAGTGGGGGCATGGGTATGGCACTCTCCCTAAGGCGGATGGAACGCCCTACAAGACGGACAGGGGAGCGTTCCGCAATCATCCCTGCACCAAGTGGGCACTGGAAAGTATCCATAACGCTTATTGGTTGATTAAGCACGGTCTTAACTTGTGTGATGAATACACCTTGCGGTATAGTAAAGTGCATTCTTGCTACAAGACTCTTGTGGACGCTTATTATCTTTTTCCTAAGGGGAAGATTACAGAAGTGACTCCATTTGCACGAGCAATGCCAGATGAGTTTAAACTTGACACAAGCATTGACACTTTTACTGCTTACAAGATGTATATTTCGTCCAAACCTTGGGTTGCATCTAATTATCTTCGTATGCCAGAACGAAAACCTAACTGGATATGAAATATAAAAAAGGCACCTTTTTCCTTGACAGGTATACACATAAGGTGTATGTTTTTGATGGGAAAGAGTGGTGGGAAATTGTCCCAAGTTCTTATTTGAAAAAACCTGATTGGATTTGATTATGGCAAGTGAATTTCTTCTTACAGAAAAATATCGTCCTCAAGTAATTGATGACTGTATTCTTCCTGATGAAACTAAAAAAACATTTAAGGAGTTTGTGGCAAAGGGAGAGATTCCAAACCTTCTTCTTGCTGGACCTCCTGGTATTGGTAAAACTACAATCGCAAAAGCATTATGTAACGAATTGGGGGCAGACTATTATGTCATCAACGGATCCGACGAAGGGCGTTTCTTGGATACTGTACGGAACCAAGCAAAGAACTTCGCTTCGACCGTTTCACTTACGGGATCTTCTAAACACAAGGTCATCATCATCGATGAGGCGGATAACACAGGGAACGACGTACAACTCCTACTACGGGCGAATATTGAGGCATTTTATAACAACTGCCGATTCATCTTCACCTGCAACTACAAGAACAAAATTATTGAACCTCTTCACTCCCGATGTGCCGTTATCGACTTTACCATCAAAGGGAAGCAAAGAGTTCAACTTGCAGGTAGTTTCTTTCAACGACTTCAAACAATCTTGGATGCGGAAAAGATTGAGTACGATCAAAAAGTCGTTGCGGAACTTGTTACAAAACATTTCCCCGACTTCCGTAGGGTTCTGAATGAAATTCAACGATACTCTACTGGAGGTAAAATTGATTCTGGTATTCTCGCATCTTTCTCTGATGTTTCCGTAAATGAACTCGTCAAAAATCTCAAAGACAAAAACTTTACAGAGGTTCGTAAATGGGTGGTCTCCAACCTGGATAACGATGCTAGTAGTCTACTTCGCAGGATTTATGACGCCTCTTTTGATAACCTTTCACCCCAATCTATTCCTGCTGCCGTTCTTGTTATTGCTAAGTATCAATACCAATGTGCGTTCGTGGCTGACCAGGAAGTAAATCTTCTTGCTGCTCTTACTGAAATTATGTGCGAGTGTGAGTTCAAATGACTTCGAATAAATCATTAAAAACTGCCTTGCGTTACCCTGGCGGTAAGAGTAGGGCAGTCGCTAAGATGGGACCATACTTTCCAGACCTTCGCAACTATGATGAGTTTCGGGAACCATTTCTTGGCGGTGGAAGTGTTGCAATTTATATCACTAAAAAATATCCCAGTGTAGATATTTGGGTTAATGATCTTTATGAACCACTTGTAAACTTCTGGCAGCAACTCCAGATTTTTGGATATGATTTGAAAAGTGAACTTGTTGACTTAAAGAAGGCAAATAATACTCCAGACAAAGCAAGAGAACTTTTCCTTCAATCAAAGGAACGGATCAATGACAAAACTGTGTCAAATTTTGATCGTGCTGTGGCTTTTTATATTGTCAATAAGTGTAGTTTCAGTGGTCTTACAGAGAGTTCATCATTTTCAGAGCAAGCATCCAATTCAAACTTTAGTTTGCGTGGAATTGAAAAACTACCTGAGTACTCTGTATTAATTGAAAAATGGCGTATAACTAATTATTCCTATGACTATCTGATGGATAGTAATAAGAGTGCTTTTATGTATCTCGATCCTCCTTATGATATTAAGGATAATCTCTATGGGAACAAGGGATCAATGCATAAAGGATTTGATCACGATAAGTTTGCTGCCGATTGTGATGCTAATAATATGGATCAATTGGTAAGTTATAACTCAGATCAACTTGTCAAAGATCGTTTTAAGAACTGGAACGCTGCAGAATTTGATTTGACTTATACGATGCGTTCGGTTGGTGAATATATGCGCGAACAAAAAAATCGTAAAGAATTGCTGCTATTTAATTATGGAATTGAAGGATTGGCTGAACTCAATTAATTCTACAAAAGAAAATTTGATGGAGGATTCCTCCACAATCAAAGAATATTCTCCCTATGTTATTAATCGATGTTTATCTGGGTATATTGATTGCGTTCTCTTCGCAAATGAAATGAATATGAATCATAATCTTGATAAAGATATGCAATATTCATTTTATCTAAATATTATAAGAAAAAGGAAGAGATTTTCTCCCTGGCTCCGTAAAGATGAAATCCAAGACTTAGAATATGTAAAAAAATACTATGGTTATAGTAACGAAAAGGCATATCAAGCACTGAAAATTTTGTCGAGAGAGCAAATCAACTTTATTAAACAACGACTTGAAACTGGCGGAACAAAATGACAACCCAAACAATTGAACCACAAGTAAATTGGTCACAGGACCAAATGGTGGAAGTTATTCTAAATGAACCTGATGATTTTTTAAAGGTTCGTGAGACTTTGACTCGTATCGGAGTTGCCTCTAGGAAGGAGAAAAAACTCTACCAGTCTTGCCATATTCTTCACAAACAGGGAAGATATTATATTGTTCACTTTAAAGAACTATTTGCTCTTGATGGCAAACATGCTAATCTTACTGTAAATGACGTTCAGAGACGTAATCGTATTGTTCGTCTTCTTGCTGATTGGGGATTGATTACTGTGATTGACCAAGATAAAGTTTCTGATATTGCCCCTTTGAATCAAATTAAAGTTCTTGCTTATAAGGATAAGGGGGATTGGATTTTGGAACAGAAGTATAATATTGGTAAGAAAGGAAAAGCAGTAGAACCCGAATAAATAGTAATGTGCCATTCGTGCGGCACTCTACAAAAGTCGGAACACCCTAAAAAGAGGTTCGGTTTTACCGATACCTCTTTTTTTCGTATCTTGTATAATTAGTAATGGATGCCGAAAGGGTCCACACAACACAAACTCGCTTTTAAAGGAGCTACCATAATGACTAACCTCACAAGGTATACTGCTGCGGATCTTCCTGCTCTGATGGATAGAATTACGCGCAATTCAATTGGAATGGATGAATATTTTGATCGTCTATTTCATCTTCACGAAACAACTTCTAACTACCCGCCATATAATCTAGTTCAAGTTAGTAACGTAGAATCGAGACTTGAACTAGCACTCGCAGGATTTAAAAAGAAAGAAGTTTACGTTTATACGCAAGATGGAAAACTTTTCGTTGAGGGACAAAAGGAGGATAAGGAATCTGATACCAACTACGTCCATAAGGGATTGGCTCAACGATCTTTCAAGAGAGCGTGGACGATGGCAGATGATACAGAAGTCGCAGATGTATCCTTTGAAGATGGACTCCTCTCTGTCAACTTGAAAAAAATTGTCCCCGATCATCATAAGAGAAAAGATTATCTATAAATATAACTGAATATCGTCGGCGCGAGGGGACCCTGGCAAAATCCAGGTTGACTCCCCTCTTT
>CAZRFN010000053.1:0-10419 GCA_964599335.1 uncultured Acidibacter sp. | reverse complement strand
CGATGTAGCCGATTTTTTCGCACTCATCGCCCATGCGCTCGAGGTCGGTGATGGCCTTGATGATGGCTACGATCAGCCGAAGGTCGCTCGCCGCTGGGGCACGCGTCGCCAAGATGCGCGAGCACTCTTCGTCGATCGACACTTCCATGCGATTCACTTCGAAGTCGTCACGCGCGACCGTCTCGCCGAGCGTACTGTCTCCCTCGACGAGCGCCGACACCGCCTTCGCGAGCTGCTGCTCGACGAACCCGCCCATGTTGAGCACCTGCGAGCGAACGCGCTCGAGGTCCTCGTTGAACCGGCGCGAGATGTGCTGGGAAAGTTCGGCGGTATCCACAGTGTTCTACCCCTTGGGCGTGACGCCCTTCAAAAACCTGTCACTCGTCGTTCGTCGGAGAATAGCCGCTGTCGCCCGTCATTGCGATGGGTTCTCGCACCAAGCGAGTCCGCGGAAAGTGGCAGGCAAACGTGCTGCCGCGCCCCTCGTCGCTCTCGATCTTGAGCTCGGCACCGTGCCGTTGCAGCACGTGACGCACAATCGCGAGCCCGAGGCCCGAGCCGCCCGTGTCACGCGCACGACCCGGATCCACCCGATAAAACCGCTCCGTGAGCCGCGGCAAATGCTCAGGAGAAATGCCGGGCCCCGTATCAGTGACCGCAAAATGCCCGCCGAGTTCATCGACCCACCAACGCAGCGTGATCTTTCCGCCCGCCGGGGTGTACTTGACGGCGTTGTCCGCGAGATTCCAGAACGCCGAGTGAATCAGCCCCGTGTCGCCCATGAGGCCATCAGCGGCCTCGATCGACACTGATACCTCGTGCTTACCCGCATCGCGTGCCACCAAATCTTTGCGCAGTACCGCAAGCAACGCCGCCAGATCGATCGGCTGTCCGACCACCTGCTCATCGCTCGCCTCGAGCCGCGAGAGTTCGAGCAGGTCCGAAACGATCGCCGTCATGCGCTCGGACTGCCGCCGCATCTCTTGAATCGGACCTCGAAGATCCTCGGGCAGATCATCGCCATGCGAGAGCGTCTCGAGATAGCCCGCGATCACCGTGAGCGGCGAACGCAACTCGTGTGAAGCGTTGGCCACGAAATCTTTGCGCATGGTCTCGAGCTGCGCTTGGCGAGTGACATCGCGTACGAGCAAAAAGAGCTGGCCCTCACCATACGGCGCACCCTGAAACTCCAGACAGGCGGGCTCGCCGATACGCGGCTTGATACGCAGGCTACTGCTGAACTCACCTTTCTCGAGGTAGCGAGCAAACTCGGGTACGCGCAGCAGGCTCGCTAGGTTGATGCCGAAATCCGTCTTGCGACGAAGCCCTAAAAGCTCCGCCGCCTTACGATTGAACCAAAGAATTTCCCGATCTGCGTTAAGCGCGACGACGCCATCCGGCATCGACGCCGTCGAGCGCCGAAGCTCACGAAAAAGCCTCAAGATCCGCTGCTTGTGAAACTGCTTACGCCGATGCAGGCGCGAGACGAGCGACACGGCATCGCCCCAACGCCCACCCGCATCCGGCGGATCACGCTGATTGCGGCGGCGCAGCCAATCGAGGAAATCGTTGAGGTTCGCGAGCTGCCGCGCGAGCTCGATCGCAAGTGCTCCGGCAATCCCCCACCACAAATGACCGACGAAAAGCCCCACGAGAGCCCCGATACCGGCCACGAGCAAGACACGCCAGAGGGCGAACCCCCAGTCCTCGAACGGATTTCTCAGCAACGTCACTCCGAGTGGGTCGAAAAGCGGTAACCCGCACCCCTCACCGTCTGAACCATGCGATCGTACCCGAATTCCTCGAGTGCCTTGCGCAGGCGACGGATATGTACGTCGATGGTCCGTTCCTCGACGTAGACGTTGCCACCCCAGATTCGATCGAGCAGTTGCTCGCGCGAGTACACCCGATCGGGGTGAATCATGAAGAACTCAAGCATGCGGTACTCGGTGGGCCCGAGCGTCACGGGTCGACCATCGGCCGTCACACGGTGCGCTACGGGGTCGAGACTCAAACCCTCGAAGGTAATGACCGAGCCCTCGACCTGCGGATCCACACGGCGTAACACCGCATTGATGCGCGCCACGAGCTCCCGCGGCGAGAAGGGCTTCGTCACATAGTCATCCGCCCCGCCCTCGAGACCGGCGACTTTGTCCGACTCCTCGGCACGGGCCGTGAGCATGATGATGGGCAGGTCACGAAGCTCTGGATCACGCTTGATCTGCCGCGTGAACTCGAGGCCGCTCATGTCCGGCAGCATCCAATCAACGAGCATGAGATCGGGCCGACGATCGGCGACCTGCGCCCGCGCGGCGCGCGTGTCCATGGCCTCGCGCACCTCGAAGCCGGCGCGACGCAGACCAAAGCTGATCATGTCCCGGATGGGTTTTTCGTCCTCGACGACGAGGATTTGTTTTGCGGCCATGAGCGGAAGCCGTGAAGTCCTTGTTTCAGACATATTTCACGCGACTCGTGTTTCAGCCCGATGACAACGCACCAGGAATCTTCGCCACTTGGTCCCGGACATAAATCGGTAACGCGGCCGTCGGCGGCAACACCCGCCCCGCCGCGACCTCGGGCCGGGCGATGGCGAGCAGGTCCTCCGCTCGCGGCAACATCATCTCGTGCACCGCGGCGAGCGGTCCACCCTGCTCCGCACGGAGCGACGACAACGCCGGGTAAGCCTTGAAGCCCCGCCCCGCGCCGATCCAGCGCGCGGGCGCTCGGGCGCCCGCGCCATCACTCATCGCCGCGCCCTCCACCGAAGGCACGACCACCTTATCCGGCGGTTGCACCATCTCGGCGCCTAGCGCCACCGGCACGGCGCCGTCCGCACCCGGCCCGCGCGCGAACGCGCCCACATAGACTTCATCCATGCGCGCGTCGTTGCACACGAGCACGTGCGTTGCTCTCGGTGCGCCGCGCTCGTCTTCAAGCGCGAATGCGTGATACGCCACCGCTTGCAGCGTCGACACCGGCACCACGCCCACACCCGAGCCATACGCCAAGCCTTGCACCACGCTCGAGGCGAGACGCACGCCCGTGAAGCTTCCCGGTCCGCGACCGAAGGCAATAGCGTCTAAATCTTTGAGCGTGAGGCCCGCTTCGGCGAGCAGCGCATCGACCATCGGCAGGATCAACTCCGCATGACCGCGCGGGGCTTCTTGATAACGCGCGAGAACGCGGTCGCCCGTCGCATTGGAGGCCGCCCCCACACAGAGCGCGGCAGAGCAAGCTTCGGTCGAGGTGTCGAGGGCGAGGATATTCATCGGAGTTTGCGCAAGAACCGCAGCGCCTCGTCACGATCTTGGGTCACCGGCATCGGCGGCAGGCTCGCACGAAACGTGCGACCGTACCCCTTCGTGAGCAAGCGCGGATCGGCGATCACGATCATGCCACGATCCGTCTCGCTGCGGATGAGCCGACCCACCCCCTGCTTGAGCGCGAGCACCGCCTCGGGCAGCTGATAATCCTTGAACGCATTCTCGCCCTTGCGCTGCAGATGCGCGATGCGCGCCTTGGTGAGTGGGTCGTCGGGCGAGGCGAACGGGAGCTTCTCGATGATGACGAGTCGCAGCGCCTCGCCCTTCACGTCCACCCCTTCCCAAAAGCTCGCCGTACCGAGCAACACCGCGTTGCCGTGCTCACGAAAATCTCGCAGGAGTTTTTCGCGTGGGCCCTCGCCCTGCACCAAAATCGGTGTGTCCGCCGCGCCATCCCAACGTGCGCGCAGCGCCGCCGCGCCTTGCGCGAGCGCCCGATGACTCGTGAAGAGCACGAACGCGCCACCGCCCGAGGCATCGAGCAGCGGCAAGCAGGTCTCGATCACCGCCTCGACGTAACCAGGTGCCGTGGGCTCGGGCATGCCTGCAGGCAGATACAACATCGCCTGCGATTCATAGTCGAAGGGACTCGCAATACGCAGCGATTCCGCATCGCTCAAACCGAGGCGTGAGGCAAAGTGACTGAAGTCATCGCCCTGCGAGGCGCTCGCGACCGAGAGCGTCGCCGAGGTGAACACCCAGGCCGCCGGACGCGCTTCGATCAAACCTCTAAACCGCTCGGAGATATCGAACGGCAACAGCCCCAAAGAAAAACTCCGACCATTGCTCTCGCTCGTGCGCGCGCCTTCGTCGTCGGTGCAGAGCGCAATGCGCTCGAGCGAGGCCGCAAGCTCCACCGCACGTTTGGCCACCTGCTCGACCGAATCCTCGCGAGCGGCATCCGCCAAGCGCGAGGCGTAATCGCGCAGTGCGCCCACAAGCGCGAGCGTCGCCGACTCGAGATCGGCCTTCGAAGCGAGCGACGCGAGCACCGCACCGATCGCGGCTTCAACCCCGCGCGCGGCCGTACCAATCTCCGCCAACGAACCACCCGAGCGCAGGAGCGAGGCCCGCCCATCGATGAGCACATTCTCGATCTGGCGACTCCCAACCTGCACCCCAAAGAATTGCGTCGCAAGGTCCGGAAGCTGGTGCGCTTCATCCAAAATCACCGCATCGGCGCTACCCAAAAGATCGCCGAACCCATCTTCTTTGAGCGAGAGGTCGGCGAGCAGTAGATGATGGTTCACGATCACAAGGTCTGCGGCCTGCGCCTCGCGCCGCGCCGCCACCACGTGGCAGTTCGCAAACTCCGCGCAGCGCGTGCCGAGACAGTTGTCGCGCGTCGAGGTCACCTTCGGCCACAGCGCATGGCTTTCGTTGAAGCCCGGCACCTCGGCGAGATCCCCCGTTTTAGTGATGAGCGACCAAGACTCGAGTCGCGACATCAGCGCATCGCGCGGCGCCACGCTCTCGAACGCGCCCTGCGCCACCTCGCGCTTCAGCCGATAAGTGCAAAGATAATTGGAGCGCCCTTTGAGGAGGGCCACCTTCGCCGGCGTCCCGATCGCGCCGGCGACGAGCGGCACGTCCTTCGAAAAAAGCTGGTCTTGCAGCGTGCGCGTGCCGGTCGATACCAGCACCCGAAGCCCAGCAAAAAGGGCCGGTACCAGGTACGCGAAGGTTTTCCCCGTGCCCGTGCCCGCCTCGACGAGCAGCGGCCGACGCGCCTCGAGGGCCGCGGCCACCGCCGCCGCCATGCGCCGCTGCGACTTGCGCGGCACGAACCCCGGCAAGTGCCGGGCGAGCGGGCCACCCGGGCCGAATATGTCCTCGATGGCCTGCATGCGGCGCGCACGCTACGCCCGTGGCCAGTCCTATACAAGACCCTCATCTCGGGACGGCCCCGCTATAATTTCGCCCCTCTTTCGAAAAGAACTAAAGGGACACCCTTGATGGTTACTGCCACCTCGACCCTGCCGCCGTTGCCCGGAATCTCCAAAGCCGTCGCCGAGTGGGTGACCTCCGTGCGCGAACTCACGACGCCAGATGCCGTGCACTGGGTCGAAGGGTCGGAGGCCGAGTATCAGGGCTTCATCGATCAACTCGAGAAGAGCGGCGAGCTGCAGAAGCTCAACGAGCAGCACTACCCCAACTGTTTCCTCGCCCGTTCGCACCCGTCGGACGTGGCGCGCGTCGAGCACCTTACCTTCGTGTGCACCACGAACAAGGACGACGCCGGCCCCAACAACAACTGGATGCCCCCCGCCGAGGCGCACGCCAAGATGCGTGATCTCTTCAGGGGCTGCATGAAGGGCCGCACGCTTTATGTGGTGCCCTACTGCATGGGCCCCATCGACTCGCCCTACTCGCGCTGCGGCGTCGAAATCACCGACAGTGCATACGTCGTCATCAACATGATGTTGATGACCCGCGCCGGTCGTCCCGCACTCGAGCGCATTGCCCGCGAAGGCAGCTTCGTGAAGGGCCTGCACTCCACCGGCGAGCTCGATCCGAACCGCCGGTTCATCATGCACTTCCCCGAAGAGCTCTCGATTCAAAGTTTTGGTAGCGGCTATGGCGGCAACGCGCTGCTTGGCAAGAAGTGCCATGCGCTGCGTATCGCAAGCTACCAGGCGCGTCACGAAGGTTGGCTCGCCGAGCACATGCTCATCGTCGGCCTCACGAGCCCTCAAGGTGAAACGCACTACGTCGCCGCGGCCTTCCCCTCCGCTTGCGGCAAGACCAACCTCGCGATGTTGATCCCGCCCGACTCCATGCCCGGTTGGACGGTGACGACCGTCGGCGATGACATCGCCTGGCTGCATCCTGGGCCCGATGGTCGCCTCTATGCGATCAACCCTGAGGCCGGTTACTTCGGCGTCGTGCCCGGCACCAACGCCAAGACCAACCGCAACGCCTTCGAGATGATCCAGCGCGACACGCTCTTCACGAACGTCGCGCTCACCGCCGACAACCAGCCGTGGTGGGAAGGTCTCGAGACGGGCAAGCCCGTCATCGACTGGCAGGGTCGTCCCTATGACCCGACCAATGGCCCTGCAGCGCAACCGAACTCGCGCTTCACGGTGTCCGCGAAGCGCAACCCGCGCTATGCGCCCGAGGCGGATAGCCCCCGTGGCGTGCCGATCTCGGCGATTATCTTTGGTGGACGTCGTCGTGGCGTCGCCCCGCTCGTCTACGAAGCGCGCGACTGGAACCACGGCGTGCTCGTCGGTGCCTCCGTTGCTTCAGAGACGACCGCAGCCGCGATCGGACAGGCCGGCGTGCTGCGCCGCGACCCGATGGCCATGAAGCCCTTCGCCGGCTACAACTACGGCGATTACTGGGCGCATTGGTTTGCGATGGGTCAGAAGCTCAAGCACCCGCCTAAGATTTATCACGTGAACTGGTTCCGTCGCGATGCCGACGGCAAGTTCTTGTGGCCGGGGTTCGGCGACAACCTGCGCGTGCTCGATTGGATTTTGAAGCGCTGCACCGGTAAGGCCGAGGCGCAAGAGACGCCGATCGGCCACCTGCCGCGTCCCACCGACCTCAACCTCAAGGGCCTTGAGATTCCGAAGCCTGCGCTCGATGAGCTGCTCTCGGTGAAGACCGAAGAGTGGCGCGCCGAAGCCGCGGACATGGACCACTACCTCGATGAGTTCGGTGCCCGCACACCTGCGGCGCTGCGCGCCGAGGTCAAAGCCCTACAAAAGCGCCTCGGCTGAGGACCGTATGACGATCAACCTTCCTGCACGAGGCCGTCTCGGCCTCGCCTTCGCGGCTGCCTGCCTCGCAAGCCTCTCACTCTTCGACACCGCGTTCGCGCAGACCCCTGCCCCGCAAACGGCAGCGCCCAGCACCACCGCGGTCCCTTCACCGCCCGCACCGCCTCCGCCCGTGCTGCTCTCACGTGAAGCCCTCGCGGGCGCCATCGGCGTGCGCGAGCAAGCACTCAAGAGCGATGAGAGCTATCAGCTGCTCGAGTCGCTCACGACGGAAGTCGGTCAAAGATTTGCAGGCACAGCCGGTGACAAAGCCGGTGTCGAGTGGGCCGTCAAAACTCTTCGCGATCTCGGGTTCACGAACGTACACACCCAAGAAGTGATCGTGCCGCGGTGGATTCGGGGCGAAGCGAGCTTCGTCGTGCTCGCGCCCTACCCGATGTCGATGGTGACAACCGCCATCGGCGGCAGCATCGGCACACCCGACGAAGGGCTCGATGCGCCCATCGTGATGGTGCAAGACATTCCTGCACTGCAGGCGCTGCCCGAGGGCACCGTGCGCGGCAAGATCGTGTTCTTCAACGGCCGGATGGAACGCACACGCGATGGCAGTGGCTACGGCAAAGCCGTACGAGCGCGCACCGAAGGCCCGAGCGTCGCTGGTAGCCTCGGTGCAGTCGGGGTGGTCATCCGGTCGGTGGGCACGAGCAAGAATCGCATCGCGCACACCGGCACGCTCTCTTACAACGTGTCGGCGCCGCGCATTCCGGCGGTGTCGATCTCGAACCCCGATGCGGATCTGCTCGAGCGACAAGTGGCGCAGACGCGCCCCGAGGGTAAGGCGGCAGGCCAAGCCGTCAGGGTTCGTATGCGAGTCACCTCGCGTGATCTACCGCAGGTGCGCTCGGCGAACGTCATCGGCGATCTACCCGGCACCGATCTTGCCAATGAAATCGTGCTGATCGGCGGTCACCTCGACTCGTGGGACACGGGTCACGGTGTTCAAGACGATGGGGCAGGCGTTGCCATCGCCATTGCCGCCGCGCGCCTCGCCGCAAGCGCCAACCCCAAGCCGCGACGCACGATTCGCGTGGTGCTCTTTGCGAACGAAGAGTTCGGACTCTCCGGAGCAGGCCGCTACCCCGCCGCCATCGGCGATGAGGGTATCGCGAACCACGCCTTTGCAATGGAAGCCGACCTTGGCGATGGCCCCGTGTGGAAACTCTCTTCGCGTGTGCCGCCGCAATATTGGCCCACGATCGAGCAGGTACACCGCGTGGTGCGATCGCTCGAAGTCGAGCTCGGTGACAACACCTCGAACGGCGGTGCGGATCTCGGCCCGCTGCGTCGTCTCGGCGTGCCCATCTTGTCGCCGCAGCTCGATGCGACGACGTACTTCGACATCCACCACACCGTCAACGACACGCTCGATCAGGTCGACCCCGCGCACCTGCGCCAGGCGACCACCGTGTTTGCGGTGACGGCGTATGCCGCAGCCATCGTCGAGGGGCCCGTACCGCGTTACTCGCAGTAATAACCACCGCGATCGAAGGTCGTGCCGTCGAGGTCCTGCGCCTTCGAGTGATAGCCCGTGGCGTGATAGGTCTTCCAACGCGTGTTGATGGTCGAGCAGATCGACTCACCCGTCTCACGTAGCGATGACGGTACCGGCCCGAACGCCGAAGGGTTATCCCAACCGACTTTACCGTCGATCGAGACGAGCCGCGGCGGCGCCACACCCTCCTCCGTGCCGACACGCAGCGGCATCGAACAGCCGCTACTCAAAGATATCGTGGTCACGAGACTGACCACCCCGAGAAAGACATAAGGCGCACGCACTGCACTCATCATCCAACCCTCTGCCGTGTTCAAAGAGGGTTAGCAAAGTAATCACTCGGCGGGCGGGCGAATATCGAAATCAGACGGATACGTGCGACGCCGCACGACGCAGAAGCTCCGGCCCCGCATCGCGTTCGCGGGCGCCTTCTGAGAGCAGACGACGGTACTCACGCGAGCCCGGGGTATGGCTCACGAGGCCGAGCATGTGGCGAGTGATGGCGTGCAGTCGTTCGCCCTTCGAGAGCTCACGCTCGGCATACTCGGCCATGCGAGCAAGATGATCTTCGATGCTCGGCGCGCGATAACCGACATCCCCTTCGAGAGCGGCAAAGATTTCGCCGAGAACCATGGGCCGGTGGTAGGCCTCGCGACCGAGCATCACGCCGTCGGCCCACTCGAGCGCTTCAATTGATTGCCTCGCAGTCTTGAGGCCGCCATTGAGCAGCACGGGCATGTCGGGGAAATCTTCCTTCAAACGCTGCACGACGTCGTAGCGCAGCGGCGGAATCTCCCGATTCTCAGCCGGCGTCCAGTTACCGAGCACCGCCTTGCGCGCATGCACGATCACGCAGTCGGCTCCGGCCGCGCGTACCGCGACCAAAAAATCGGCGAGCTTGTCGTAATCCTCTTCATCGAAGCGCTGCACCGCCTCATCAAGGTTGCGCGCGCTCGATCGTAGAGTGCCGATGCGCATTTTCACCGTCACGGGGAGATCTACGGCATCGCACATCGCCGAGATACAGTCTGCGACGAGACGCGGCTCGTTCATGAGACAGGCCCCGAACGAGCCCTTCTGCACTTTGTCGGAGGGGCAGCCGCAGTTGAGGTTGATCTCGTCGTACCCCCACTCCTCGCCATAGCGCGCTGCGGCGGCGAGATAATCAGGCTCACAGCCCCCGAGCTGCAGCGCGACCGGATGTTCTTCCGAGGAATACTCGAGCAGCTTCTCGCGATCACCGCGCAAAATGGCCGAGGCCGTCACCATCTCGGTGTAGAGCAATAAATCTTTGTGGAAGCCACGCAGGAAGTAGCGGCAATGCCGATCGGTCCAGTCCATCATCGGCGCTACAGAGACCCGGCGGTCGAGGAAGCGACTCATGGCGTCGCCTCGCTAGTTACTGCATCACTCGTAGGGGGTTGCGTCGCTAGCGGCATCGCCACCGGCGACGCCTCCCGCGACTCCCCTCGCAGCATCGCACGCAGCCGGTAATACCCGCGGCCCAGCGCCTCGCGGATGACGATGTCCGATTTCTCGAGCGCGTCGGGTTTCGGGAGCCAATTGGTGAGCGGGCTCCGCGTCACCGGCGCCCTGAAATCCACCGGGTGCGGAATCACCTCGAACCCCTCGGTCTCGAACGTCACAGCCGCGCGCGGAATATGAAACGCCGAGGTGACCAAAATAATCTTCGGCCTCGCCGAGCTGAACATCTTTCTGATGGCTTCGGCTTCTTGCTGGGTGTTGAGCGCCTGATGGGATACCTCGACGCGATCGGCGGGTAAACCGAACTCGAGCGCGAGCTGCCGCGCCACCG
>CAZRFN010000052.1:6415-11297 GCA_964599335.1 uncultured Acidibacter sp. | reverse complement strand
TGCACCTCTCGGACATCTCCTGGGATATCCCGGGCGAAGAAGCGGTCCGCAGCTTCCAGAAGGGTCAGACGATCGAAGCGATGGTGCTCGCCATCGATCCGGAGCGTGAGCGCATCAGCCTCGGCATCAAGCAACTCGCGAAAGATCCTTTCGCCGGTTATATCGCCGACAACCCGAAGGGCAGCATCGTCCGCGGTGTCGTCAAAGAAGTCGACGCTCGCGGCGCGATCATCGATCTCGGCAACGGTATCGAGGGTCAGCTGCGTGCTTCGGAGCTCGGACGCGATCGCGTGGAAGACGCGCGTCAGTTCTTGAAGGCGGGCGAGGAGATCGAGGCCAAGTTCATGGGGGTCGATCGCAAGACGCGTTCGATCTCGCTCTCGATCAAAGCGAAGGAAGCCTCCGAAGAAGCCGAGGCCGTGCAGAGCTACCGCTCCGAGCAGACTGGTCCGACGGCCGGCACGAGCTTGGGCGAGCTCCTCAAGGCTCAGATCAACTCGGACCGCGATCGCGGTTGATGGGATAGCGTGAAACTGGGGCGGGTCGCGGACGGTTCATACCGTCTGCGACCCTCCTGACGACGTCACGGGGTTGTCATGACGAAGTCGGAACTCATCGAACTGATCACCGCCAAGCAGAAGCATCTGCCGGCGAAGGATATTGAGCTCGCGCTCAAGCAGATTCTCGAGATCATGAGCGACGCGCTCGCGACCGGCGAGCGAATCGAGATTCGTGGATTCGGCAGTTTTTCGTTACATTTTCGGCCGCCACGTCAGGGTCGAAACCCGAAGACGGGCGAGGCGGTTGCTTTGTCCGGAAAATACGTCCCGCACTTCAAGCCGGGCAAAGACCTGCGTGAGCGGGTCAACGAAAGTATCTCGAGCCCGATTCGAGACTGACCGCTTCATAAGTCGGCGCTCCGCGTCGATTCAGTGCTCGTGATCGAGCGAGCTCCCGGAATAGCCTCCCGCGCGTGCCGCCATGTCGGCGCCACGCATTCGTACCGGAGGGCCTTCCATGATCTGTCGATTCATTGCCATCGCCGTTTTCGCTTTGTGGTCTCTGCTTTCGCAGGTGCACGCATCGAGCAATTCGCCTCCTGTCTCAGCGCGTGCAAGCACCGCGCTCATCAACATCAATACTGCCGATGCGGCAACTCTGGCCCGCGAAATGAAGGGTATCGGCGAGTCGAAGGCTCGGGCGATCGTCGAACATCGTCAAAAGAATGGGTCGTTTCGTTCGGTCGATGAGCTCGCGCTGGTCAAAGGGATCGGCGCGAAGACCCTCGACAACAATCGGGCGCGCCTGACCGTTGGGGCAGGTGGGGCATCGACACGGCCGTCGACGTCACCCCCGAGCACCGGTGCCGGGGCGCGAAATCCCTCTGTTCAGAATCTGCCAAAGCCAAGTGCCGGCGGGCGCTAACGTCCCTGCCCGAGTAAGGGGCGCTTGGTTTACCATTCCGGTCTCTTTCTTCCGGAGTGGTAGATGGCCAAGCGCCCCCTCATCGAGACAGCGGTTTTTCCGGTTGCGGGGCGTGGCACCCGATTCCTGCCGGCGACCAAAGCGAGCCCCAAAGAAATGCTCCCGGTGGTCGACAAGCCTCTCATCCAGTACGCCGTCGAAGAAGCGCTCGCGGCCGGCGCAAGGCGGTTGGTGTTCATCACCGGCGCCTCCAAGCGGGCCATCGAAGATCACTTCGACTCTGACCGCGAACTCGAAGGTCTGCTCAAGTCGCAAGGCAAGTCGGAGCTCGTCAAGCAACTGCACAGCGTGCTGCCGAGTTACGCCACCTGCATCTACATCCGTCAGCCTGCGCCGCTCGGGCTCGGTCATGCCGTGCTCTGCGCGCGACCGGCTGTGGGTAACGAGCCGTTCTTCGTCCATCTCGCCGACGATCTGATTGCAGCCGACAAACCATGTCTTGCGCAAATGGCGGAGGTCTACGCGGCCAAGGGTGCGAGCGTGATCGGCTGCGAAACCGTGCCGCGCAAAGACACCGATAAATACGGCATTGTGGCTGTGGAGGCGCCCGGTCAAACGGCGCGCATCCGTCGGATCGTCGAGAAGCCGAAGCCGGCCGTTGCGCCATCTAATCTTGCAGTGGTCGGGCGTTATTTGTTGTCGCCCGCTATCTTCGATCATCTCGCACGCATCGGCGCAGGAGCCGGCGGCGAGATCCAGCTGACCGACGGCATCGCGCGACTCCTGCAAGAAGAGGCGGTTTACGCGCATAAGTTCGAGGGCACTCGCTACGACTGCGGCAGCAAGCTCGGTTATTTGCAAGCGACAGTCGCCTATGCGCTCGCGCACCCGGCCTTGGGAAAAGACTTCCGCGCGCATCTTCGAAAAGTCGTCGATAGCCCCAAGGCGGCTCGCAAAGCCCGCTGATCATTGACTGCTGGCGCTGTCGCGCCAGACTGCAGGAGTTCTTCAATGCTTCCTTATGTGTCTCCCTGGGTCGACGACGAGTTGAATTTGTTCCGCGAGAACGTCGCGCGATTCGTCGAAACCGAGATGGTGCCGAACGATGCGGCATGGCGTCGTCAACACACCGTCGGCAAAGATATCTGGCGCAAAGCCGGCGAGATGGGGCTGCTCTGTCTCGATCTTCCGGTCGACTACGGCTGTGCGGGCGGCGACTTCCGTCACGAAGTGGTGTTCTACGAAGAGCAGGCGCGTCGCGGTTTGTCGGGCTTCGGGCAGGGCGTTCACAGCATGTGTGCGCATTACGTCTACAACTACGGCACTGAAGCCCAGAAAAAGCGTTGGTTGCCACGTATGGCCCGCGGCGAACTCATCGGCGCGATCGCCATGACGGAGCCCGGGGCGGGTTCGGATTTACAGGGCATTCGTACCCGCGCGGTGCTCGAGGGAGATCATTACCGCATCAATGGTTCAAAGATCTTCATCACGAACGGCGGCCAAGCCTCGCTGCTCATGTTGGTCACTCGCACTAATACCGAAGATCGCAAGCGCGGGCTATCGCTCATCATGGTCGAAACCGAGAATCTGCCGGGTTACCGTGTCGGTCGAGTGCTCGACAAAATGGGCATGCCAGCGCAGGACACCGCCGAACTCTTCTTCGAAGACGTTCGTGTTCCGGCCGACTGCCGGCTCGGGGCGGAAGAGGGTCTCGGCATGTACCAGCTGATGGGTGATCTGCCTTACGAAAGGCTCATCATCGCGCTCTGCGGCGTCGCGGCGATGGAAGGCGCCGTCGCCGAGACCTCGAAGTACGTCAAAGAGCGTAAGGCTTTCGGACAGGTCATCGGTCAGATGCAGCACCTTCGGTTCAAGCTGGCCGAGTGCGCGACCGTCACGCGCGTCGCGCGCGTATTCGTCGACGACTGCATTCAGAAGTTACTTGCCGGCAAGCTCGACAACGAAACCGCCTCGATGGCCAAGTACTGGGTCACCGACATGCAGCAGCAGGTGCTCGACGAGTGCGTCCAGCTTCACGGCGGCTACGGTTACATGAATGAGTACCTCGTATGCCGCATGTTTGCCGATTCACGCGTGCAGCGGATCTACGGTGGTACGAACGAGATCATGAAGGAATTGATCTCGCGATCGGTTTAACTCAAGGAGCAAGGAAGCATGGCACTCGATCTGGTACCCACGGGCAAGGATGTCCCGAACGACGTCAACGTCATCGTCGAAATTCCGAAGGATGCTGATCCGGTCAAATACGAGGTGGACAAGGCGACAGGCGCGATCTTCGTCGATCGCATCTTGTCGACACCGATGCGCTACCCGTGCAACTACGGCTATATCCCGCACACGCTATGCGGCGATGGCGATCCGGCTGACGTGCTCGTCATTCTGCCGTTGCCGCTCGTTCCTGGTTCGGTGATCCGTTGCCGTCCGGTCGGTGTGATGATGATGCAGGATGAAGCCGGGTCGGACGAAAAGCTGATTGCCGTGCCCGTCGATAAAGTGTTCAACGGTTATTCGCACGTGCATGACATCGGCCAGGTGTCGAAGCACTGGCTCGATCGTATTGGGCATTTTTTCCAACACTACAAGGATCTCGAGCCCGGCAAGTGGGTCAAGATCAGCGGTTGGGGCGACGCCGATCAGGCGCGAAAGATCGTGCTCGACTCGATTCAGCGCTTCAAGGCGTCGCCGGATAAATTGAACTACTGACGCTGCGGCGTTGGCTGTCGGTGCTCGGGCGGGTGACCTGCACCTGCCAGAGATTGGCTCCCCGGGCTGGACTCGAACCAGCGACCTGCGGATTAACAGTCCGACGCTCTACCGACTGAGCTACCGGGGAACGGCAGGCGAAAAGAGGCGCGCATTCTCTGGAATGCGCTGCGGCCCGTCAAGCGGCGCCGCATACCACGCGGAAAGCCGTCAGAACATCCGCAGCCTCGAGCCGATATAGTAGGCCCCATATGGCCGAATTCAGGCTCAGATCGGATTACCAGCCCGCCGGGGATCAACCCGCCGCCATTGCCGGCCTGATCGACGGCCTGCGGAGCGGACTTGCTCACCAAACGCTGCTCGGGGTCACGGGTAGCGGCAAAACCTTCACCGTCGCGAATGTCATTCAGGCGGTTCAACGACCGACCTTGGTTCTCGCGCACAACAAGACGCTCGCGGCGCAGCTCTACGGTGAATTTCGGGAGTTCTTTCCGGATAACGCCGTCGAGTACTTCGTGTCGTACTACGACTACTACCAACCCGAAGCCTATGTGCCGTCGAGCGACACCTACATCGAAAAAGATGCCTCGATCAACGAGCACATCGAGCAGATGCGACTGTCGGCGACGAAGGCGCTGCTCGAACGACCAGATTGCATCATCGTCGCAACGGTGTCTTCGATCTACGGACTCGGTGATCCCGAGACGTACTTGGCGATGGTGTTGCACCTCGT
>CAZRFN010000052.1:0-6315 GCA_964599335.1 uncultured Acidibacter sp. | reverse complement strand
GCGGCCGACAAACTCGTCGAGGCTCAGCGCCTCGAACAACGAACGATGTTCGACATGGAAATGATGAAAGAGGTGGGGTATTGCGCGGGTATCGAAAACTACTCTCGATATCTTTCAGGCCGTGAGCCTGGGGAGCCACCGCCGTGTCTCTATGATTACCTGCCTCCGAATTCGTTGTTGGTAGTGGATGAGAGTCACCAGACCTTGCCCCAGCTTGGCGCCATGTATAAAGGCGACCGCTCGCGCAAAGAGACGCTCGTCGAGTACGGATTCCGATTGCCCTCGGCGCTCGATAATCGGCCGTTGAAGTTCGAAGAATGGGAGCGACTCGCGCCCCAGATGATCTTCGTCTCTGCCACACCTGGCGACTACGAGGCCCGCCATGCGTCCCAGGTGGTCGAGCAGGTCGTGCGACCAACGGGGCTCGTCGATCCCAATGTGGAAGTAAGACCCGTTCGTACGCAGGTGGATGACGTCCTATCGGAGATCTTGCAGTGCGTGGCTCGGCAGGAGCGAGTGCTCATCACTACGCTTACAAAGCGCATGGCCGAAGATCTCACCGAGTATCTCGATGAGCATGGCGTCAAGGTTCGGTATTTGCACTCCGACATCGAGACTGTCGAGCGCAGCGAGATCATCCGCGACTTGCGACTCGGAGTGTTCGACGTGTTGGTCGGCATCAATCTCCTTCGTGAGGGACTCGACATGCCCGAGGTGGCACTCGTGGCCGTGCTCGATGCCGACAAGGAAGGATTCCTCCGATCGACGAATTCATTGATCCAGACGATCGGTCGAGCCGCACGAAACGTCAACGGTCGTGCCATCCTCTACGCAGATCGAATCACCGGTTCGATGCAGCGTGCAATCGAGGAGACTGAGCGCCGTCGACAGAAGCAAGTGGCCTTCAACGAGGCGCACGGCATCACGCCCCGTGGCATCGTCAAGCAGGTGGTCGATGTCATGGAAGGCGCGCGGGCCGAGGGCGGTGCGCCGCTACCGAAGGGCAAGCTTGGTGCACGGCTTGGGAAGGGCGCGAAGAAATCGGCGGGTGACACAACCACCCAACCGGTGCACGAATTACGCCCCGAGCAGGCGTTGCGTCGGATGAAGCAGCTCGAGGCCCAGATGTTCAAGCACGCGCGCAACCTCGAGTTCGAGGACGCTGCGCGGCTACGCGATGAAATCGAAACGTTGCGGCGAGCCGGGTTTGGCTTGCCGGAGGTGAAGGCGGGATGAAACGGCGTACAGTTCTCTGGATGGGGCTCGGTGGTCTAGGCGCGCTTGCCGTGGGTTGGAGCGTGCTTCCGCCGCGCCAACGACTGACGGGTGGAGCAGACCGCTTGGATGACCCTGAGTCGTTCACACCCAACGCCTGGGTGCGTATCGGTCGCGACGATTCGGTCACCCTCTTCATGCCGCGGGCTGAGATGGGGCAGGGCACCCACACCGGACTCGCGATGCTTCTCGCCGAAGAGCTCGGATGTGCGCTCGATTCGATCCAGATCGCTGCAGCACCGATCGCGAGCGTCTACAACAACGTAAAAGTGGCCGGTGGCAGCCCCGCACTGAGTGCGGGTGATCCGCCCCTATCCAAACGGCTAGAAACCCATTTCACCGCGAAGTTGGTACGCGAGATCGGATTCATGGTCACCGGAGGATCGAGCAGCATCCCCGACCTATGGGTCGTGTTGCGCGAGGCGGGTGCGCTCGCCCGAGAGACCCTGCGGGCCTCTGCGTCACGCCACTGGAAGATCGACATCGCCGAGTGCTCGGTATCGAACGAGCGTGTCGTTCGTAAAGACGGACAGGCGATGAGCTTCGGCGCAATCGTGTCGCTCGGGCGCGATGCGATCGAACCTGTGTCGGACGTTTCTTTGAAGCCTCCCGGCGATTGGACGCTGATCGGAACACCGGCCAAGCGCCTCGAAGCGATCGACAAAGTCACGGGACTCGCGAAGTTCGCGGCGGATATCCAAGAGCCAGGGATGCTCTTTGCAGAAGTCGCGCTTTGTCCCTTGGTCGGCGGAACGCTGAACACCTTCAACGAGGCGACGGTGCGCGCGATGCCAGGGGTCGTCGAAGTGGTGGTGATGCCTTCCGTCGCGGGCGCCCCGGCAGCGATCGGCGTCATTGCCGATCAGCGGTGGCGTGCACGACGCGCCGTAGAGTCCCTCGATGCGAAGTGGGTTCCAGGTGAAGCAGGCGCCTTCGATCAATCTTTGATCGACGAAGCGCTCGCCAAGGGTCTCAAGATCGGCTCGGCCCGCGACATTTACCGCGAGGCGGGTGACGCCGAGCGCATCATCGCCGGCGCCTCGACGGTGCTACGCGCAGAGTATGACGTTCCCTATCTCGCCCATGCCGCCATGGAGCCGCTGTGCTGTGCGGCCAAGTACGAGACGAGCCGTGCCACCGTATGGGCGGGCGTTCAGATCCAAAACGTATCGCGTGATGTCGCGGCCAAAGTATTCGAGCTCGAGCCTGAGCAGGTCACTCTCGTGCCCATGCTGCTGGGCGGTGGCTTCGGTCGTAGACTCGATTCAGATTTCGTCGCGCTCGCCGCGGCGTTAGGTCGCGCGGTACCGGGCAAACTGGTCCAGCTGCAATGGCGGCGCGAACAAGACATGCGCCACGACTTTTACCGGCCCGCTGTACGTGCACAACTTTCGGCGGCTCTCGACGCTGCCACGGGCAAGGTCACGGCGTATCTATGCCATACCGCCGGTCAGTCGATCGCCGCTCAGGCGATGCCGCGCCAACTCGGGATGCCCGCTCCGGGGAGCGATGCGAGTAACGTCGAGGGTACGGCCGATCAGGTCTACGCCTTTGATCACTACACGGTCACTCATGCGACGGTCGATTTGCCTGTCGGTGTAGGCTTCTGGCGCTCGGTCGGTCACTCGCAGCAGGGGTTCTTCAACGAATCTTTCATCGACGAGCTTGCGACGCTCGCCAAGCGTGATCCGGTCGAGTTCCGACTCAGTCATCTCACCGACCGCCCGAGACATGCGGCGGTGCTCAAGCTCGTCGCCGAAAAAGCCGATTGGGGTCGTTCGGTCGGGACGACGCCGGACGGACGCCCCGTCGCACGTGGAGTCGCCCTGCACGAGAGCTTCGGAAGCATCGTGGGTCTCGTCGTCGACGTGTCCGAGGGCGAGGGTGGCGTTCCGCGCGTGCATCGAGCCGTGGCCGCCATCGACTGTGGGGTTGCGGTCAATCCGAACCTCGTTGCCCAGCAGCTCGAGAGTTCGATCATCTTCGGGCTCTCGGCCGCGTTATACGGTCGGATCACCTTCAAGAACGGGGCCGTGGAGCAGGGTAACTTCGACGCGTATCCCATCGTTCGCTTCGCGGAGTCACCAGTCATCGAAACCTGGATCGTGCCGAGCGAGGCACCGCCGGGCGGGGTCGGGGAGCCGGGTGTGCCTCCGGTCGCCCCCGCGGTGGCCAACGCCCTGGCGGTGCTGACCGGTCGCCGCGTCCGCCGGTTGCCGCTGGTCGGTGCCTAAGGTATCGTTCGCGGCCTTTCTGCAGGCGCGTAGCTCAGTGGTAGAGCATCACCTTGACATGGTGGTGGTCGGTGGTTCGATCCCACTCGCGCCTACCAATTTGGCTGGGGGCGTTTTCGCATCGCGGAAGCGCCCCTTTTGCCATGGCGCCGTGGTGGCGCTTCGACGAGACGGAGACCGGCAAGCATGCCCGTAGTAACCCTGCCCGATGGCAGCCAAAGAACCTTCGATCACGCGGTGACGGTCGCTGAGGTGGCCGCCAGCATCGGCGCGGGACTCGCGAAAGCCGCCCTGGCGGGTAAGGTCTCGGGAAAGCTCGTCGATACCTCGTTCAAGATCGCGCAAGACTCACGTCTCGAAATCGTCACCGACAAACACCCTGATGCCCTCGAGGTGATCCGGCACTCGACGGCTCACTTGTTGGCGCAGGCGGTTCAGTCGCTCTTTCCCGATGCCCAAGTGACGATCGGACCGGTCATCGAAGACGGCTTCTACTACGACTTCGCCTACAAGCGCCCCTTCACACCAGAAGACCTCGCAGCCATCGAAGAAAAGATGCGCGAGCTGTCGTCGGCGAACCTCGATGTCACGCGCCGCGAGATGGCTCGCGACGATGCCGTGGGCTTCTTCAAGACACTCGGCGAGCACTACAAAGCCGAGATCATCGCCAGCATCCCGTCCAACGAGCCGATCAGCTTGTACGGGCAGGGCGAGTGGGTCGATCTCTGCCGCGGCCCGCACGTGCCGTCGACGGGCAAGCTCAAAGTATTCAAGCTGATGAAAGTGGCGGGCGCGTACTGGCGTGGCGATTCGCGCAACGAGATGCTGCAGCGCATCTATGGCACCGCCTGGACGAACGACAAAGACCTCAAAGATTATCTGACCCGTCTCGAAGAGGCCGAGAAGCGCGATCACCGAAAGATCGGCCGCGAACTCGATCTCTTCCACATGCAGGAAGAAGCCCCGGGCGCGGTGTTTTGGCATCCGAAGGGCTGGAGTGTTTTCCAATCTCTGATCGGCTACATGCGCGACAAGCAGCGCGCCGCCGGATTCCAGGAAGTGAACGGCCCCGAGCTGATGGACCGCAGCCTGTGGGAAGCCTCGGGTCACTGGGAGAAATTCGGCGAGAACATGTTCACGACGCAGACGCCCGACGAGCGTGTCTACGCCATCAAGCCCATGAACTGCCCGGGGCACGTCCAGATCTTCAAGCAGGGTCTACGTAGCTATCGTGACCTGCCGGTGCGTTATGCCGAGTTCGGCAAGGTTCACCGGTACGAGCCCTCCGGAGCGCTCCACGGTTTGATGCGCGTGCGCGCATTCACTCAGGACGACGCGCATATCTTCGTGAGCCCCGAACAAATCACCGAGGAGTCGGTTGCGGTCACCCGCCTGATCCTCGATATCTATCGGGACTTCGGTTTCGACGACGTCCGGATCAAGTTCTCCGACCGGCCCGCCAAACGGGTGGGCTCGGACGAGATTTGGGACAAGGCCGAGGCGGCGCTCAAGGAGGCTGCGACGGTCGCTGGGATCGATTTCACCCTCAACCCCGGGGAGGGCGCCTTCTACGGGCCGAAGCTCGAATTCGTGCTCCGGGATGCCATCGGTCGGGATTGGCAGTGCGGCACCCTGCAGGTCGATCTGAACCTGCCCGGAAGGCTCGGGGCGCATTACATCGACGAAAACAGCCAGAAACAGACCCCGGTCATGCTCCATCGCGCCATTTTCGGCTCCCTGGAGCGTTTTCTGGGCATTTTGATCGAACACCATGCTGGAAGGCTTCCGACTTGGCTCGCGCCCGTGCAGGTCGTGCTCCTCGGCATTACGGATCGCCAGGACGCCTATCTCCGGGAGGTCGCTGAATCCCTTAAAAATCAGGGGCTTCGGGTCGACATCGACTTGCGCAACGAAAAGATCGGCTTTAAGATTCGCGAACACACGCTGCAGCGCGTGCCTTACCTATTGGTGGCAGGCGACAAGGAAGTAGCAGCGCAGCTTCTGTCCGTGCGCACCCGCAGCGGCAAGGATCTGGGTCAGATGTCCCCGCAGACTTTTGTCGAGCGGTTGCGCGTCGAGCTAGAAAGCCGCGGTCGCCGAACTTTGGAGGATTGACGTATCTCGACTGCA
This sequence comes from uncultured Acidibacter sp., assembly GCA_964599335.1. Taxonomy (GTDB): domain Bacteria; phylum Pseudomonadota; class Gammaproteobacteria; order Steroidobacterales; family Steroidobacteraceae; genus UBA964. The sequence continues at coordinate 676 of CAZRFN010000052.1, read as the reverse complement.
ACAAAGCGCATCCGGCGCAATGAGGAAATCACGGCGCCGCAGGTGCGAGTGATCGCGGCAGATGGGGCTCAGGCCGGCATCATGACCCGATTCGAAGCCCTTCAGATGGCGCAGAGCAGTGAGCTCGACCTCGTCGAAGTGTCGCCGATGGCAGAGCCGCCGGTGGTTCGGATCATGGACTTCGGGAAGTTCCTCTTCGAGCAGAAGAAGAAAACCCACTCCGCGCAAAAGAAGCAGAAGCAGCAACAAGTCAAAGAAGTGAAGTTTCGCCCTGGTACGGAAGAGGCGGATTACCAAGTCAAATTGCGTAATCTCATCCGCTTCCTGACCGAAGGGGACAAGGCCAAGGTAACCCTGCGTTTCCGAGGTCGAGAAATGGCGCATCAAGAGGTCGGACGTCGACTTCTCGATCAGTTGGTTCAGGACCTCGCTACCCATGCGATCGTCGAACAGAACCCGCTGATGGAAGGTCGGCAGATGGTCATGGTGTTTGCGCCAAAGAAGAAGTGATGTTTGCACGGTCGATTCGATCCATGGTGGGTCGAACGTCAGCGTAAACATCCGCACGTGAGCGGGTCTGCAAAGGCCTTGCGAGCGAAGCTAGAAAAAGGAGTATCTAAAAATGCCCAAGTTGAAGACCAACCGGGCGGCAGCGAAGCGTTTTCGCAAAACGGCG
>CAZRFN010000051.1:5315-11412 GCA_964599335.1 uncultured Acidibacter sp. | reverse complement strand
TGCTCAACCCGGAATCAGCCACGGGTCCGGCCGGCGGCGTGACTCGTAACACGGAGCGCTCGCGCTGGCAGATCCAGGTGGGTCTCAAGTACGAGTTCTGATGAGTTGATGTCTTACGACACTCGACAAAAAAGGGGCGCCACGAGGCGCCCCTTTTCTTTGGTGGCGACGCCCCGTATCACGACGGCCATAGCCGTTGGCTCGATCGCGCTGTGTTCGCTGGTCACCGGTTCTTACGCCGATGCAGGGCCCACGCCGCCTCCGGTCGCCGAAGGCACGATTCGCATCGCTACCTGGAATGTCAGCTTTTTCCGTCGCAACGAGGGCGATCTTGCGCGCGAGCTGTCGACCGGTGACTCGCCACAGCCTCGGGTGGTCGCCGCAGTTCTGCAGAAGATCCGACCCGACCTGCTGCTGATCAATGAATTCGATTACGACCCTGCGGCGCCAGAGTTATTTCAGAGACACTATCTCGAGGTCTCGCAGGGTGGCGGTGATCCGCTGAGGTTACCGCATCATTTCATCGCGCCGTCGAATACCGGCGTGCCAAGCGGAGTCGATTTCGATCGCGACGGCAAGATCGGCGGCGGAGGTGATGCCCTCGGCTTTGGAGTGTTCCCCGGGCAGTACGGCATGCTGGTGCTATCGAGGTTTCCGATCGATCACGTAGCGACGAGAACCTTTCGATCGTTTCTTTGGCGCGACATGCCGGGCGCCATGCTGCCGCCGGGCTGGTATTCCGACGAAGCGCTCGCGAAGCTGCCGTTGTCGTCAAAGAGTCATTGGGACGTTGCCGTCAGTCTTCCGAGCGCGCCGGGCGAGCTCTCGAACACATTGCATTTTTTGGTGAGCCACCCCACTCCGCCCGGATTCGATGGCCCCGAAGATCGCAACGGGCGACGGAATCACGATGAAATCCGCTTGTGGGCAGACTACCTCGACTCCACGCGCGCGAGTTATCTCGTGGATGATTCCGGTCGACGCGGTGGGCTCGATACCCGAGCGTCGTTCGTGATCGCTGGCGACTTGAATGCGGACCCTGTCGATGGCGGAAGCATCAACGGAGCGATCGCGCAGCTGCTCGATCATCGGCGGGTAAATCGGAGAGCGGCCTCAGGTGACTTGGCGCCCCGCAGCGCAGGGGCGGTCGAGGCCGCACGCCGACAAGGCGGCGCCAACCTGAATCAGCGCGGTGACGCCGCGTTGGATACCGGTGATTTCTCTGATGGCCCGCGATCGGTCGGTAATCTGCGGATTGATTACGTATTGCCCTCGAAAGACCTCGAGGTCTGCGCGTCGGGCGTTTTCTGGCCTAGGGCGGAAGATCCGGAATTTGCGCTCGTCAACGACGATGCCGAACAAAGCTCAGATCATCGCCTTGTGTGGATCGACGTCGCGCTACCGGGACGTCGCTGCCCCCGCTGAAGGCTCGGGCTTCAAAGCCTGGTAGCGCTTGCGTGTCGTCGCCTCGGCGCAGGCTGCAGCCGACATCCCACTCGTGCAAGCGCCTGCCGTGATGCTTCGCTCCCAAGAGCCGTACATGGAATTTGGAAGCAAAAACCAGCGCGTGCCGAGCAAGGGCGCAAGCTCAGTTGCGCGCGCCGCGTAGATCGGACGATCGACGAAGTCACGAAGATCGTCGCCAACGAGCGCAACGATGCGATAGCTCCCGGCAATCCACTTGCGACGAACGGTTTTATCAGAGCTCTCCCACTCCGGGCGCTCACGACGAAGCGAGAGCGCACCAGGGTCCGCGGCGTTCGGCAAACGTAGCGCCTGCAAATTACGAAGCGTCGCCGTACGCGCCGGACACGGATCGTCAGGCTGAGCATCGGCGGGTCGGCACTCGCGATTCGTCACATAGAAAATTTTGTGTCCCGCTCGTGAGGCCGCTTGCAGAAACTCGACCGCACCGGCGATCGCGGGCGCAGAAGCCTCGCGCATCCAGGCTTGCCACGAGGGCTCGTCGTACTCGCCGCCCATCAAGGCCCGACGCGCTTGATAAAACGAGTTATCGAGAACGGTCTCGTCGAGATCTACGACGATGGCGGTCGGCATCGCTGCAAGACGCTGCGAGTCGAGCGACTGTTGCTCGAGCGCGGCGCTACCCGGTGCGGCGATGGTGGTCGACAGTCGTTCCGTCGCGAGTCGATACACCTGCAAGGTCGACATCTCGTACTCAGCCGCTCGCTGCATCCAAAGCGTGGCGTTCACCTGCTCGCGACCGATAACCGGTGGCTCGGCGCTGATCGCCGATGCGGACGAGAAAATCGGGAGCAGCAGCATCAGGCTGCGGACCAGCAGGGTTCGGGATACGTCTGTCATAGGGCGTCATGTTAAGGTGCGCCCGTGCTGAAAGACACCATCCGGACCATCCCTGATTATCCGAAGCCGGGGATCCAGTTCCGAGACATCACCACTTTGCTTCGTGATGCGGCCGCCTTCCGAGAGGCCGTCGAGTCTTTGTCGGCGCCCTACCGGAATCGGAGTGTCGGCACGGTCGCCGGCATCGAAGCGCGCGGATTCATTTTAGGTGGAGCCGTCGCCCACCAACTCGGCACCGGGTTTGTCCCCATCCGCAAGAAAGGCAAGCTGCCCCACGAGACCGTACGCGTCGAATACACGCTCGAGTACGGGCGCGATGAGATGGAGATCCATCGCGATGCCGTTCGTCCCGGCGAAAGAGTGATTTTGGTCGACGACCTCATCGCTACGGGCGGGTCCGCCCTGGCGGCGATTTCATTGCTACGCTCGCTCGGCGCCGAGATCGTCGCCGCCTGCTTCGTCATCGATCTGCCCGAACTCAAGGGAGCAGATCGTATTCGTGCGATGGATATCCCCGTTCAAGCTCTGGTTGCATTCGAGGGCCACTGATATGCGTCATCGATCTCTGCTCGCCATCGCTTCAGCTGCGTTGCTGGCACTCACCGCCTCGCTCGCCGTTCCTCAAGAACGCACCGAAAAGCCCCCGCTCCATGGACAGCGCTGGATGGCTATCACCGGCAAGCCACTCGGCGCGACGGCGGGTGCGAAAATCTTTGAACGCGGAGGCAACGCCGTCGATGCGGCCTGCGCGATGATCGCTGCCACGGCGACCATGTGGGACGTCCTGCACTGGGGCGGCGAGACCCAAGCCCTCATTTGGCATCCCAAGCTCAAGAAGGTCATCGCCATCAACGCGCTCGGTGTCGCACCGACCGGCGCTACGCCAGAGTTCTTCAAATCCAAGGGGTTTAAATATCCGCCAGAGTTCGGACCCCTCGCCGCAACTACGCCCGGAACACCGGGCGGCATCCTCGTGATGCTCGCCGAATACGGAAAGCTTTCTTTGGCAGAGGTGCTGGCCCCCGCCATCGACCTTGCCGACGGATACCCTATCGAGGCACAGACGGCAGGCCTCATCGAGCGCAATAAATCGAAGATCAAAGAATGGCCGAACACCGCTCGCGTGATGCTGCCGCATCTCGGTCACGCAGCCGACCGCGGCGGACGTGAAGGCCCCAAGGCGGGCGAAATCTTCAGGCAGCCAGAACTTGCCACGACACTGCGAAAGTTGGTCGAGGCGGAGCGGCGCGCGCTCGCCCGCGGCGCCACGCGCAAGCAGGCCATCATGGCGGCGTACGAACGTTTTTATCGCGGCGATATCGCTGCAGAACTCGCCTCGTCTATCCAGGCCGAGGGTGGACTCATCACTCGTGAGGACCTCGCCAACTGGCAGGTGAAGATCGAGGAGCCGCGGCACGTCAATTATCGCGGCGTCGACGTCTATAAGCTCGACGTCTGGACTCAGGGCCCGATGATGTTACAGGCCCTCAATATTCTCGAAAATTTTGATCTCAAGGCGATGGGTTACAACTCAGGGCGATATCTGCACACGCTGTATCAGTCCATGAATCTGTCGTTTGCCGATCGGGACTTTTATTACGGTGACCCGGCATTCCCGCCCGCAGAGCCCGTGCGAGGCCTGCTCTCCAAAGATTACGCGAAGCAACGCGCGACGCTCATCCGCGATCGTAACGATCCGAATATCGGACCGGGCGACCCCTATCCTTTCGAGGGTGGCGTCAACCCATATTCAAAATGGCTTCAAGAGCGCACGGGCGAAAAGAACTCGACAACCGAACGCCCCTATTCGCCCGGAGGCGTCGCGCCGACGGTCATGCGTCACTACCCGCTCGATGATCCCGAGGCGCCGTTCTGGCGCGGCACCACTTCCGTGATCGCGGCGGATGCCGAAGGCTGGCTCGTATCGGTGACTCCGAGCGGCGGTTGGATCCCTGCGGTGATTGCCGGAAAGACAGGCATCGGTCTCTCACAGCGCATGCAGTCTTTCGTGCTCGATGAACGTGAGAATCCGTTCAACGTGGTCGTGCCCGGCAAGCGCCCCCGCGTCACGCTGACACCGAGTCTCGCCGTCAAAAATGGCAAACCTTGGCTCGCCTTCGCCGTGCAAGGCGGAGACAGTCAGGATCAAAACCTGCTGCAGTTTTTCCTGAATGTGGTCGAGTTCGGCATGACGCCGCAACAGGCAACTGAAGCGGCGAACATGAACAGCTTCCAGCTACGTGACTCTTTCGGCAATCACGAAACGAGCCCGGGACGGATGCTACTCGATGACGAAACACCCCGATGGGTGAGGAACGAGTTGGTGGAGCGCGGTTACAAGCTGGAGTTCCAGCCGCGCACGGCGGGCCCCATCAACGCCATCATGCTCGATCACGAGAACGGCACGTTCTGGGGCGGCTCGGGAAATCACGGCGAGGACTACGGAATCGCCTGGTAGCGAGCTATAGCCCAGCGCGATAGAACCTCAACAGTTGGGTGAGGCCCCAGACCCTCGACCTCCGCGTAACTCATACTCTTGAGTTCCGCGGTGATAGATATGATCGGTATCGAGAGCGGCTGTCTTGGCGTATTGGAATCCAGGCGCTAAGGCCTCATAAATCGGCTCGAAGCCGCGTTGCTCCGTCATATGGAACAACTCGCGGAACGATTCGATCACGAAGTACGTCGCTTGCAGATCGGAGATCGTGTAGTCGGTACGCATCACGCGATCGACGTTGAGATGAATGCGGTTCGGTGCGCGGCTCTCGAGAGAAAACACCGTCTCGGTCGGCCCCGACAAAATGCCTGCGCCATAAATGCGAAGCTGGCCCTCCTCGAGGATGAGTCCGAATTCGACCGTGTACCAATACAGGGCAGAAAGCGCCTTGAGTCGGTTGTATTTGAGCGCTTTCCAGCCGGCCCGCCCATAGGCCTCCATATAGCTTGCAAAGACCGGGTCGGTCAGCAGGGGCACATGCCCGAAGACATCGTGAAAAACATCGGGTTCCTGGATGTAGTCGAACTGCTCTCGGGAACGAATGAAGTTTCCGGCAGGGAAACGACGATTGGCCAAGTGATAATAAAAAACGTGATCCGGAATCAGCATCGGTACGGGGACCACCGACCATCCGGTCAGCCCCCGCAGCTCTTCACTGATTTCGTCAAAATCGGGCACCCCGCCTCGATGAAGGTTCAGTCGGTCGAGCCCGAACAAGAACTCTTTACAGGCGCGTCGCGGCATCAGCTTCATCTGCCGCTCGTAGAGATCGTCCCAGATGCGATGTTCTTCAGAGGAATATCGGCGCTGCTTCGGCTCTAGCCAATCTTCGCTGAGTCCAGGGGGCCGTTTGAGCGGAGCAACATAAACGGACGCGGGAAGCTCGGGAATGACCCGATAATCTGGCGGGGTTCGCATCCCGATATCTTAGGCGTATTCGGGCATCCTCGGAATGACCCAGGGAATCTCGCTCCAGGTGGCGAGCTCGGCGCGTTCGAGGTCCTTAATCGAGGAGTAACAATCACAAGACTGGGCCAAAAGCCCATCCCGGTTTTGGATCGCGACACTGCCCCGTCTCAGCGAGACGATGTTTAGCGCACTCCATTCTCCGATCAGTTGGCTGATCGTCTCACGGCGCAGGAACAAGATCTCCGAGAGCTCTTGCTGGGTGAGCGTGATAGGACGATCGTCCCCGAAGGCATCAGCCGCTTCGAGCAACACCCGTGCAAGGCGCTGCGTCCCGTTGTGCGCCCCGAAACAGCGGGTGTCGAAAAA
>CAZRFN010000051.1:0-5215 GCA_964599335.1 uncultured Acidibacter sp. | reverse complement strand
CCCGTGCAAGGCGCTGCGTCCCGTTGTGCGCCCCGAAACAGCGGGTGTCGAAAAATGCTTTTTCGGCAATCTGACTGATGGACCGTACCTGAAGCGTGGCCCGCGCTGCGCCGGTCGGTATCGCTTTGAGCATCATCGTGACCGGCAAGGCAAATGCATACCCGGTCCCCGAGACCTCCGCCTCGTAACGGATATCGCCGGAGCCGAGTAGATCTGCAAGACCGATCAAAAAATTAGGTCCCGAAAATCGAATGAAACCTCTCGGGCCGTCTCCGGATCTTCCCAAGAGTGTGGCCACGGAGTTGATCGGAAAAAATACAAAACCGCCTTCCTTGCCGAGCGGCAGTTTGTCGCCACGCTTCAGCTCGATCATCGACAGGTTGTCTTTCCAGGCGTAACGTAGAGATGTTGGCAGCGCCGCAAACCATCGGTTTTTCATCAATAGCATCTTTTTTTTCTTCCTCGACCGCGCCATCCCCCCCCCCGAACAATGAGGAACTAGCGGGAAATGAATAGTGATATTCGAAAGCATTGATGTTCGAAGAAGTATCGCGGTCCTAGGTAAATAAACGGTCGACTCTTTTCATTCTTCTGTTAGGTTTCTAACACAACGGTATCTTGTGTCTGCTGGAGTGCTCTAGAATGTCCGTCGAGGACAATGACATGACGACTCCACTAATCTGGCGTGCTCCGATGTGGCTCAGCGCCGCGGCACTTCTGGCGATACCTGCGATCGCCATGCAGTTCAGCAAAGAAGTCGCTTGGGGCATCGAAGACTTCACCGTCCTCGCAGCACTGCTTTTAGCGTTTTGCGGAACGATTGAACTCGCCGCACGCGCTTCGATGAACCGTCTTTTTGTCGCTGGCGTAGCACTCGCAGCGGCCGGCGGGTTCCTGCTGGTTTTCATCAACCTGGCAGTGGGCATCATCGGCGATGGAGGAAACCCGAGAAACTGGGCTTTCTTCGCGATTCCTACGTTCGGATTCTTAGGTGCTCTGATCAGCCGTTTCAGGCCGAAGAGTTTGGTTCAGTTACTCTTCGCTATGGCCGCCATTCAGTTGCTGGCAGCCTTCTTGGCGCCGATCGAGATGATGCGCCTCATGATTCCCTTCACGGCAGCTTTCGTCGGCCTTTGGCTTCTTTCGGCGGTGTTGATCCGTCGTTCTATTCGTCCATGAAGAGGGCTGTGCCCTCTGTGAGCTCACGACGGCTGTAGACCCGAAATGCGATGAGCGTTTCGGAATCGAGAATACCCGACAGTGCGTGAATTTCTCCGCTCACGATATCGGCGAGGTCTTCGTTTCGGGGTGCTCGAACGATAGCCACCAAATCGAAACGCCCCGCTACCGAAAATACTTCACTAACACCTTTGACCTCGGCGATTTCTTTGGCCAGGGCGGTGCTTCGAGACGGCTGCGCCTTGATCATGACCATTGCAGTGACGGACATCAGTACTCTCCCTGGAGTCAGGTTACAGCCATGCGGGCGATGGAGGCTCCGCCGGATTCACGCCAGCGACGAACCTCGTCGCGCAAAATCTCGACGGCATCCCAGACATCGATATAACGCAAATAAAGAGGCGCAAAACCGAATCTCAATAAATTCGGAGCACGAAAATCGCCGATCACACCACGCGCGATCAAACGCTGCATCAGCGTATACCCATCGTCGTGTGAAAACGAGAGGTGACTGCCGCGCCGCATCGCGTCTCGCGGCGAGGCGAGAGCGAGCTCGGAGGCGAGTTCGCTTGCCTCGACGAGCTCGATGAAAAGCTCGGAAAGCGCCATCGATTTATGTCGTAAGGCCTTCAAATCAAGGTCTTCGAAAACGCTCAGCGCCCCCTCGAGTGCCGCGTAGGCGATGACGGACGGCGTACCGCAACGATGGCGGGTCACGCCTTGCGCGGGGACATAGTGGTCGGTGAAGTCGAAAGGCCGCGCATGACCGAGCCATCCCGATAGCACCGGCTCGAGCGTCTGCTGCAGCTCATGACGAACGTACAGGAAGGCGGGCGCGCCTGGACCGCCGTTAAGGTATTTGTAGGAACAGCCCACCGCGAAATCGACGCCGGCTGCGGCCGCGTCGAGCGGTACGGCACCCACAGAATGCGAGAAGTCCCAAAGAATTTTCGCTCCGGCCGCTTGAACGCGCCGGGTGACGGAAGACAGGTCGAACATCTCCGCCGACTGGTAGTGAACGTGCGTGAGAACGACCAAGAAGGTGTTTTGGTCGACCGCGGTGGCGATCTCGTCACGCGGCACCTGTAAGACCTCGATATCGGGCACGAGCCCCGCCAGGCCCTCCAACATATAGGGGTCGGTCGGAAAATTTCCGCGCTCGGTCACGATTTTTCGGCAATCGCCTCGGCTACGAGCGACCGCAGCGGCAATCTTGAAGAGATTGACGGAGGTGGAATCGCACACGAGCACGTCTTCGGCGGGTGCGCCGATCAGCGGCGCGATACGACCACCGAGTGTTCCGGGCAGGTCGATCCAGCCGTGAACATTCCAACTTTTGATGAGATCGCGCCCCCACTCGGCGCTCACCAACTCCCTAACTCGACGCTCAGCGGCATGAGTCAAGGCGCCGAGCGAATTCCCATCCAGATAGATAACGCCTGTCGGAAGCTTGAACTCCGATCGCTTTGCAGCGAGCGGATCTTTTGCGTCGAGTAGCTCGCATTCTTGTCGAGAAACTCCGCCCATCAATCGAGCTCTCTCAGCACGGCACGAATGGGCGTCGCTTCGAGTCCCTCGATCGGCAAGGGCAAAGCGATCAACTCGTAACGCCCCTCGGGGAGACCATCGAGTACGAGGCCTTCGAGGATCGCCATGCCTGCGCGATGCGCGGCATGATGAGAGCGCAAGGCCTTACACGTTTCTGGGTCGATCGACGGAGCATCGGTGCCGATCAATCGGCAACCGCGCGCAGCCAAGGCCTCGATGAGGGCGGGATCGATGGCAGTGAACCCCGAAGGCCAATGATTCCAGTCGGGTGCACGCAACGTGCGCAACAGCACGCGCTCGAGCTTCGAAGGGAGCCTATCGAGGACGTCTGAGAGCGTGACGCGATCAACGGCAGCACTCACGTCTCGCAGCTCGCACTCTCCCACGAATGCCGAAAGATCGAGCTCGTCGAGAGACGGAGCGTCATCGCGAACATGACGAGAGCACTCAGCATGCGTGCCGGACTGTGTCGACAAAGAAATCTTGTGCAGCGTCACGCTCGAGCCTTCAGACACTGCAGCCGTCACCGAACATTCAAAAGCTGAATCGCCAGGCCATACCGGCAGTTCAGCCCGTAGACGTTGCGAGATATCGTGTAACCGACTGCGGCCCACGGTGTTCTCCTACATATCAGTGAGGCGAGCTGCCGATTATGCCGCCAAATAAGGGGGCCGCTAAGACCCTGCTATAGTTCTTAGGAATTCGAGGGGGGGGGTCACATGCTCGTCACGCCTGGCAACGGCATCATGTTCCTTGCGAGCTTCGCTTTTCTTGCGATTGGGCTCGTAGGCTGGTTCTCGTTCAAGCGACCCGATCTGTCGGCAAAACTCTGGATGCTCGGCTTTGTGGTCTCGGGTATCGCGCCAATCTTGGGCGCCTTGGGTGGTGCTGACGTCGGACCTTGGCCCTTCGTCAGCAGTAGCCTTGCACTCGCAGCCTCGTTCGTCCTGTTCGGGCTCGCGCTAAAAGTGCTCTACAGCCCTCGCCTGCCTCTGCACGAGTACGTCGTGACGATGGGCGGCAGTTTCATCGTTTATCTGCTGTGCCTCGGCTACTCCGTAAACAGCGGCTCGGACAGCGCGCAGATCGTGCTCTTCGCGCTTGGCAACGGACTCGCGGCAGCCTGGGCGACTCAACAGGCCGTGCAGCTCAGCCAGCGTAGCCGATCACCCTTCGTCGTTCACTTGATCATCATCTTCGGTGTTCAGGCCGCGTTCATTTTCCTGCGCATTCCTCAGGGGCTCGTTGCCGATGCGCCGCGCCTGTGGGAGCACGACACTTTCAACGAGGTCATCCTCGTAGTGCTCAGTATCTGCGGCATCATCAAAGCCGTCTCTTATTTTGGCCTTCGCTTTGAGGAGATTCGTGAGCGTCTCGAATCCGAGACCGGGGTGATACGCGAGCAAGCTCAGAAGCTGGCCCAAAAAAATGCCGAGATCGCCTCGGCGATGCACGCCGTACCCATCGCTTGCGTCGTGACCAACCCCTCGCTCGAAGTGCTTTATGGCAACGCCCAGGCGAAGAGGCTTTTCGGACAGTCGATGCTCGACGAAAAAGGGAAAAAACTCTCTGACTGGATGCTCGGCCTACATGGCGCAAACCAACTAGCCTTCGCTGCAGCGCGCCACATGATGTTGATGTCGGGAAATCCTCAAACCGCGGTCGCCGTCGAAATTTCTGCCAATGGCCTCGAATCGGACTCCTCCTCGTCTCAGTGGGTGTTTTTGATCAAGCCCGTCGACTTCTCCGACGCCGTGATTGAGTCCGTTTGGTCAGGCATCCCGCGGTCGGATCACCGAACGTGGCTGATCTGCGATCGACTCGGTCGAGTCTCCAGCGCGCAAACCGCTTGGGGAGAATTACTCGGTTCCTATGCCGTGTTCGACACCCCGGAACTTCGTTTCGGTGGTGTCTCCGAGCCCCGCGACGCCAAGAATATGAATCTTTGGGAATCACTGAAACAGTTCAGTGCCGAAGGAGAAAAAATCGAGCGCGCACGGCGGGAGCTTCAATCAGGAAACGCATCGTCGTTGCTCTGTCGCGATGCCGCGGGTACTCAACTCTCCTGCGGCTTCTTGCCGATTAAAGGCCGCGTAAGCGAGGAAGACCTCTGGATCGTCGAAGTGAGTTGGAAGCAACTTCCTTCCTCGACTGTGCCGAAAATATCGCCGGCCAGAGAACTGAAGACCTTGAAGAGCGACGTGGCAGAAGGTCCGATACCGAAAATCGACGTGCCGGAGTTTCTGCGGCGGACGTGATCTCGGACTAGCGCGGACTGCCGTTGGATCGCTTCAATAGTTCTCGATAGATTGCAAGGTTGAAGTCGGTCCCCGTTTCTCCCGTGTGCTGCGGTAAGCCGAGCGCTCACTACGGCGCGATGGTTGTCGAACTCAAAACTGTGGCCGTAACGCTTAAAGAACCGGATTCGGTAACGCGTGAAACGCATGCCGCAGGCTCTCGCCCCAGCTGCTGCGAATCATCCTGAAAT
>CAZRFN010000050.1:0-11673 GCA_964599335.1 uncultured Acidibacter sp. | reverse complement strand
AAACTTGCGCCTTCGGCGCCCCTCGGTATGTCGGGGGTCTCTCCGGCGAGGTCGGGTTACGCGAACGGGGCGATAATAGCAGTGGCTGCGCCCCCGGGCGCGGAAAAATCGACCGTCGTAGACTGTCAACTCAAGGTTACCCGGAGACCCGTCCATGCAGAGTCGCCCCTCTACCTTCGCGCTGGTCATTGCCCTGATGTTTTCGGCGCTGGTTCCCGCGTTCGCGGCAGCCTCCCCGAGCCCCGACGCCGAGCTTCGGGCCCTCTTCGATGCCACCTGGCAAAAAGAGCTGGCGGCCGATCCGCTGACGGCGAACTACCTCGGCGACAACCGGTACAACGATCGATGGACCGACATGTCCTCATCGGCGATCGAACAACGCCATCGGCACGACCGAGCCACCCTCGAGGCCCTCCGCGCGATTCCTAGAGCCTCGCTCTCGCCCGCCGCGCAACTCGACTACGACCTCTTCGAGCGCGAGTACACGCAGCGCCTCGCGAGCTGGCCCTTCAAACCGCATCTCTACTCGATCAACCACCAAGGCGGCATCCAGACCCTGCATGAGGTCACCGAGCTGCTGCAGTTCCGAACGGTCAAAGATTACGAAGACTGGATCACTCGACTCGAGCGAGTGGGCACGTTGATCGACCAGCACATCGCACTGCTCGAGCAAGCGGCACGCGAGGGGCGCACCCAGCCCCGCGTCATCATGCAACGCATCCCGTCGCAGCTCGCCTTGCAGAACGTCAACAAGCCCGAGCAAAGCCCGTTCTTCGCGCCGTTCACGCGTTTCCCCGAAGAGTTCGATGCCGCGACCCAAGCGCGCCTCTCTGTAGCGGGTCGCAGCGCGATCGAGCGGGTTGTGTTACCCGCTTATGCGCGCTTCACGAAAACCTTCAACGAGACTTATCTGCCGGCGACACGCGCCACGGTCGGCATCTCCGATACACCGCAGGGCCGAGACTATTATCGAGAGCGGATTGCGTATCACACGACGCTCGGCTCGCTGAGCGCCGACGAGATCCATGAGATCGGACTCGCCGAAGTCCGCCGTATCCGCTCCGAAATGATGGCCATCAAAGACAAGGTGGGCTTCAAGGGTTCGCTGCAGGAGTTCTTCACTTTCCTGCGTACCGATCCGCAGTTCTATTACAAATCGTCGCAAGAACTCTTCGAGGGTTACCTCGCCGTCTCCAAACGAATCGACCCGAATCTCGTTCGCGTATTCGGCAAACTGCCGCGCACGCCCTACGGATTGCGCCCGATCCCGATGACGAGCGCGCCCAACACGACGACCGCCTATTACCAGGGCCCCGCTGCCGATGGGACACGCCCCGGCTTTTACTACGTGAATCTCTATCGACCCGAGGTACGCCCTAAGTACGAAATGGAAGTGCTTTCCATTCATGAGGCGGTACCCGGCCACCATCTGCAGATCGCGCTCGCCATGGAGCAATCGGCGATGCCGGACTTCAGACGCAATGCGGGCTACACCGCTTACGTCGAGGGGTGGGCGCTCTATTCGGAGAGTCTCGGCGAGGAGCTCGGCCTCTACCAAGACCCTTACTCGAAGTTTGGTCAGTTGACCTACGACATGTGGCGCGCCGTAAGGCTTGTCGTCGACACCGGCATGCATGCCAAGGGCTGGACCCGCGAACAGGCCATCGCGTTCTTCATCGACAACGCGGCGAAAACCGAGGCGGACATCGTCAATGAAATCGACCGCTACATCTCGTGGCCGGGCCAGGCCCTCGCCTACAAGATCGGTCAATTGCGCATCCAGAACCTGCGACGCGAAGCGGAAGCCGCTCTCGGGCCTCGCTTCAACGTTCGCGCCTTCCACGACACCGTACTCGAGACGGGCGCCGTGCCACTCGATCTGATGGAGCGGCATGTTCGCACCTGGATCGCCAAAGAAAAGGCAAAGGACGGCTCACGATGATTACGCGCCGGAAAAGCATTGCGGCCGTCGTCGGTGGCGTCAGAGTGGGTGGCGGTGCGCCTATCGTGGTGCAATCGATGACCAATACCGATACGGCGGATATCGAATCGACCGTCGCGCAAGTGCGGTCGCTCGCGCGCGCGGGCTCGGAACTCGTTCGGGTGACGGTCAACACCGAAGAGGCGGCTGCCGCCGTTCCGCATATCCGTGAGCGTCTCGACCGCGAAGGGGTCAAGGTGCCCCTGATCGGTGATTTCCACTTCAATGGACACAAGCTGCTCAAAGCGCACCCCGCCTGCGCCGAGGCGCTCGCGAAGTACCGGATCAATCCGGGCAACGTCGGTCGCGGCAGCAAGCGTGACCCGCAATTCGCCGAGATGATCGAAGTGGCCTGTCAGTACAAGAAGCCGATCCGTATCGGCGTCAACTGGGGGAGCCTCGACTCAGAACTGCTGACGCGCATGATGGACGAGAACAACTCGCTGCCGAACCCGCGTACCGCGAACGAGGTGATGCGATCGGCCGTCGTCGAGTCTTGCCTGCAGAGCGCGCGACGCGCCGAGGAACTCGGACAACCCCACGATGCGATCGTGCTGTCGGCCAAGGTGAGCGGCGTACAGGATCTCATCGCCATCTACTCCGATCTCGCCTCGCGCTGCGACTATCCGCTGCACGTAGGCCTCACGGAGGCCGGCATGGGCAGCAAGGGTATCGTCGCCTCGACCGCCGGGATCGGCGTACTGCTTCAACAAGGGATCGGCGACACCATCCGCGTGTCGCTCACGCCCGAACCCAATGGCGATCGCACGCAGGAGGTCATCGTTGCTCAGGAAATTCTGCAGACCATGGGTCTGCGTTCCTTCGTGCCGATGGTCATCGCCTGTCCGGGTTGCGGCCGCACGACGAGCACCTACTTCCAGGAGCTCGCCAAGTCGATTCAGTCGCACATCCGCCATCGCATGCCCGAGTGGCGCAAAGCCTATGAGGGCGTCGAGATGATGAACGTCGCCGTGATGGGTTGCGTCGTCAACGGACCGGGTGAGAGCAAGCATGCGAACATCGGTATCAGCCTGCCGGGTACGGGCGAGCGGCCCGTGGCGCCGGTGTACGAAGATGGCGAGAAGACCGTCACCCTGAAAGGCGATCACATCGCCGAAGAATTCCAGCAACTCGTCGAGGCCTACGTCGCGCGCAAATATCCGCGTCGCGAGAACGCCCCTGCATCGCAGAATTGAGGAGAGACCATGAGCGATTCACTTACCGAAAAGAAGTGTCTGCCCTGCGAGGGCGGAGTCCCCCCACTCTCCCGCGCCGACTGCGAGCGCCTACTCGAACAGCTCACCCCGGAATGGCGGCTGTCGCCCGATGGGCGTGAATTGCAGCGTGAGTGGTCATTCAAAGATTTCTATCGGACGATGAGCTTCGTCAACGCCCTCGCCCACGTGGCCAACAGCGAAGATCATCATCCGGACCTCGCCATCGGCTACAACTATTGTCGGTTGCGCTACAGCACCCATGCGGTGAACGGCCTCACCGAAAACGATTTCATCTGCGCAGCGAAGATCGATCGCCTCGCTTGAGCGCGATTATCTAGCGTACGCGCGATCAACTGATCAGCCGTGTCGGGCGATCGCAGGCAGATCGCCTGCAAGCCCGAGCGCACGCTCGGCGAACGGACGCCGCAACACGGCGCTGCGACCCACGAATCCGAGTCCGCGCTGCAGCCAGTGCTCTGCGCCGTCTCCACCGAAGGCCAGAAAACGGTTGAGCAGATCCATCGCGAGGCTCATGACCTCGTTATCACTCTTTCGCCATCGCTCGTAGCGACGCAGCACGCGCAGCGCGCCCGGATCCTCGCGTTCACGCGAGGCTTCATCGAGTTGCTGCGCGAGGGCGGCGGCATCGAGCAAGCCGAGATTGACGCCCTGCCCCGCAAGCGGGTGAACGATATGCGCCGCGTCACCGACCAACGCGCAGCGCTCGCGCACGTAGTGCGGCGCACTCACGCGTCGCAACGGAAAACTTCGGCGCTCGCTCGCCAAAGAAAGTCGCCCGAGCACCCCAGTACTCGCGGCAGTGAGTTCTTCGTTGAACGTGGCGACGTCAGCTGCGAGCAAGCCCTCGGCTCGCTCTCTCGGTAAAGACCAGACGAGCGAACTTTGTCCGTTCGCGAGCGGCAACAGGGCCAGCGTGCCCTCCCCGAGAAAGCGCTGCCAGGCCGTCGACTCGTGAGCTCGCTCGCTCGACACGTTCGCGACGATAGCGAGTTGCCCGTACTCCTGCGCTTCGACACTGAAGCCTGCCGCCCGACGCACGATCGAACGCCCCCCATCAGCGCCGACCACAAGTTTGGCCGAAAAGGTTCCGATCGACGTCGTGAGCTCAACCACTCGATCGTGAAACACGACATCACGCACGAGCGCGGCACGCGCCTCACCCCCGGCCTCGAGAAAAGCCTTGAGCCCCGCCCGCTGAAGCGCCTCGTTGCCGACGATCGCTCCGAGATCAGGCTCGCCAAGTTCGGCCGCATCGAACGTCAGCGAGCCTTCACCGCGAGGCTCGGCATCACGTGGCCACACATGCATGCGCTCGTAGGCACAGAGTGCCGACGGCGCAGTCAGCAGAGCATTCCAGGCGCCCGCGGTACGCAGAATGCGTTCGCTCGCTCGGGAGAGTGCGAAGACTCGAAGATCGGGCGCGTTCGAGGGGACAGCTAAATCGGGTAGTTCTCGCTCGAGCAACAATACTCGTCGAGGCATCGGACCCTGACGCAGCAAGGCGCCGAGCACCGCACCGACCGGGCCGCCGCCGACGATGGCGACATCGAAGGTGGCCTCGACGCTCAAGGCATGACCCCAAGACCGCGACCGAGTCGCGGAGTGCGTCCGGCAAAGCCCCAACTGAGTCGCGACAACGCCTGTTTGGCCGTCGGCGACAAATCGAAGAGCAGCAGACCCAGATCACGGAGCAAGGGCACGCCGGGTCGCGTGTCGCCGAAGAGCTTCACGAGCCCGTCGGTGAAGCGCGTGACTCCGTCGCGATCGGCGGTGCGACGCGACACGAATTCGCGCAGCACCTCGGGCGATCCAACGTCCGCTCGCGAACCGTCGCGTCGCACGACCTCGGCGAGCACTTCGGCCAGGGTCGCGGCATCACGCAGTCCGAGATTGAAGCCCTGCCCTGCCACCGGATGCAGCCCCTGCGCGGCATTGCCGATCAACACGACGCGCTGACCCGTGAGCGTCTCGGCACGCGAGAGCCTCAACGGATACGCGTTGCGTTTGCCGACGGAGAGCAGACGACCGATACGCCAGCCGAACTCTCCTTGCAGCGCAGCGAGATAATCTTTGTCGGAGAGGGCGAGCACACGCTCGGCCGCCTCGGGCGCGAGCGTCCACACCACCCCATAGGCCCCGTCGAAGAGCGGCAACACCGCGAATGGCCCATCGGGGGTGAATCGCTCGTAAGCCGTGCCGTCGGCTGGGCGCGAACTGCGCACGTGGCTCACGATCGCCACCTGTCGATAATCTTCGATAGTGGCCGCGAGTCCTGCCGCAGCGCGCACCTTCGAGTCGGCACCGTCTGCCGCTACCACGAGACGCGCCCGCAGCGGTGACGCCGCAGGCTCGGTCGCGAGTTCGACATCGCCCTCGTGTAGCGCGACGCCTGTGCATTTCGCCGGCATACGCAAATCGAGGTCGGGCAGAGTCGTCATCGCCGCACGCAGCGCGGTACCCAGTACGCGATTGGTCACGACGTAGCCGAATGCATCGATGCCGTGCTCGCTCGCTTCGAGTCGTGCAAAACCGAAACGCCCCGCATCAGAGACGTGGATGCGACGAATGGGCGCCGCCTTGGGCGCTACCTGCGACCAGATGCCGAGGGCCTCGAAACTGCGGCGAGTGCCATTGCCGAGGGCCGTCGTCCGATCGTCGAAACTCGGCTGGGTGTTCGCATCGGGCGCAACACCCTCGATTAGGGCCGTCTTGAGACCCGTTGGTGCGAGCGCAAGCGCGAGGCTGGCCCCAACGAGGCCTCCACCCACGATGGCGACATCGACCTGAGACGCGCCCGAATTCACGATGCTCATACTGCAGCCATCAAGGCTTCGATGGCGGAAGGGTCTTTGGTCACGCCATGCGTCAGCACGTCGTGTCCGTCACGCGTGACGAGCACATCGTCTTCGATACGGATGCCGATATTGCGGAACTCCGGCGGAATACCTCGTGTGCCCGGAGGAATGTAAATCCCGGGCTCGATGGTGAGCACCATACCGGGTTCGAGCTGTCGCCAGGCCTCTCCGATCTTGTAGTCGCCGACGTCGTGAACGTCCATGCCGAGCCAGTGCCCGGTCTTGTGCATATAGAACTTTCGATACGCCATCGACTTGATGAGCGAAGGGACCCGCCCCTTGAGCAGCCCGAGGCGAACCATACCCGCCGTCAACACCTGCACTGCTACATCGTGTGGGCGATTCCAATCGTTGCCCGGGCGCACGGCCTCGATCGCTGCGAGGTTGGCCTCGAGGACAACCTCGTAAGCGGCGCGCTGCGCCGGTGAGAAACGCCCGTTGACCGGGAAGGTGCGCGTGATGTCGGAGGCATAGCACTCGTACTCGCAGCCCGCATCGATCAGTAGCAACTCACCCTCGCGCAACACCGAAGCATTCTCGCGGTAATGCAGAATGCAGCCGTTCGCACCGCCACCGACGATGGGCAGATAGGAGATCTCGGCGCGCGCACGATGGAACTCGTGCTGGATTTCGGCGGCCACTTCGTATTCGTAGCGCCCGGGTTTGCAAAAGCGCATCGCACGAACATGCGCCCGCGCAGCGATCCGCGCCGCCTCACGCATCTGTTCGATTTCGCCGCGACTTTTGAAAAGCCGCATCTCGTGCAGAACATGCTCGAGCGCGACCATCTCGTGCGGCGCATGCCGCCCTTGCTTCGCTTGGGCACGTAGTCCGTTCACCCAACCGACGACACGCTGATCGAACTCGCGGTTCACACCGACGGTGTAAAAGATTTTCTCGCGACCCTCCATGAGGCCCGGGAGGATCTCGTCGATATCGCCGATGGGAAACGCATCGTCGGCGCCAAAATCTCGCCGAGCACCGCTCGGGCCGGCGCGCCGTCCGTCCCAAGTCTCCCGTTGCGGATCGCGATCTCGTACGAACAGTAGATACTCGCCTTGCGGGCGTCCCGGAATCAGCACTGCGACCGACTCGGGCTCCGGAAATCCGGTGAGGTAATGGAAGTTGCTGTCTTGTCGATACGCGTATTCGACGTCGTTGTTGCGCAGGTGCACGGGAGCTGCGGGCACGATGGCGATCGACTCCCGCCCCATGGTCTTCATGAGCTGACGTCGACGCCGCGCAAATTCGTCGCGACCAATGGGCGATATTTTGACGGAGGTCGGTACCGCCGGAGAGGCGACGGCCACTCGAGGCGCCGAACTATTCCGCGACGACTTAGTGGATCGAGGGCGGCTTGTCATCCGCGTCACTCCCGACGGCCGCCGACTCACGAACCCCGGCGAGCTCGTCATGCAACAGCTGGACTCCGATGCGTACGAACTCGACGAGTTCGGAATAGGCCTGCTCGTTGTCCTCGAGGGACTCAGCCTCGTCTACATCGATACGTGTCATGGCGGTGAGGTCCCGAACGATCTCTCCCACCTGCTCGGGCAACTGATCGATGTCGGGAATCGGGTTCGATCCGAGGCCATAGAGAAAACCCTGACACCACTGCCCGAGAGCGGCTGCGCGGACCGCAACCGGCTCCTCGTCGTCGGGCAACAGGAGCTGGAACTCGAGCTGTCCGGAATCGAGCACGTGTCGAGTCCACTCGTAAACCGCAAGCATGGGGGTTTCGGCGGCTCCAGCGACCCCCTCGGGGAAGATCTCTCGGAGCCAGTCCTGTAAGGAGACCGCCGAGCTGGAACACAGCGCTCCGGCAAGCGTTCCGTGAGCCTCGGGCAGGTCGGTAAGCGCCCGTGTTCCGGCAAGTTGACGTTCGATTTCCCGGAAGTCAGGTGCTGACATGAACGAAATTATGCCAAAGACCCGGCCTGTGCATTGATCGGATCGGTTTGCCGCCTATAATTTTCGACATGAGCGACAAGGCCAGCGACAAAATCACCCTCGACTCCGAAATCCGCCGTCTCGAGAAGCAGGTGGATGAACTCCTCGACTCTCTCGGGGCACTGCGCGAAGAGAACCGGGCGCTGCGCCAACGGCAGGATAGCCTCTCCAGTGAGCGCGCCTCGCTGTTGCAGCGCAACGAGCAGGTGCGTACCCGCGTCGAGGCCATGATCGGTCGCCTCAAGACCCTGGAGCACGGGGCTTGAGCTCGGCCGAGAAAGACGCCTCCCGCGTCAGCATCCGCATCCTCGAACGCGAGTACCTCATCGCCTGCCCGCACGACGAGCGTTCTGCGCTACTCGACGCCGCCGAACTCCTCAACGGCAAGATGCGCGAAATCCGCGACTCCGGAAAAATCGTCGGCCTCGATCGAATCGCCGTGATGGCGGCCCTCAACCTCGCCCACGAGTTGCTCAAATCGCAAACCAAAGATCGCCGCGGCGAAGCCGAGGCCGGCACGCGCGTCCGAGCGTTGCGTGAACGCATCGACGGCGCCCTCAAGCGCAGTCGCCAACTCGATATCTGAACTCCGTCCTCTGCCGCATACTCATGCGAGAGGAGCTGGTGTAGAGTGTCATGGCGTCACCTGCGGTGTTCGACAGTGAATCGGGATACCTCTCGACCCTAAGTTTGAACGCCCAGGGGCACCAGGACTTGCTGTCAGCATTGTGCATGTCCGCCCTCGAGCGGAAAGCCTTACCTGACGTAGTCCGCCCCACTTGTTGCTCTGTGTCGAGAGCAACGGTTCGCACCGGCACAGGCGGGTGACGTCTCTTATTCTTGTCGGAGAGCCTTCGTGACCGACCGTCGCACATTGCGCAAAACCTTGCGTGCGGCGCGAGCGGGGCTCTCCCCACTCGAGCGCCGCCATGCTGCAGAGCGCATCGCCGAGCTCGTCGCACAAACGCATTGGCTCAAACCCGGCCTCCGGCTGGCGCTGTATGTCGCAGTCCCCGAAGAAATCGATACCTCTCCACTCATCGCGCTCGCCATGCATCGCGGCGCCGAGATCTTTCTGCCGCGCATCGAGAGCCATCGCGCTCGTCGCATGACATTCTCGCCGCCCGGTCCGCACCGTCGATACAACCGCTACGGTATCGCCGAGCCCGATACCACCGCGCGTAGGGCCGCCTCGTCCCTGCAAATCATCTTCATACCACTCGTCGGCTTCGATGCGCGGGGCAACCGACTCGGTATGGGAGCGGGATACTATGACCGGGCGCTCGCCTTTCGCCGTCATCGCCAACATTGGCTCGGGCCGCGTCTCATCGGTATCGGCCATTCCTGTCAGCAGGTCGAGGCCATCGACCCCACACCCTCGGACATCCCTCTCGACGCCGTCGTCACGGAACGCGGCATCCACGTTTTTCGCGGAGAAAATCGATGAATTATTGGCTGATGAAAACCGAACCGTCGACCTTCAGCATCGACGATCTCGCCAAGGCGCCGAAGCGCACCACCTGCTGGGATGGCGTGCGCAATTACCAGGTCCGCAACATGATGCGTGACCAATTCGCGGTCGGAGACCTCGCTTTTATGTACCACTCGAGTTGCGAGGTACCGGGTGTGGTCGGCGTGATGAAAGTCGTGAGCAAAGGTTATCCCGACACCACTGCATTCGATCCGAAGCACGCGCACTACGACCCCGACTCCAATCCGAAAGACCCTCGTTGGTATATGGTCGATGTACGCCTCGAGCAGCGTTTTTCCCGAGTGATTTCACTCGATGAACTTCGAACGCATACAAACGGGAAGTTGCGCGAGCTGCTGATACTCAAACGCGGTAATCGACTTTCGATCACTCCGGTGAGTGCTGCAGAGTGGCGATTCATTTGTTCGCTTGCGACGTCTTGAGGAGTTCCGCAAGACCCCCTTGCTTGTTTTTTGCAATCGCGTGTATATACTCACTCGCGGACTAACCCGTAACTGGAGAAAAATCATGGCTAAGGCCAAGAAGAAAGCGAAAGCTAAGGCTAAGAAGAAAGCCGCCAAGAAGAAGTAAGATCTTTATGATCTTTGGCGGGTGAGGATGAAAATCCCTCCCGCCTCTTCTGGATAAAACGAGGATGCCCGCGAAAGCGGGCATCTTCGTTTCAGGACTTCGAAAACGCCTGTTTTTCTGCGGAGAACATACGATGAACGAAGCAGTGAACGGAAAGCTCGCCGCAGCACGCGCAGCGCTGCAGTACCTCGAGGACGACATGATCATCGGTGTCGGCACCGGCTCGACGGTCAATCTCTTCATCGACGAACTCGCTGCCCGCCGCGATCGGATACGGGGGGCGGTATCGAGTTCGGAAGCCTCTACCACCAGACTGCGGGCGGCAGGCATCGAGGTACTCGAGCTCAACCGGACCGGAGATCTTTCTCTCTACGTGGACGGCGCCGACGAAACCGACGGGCACCGACGACTCATCAAGGGCGGGGGCGCCGCGCTCACCCGCGAAAAGATCGTTGCAGCCGCCTCGCGAAAGTTCGTGTGCATCGTCGATGAATCGAAAGTGGTCGACGTGCTCGGTCGTTTCCCCTTACCCGTCGAGGTCATTCCGATGGCGCGCTCCTACGTCGCACGCCAACTCGTGAAGCTCGGGGGTCAGCCGGTCTGGCGCGAAAATGTCACGACGGATAACGGCAACCAGATTCTCGACGTGCACGGTCTGCGCATCCTAGACCCGCCCGCGCTCGAGACGGCGATCAACGGTATCGTGGGTGTGGTGACCTGCGGACTGTTCGCGCATCGACCCGCCGACGTGGTGTTGATCGGCAGTTCGTCCGGGGTGCGCAAACTCGGTTGACCAAAAAGGGTGACCTAAAACAAGAAGGCCCGCATCGCTGCGGGCCTTTTTGTTTTGGCTGGGGGACTAGGATTCGAACCTAGGTAAACGGAGTCAGAGTCCGTTGTCCTACCGCTAGACGATCCCCCAAAAACCGGTGGCCGCGACGGCAGTCCGTATTGACCAATATATCAGCGCTTGGAGTACTGCGGACCGCGACGTGCCTTGCGGCGGCCGACCTTCTTACGCTCGACTTCGCGGGCATCGCGGGTGACGAACCCAGCCGAACGCAGCGGGCTGCGGAGGGTTTCGTCGTACTCAATCAGCGCACGGGTGATGCCGTGACGGATCGCACCGGCCTGGCCGGTGATGCCGCCGCCGGCAACCGTGACATCGACGTCGAAACGGCCGATGAGACCGGTGAGTTCGAGCGGCTGGCGAACGATCATGCGGCCCGTCTCACGACCGAAGAAATTCTCGATCGAACGGTCGTTGATGGTGATCTTGCCGGAGCCCGGCTTCAGGAACACACGAGCGGTGGAGGTCTTGCGCCGGCCGGTGCCGTAGTTGGTGGAAGGCATCTTTGAGGTCCTGCGAGATCGATCGAATTAAATGTTGAGAGGCTTCGGCTGCTGCGCCGAGTGCGGGTGCTTATCGCCCGCGAAAACATGCAACTTGCGGAACATGCTGCGACCGAGAATCGTCTTCGGCAGCATGCCTTTGACGGCGATCTGCAGCACGCGCTCCGGATGCTCTTTGAGGAGCTTCTCGAGGGCGATCGACTTGATACCGCCGATGGCGCCAGTGTGGTGGTA
>CAZRFN010000049.1:7533-12311 GCA_964599335.1 uncultured Acidibacter sp. | reverse complement strand
CGGTGATCTTGCGCAACTTCGCGAGACTGAAGACCTGAAATCCGCCCGAGTCGGTAAGGATGGGTCTCGACCAATGCATGAAGCGATGGAGCCCACCGAGCTCGGCGATGATCTCGTGACCCGGACGCAGCATGAGGTGGAAGGTGTTGCCGAGAATGATCTCAGCACCGAGACCTTCGAGCTCCTCGGGCGTCATCGCCTTCACGGTGCCGTAGGTGCCGACCGGCATGAACGCCGGGGTTTCGATGGTGCCACGGCGCGTATGCACGCGACCGCGACGGGCCGCGCCATCGGTGGCGAGCAACTCGTAACGCAGGCTCATGCGACCTTCCTGCCGGTGATGAACATGGCGTCACCGTAACTGAAAAACCGGTATCGCTGCAGGACGGCGTGCGCGTAGGCCGACAGCACCGCGTCGCGTCCGGCGAACGCACTCACGAGCATGAGCAGCGTAGAGCGCGGCAAATGAAAATTCGTCAGCAGTGCATCGACTGCTCGCCAATGAAATCCGGGCGTGATGAAGATGCGCGTCTCGCCCGCCCAGGGGGCGAGTTCGCCATCGGAATTGGGCGAGACACTCGAGGCCAGCGCCGCCGACTCGAGCGCACGCACCACCGTCGTGCCGATGGCGATGACTCGACGCCCTGCCGCGCGCGCGGCGTTGATCGCCTCGCAAGCTGCGGCCGGCACCTCGGCCCACTCGGCGTGCATGATGTGATCTTCGATGCGTTCGCTGCGCAGTGGTTGGAACGTGCCCGCACCCACGTGCAGCGTGAGGGTCGTGCGTCGAACGCCTTTTTCTTCGAGCGCTACAAGCAAGGCTTCATCGAAGTGCAAGCTCGCGGTCGGCGCTGCGACTGCACCGGGCACGCGAGCGAGCACGCTTTGATATCGCTCGAGGTCGTCGGCGTCGGGCGTGCGCTCGATGTACGGCGGCAACGGCACTTCACCATGCGCGACAAAGAATTCCACGGCGGGCGCCGGCAAGCGCACTCGGAAGAGATCGTCTTCCCTCCCCTCGACGATCACCTCGCCGCCGGCGGTCAGCACGGGCTGCCCGGGGCGCAGGGGCTTGCTGGCGCGCATATGCAGTAGCGCCTCGACACCGGCGAGCGGTCGCTCGAGCAGCATCTCGACTGCGCCCCCACTCGGTTTTCGGCCGTGCAGACGCGCCGGGATCACTCGGGTGTCGTTGAAGACGAGCAGGTCGCCGGGCTGCACCCAGGCCGGAAAATCACGGATCGACGCATCGACAAGCCCCACGCCACCACCCGCCCCCGGACCGGCTGCCGTATTGAGGACGAGCAGGCGCGAGGCGGCGCGCTCAGGGAGCGGACGCTGCGCGATGAGCTCGGGCGGGAGCTGAAAATCGAAATCGGAAGCTTGCACGCCGCGCATGTTAGGGAAGGCCGCGCGGGGTTTCACGTATACTTGCGCCTTGGTCGAGATGCCGGGATGGCGGAACTGGTAGACGCGCCGGACTCAAAATCCGGTTCTGGCGACAGAGTGTGGGTTCGATTCCCTCTCCCGGCACCACCGCTTAACGAATGAAATACTGCAGCAACTGTGGCACCGCCGTCGTGGTGCGGGTCCCCGAGGGCGAGCACCTGCCGCGGCACGTGTGTCCGTCCTGTCACGTCGTTCATTACCAAAACCCTAAGATCGTAGTGGGCTGCGTACCCGAAGACCCTTCGGGAAAAATTTTGCTTTGCCGACGAGCCATCGAGCCTCGGCTGGGGTACTGGACCTTCCCGGCCGGCTTCATGGAAAACAACGAGACCTTGCAGCAGGCTGCGGCACGCGAGTCGTACGAAGAAGCACTCGCCGACGTCGAGATCGGCTCACTGCTCGCCATCGTCCATATCTTGCACGCGCACCAGGTGCACGTTTTCTTCAGGGCGCGCATGCGCTCGCCGCAATTCGGCGCCGGTATCGAAAGCCTCGAAGCGCATCTCGTCGAGGAGCGCGACATTCCTTGGGCGGACATCGCTTTTCCGAGCACCGAATATGCGTTGCGCCGTTATTTCGAGGACCGAGCCAAGGGCGTGGAAAACCATTACTTCACCGAGTTCGACCGCCGTACGGCGGAGCTCGGCCTGTCAACGCCGGGTTAACGTCACGCGAGACTCTGGCAGAGGTCGCCGCGCCGCGATAAAGTTCGGGGCATCGTGTTTTCGGGGTAACTCATGACCTTCGTCGTCACAGAAAACTGCATCAAGTGCAAATACATGGACTGCGTCGAGGTCTGCCCCGTCGACTGCTTCCACGAGGGTCCGAACTTCCTCGTCATCGATCCGGATGAGTGCATCGACTGCACGCTCTGCGAACCCGAGTGTCCGGTCGAGGCTATTTTTTCGGAAGATGAAGTGCCTGCCGATCAGCAGCAGTTCACGGCGCTCAACGCCGAACTCGCGCGCAAGTGGCCGGTGATCACTGAAAAAGGCGAACCGCCTGCCGACGCCAAGACCTGGGAAGGCAAGCCCGACAAGTTCAAGCTGCTCGAGCGCTAAACGCGCTCAGCCTTTCGTCTCGAGTCTCTTGAGCAGCATGTCGGGCGGCACATACCCCGGCAGCAAGTCGCCCTCTGCCGTCACGATGGCCGGCGTTCCTCGCAACCCGACATCTCGTCCGAGTTCGTAATCTTTTTCGACGGGATTCGAAGCGCACTTCGGCGAGCCGATGTTTTCGCCCTTCTTGGCGCGCGTCATGGCGTCGTTGCGATTGGGCGAGCACCACACCGCAATGGCCTTAGCCCAGGACTCGGAATCCGGACCTTCCCGCGGATAGAACAAATAGCGCACGCGAATGCCAAGTTGGTTGTAACGCGCGATCTCCGAATGCAACTTGCGGCAATACGCGCAGTCGATGTCGGTGAAGACCGTGACCGTGTGCCGCGCATTACGCGGACCGAAGATCACCATCTGCGTTTCGGGAACCTTGCTGACGAGCGCGAGCCGCAGTTCGCGTCGGCGCTTCTCGCTGAGGTTGTCTTCGTTCGCCACATCGAAAAGATCGCCGGCGATCGCAAACTTGCCGTCGGCGCTCACGTAAAGAAGGTCGGCACCGTTGGCGTATTCGAAGATGCCGGGCAAGGGCGAGGCGCGAAAGTCTTCGGGGCGGCTGCCGGGAAAGCGCTTCGAGATCTCGACGCGAGGATCAGCGGTCGCGGCGCGCGGCTGGGCGACGCCCACGAGCGGCAGCGACATGACGATCGCGAGCAGAGTTAAAAATCCCTTTTTCATGGGGCGAAGTTTACCAGAGCCCCGAAGTCGTACCGTACCCGAGCACTCTCTGCGATTCACCCGCGAGGGTGATGCTCGGCATGCAGGCTTTTCATGCGCTCGCGAGCGACGTGGGTGTAGATCTGGGTGGTCGAGAGATCCGCGTGACCGAGCAGCATCTGCACGACTCGCAGATCAGCCCCATGATTGAGCAGATGGGTCGCAAACGCATGGCGCAAGGTGTGCGGCGAGAGCGGTTTGTCGATGCCGGCCGTTTGCGCGTGTCGCTTGATGAGGTTCCAGAACGCCTGACGCGTCATCGCTTCGCCTCGACGGGTCGGAAAGAGATGATCGGTACGTCGCTCACCGAGGATCTCTTGCCGCGCGCCCTGCTCGAAACGCCGCAACCAATCGATGGCTTCGGCACCAAGGGGCACGAGCCGCTCGCGATTACCTTTACCCACGACGCGCACGACACCTTGGTTGAGATTCACTTGCGCATGTCGCAGACCAACGAGCTCGGAGACGCGCAGTCCGGTGGCGTAGAGCAGCTCGAGCATCGTGCGATCACGGAACCCGAGCGGGTCGTCGATACGCGGCGCGCCCAGCAGCGCTTCGACATCTCGCTCGCTCAAGGATTTCGGTAACGGTCTTCCAGTGCGCGGCATCGCGACCTCAGCCGTGGGGTCGTCGCGTCTCGCGCCGTCCCTCACCTGCTGCCGAAAGAAACGACGAAATGCCGACAGCTGTCTCGCGGTCGAGCGCGGTCGTGCCCCGGCACCCACGCGCGCAGCGACGAAGTCGAGCACATCGGACCGAGTCACGGCTTTGAGCGACGAGCCCCGCCCCTCGAGCCAATGCTGCAACGCGAGCAAATCGGCTCGATAAGCGGCGAGCGTATTGGCGGCCAGGCCCCGCTCCATCCAGATCACGTCGAGAAAGCGCAGGATCGCCGGGTCGGGAACGACGACTGATTCCGTCTCGTTTCGTTGACTTTCTTTCACGACGAACACAAGGATACCGCGCCTCAAGATCCGACATACCCATGATCACCGACGCTCCGAGCACACCCACCCCGACCCGAGAACGCCCTCTCGCCCTCATCGGCCGCGTGCTCTATGGCTCATACACCTGGCTGGTGTTTGTGCTCATCGCGCTCACGCTGTTGGTGCTGCTGATCGTCGTGCCCGGCGTGGATCGACGTCGACACATGGCGGGCGTCGCCTCGCGTCTCATCCTCAGGCTCTGCCGGGTTCCGCTGATTTTGAAAGGCGTCGAGCACCTGCCCGTAGGCCAGTGCGTCGTCGCGGCGAATCACGCGAGTTACATCGATGCGATCGTCATCAAAGCTGTGCTGCCCGAGCATTACGCCTATGTCGTCAAGCGCGAGATGGCGACGGTGCCGCTCGCAGGACTGCTACTGACCCGTCTCGGCACCGAATTCGTCGAGCGATTCAATCGCCACAAAGGCTCTCTCGATGCGAGGCGCGTCCTGCGCACCGCGACGAGCGGCCAGTCGCTGCTCTTTTTTCCGGAAGGCACTTTCGAAGGCGAACC
>CAZRFN010000049.1:0-7433 GCA_964599335.1 uncultured Acidibacter sp. | reverse complement strand
CGACGAGCGGCCAGTCGCTGCTCTTTTTTCCGGAAGGCACTTTCGAAGGCGAACCCGGACTCCTCAAATTTCATAGTGGCGCCTTCAAGAGCGCCGCGTACGCCGGGTGTCCCGTGCTGCCCTGCGTGATCCGCGGCACCCGAGCCATCCTGCCGAGCCCCAAATTTTTCCCTAAACCGGGTGCCGTCGAGGTCGAGCTGCTGCCGCCCATCGTGACCCCGGCCGGCATGGAGCCCGAGGACGCCGCTCGCCAGCTGCGCGAACGGACCCGTGCCGCAATCCTCGAGCGCCTGGGCGAGCCCGACCGAGGCTGAGCGCCAGGGATTCATCGGCAGATCGGCGAATCGGGGGCGTTTTCCCCTACACTTGGCGGCCTTCCTCGTCCAAGTTCAAAAGGGTCTGCCATGTCCGAGTCCATCGTCCTGCTGTCTGCTCGTCGTACCCCGATCGGTGCTTTCCAAGGGGTGTTCGCGCAAACGACCGCGCCCTCGCTCGGCGCCGCCGCGCTCGCGGGTGCCGTGCAAGCCTCGGGGCTCGCTCCGGCTGACATCCAGGAAGTGATCATGGGCTGCGTGCTCCCTGCGGGTCTCGGCCAGGCACCCGCCCGCCAAGCCTCCATCGGCGCCGGCATTCCGAAGTCCGTCCCGACCACCACCATCAACAAAATGTGCGGCTCGGGCATGAAGGCCATCATGATGGCCATCGATCAACTGCGTGCGGGCGAAGCTCAGGTCGTCGCCGCGGGCGGTCTCGAGTCGATGACCAATGCGCCCTATCTGTTGCCGAAGGCGCGCTCGGGTTATCGAATGGGTCATGGCGAACTGCTCGATCACATGTTCACCGACGGCCTGCAAAGCCCGTGGGACGGCCAGATGATGGGCGCATTCGCCGAAAATACGGCGGGCCGCTACGGATTCACGCGCGCCGATCAAGATGCGTTTGCCTCGATGTCTGTCACTCGAGCCTTGGCCGCCGTCGAGAATGGTGCCTTCCTCGCCGAGATCACGCCGGTCACCGTCAAAGGTCGCAAGGGCGACACGGTCGTCGAGCGTGATGAAACGCCGTTCACCTGCGACCTCTCGAAGATTCCGCAATTGAAGCCCGCCTTCCGCAAGGACGGCACGGTCACGGCCGCCAGCTCTTCATCGATTTCGGATGGGGCCGCCGCCGTCGTGCTCGCCACCGAATCGTTCGCGAAGTCTCGCGGACTCAAGCCGCTCGCGCGCATCGTGGCGCAGGCGAGTCACGCGCAGGAGCCCGAGTGGTTCACCACGGCGCCGGTCGGCGCGATTCAAAAGGTGCTCGAACGTTCGGGTTGGAAAGCCTCGGATGTCGACCTCTTCGAAGTGAACGAGGCCTTTGCGGCGGTCGCGATGGCGGCCGCGAAAGACATCGGTATCCCGTCCGAGAAGCTCAACGTGCACGGTGGTGCCTGCGCGCTCGGTCATCCGGTCGGCGCGACCGGCGCCCGCATCATCGCCACGCTCGCTCACGCGCTCGTACGCTTCAACGGTCGTCGCGGTATCGCCGCGCTCTGCATCGGCGGCGGTGAAGCCACGGCGATCGCCATCGAAAGGATCTGAGCATGAGCGAGGCTGTCGAACGAGATGTGATGGAGTACGACGTCCTGATCGTCGGGGGCGGACCTGCCGGCCTCGCCTGTGCAGTGCGTCTCAAACAGGTTCGACCAGAACTCACCGTTTGCGTGCTCGAGAAAGCCTCGACGATCGGCGCGCATTCGCTCTCGGGCGCCGTGCTCGAACCCGGTCCGCTCGATGCCCTCCTGCCCGATTGGCGCAAGCAACCGCCGGGCGTGTGCGTGCCGGCGAAGCGTGACGAGTTTTCTTTGCTCACTCGCACGGGTCGCATTCGATTGCCGACACCCCCGCAGCAGCACAACGAAGGCAACTTCATCGTCTCGCTCGGTTTGCTCATGCCGCAGATCGCAGCCCATGCCGAGCAGCTCGGCGTCGATGTCTTCCCGGGGTTCGCAGCCGCCAAGCCGCTATTCAACGATGACGGTAGCGTGGCGGGCGTACAGATCGGCGATATGGGCATCGAGAAGTCGGGCGAGATCGGTCCCAACTACGCGCCGGGCCCCGAGGTTCGTGCACGCGTCACGGTGCTTGCAGAGGGCTGCCGTGGCAGCGTCAGCAAGCAGTTGATCCAGCGTTATCAGCTCGATGCGAATTGCGATCCGCAGACTTACGGTCTCGGCTTCAAAGAATTGTGGCAGCTGCCCGAGGGACGGGTAGAGCCGGGGCTGATCCAGCACTCGGTCGGCTGGCCGCTCGACTCGAAGACCTATGGCGGCAGCTTCCTCTATCACCTCGATAACAACCGGGTGTATGTCGGCTACGTTGTGGGTCTCGATTATCGCGATCCGCGTCTCAAGCCATTCGAGGCGTTCCAGCAGTTCAAGCATCACCCGAGCATCAAAGCCTTGCTCGAGGGCGGCGAGATCGTCGCCGCCGGTGCGCGCACCATCGCTGCGGGAGGCTGGCAGTCGCTGCCCAAACTCGACATGCCGGGTGCCCTGCTCATCGGCGACGCCGCAGGTACGCTCAACGTCGCGAAGATCAAAGGCATTCATCAGGCCATTCGCTGCGGCATGCTCGCCGCAGAGCACCTCGCCGAACACGATTGCGCCACAGCCGGTTTCGATGCGCGCTTTCGCGCCTCCGAAGGCGGCCTCGAGCTCAAGTCGGTTCGCAACATCAAGCCGGGGTTCAAGCGTGGACTGTGGTTCGCCATGGCCAACGGCGCACTCGAAACCCTCACCGGCGGTCGCACGCCGTGGACGCTGCGCAATACGGCTGCTTACGCCGAGACGCAGCGACTCGACGAATTCGACTCGCCCGATCGCGGGTGGGTCGAGCGCACGCTCGCTCCGCGCGACCGTCTCGCTTCGGTGTTCTTTGCCAACAACTCGCACGAAGAAAATCAGCCGATCCATCTGAAGGTGCGTGACCCGAACCTCTGCGTCACGCGCTGCGCGCAAGAGTTCGGCAACCCCTGTCAAAATTTCTGCCCCGCCAATGTCTATGAAATGGTGGACGATGGCGCAGGCGGCAAACGTTTGCAGATCAATTCGGCCAACTGTGTGCACTGCAAAGCCTGCGACATCAAAGATCCGTACCAGATCATCGACTGGACGACGCCCGAGGGCGGCTCGGGACCGATCTACCAGTCGCTCTGACGCTCACGCCGTCGCGCTGCCGCGAGTTCGCATCGACCATGACCGAACACGTTATGTGGAGTCCCGATACGGTGCGACGCGAAGAGGCGAATCTCACGCGCTTCGTCGAGTGCCTCGCCGCGCGTCGTGGTCTGCAGTTCGACGGTTATTCGTCGCTACATCGGTGGTCGATCGAGCAGCCTGACGCCTTCTGGTTCGAACTCGCCCACTTTGCCGACGTTCGCGCGGAGTGGGCGGACGCCCCCGTGCTCGTCGAGGGCGACAAGATGCCGGGCGCACACTGGTTTCCGGGCGCTCGCCTCAACTTTGCCGAGAACCTGCTTCGCTTTCACGACGATCATCCGGCTCTACTCGCGACGAACGAACGCGGCCAGCGACGAGCGCTTTCGTACAAACAACTCCATGCCGAGGTCGGTCGCATCGCAGCTGGCTTACGTGATGCGGGCGTGAAGCCGGGCGATCGCGTCGCAGGATTCATGCCCAACCTGCCGGAGACCGTGATCGCCATGCTCGCTGCAACGAGTGTCGGCGCCACGTGGTCCTCGTGCTCACCTGACTTCGGCATCGCCGGTGTACTCGATCGCTTTGGACAAATCGCTCCGAAGGTGTTGATCACGGCCGACGGTTATTTTTACGCCGGAAAAACCATCGATTCTTTGAGCCCGATCCGCAGCGTGCTCGCCGAACTACCCTCGGTCACCACGGTGATCGTGGTGCCCTATGTGTCGAATACGCCCGATCTTGCTCAGTGGTCTTCGGCCAGCGTTCATCTTTGGTCGCGCTTCGGTACGCCGGGTGCGAAAGCCATCTTCGCGCGCCTACCCTTCGAGCATCCGCTCTTCGTGATGTATTCCTCGGGCACGACGGGCAAACCCAAGTGCATCGTGCACGGCGCTGGCGGAACACTCTTGCAGCACTTGAAGGAGCACGAACTACACGTCGATCTGCGTCGGCAGGATCGATTGTTCTTCTTCACGACTTGCGGATGGATGATGTGGAACTGGCTCGTGAGCGGACTCGCCGTCGGCGCGACGCTCGTGCTCTACGACGGTTCGCCGCTGCATCCCGATGAGGGTGTGCTATGGCGCATGGCCGAGGAAGAACACGTGAGCATCTTCGGCACCAGCCCGAAATTTCTCGCTGCACTCGACAAAGCCGGTTATCGCCCGCGCGAGCGGGTCGCGCTGCCGGCGCTGCGCACGCTGATCTCGACGGGCGCTCCGCTCGCGCCCGAGCAATTCGACTTCGTCTATCGAGAGATCAAACCCGATCTTCATCTCGCCTCGATCTCCGGTGGCACCGACATCATCTCGAGTTTTTGCATCGGCAACCCGACGGCTCCGGTCTATCGGGGTGAGCTGCAATGCGCGGGACTCGGCATGGCAGTCGACATCGTCGACGAACGCGGCGCTTCACTACCCCCTGGCGAAAAAGGCGAGCTCGTCTGTCGTCGTAGTTTCCCCTCGATGCCGATCGGGTTCTGGGGCGACGAGGACGGTAGTCGCTATCGCAAAGCGTACTTCGAACGTTTCCCGGGAATCTGGCATCACGGCGACTATGCGATGCGCACCGCCCACGACGGCTTCGTCATTCTCGGTCGATCGGATGCCGTGCTGAACCCAGGCGGCGTCCGCATCGGCACGGCAGAGATTTATCGGCAAGTCGAGACACTACCTGACGTACTCGAGTCGTTGTGCATCGGCCAAGACTGGCAGAGCGACGTACGGGTCGTGCTGTTCGTACGCTTGCGCGAAGGCGTGACCCTCGATGACTCGCTGCGTCAGCGCATTCGCGAGGTCATCCGCTCGAACACGTCGCCGCGGCACGTGCCCGCACGCATCATCGCGGTACCGGACATTCCGCGCACCCTCAGCGGCAAGATCGTCGAACTCGCGGTGCGCAAGATCGTTCACGGGCAGCCGGTCACCAACACCGATGCGCTCGCGAATCCTGGCGCCCTCGAGTACTTCAAGAATCTTCCGGAGCTCCAAACGTGAGTCCGGATTCGCCCTCTCTCCAAGAGCGCTATCGATCGGCTCTCGCATCCAGTGGTTTTTCGGCAGACCCCGCACAAGACGCTGCGATCGTGCACCTCGAACGACTGCGCCTCGAACTCGCCTCACACCAGACAGAGCCGACGCTCAAAAAAATGATTCGTCGCTGGATGACCGCGGAGCCGGTCGCCGCACCTCGAGGCGTCTATCTCTGGGGCAGCGTGGGTCGCGGTAAGACCTGGATCATGGATCTTTTCTTCGAGAGTGCGCCTTCCGATTCCAAGCGCCGCAGCCACTTTCATCGCTTCATGCAGGGCGTGCACGAGGGGCTTCGAGCGCATCGTGATGAAGTCGACCCCTTGGCTGCCGTCGCCTCGGACATCGCCGCTCGCACACGACTCCTCTGTCTCGATGAGCTCTTCGTGAGCGACATCGCCGACGCCATGCTGCTCGCAGGGCTTTTCACGCATCTCGTCGATCGCGGCGTCACGTTGGTGTTTACGTCGAACGTGCCGCCCTCGGGGCTCTACAAGAATGGCTTGCAGCGCCAACGCTTTCTGCCGGCAATCGCGCTCATCGAGCGGCATTGCGAAGTGGTGTGCGTCGACGGGGGGACGGACTACCGATTACGCCAACTTACTCGCGCGCCGATCTATCTGCAGAGCGATGCGACACACGTCGATCAAGCGCTGAGCGAGATTTTCGCGGATCTCGCAGACGGCGCAGGACACTCGGGCGGCAGCCTCGAGATCGAGGGGCGGCCGATTCCTGTCCGCCGACACAGCGAAAACGTGGTGTGGTTCGACTTCGACGCGCTGTGCGATGGGCCGCGCAGTCAGGATGACTATGTCGGCATCGCCCGCGAGTATCAGTCGGTGCTCCTATCGAACGTGCCGGTATTCACACGCGAAAGCGAAGATGCCGCTCGTCGGTTCATCGCACTCATCGACGAGTTCTACGACAGGCGCGTCAAACTCGTGATCTCTGCCGCGGCAGCACCGCTCGATCTTTATCAGGGCGAACGCTTGCGATTCGAATTCGAGCGTACAGCGAGTCGCCTGATCGAAATGCAGAGCGAGAATTATCTCGCGCGCGAACACCTCGGCTGAGGTCGCCCGCGCGACAATCAGTTGACGGCGCTGGAACCCGGGGGCTGATCGGCGGCTGCCCCGAATAGGCGCGATACGTCGACCGCATCGAACCCCCAAGGCTTATGGCAGAACTCGCAGGTCACGGTCACCTGCCCACGCTCGGCCACGATCGCCTCCACTTCGGAGGCGCCCAGCGAGCGCAGCATGCCCTCGACGCGCTCGGCGCTGCATCGGCAGCGAAAGATCACGGCCTGCGATCCGTGAATGCGAAGATCGAGTCCTGCGAACGTTCGCCGCATGAGCTCGGCCGCGGGTCGCACCAAGAGTTCGTCGCGGTGTACGCCCGAAATCGCGTCACAGGCCGCTGCGAACGTTCGGTCTGCTTCGGCTTCGAGCGCGACGCCCTCGCCCGCGAGTCCACCCTGCCCTGGCATGCGCTGCACGAGTACGCCCGCGGTGCCGAAGTCATCGGCGCCGAGCACGACCCGCGTCGGCAACTGCTCAGAGGTTTCAAAGTAATGTTCGAGCGAGGCGGCGAGAGATCCGCCGCCGATCGGCACGATGCCCTGATAACGCGAGGCGTTCTTACCCGTTTCGATGGTGACCACGATCGTGCCCTCACCAGCAAGACTCGCGAAATCGGCGTCGTCCGCGATACGTTCGCGGTCGAAGCGCGCGACACCCCGCACACGAAAGTCGTGAGTGCACTGAGCGACGAGCAGTCGAACGCCACCATTACCCTGCAACTGCAAAGTGAGTTCGCCTTCGAACTTGAGCGTAGAGGCGAGCAGCACCGCGGCTGACACCGCCTCGCCCAGCAAGTGCCTTACGGGCTCGGGGTAGTCCGCGTGCTCGCGCAGTGCGAGCCAAGCAGGGCCGAGTCGTACGAACTGGCCGCGCACCGACTGCTGCTCGACCACGAAGCGCTGCACGAGGTCGATGACCCGGTGCTCGCCAGAAGATCCGTCGCGGTCGCGCGTGTCCTGCATCAGCCCGAAAGCTTTTTGCGCAACAGGTCGTTGAGCTGCGCCGGATTGGCCTTGCCGCCGGTCGCTTTCATGACCTGACCGACGAAGAAGCCGAAGAGTTTGTCTTTGCCCGAGCGATAGTCGGCGAGCTGGCCTGGATTATTGGCCATGACCTCGTCGA
>CAZRFN010000048.1:6560-12814 GCA_964599335.1 uncultured Acidibacter sp. | reverse complement strand
TGCGCGCACTCGAGGAAGGCCTGCTCGCCTACCCCGGCTGCGCCGTCGTGATCTCGCACGATCGTTGGTTCCTCGATCGCATCGCAACCCACATCCTTGCCTTCGAGGGCAACTCGGAAGTCGTGTGGTTCGAGGGGAACTATCAGGAGTATGTCGAGGACTACCGTAAGCGACGCGGCGAAGATGCCAATCAGCCGCACCGCATTCGGTACAAACCGCTGGTGCGGTAAATTTCTGGAATCTTTATTTGAGGAGGCTCAAGTGAAAAGCTGGATCAGATTCGCGATCGTTGCCGTCTCTTTGCTCGCATCCGCTGCAGACGCGCAGCCGACGCCGGCACCTTCGACACCGATCGCCCTCGAGGCGCTTTTCCGAGAGCCGGAGTTCCGGCAAGTCACCCTCTCGCCCGACGGGCAGCACATTGCCGTAACAATGCCCGAGGGCGACCGGACGGTGCTCGTCGTGCTCAAGATCGGCACCAAAAAGCCGCTCTCGCGTTGGGACTTTGGCGCCACGCAGCACATCGGCAATGTCTATTGGGTCAACAACCAACGCATTCTCTTCGGCGTCTCCGAGAAGAAAGGCAGTCTCGACTCCCGTCAACCCACCCCCGACCTCTATGCCTCGGACATCGACGGCTCCAAGCGCATCGAAATACCGAACGGCAATACCTACCAGATTTTGGGTCGAACCAAAGACGACCCGAACGTCCTTTGGGCGCAGCGCTCGATCGAGCAAGCCTTCCTGTTCAAGCTCGACACACGAGATGGACGGGCAAATACCGTGGCCTCGGCACCGCTCGAGTTCGGTAGCTTCCTTCTCGACCATAACGAGCAGGTTCGCTACGCCATCGGCCGAGTCAAAAATAATGTGCTCCGTACTCTGCAAAGACAGGGCGATAACTGGATCACGCTCAGCGAGATGGAGCTCGGTGGCGATGATTTCCTGATGCCGATCGCCTTCGACGCCGACAATCGTCGCGTGTTCATGATGAGCAGCGAAAAAGGCGCACCGAGAAAAGTCATCCTCAAAGACCCGCAAACCGGTGCGACCGAGGTCGTGAGTGAAAACGCCATCTCGGATCCCACCGAGCAAATCATGAGCGGTGACGAGCGGCATATGCTCGCCGTCGAGTATCAACCTGATCGCTACACCGTCGACGTGATCAATACGACTCATCCGGAGGGTCGTGCGATCGCGGGACTCATCAAGGCTTTCCCGAAGCACTCTTTGGCCTTCGGAAATTCTTCGAGTGATGGCCGCTTGAGAATCTTCCGTGCCTTCAACGACACCGATCCGGGCGCGTACTATCTCTTCGATCTCCAGAAAGGCACCGCGACGTTCCTGCTGTCCTCGCGGCCTTGGTTGTCGCCAGAGTCCATGGCGACTTCGCGGCCCATCAGCTTCAAGGCGCGCGACGGTCTGGCGCTGCACGGTTACCTCACGACTCCGCGTGGCGCTCAGGGCCGCTTACCGATGGTGGTGCTGGTTCACGGCGGACCCCACGGCCCCCGCGACAGCTGGGGCTTCGATCCGGAGGTTCAAGCCCTCGCCACCCGAGGCTACGCCGTACTGCAGATCAACTTCCGCGGGTCCGGCGGCTATGGCCAGGCCTTCGAGCGTGCCGGATATCGGCGCTGGGGCACGACCATGCAGGACGATCTGACGGACGGCGTCCGCTGGGCCGTCGAACAAGGTGTCGCCGACCAAGACCGTGTGTGCATCTATGGCGGCAGCTACGGCGGCTATGCCGCCCTGATGAGCCCGGTGCGCGAACAAAGTCTCTATCGCTGCGCCATCGGCTACGTGGGGGTCTACAGCCTCCCCATGATGTTCGAGAAAGGGGATATCCCGAGATCTGCCGCAGGACGTAATTTTTTGAAGCGCGTACTCCCGGAAAGCGAGGACGAGCAGAAGACCCAGTCCCCTGCATTCAACATCGACAAGATCAACATTCCCGTCATGCTCGTTCATGGCGCCAAAGATCAGCGAGTGCCCATCGAGCAGATGGAGTTCCTGATGAGTCAGATGAAAAAATCGGGAAAGAAGCCGGAGCTGGTCCTCGTGAAGCCCAAAGAAGGTCACGGCTTCCAGATTCCGGAGAACAATGTCGAGCTCTACACGAAGATGCTCGATTTCCTCGATCGACATCTCGCACCTCGAAACGCGACGCCCTGACGATCCGCTAGCGACATGCTCGAGAGCGATATCGACAAGGCAGAACGCCTAATCTCCCAAGGCGAGATCGAGGCGGCTGCCGGGGTCATTCGTCCTGTGCTCTCGAAGAACTTCGAGGACACGATGGGCTTGCTGCTCGCGGCCGATGTCGAGATGGGACGCGAGCACAACGACAGCGCGAGAGGGTTCGTCGGCAAGGCGCTCTCATCGAACCTGGACGGACCGCGTACCGCTCTCAAGCTGCTGCAGGTCTTGGCCCGACTAAGCGAGTCCGGGTTGATGATCGAGATCAGTCGACAGATTCCGCCACGCCAGTGGGACTCGGCGATGTCCCTGAGCCGCGTGTCGCAACTCTTGATGAGCGTCGGCGCCTTCGATGCCGCCCTCACCTTCGCCGAGGCGGCCGTTGCCCGCGATGCGAAGTTCCAGCCCGGTCTCTACAGCCTCGCGACGCTCAAGACCTTTTTCGGCGAGCATCAGGAGGCGGCGGAACTTTGTCGGCAATGCTTGACGCTGCTGCCCGATGATCCAAGTTCATACTGGCTGCTCTCGCGCCTTCGTCAACCCGGCGCGGGCCATCGGATCGATCGCCTGAAGCCTCTCCTTGCCGCCTCACAATCTCCCGAAGATCGCGCCTGGCTCGCCTACGCGCTGCACAACGAACTTCATGATCAGGGCGATGCCGACGCCTCGTGGAGCGCGCTCGCAGCAGCCTGCGACGCAAAACGACCCAAAGCCCTATCGCTGATCGAAAAGCAGAACGAAATTTTTGACGCGCTGAGAGAGGCTGAGGATTGGAACACCGATCGCGCGGGGCACACCTCGACAGACCTGCGGGCGATTTTCGTGATCGGATTGCACCGCTCGGGTACGACGCTCGTCGAGCAGATTCTGGCAGGCCATTCGAAGGTGGCGAGTGGCGGCGAGACCTACGATCTTCGCGCCCAGCTCCGTCGCGTCAGCGCGCTGCATTTTCGGCACGAGCTCGACACGAGAGTGGTCGGGCGACGGCGCGAGCTCGACTACGCGGCGCTCGGCGAGTACTATCTGAGGGGAATGTCGTGGCGCGCCGCCGGAAAGCCCTACGTCACCGACAAGCTGCCCTCCAATTATTTCAATGTGGGTTTCATCGCCCGCGCGCTTCCAGAGAGTCGATTCATCCATCTCGTCCGCGACCCTATCGACGTCGGGTTTTCGAGCCTTCGAACGCTGTTCTCCCACGCCGCGCCTTATTCTTATGCGCAGCAGGATTTCATCGCGCATCATCATCGGTATCGCGAGCTCATGTCGTCGTGGCATGCGCGTCTGCCAGGACGCATCATGGATGTGCGCTACGACGATCTAGTTCGTGAACCCGAATCGATGGCGCGACAGATGGCCGAGTTCGTCGGACTCGATTTCGAGCCGGGAATGATCCAGCTCGAAACGCGCACGGGCGCCGTGGCGACCGCGAGTAGCGTCATGATGCGCGACGGCATCCGCAAGGATCGCGGCAAAATCTGGAAGCCCTACGAGCGGCATCTCGCGCCGCTCATTCAAGCATTTACCTGACTCGCTTCACGCCGATCCAACGACCGCTTTCGACAAGCCTCATTCGATCGAGCCCGAAGGCTCCGCGGGTGATGACCACGCGCGTGTCGGTGCCTTTGAACGTGTAGTTTCCGTCCATACGCTGCTGCCAGACCTGCCCGTTTTCCATGGTGAAGATCGTGCGACCCGTCCAACCCGTAAAAGGAGGAAGGATGCGCGTGTTGATCTCGCTCTCCTCGGAGAGCGGTGTCAGCGGAGCCGGTAGAGCGGCGGGGGCCGGTGCCGCAGTTGGAACCGATGCCACGGTTGGCGTCGGTGCCGCGGCCGGAGCCGGTGTGGCGGCGACCATCGGCGCGCGCGGGCTGACCGGCGCTGCAGGAACGGCGGGAGTTCTCGACGCCGTCATCGGCGCGCCGGCGTTGATCCAATCGATGAGCGCCTTGCGCTCCGCGTCGGTCAACTTATCGAGTCCCGCAGCGCGATAGACCTCAGGCGGAATCGTGGAGGATGCCGGTTGCGCCACGACATCGAGCGGCAACAGCACGTACGCGAGACCCAGCACAGCGATACGCATTAAAGTCGAATACCACATCCGCTTTACCTCCAAAAACAATTCAAGAATTGAGCAGCTCTTTTTCGAACTCGGCTGCTCTGAACAAGACAGCTCGGAAGGCGTCGCGCTCGGCGATGGATAACTCCGGATTCCAGACGTCGAAAATCAGCACGACCCGGGTGTGCTCGCTGCCGTTCCAGGCCTCGTGATCGAAGGTGTCGTCGAACATCATCAACTTCCCCTCCTCCCAACTGCGCTTCTCATCACCGACACGCAAATAGCCACAGTTGGGCGGCACCACCAACGGAAGATGCACGACCAATCGTCCGTTGACACTACCGCGATGCGCCGGGATGAGGGTCTTCGGTTGCAGCACCGAGAACATGATCTCGGGTCCGTACCCCGGCACGTCATGCAGATCGGGAATTGCCGTCAAGGTTTCGAGTGTTTTGGGGCAGCGCGCACAGGCCTCTTCCTCGAACTTGCCGTGTCGTGCCAAATGCAACGTGGACCAATCGGTCGAGCCGTTCAACGTACTCCAAATGCGCGCCTCTTCGGAACCTTCGGCGTACTGCACATAGGGTTTGAAGCCTTTCTTGTCGGAGAGCGCCGACCGCAACTCCTCGCGAATGACGCCCGTTTGACGCTCGACGGCGTTGATCCAGGAAAACTCCTCGCGTTCGAAAAACTGTCGCGGTGTCATACCGGGCACATAAAAAAGACCCGGACGCCAGCGCGGATGCTCGTAACGCAGAGGCTTAATGCCGGAGAACATCTCCGCAGCATGATAAAGACGCGCGATCGACGCTTCGCCGTGCTTGCGCGCAACGGAAGTCAGCTCGGCCGACAGCGCACCGAAAACCTCGCCACCCAAAAAACGAGCACCGTGCGTCAATAGATTTCGAACGTCGGGTGGGATGCTCGCCGGCGGGGTGCCACTCATCAGTCGGTCTGCGCGCAGATAAGCGCCCGCGGCAGGAGATCGCAAACCCAATCGCTCGTTCACCACGCCGAGATAAAGCCAGGCATGGACGAAGTTCGGCTCGAGTCGACAGGCCTCGGCGAGAGGCTCACGGCACTCCTCGAATCGACCCTGCTCGTACAGCGCCATCGAGAGACCGAATCGGTCCTGAGGATCGACAGAACCTTCCGCGATCAATTCTTTGAAGAGGAGTTCCGATTTTGGGAAGTCACGCCGCTGCAGGCAGTCGAAGGCCGCATCGCGATGCGCAGACTGTGATCCAGCGTCTTTTTGCATGATCGAGTTCCCCGGTTGTTGCCCGGCGGAGGAGCGGTTAAGCTGCCGGACGTTCGCCCTTTCGCCTGAGCAAAAAGATGACGACGACCAATCTTAGCATCGAACCGTTTTTCGCCGTTCCGCTCGCCTCGGTCATCCACCCCGATCCCGCGCCGCTCAACGCGCGTCTTCGGGAGTACATCCTCGCCGAAGAAGCCAAGGGCGAGGAGCGCGCAAATCGGCAGCCCATGGTCAATCGCAGCAAGCAACTCTTCGAGAGCCACTTCCAGCTTTTCGCCGCCGAGAATGCGGCGGTTCAGGAGTTGCGCGTGTTCTGCTACCAGCAGCTCTACCAGGCCATCGGACAACTCAACGGCTACACCGTCGACATGCTCAAGAATCTGCATATCGGCGTTGAGTCCTGGTTTCACGTCACGCGACGCGGGGGTTATTTCCCCATGCATAACCACGCGCTGCACAGCTGGTCGGGAATCTATTGCGTCGATCCGGGGCAAGAAGCCGCCGACGAGGCCGGCAACGGCGTACTCAGTTTCCTCAACCCGTTTGCGATGAGCACCATGTTCATCGACATGGCCGTCGTGCGCATGATGGGCGGATACAACTACGGCCCCCGCGAGATCAAGCTCAAGCCCGGACAGTTGCTGCTGTTCCCCTCTTGGCTCCTGCACGAAGTTCGGCCCTACAACGCGGACGGCGAGCGCCTCACCATCGCTTTCAACGCCAAGTTCAAACTGG
>CAZRFN010000048.1:0-6550 GCA_964599335.1 uncultured Acidibacter sp. | reverse complement strand
TGGCCGGCGCCGTGCCCGATCAGGTGCCGGTCAACAACTAACCGCTCTTTTTCCAGAGCAAAATCCAGCCGACGAGATTGCCGTCGTGACGCTGCTCCTCTCGGGGCACCACGGCAAGGCCCGCCTTCGAGGCCATCGACTCCAGCGCTGCAACCTTCTCGAGCGAGCACGCATGGGCCAACAGATCTTGCATTCGCACCACTGCAGCGCGCAGCGAACGTCGCTTGGCGTCGATTTCGGCGCCGACGAACTGGGGCGAGGCGCGCTGGCGTAGATCGAGCAGATTCTGGACGGCCGCGACGGTGACGTTGAGGACATGGCTCTCCGGGACGCGACGCAACTCTTCGGTCATCGCCCTACCCGCCTCTTCGAGCTTGGCGAATGCCCGATCGATCGCGGCAGACTTGATCCGCTCCATGTGCACGAAACGCTCGAGCTTCTCGAAGACCTCGAGCTCTTCGAGAATCCATTTTGCATGGGTCGTCGATTGACGCGCAGTCTCGACGACGACCGAGTGCTCGTGATGCACCACGAAGCGCGCAGCGCCCGAAGGCTTCAAGACTCGCGCCACCTCGGCAATGCTTCGGGCGGGCTCACCGTACTCCAAGGCGAACTGTCCCGTGACGGCATCGAAATGTTCGCTCGGGAACGTGAGCGTCTCGGTCGGCATGCGAGCATGAAACGTGATCCCCGAATATCGCTCAACGCCGCCTGGCACGTGTCGCGGCGGATCGATGGCTGCGCGATCTGCACCATGCAGTCGGAATTTCCGATCGGTGGACTCCGATACGTTTTTCGCGATGAGCAAGATGGGGCCATTGCCCGTGCCCACGTCGAGGATGACCGCGCCCTCAGCAAGCGCCGAGAAAAACGATCGCCAGCCCTGCTCGAGCTCGAGATCGTAAGTCCCCTCCGCATTGGTCGGACAGGACGCGATCGCGCCGGTCTGCAGAAATTGATCCCAATGGTCCGAGGACATCAGACCTCCAACCTGATCAGGAAACTCGCAGCGCCCAACCGAACACCTGGTCGTTGACACTGAGCGCGTTGAGCGAGCTGCGTGCGGCGCGGCCTTTCGCCGATTTGAAACGCTCCTGCAAGGCGAGAACGCCTGGTTCGTCGAGTGCACTGCGCACGAGATCCTCGAGACGCAAACGCGAGTCTTCGAGCAGGGTGCGATAGCCTGACAAGCGATCGAGCGCCGGAGGCGCGCCCGCGGACACCGCAGCGCGAAAACAGTCCTGCACGAAAATCTGCACGTCGGTGAGTAGATCGGGGATCGGTTCACTCGCCACGCGTTTTTGAATCTCGCCTTGCGCGGCATCGAATCTTTGGCGCGCCTCGGTCGCCTGCGGATCCGACTGAAGGCGCGCTCGCGCCTCGACGTCGTTCAACAGCGCGAAATACGGAATCATCGTCGCTGCGCTTTCGAGGAAATCGCTGCGACTCAAAAACTCGAGATGACACAATTCCTGCCGCGAGACATAGACCGGCAAGGACTGCGCGTGATGGACGACGAGAGCCAATCGGCCGGTCGGCTTCAGGACGCGCATCACCTCTGGCTGGCTACGAGCGAGGTCCGAATACTCGATGCCGAATTGACTCACGACGAGATCGAAACTCGACGCCTCGAACGGCAGCTCCTCGGCGAGCACCCCACCGCGAAACTGTACGCGCTTCGCCGCGGACTCGGCGAGCTGCGCGATCCACGTCGGCCGAGGGTTCGACAGGTCGATGCCCGTCCACTCCGGACCCTCTTCGGGGTACAGGTCGATCAAAATTTTCGCGAGCGGACCATTGCCGCATCCGATATCGAGGATGGAGTCGCGCGGGCCGCAGGCGGCGAACTCCCCCTGCCAGAAGGTACCGATCGCATCGGCGTAATTGCCGGCGAACGACGTGCCTAGCGAATGCAGGGGACCTTGACCCCAGAATCGGGTCCAGGCCAGACGGCGACGTGCCAGTTGGCTCGAGTCGTCGGTCGATGTGTCGCGATCGCTGATCAAGGACGTCCTCCAAAAAAGAAGGGGGGCTTTCGCCCCCCTTCTTCGACTGGCACTCGAGCCTATTAGAAGTTCTGGAGCAGGCGGAAGTAGACCACCCGGCCATAACCATTGTAGAGGCTCTGATCGTAACCCTGACCGGTCGGATCGAACGGATCCTGCACCGGATCCTTATCGGTCACGTTGGTCGCACCGAGGGTCAGACGACCGTTCCACGGCGCGTTCCAGTTGAGCTGCACGTCATGGGTCACCCACGACGGCAAGCGCAGGGCGTAGCCGTAGTCG
The DNA here is from genome assembly GCA_964599335.1 of uncultured Acidibacter sp. Lineage (GTDB taxonomy): Bacteria > Pseudomonadota > Gammaproteobacteria > Steroidobacterales > Steroidobacteraceae > UBA964. The sequence goes on along the minus strand of CAZRFN010000048.1, from coordinate 4,262 downwards.
TAGTCAGGACCGAACGAGTCGATGTAGTCGGCCTGGGTCGAACGGGTCGAGGCGATGTAGTTCATGTTCCAAGTGAACGAGAAGTCACCGTACGTCCACGTATTCGACAGGATACCGCGCTCTTCCGGCACACCGACGTTATCGACGGTGTTGACGCCCGACGAGCCCGAGTAGTTGAGCGTGCGGCTGAGCAGCAACTCACTCGCGAGCTTGCCCCAGCTGCCGAAGTCGTACGACGCACGAATATTGAGGTCGACGCCGTCCGTCTCGGTGAAGCCGAGGTTGGCATAACCCGTCTGACCGTAGAGGATTTCCCCAGCCGGCGCGCGAACGAATCCGAGGCCGTTCGCGACGACCGGCGGATCAACGTTGGCGGGCAGGATGCTGAGACCCGACGGGCAGATTCCGGTACCGCGCTCAAGGCACGCGATGATCGTGCCGATGTCCACGAAGGACACCTGGTTGGTGAGCTTGATGTTCCAGTAGTCCGTCTTGACGCGGAGCCACTCAAGCGGATCCCACACCACACCGAAGCCGAACTGCTCCGACTGCTCGGACTCGAGGTTCGGGTTGGCGATGGAGTAGGTCGTGACCTGCGTGGTGCACGTCGGCGCGAGACCGAAGGCCTGACAGGTACGCGGATCAGCAACGCCCGAAGCGCTGAACGAAGGCTGAGCCGAGAGGATGTCGAGCGTCGGAGCGCGGAAACCCTCGCCGTAGCTCGCGCGCACCGTCACGCTCTCGAGCGGGGTCCAGCGCAAGGCAACCTGCGGCGAGACGTCATCACCGTAGTCGCTGTATTCGTCCCAGCGAGCCGCGATGTTGGCCTCGAGGCTCTTGACGATCGGCAGCGATACTTCGACGTACGCGGCCTTGGCCTGACGTCCACCGAAGGCAGAGTTACCCGCCGAGCCGACGATCTGACCGGAGGACTGCAGCGTGTCGTAGATGTCCTGGTAGGTCTCTTTGCGGTACTCGCCACCGAAGGCGATGCCCGCCGTGCCACCCGGCAGTTCGAAGAGGTCGGTCGATGCCGTGGCGTAGATTTCCTTGGACAGGAACTTCGCGTCACGGTTGATGGTCGCGATCATCGAGTCGAGGATCGAGCGCGGGTTGCCGAACGGGTTGTAGATGTTGTACGCACCGCTCGAGATCTGCTGCTGAGCGAGACCGCCCACCACGTAGTTGCGGCCGAACTCGTAATACTGCGCATCGGAACGACGGACACCGGCGTTGATGTCGAAGTTACCGAACTTGCCGTCCACACCCCAGTCGATGAGGTAGTTGTTGCCGTCCGTGAACGTGTCGCGGTTACCGAGGGCCGCGAAACGGTGACGCATGAAGAGCGGCGTGGTCGGATAACCGGCCGTCGGGAACTTGTTCGCCGGATGGTTCGGCGAGTTCGACGGCAGGAAGATCGAGCCACCCGGCCAGGGCGACGACGGCACCGGCGCGTATCGGCCGAAGGACTCGACGCGCGAGATGGACGTGCTGAGGTAGGTGGTCCAATCGTCGTTCAGGTCGTACTGACCGCGAGCGAAGAGGGCCGTGTTGCCGACCTCGGCTTCGTACGCACCCTCGAGCGAATAGTTGTAGAAGCAGCGTGAGGACGCTCCCGAACCAGTCTTGACGAAACCGCGGCCTTCACAGCCACCTGGGACCGCCGAACCGAAGGTCGGGTTGATGTGACGCGAAGTCGCGCGGAAACCGTAAAGGGTTCCCGGAGCTGCCGCCGCGTTGTAGAACTCGTTCGAGAACGACGAGATCGAGCTGTCCGAGAATGAGTAGTCACGGTCGCGCTGGAAAATGATGTCGCGGTGGTTGTAAGAGATACCCGCGAGCAGCGAGCCACGGTCACCCGAGGCACCAAAGATCAGCGAGCCTTCTTCGGTCTCACCGCCTTCACGCTCAGGGTCGCTTCCGCCCACCATGACCTGCACACCCGAGAAGTCTCGACGCGTGATGATGTTCACCACACCGCCGATGGCGTCGGAACCGTAAATTGCCGAGGCGCCGTTCGTGATGACCTCGATACGCTCGACCGCGGCGAGCGGGATGCTGTTGAGGTCCTGGGCGCTACCGACGTTCGGCGCGACCGGAGCACGACGACCGTCGATGAGAATCAGGGTGCGGCCTTCGCCGAGACCGCGCAGGCTGATGCCCGCGAAGGACTGGGCCGAACTACCCGACTGCTGACGGGCCGAGCCGAACGAGTTGAAGGGCAAGTCGCGGATGTAGTCCGCGACGGACGTTTCACCGCTCGCCTCGAGTTCCACACGGGTGATGACCGTGACAGGGAGAGCGGCCGTCTCGATGTTCTCGCGCTTGATGCGCGAACCCGTGACGACTACTTCTTCGAGATCCTGAGCGCCAGCAGACTGCATCCCAGGAACCGACATGGCGATCGCAGCCGAAACAGCAAGAGCAATTGGCGACTTATACATTTCTTTGAGACCTCCGATTTTAAATCTTGTTTTTGGGACGCTCGCGATGCGCCCAAAACCCCGTTCGACCAACTTCGTCTGTTGCCGACTTGTGACGTTTATAGCCGTTTTTTTATCACCAAGCAATTTTTGTTGCTTTAGCGCAACACGGCGATTTTTTTGCCGTCATCGACTCCGCTGCCCGGGAAGAGCACGACCGCGTCACCCGAAACGAGTCCTGACCGAATTTCGCGGAACTGTTCGTCCTGAACCCCGACCTCGACCGGGCGCAACCTGGCGCGGCCGCTCTCGATCACATATACCGCCCAACGATCGCCGTCCCTGAACAGTGCGCCAAGCGGCACCCGAACGGCGTCCCGGTTTTCGGCGACGATCACGCGCGCATCTACCCTATATTCATGTGATTTGAGCGCATCGGGCGGCGGATCAATGAAATTGAGGATCACCCGCGTACGCTGTTCCTCGATACCCAGCGCGGACACCTTGGTGCGGGCGACGGGCTCGATGCGCTCGACGACCGCCGCGATGGCGCTCGAGGTGGTCGTGCCCCGCTCACCCCAATTTTCAATGAATGCGCGATCGCCCGGCTTCATCCGAACCGCATCTTGGGAGAGGAAGTCGGCGACGACGTCGATACGCGAGGGATCGCCGAGTACGACGACGGGCATACCCGCCGTGATCATGGTTTCGCTTTCCTGCGGAACAGACAGCACCGTACCTGATGCGGGCGCATTGAGCGACAGCACGCCTGCCGGACCATCGCGACCGGCATCGAGCAAGGCACTGCGCGCCCGTCGCAACTCGGCTGACGCGGCCGCCTCGGTCGCGAGCGCCGCGCGAAGACGAACTCGGGCTGTGTCTCGATCGGAGTCGGCGATGAGGCGTGCCGCAGCGAGTTTTTGGGCACGAGCGTCTTCGATCGCCGCAAGCTCGCGCTCGGCGATCGCGGCGCGTTCGCGCGCTTCGGCAGCCGCGACGATCGCCCTCGCCTCGGCGTCGCTGCGCGGGTCGAGAAACCCCGACGCACCGCGCGTCATACGGGCGAGCGGCTCCCCTTTTTGAACGCGATCGCCCGCCTCGACGGCGACTCGTAATAAACGACCCGACACCGGTGCGCTGACCACGTACACCTCGCGCATACGCGTGCGGCCCTCATCGACGAGACTCGCGCGCACGGTACCGCGATCGACAACGGCCACTTCGACGGAGACTGCTTGCGGCAAAACCGCAAACAATGCGAGCACCAAGAGCGCGGCGATGCCGAGGACATAAATCCAGCGGCGACGAATTATTTGAATGATGCGATTCAAGTTCACTCCCTCGATTCGAGCACGCCGACGAGATCGAGTCGATCGACGTCACGACGAACCCACAATGCCGCAATGACCACCGCCGCGACGACAAAGAGCGCAGAGCGCGCATAGGTCGCGACATCAAAAACGAAGGGAAAAGAGAATAGATCGGTCTCGAACTGCTCCATCATCCAGCGGGATAACGCCGCACCGAGGAGGAGACCGAGGGGCAGCGCTAGAGCGAGTAGCACCGCAAGCTCGCCGAGTAACACCCATGAGGCTTCACGACGTCTGAAGCCGAGCACTCGAAGTGTGGCGAGATCACGCTCCTGTTCGCCGAGGGTGACGCGCGCTGCAGAGAAGGCAACACCCGCTGCCATCGCGAGCGAGAACATCAAAAACATGAAGGAAAAGAATCCGGCACCCTGCTCGAAGAGTTGGCGTAACGAGCGCTCAGCGTTATCCGCAAACGTGACGCCGACGATGGCCGGGATATCCTTGAGCCGAGCACTCAGCGGGTCGCGAA
>CAZRFN010000047.1:0-13218 GCA_964599335.1 uncultured Acidibacter sp. | reverse complement strand
ACCACCCAGATCAGGGGAACAAGCCACGACAACGATTGGCTCGGCGAGGGCAACATGGCCGACAGGGAGGATAGCCATGCCGCTGCGCCCGAAAGAATGTCACGCCATCCCGCGAGGTCGACGAACGGCGCCAACCATCCGGGGATCGGTACGCCGGCGGCTGCATCAGTGAGCCCGGAGAGACCCCCCGAGGCGATCAGCCCGGCCGACCACTCGAGAATTTCGATTGCGATGGCCACCCCGCCCGTCCATAGCAGCGCGATCAAGACAAACCCACCCCAAAGAATGGCTTTCACTCGAAACCTCGCTTGATAATGACTCGGCTATTCGACGGGAGCTCAATGAAAAGGTTCGAGTAGGCGACCGTCACGAGGTAGTTGACCTGTGAATTGGTGTTATATATAACTAACACACCAATAAGCGGAGTGAGCCCATGCTGACCATTCGCGATCTCAACTACCTCTATCCCAACGGTACGCACGCCCTAAACGGCGTCTCGCTCGACCTTCCCGCCGGAATGTTCGGGTTACTCGGACCAAATGGGGCCGGAAAAAGCACGTTGATGCGCTGCATCGCCACATTGCAGACGCCCGCGTCCGGCAGCATTCATTTCGACGGCGTCGATGTGCTGGCCGATCCTTCCTCACTCCGTCGAGTGCTCGGTTATCTCCCGCAAGACTTTGGTGTTTACCCCCGCGTGTCTGCCTGGGACATGCTCGAACACCTCGCTGTTCTCAAAGGCTACGCCGCGCGCGGTGAACGACGCGACGCCGTCGAACAACTGCTGCGGCAGGTGAATCTTTGGGAGGTCAGACGCAAGGCCATCGCCGGTTTTTCGGGTGGCATGCGCCAGCGCTTCGGCATCGCGCAAGCTCTGCTCGGCAATCCGCGACTCATTATCGTCGATGAGCCGACGGCAGGTCTCGACCCCGAAGAGCGCAATCGATTTTTGAACCTGCTCGCCGAGATCGGTGAAAACGTGGTGGTGATTCTCTCGACGCATATCGTCGAGGACGTCGCTGACCTCTGCCCACGTATGGCAATTCTCGCGGGTGGACGCATCGTCGCCGATGGGGCGCCTTCACAACTCACCGATGCTTTGCAGGGTCGTGTTTGGCGAAAAATCATTGAGCGCGATGAACTCGAGCCCCTGCGCGCAGCGAAGGAAGTCATCGCGACGCGTCTTTCGGGTGGACGCACCGTCGTTCACGTACTCTCTGACACCTCACCGGGTGAAGGGTTTGCGGTAGCGACGGCAGGTCTCGAAGACGTTTATTTTGCCACGCTCGCCAACACGCGACGCGCAGCCTGAGGACGCCGTTATGTTGCGACACGTTGCGTCCTTCGAATTACGTTACCAACTGCGCTCGCCGGCCTTCTGGGTGACGTTCGCGGTCTTTTTTCTACTGGCTTTTGGAGCCGCCGCCTCAGACCAACTGACCATCGGCGGCAAGGGCGGAAACGTACTTGTTAATGCGCCCTTCGTGATCGCACAAACCACATTGATTTTGTCGTTGTTCGGGCTCTTCGTTGCGGCTGCCTTTGTGGCGAACGCCGTAGTACGCGATGACGAAACCCGATTCGGCAGCATCATTCACAGCTCTCAACTCCCCGTGAGTGATTATTTGATTGGTCGCTTCGTGGGCGCCTGGCTGACCGGTATGTTGGTGCTCGCGAGCGTACCGATCGGCAACGCGGTCGGTGCTGCCATGCCGTGGCTCGACCCTGAGACCGTGGGTCCATTTAATGCCGGGTGGTATCTCTATGCGTGGCTTGCACTTTGTGGCCCAACGCTTCTAATCATGTCGGCCGCCTTATATGCGGTCGCCATCTTCACGCGATCACTGCCCATGACCTATGTCAGCGTCATGGTGCTACTGGTCGGCTATCTCGTGACACTCGGCCTGCTTCGGGACCCGCGACACGACGCGCTCGTGACCTTGATCGACCCGTTCGGAATCGCCGCACTTTCCATTCTCACCAAGTATTGGACGGCCACAGAGCGCAACACCATGATGCCCGCGCTCGAGGGACCCCTGCTCTACAACCGACTGATCTGGATCGGTGTCACCGCCGTAGTGCTGGCACTTGCCATGCGTCTTTATCGCGTGGGTGGGCGCTCGAAGAAACCTGCTCGGAAAGAAACTGCCGTAACCCGAAATACGCTTTCTGACATTGTCGCCTCTAAACCCATACCCTCACCTGCACCCCCCTCATCACGCCGTAACTTATCGATCCTCGTTGCACTGATCAGGCACGACATGGTGGCTGCCTTCCGTCACCCCGGCTTTCTCGTGCTGCTCCTGGTGGGCTGCGTCAACTCGTTCTCAAGCCTGTGGTTTGCAGGCGAGGATTACGGCACGGGAACGCTGCCCGTCACGCGCGTGATGATCGAAACGCTCCGCGGAACCTTCACGATCATTCCGCTATTGATTGCCATCTATTACGCCGGCGAACTCGTCTGGAGCAGCCGCGATCGCCGGATGCACGACATCATTGATGCGACGCCGGCTCCGGACTGGTCATTTGCCCTACCCAAGATGCTGGCGATCACCCTCGTGCTGTTTGTCACGCTGAGTGTGAGTGCCATCGGTGCCATCGTCATCCAATCGCTCAAGGGCTATACGAACTTCGAACTGCAGAACTACCTGTTGTGGTACGTGCTACCCACGTCGGTCGACGTCACGCTGATGGCAATTCTCGCGGTCTTCGTTCAAACCATCGTCCCCGCCAAACCGATGGGATGGCTGGTGATGATGCTGTTCATCATCGCCCAATCGACCGCAAGCTCACTCGGCTTCGAGCACCCCCTTTATCTCTATAGCGCTTCGACACCCGAGCCGCTCTCCGACATGAATGGACAAGGCGTATTCGCTGCAGATGCCGCGTGGTTCCGCGCCTACTGGTCCGCCTGCGCCCTCCTGCTTGCGGTACTGTCGAGCACGCTCTGGCGACGAGGCACTGTCAATCTGCTGCGCACACGCCTCGCACAGTTACCACGCCGACTTAAAGGACCTGCGGGCGCCATTGCCGCTGTTGCTGTGGTATCGATGGCCAGTCTCGGCGGCTGGATTCTCTACAACACCAACGTGCTCAATGAATATCGAACTGCCGACGAAGAGCGCGATCTACGAGCCGATTTTGAGAAAACGGTCTCGCCTTTCGAGAAACTGCCGCAACCGCGCATTGTCGATGTGACCCTGAACGCCGATCTCTACCCGACACAATTGCGGGCGGAAATCCGTGGTCGTTATGTCATAGAAAATCGCACCAACGCGCCACTGCCGGAGGTGCACGTCAGTCTGCCGCGCGAAATCGACGTGAAAAAACTGGCCGTTCAGGGCGCCACGCTCAGCCGTGAATGGAAAGACTTTGGTTACCGGATTTTCCGTTTCACGGAACCGCTCGCACCCGGCGCTCGCGCGACACTCGATTTCGATCTGTTACGCGAACGCCGTGGATTTCGGCATCGCAGCATCGACACACGCCTCGTGGGTAACGGTACGTTTCTCGATAACTTCGAGATCGCACCGACGCTGGGCCCCACACCGGACGGATATCTTCAAGATCGCAACGAGCGTCGCAAGCGCGGCTTGCCGCCGGAATCCCGACCCCCGCGTCTCGAAGACGACTCGGCACGCGCCTTCAACATGCTGCGCCGCGACAGCGACTGGGTAACGGCCGACATCACCCTCTCGACGGAGGCCGATCAACTCGCCATCGCCCCCGGATATCGAGTGTCCGAGGTGGTGCGGGAGGGTCGGCGCATCGTGCGTTATCGTACCGACGCGCCCATCCAGAATTTCTTCTCGATACAGTCTGCACGCTATACGGTTGCCCGAGATCGCTGGAAGGACGTAGATCTCGCCGTCTATTACCACGCACCGCACGACAAGAACGTCCGCACCATGCTGAACGCTATGAAAGCGTCACTCGACGTATTCTCGCGAGACTTCAGTCCGTTTCAATTCAAGCAACTGCGCATCCTAGAGTTCCCCGCCTACGCACAATTTGCGCAGTCCTTCGCGAACACCGTCCCGTACTCTGAGGCGATCGGCTTTATCCAAGGTCGAAAAACGCCGGATGACATCGACATGGTGACCTACGTCACCGCGCATGAAGTCGGGCACCAGTGGTGGGCGCATCAGCTCATCCCCTCTTACCAACAAGGCGCGACGCTGCTCGTCGAGTCGATGGCGCAGTATTCCGCTTTGCGAGTGATGGAACAGATTTACGGTCCTGAGCAAATCCGTAAATTCCTCAAGTACGAGCTTGATCGTTACCTGCGTCGACGTGGTAGCGAGCGCCTTGAAGAGCTGCCTCTCGCTCGTGTCGAAAATCAGGGCTACATCCACTACCAGAAAGGCGGCCTGGCGATGTACCTCCTGAAGGAGGAGGTCGGTGTTGAGGCGGTCGATCGAACGCTACGCAGACTCCTCTCGGAATTCGCATTCAAGCCGGCACCCTACGCCAATGCGAGTGATTTCCTGCGCGTCCTACGCGAAGAGGCCGGTCCCGACCACGAGCGGCTGATCACCGATCTCTTCGAGCGCATCACGCTTTACGATCTCAAGCTCGAAACTGCCAAGTCGGTGAAGCTCGCCGACGGTCGATGGCAAACGACCCTCGCGGTGCGAGCCCGAAAGATGTATGTCGATGGCAAGGGAAAAGAAACTTCAACGCCTATCGATGGCAATTTCGAGGTGGGTTTGTTCACTGCCGAGCCGGGCAAAAGCGATTTCACACGCAAGAGCGTGCTCAGCTTCGAACGTCATGTGCTACGCGATGGCATGCAAGAGATCATCGTCTACACCGCGGAAAAGCCGATTTTTGCGGGCGTAGATCCGTACAACAAGCGTATCGACCGCGATACCGATGACAACGTGTTAAAGATCGAAAGCTAATTCGATCCACCGCTACGTGATCATCAAGAGCCACCATGAGACGAATACACCTGCTTAAAGCTTTTACTGTCCTCGCCGCTATGGCCGCGCTCGCCTTGTCCAGCGGCTGCTCGCGATCGACATTCGTGCAGAACCCGTACGAGGCGATTCCGAAATCGACCCCGACGCAGATCGCACAGGTTCACGAGCCGCAGGCGCTGCACGACGACCTCGACGCGATTGTCGCGCTGCACGAGCGGACCAATCCGAACCCCTATCTTCGGGTTTCGAAGGAATCGATCCGCAGTCTCGCAGAGCAACTAAATGCATCGATCGACCGACCGATGACGCGTCGAGAATTCCTTCCCTTCGTGATGGAGTTGCAGGCCGCTTACCGCTCTGATCACTATGCCCAAGGTGTTCCCTCCGAGGATCTCGAAGCAGCCTTCGCGCGTGGCGAACGACTGCTGCCCTTTCGAGCGGAGCCAAAGGACGACGAGCTGATCGTCGTTGCCGTCGCAGAAGGCGAACGAATCATTGAGCCGGGCGACTCCATCATGCGAATCGGAAGTGTCTCAGCAGCCGATCATCTCGCTCGACTGCGAGCACTGGTGCCCAACGAAACCGCCCGCTACCGCGACACGCAGGTTCGCGAGCGATACCGAACGCTCGCTTGGGCTGCAGGAATCACACCGCCGACGCAGGTCGAGATCCTTCGCCCCGACGGATCGCGGCGTACGGTAACGGTCGAGGGCGTAGGCGATGGCGCGCGTAAGGTCGAGCGAACTACGCTAGAAGGTGCACTCGCGAATACGCGCGTACAAGTTCCGCGCGAAGTACTCCTCGACAGCCCACCATTCCGCGCCCTGCTGCTACCCAGTGAAACGCCGACCTCAGCACCCGTCGCGCTGATCGAGTTTCCGACCATGAGCGGCCCGCTCGGCAGCCAGTGGGACAAGTTCCTCGACCAGGCCATCACCGCCATCAAGCAGCGTGGTGCCGCGGGATTGATCGTCGATATCCGCGGAAATGGCGGCGGGAGTAGCGCGCTCGGCGATGCCCTCCTCGCACGGATCAACGACCGTCCCTACCGCATGGCGTCGCGTGTTGTCTGGCGCAGGAGTGCGGAGTCCGATGAGTTGTTTCGTATGGGAACGAAGCCGATGTGGCGATCGCTCATGTTTGCGCTTCCGCTCTTCCTTCCCGATTACTCCGCGCTCAAGCATGGCGAGGACTTAACTTACGACACCAACGTCGCAGGTAGGCCTCGAGTCAAACCGAGCTTCGAGGGGCCGACAGCGCTGCTGATTGGCGAGCGCACCTTCTCGAGTGCCATGCTGCTCGCCGACGCCGCGCGCACCTACGATCTCATGCTCACTGTGGGTCAGCCGACCGGAGGCGTACCGAACACGCTGGGCGACATCGGCCCCTTTGCACTGCCCAATTCTCGGATCGTCGTGTCGTTCAGCCAGAAGATGTTCATCCGCGCGAGCGGCGACGAGTCTGACCTCGGCCCCGTGCGGCCTCACATTGAGGTCGCGCCTGTCGCAGGTCGAGACGCCACACTAGAGCGCGCGATCGTCGAGATAACGCGAATGGCGACAGAACAGAAACGGTGATCATCGCCCGCTGATAGGCTGCTCAGACTACGCGACCGGCTTGCCGTAACTTCGCTCAACGCGAGCGATCGTAACGCGGTAATCCGAGTACCGCGTGTTTTTCCCAGTAACACACCGTGATGCCTGTACCGTCAGGATCACGAACGCTCTGCATTTCGATGAAGCCGGGTTGCGCGCGTGCAAGTCGCTCCATGTGATTTGCCATCGCCGCATAGCCCTCTTGATCTTGATTGGAGCGCGAGCTTGAAAAAATGACTACGTAGGTGCCTGGCGTCATGCGGGCTGCCCCGATGCCGTCGCGCGCCACCACGCAATGACCCCGATCAACAAACACACAAGTGCGACGACATCTGCCTTGAACACGGTAGCAAGCTGAGCGTTATATCCCCCGACTGACCATGCCAGAATCATGAAGGACGCCACACTGATGAGCCCTGCCAATATCGCGATCCCCTGAAATGGCGGCTTAAAGGCGGCATAGATCAGGAAAGCGCCGAGTAACCCAAAGAGCACGGCACGGTGCCGCATGAGTATTTCCATATTTGGATCGTCGATCGGAACGCCATACAACGAGACGAGACGCGCGCCGCCGAGCACCCCGGACAAGGGCAGCAAATGGATAACTCCAACGACGAGCAGCATTGCCGAGACGAGCAATCGCATACTTAACCCCATAAAGAGATGGTGATCGTCAACATAATGAATCCCGGGAACTTGATCATACGCCCTTGGCGAGAGACCGATGCCGATGATCTATATCGCCTGGTTAGACAATCCGTTACGGAACTGAGCAGGTGGCTGCCTTGGTGCAGACCCGACTATTCCCGGAACGACACGGATGACCGGATTTACCACTCCGTTAACGTGTGGTCGCATCGCAGTGAATTCCCGATGCCTATCGTTAATCGTGATAGCGGTGAGGTTCTCGGCGGAGTCGGCAGACAGCCAACTTTGCGTTCTCCGAACTTCGCTTAGAGACGCTCGAGATTCTTTGTCATCCCGAAAACACCGTCAGCCGAAAAGTCGCCGAGTCTCTCGGTGCCGTATTTGACGGCAGTCAGGCCAACCGCATTGAACTCCACGGTGTGACGATCGATACGGTGGCTTATCGGATGGGAAATGACCTCGCAACCCGTTGATTGGTAGGACTGGGCCCGCTTGGATTCGAGCCAAGATCGTCAAATCCGCGGCGAACCTCTGAACCTCACCCCGACAAAGTCCAGAGGTTGCGAGACGAAGCGGCTCTGAGACCGGTTTTCGGGAGTTTTGGGCCGAACCGCAGTCCAGAGTCCGATCGAAGAGCGCTGCGTTTTACGGGGTTTGCACGCGGCGCTAAATTTTGCTGAGCAAGTTCGCGATCGATGAAATGGCGGAGAGGGTGAGATTGACTCGGGCCATCCATGGCCCTCGCCCCTCGCGCTCGCTCGGGGCGCGCTGCGCGCGTCCGATTCGGCATTCCTGCCGAATCGCCGAACTCGGTGAGTTCGTCCACAGACCCTGCTCACACCAATGAAATAAAAAAGGGAGCGCAAGGCTCCCTTTTTTATTTCATTTGGCGGAGAGGGTGAGATTCGAACTCACGGTTCCCGTGAAGGAACGTCGGTTTTCAAGACCGATGCATTAAACCGCTCTGCCACCTCTCCGGCTCGTCGAGCGAATGACGGGATGAATTATGCCTTGTCCGAGGGCAGGAGTTTTTCGATTCCGCCCATATACGGTCGCAAGGCTGCGGGTACGGTGACGGACCCATCGGCGTTCTGGTAGTTCTCGAGTACGGCCACCATGGCACGGCCAACGGCGACACCCGATCCGTTTAGCGTGTGCAGGGGCTCGGGCTTACCGGTTTCGGGGTTGCGCCAGCGGGCCTGCATGCGACGCGCTTGGAACGCCTCGCAATTACTGCATGAAGAAATCTCGCGGTACTTGCCCTGCCCCGGCAACCAGACCTCAAGGTCGTAGGTCTTCGCACTGCCGAACCCGATGTCCCCCGCGCACAGCGCGAGAACGCGGTACGGCAACTCGAGGCGCTTCAGCACCTCTTCGGCGTGCGCGGTCAGCTGCTCGAGCGCCGCGTAAGACTCGGAAGGCTTCACCATCTGCACGAGCTCGACCTTGTCGAATTGGTGCTGACGAATCATGCCGCGGGTGTCTTTGCCGGCCGCGCCCGCTTCGGATCTGAAGCACGGCGTGTGCGCGACGTAGCGCATCGGCAGTTGCTCTGGGGCAATGATCTGCTCGCGCACGAGATTGGTGACCGGGACTTCCGCTGTCGGAATGAGATAAAGCGCGCGATCGCCCTTGAGCGCGAACAAGTCCGGCTCGAACTTCGGCAGCTGACCCGTGCCCGTCAGTGCATCGCCCGAGACGATGTACGGGGCATAGATCTCTTGATAGCCATGTTCGCCTACATGCAAATCGAGCATGAACTGCGCGAGCGCACGATGAAGACGCGCCATCCCACCCCGTAGCACGGCAAAGCGCGCACCAGAGATGCGTCCGGCCGCTTCGAAATCGAGGCCGAGTCGCGCGCCGAGATCGGCATGATCTTGCGGCGTGAAATCGAAGACTCTCGGCGTGCCGTGACGACGAACCTCGACATTGGCAGTTTCATCTCTGCCTTCTGGCACCGACTCGTGCAGCACATTGGGCAGACCCATGAGCCACGCGTCGGACTCCGCCTGAACGGTATTGAGCGCCGCTTCGGCAGTCGAGAGTTGCTGAGTGAGCTCTTCGCCGCGCTTGAGCAGCGCCGTCGCATCCTCACCCTTGCCTTTAGCCATGCCGACTGCCTTGGCGTTGGCGTTTCGCTCGGCACGTACTCGATCGGCCTCGATCTGTACCTGCTTGCGTCGCTCTTCGAGCGAGCGGAATGCCGCGAGGTCGAGAACGAAACCGCGTCGCGCAAGATTGCTTGCGACGTTTTCGGTATCGGTACGCAGTTGTTTGGAGTCGAGCATGAGTTATTCCAGCAATGTCAAAAATCAAAGAGACGATCAAGACGCCACGAGCGCTCTGCCGGCCCACGCGGCGGCCAAGCAAAGCACCAAGGTCGCAACAACATAAACCGCTGCGCGCCACGGCGCCTCGCCTGAAGCGAGATTCACGGTTTCGAGCGCGAACGCCGAATAGGTGGTGAATCCGCCGAGGACGCCTGTCATCCAGAACACCCGCATGGCCTCGGCTGACGAGGCGAGCTCCCCGCTCGATCCGCGCAGGGCGAGCAAGACAGAGAGCGCGCCGATCGCGAAACTACCGAGGACGTTGACCGCTATTGTAGCGATGGGCCATCCGCCCGGCACGGCTGGCCAGATTTTGGCGACCGCATATCGCCCCACACCGCCCAAGGCACTACCGAGTGCAACCCAGATCCAGAGTGGCATCATTTTCCTCCCGGCTTGCCGCGTAAACGCTCGAGGGCTTCGCGGATACGCAGTTCGAGCCCGCGGTCGACGGGGCGATAATAACGGCGCTCCGCCAGCTCGTCCGGCAAATAGCGTTCGCCAGCGGCGTAGCCCTCGGGCTCATCATGCGCGTAGCGATAGCCAGCGCCGTAACCGAGATCTTTCATGAGCCGAGTGGGCGCATTTCGCAAATGCATAGGCACTTCGAGCGTGCCGTGCTTTTCGACGTCCGCACGCGCCTCGCCATATCCGACATACGCGGCATTACTCTTAGGCGCACAGGCGAGATACACCACGGCATTGGCGAGGGCGAGTTCGCCTTCGGGTGTGCCGAGTCGGTCGTACGCTTGCCAGGCATCGATCGCCAACTGCAGGGCACGCGGATCGGCGAGCCCGATATCTTCGACGGCCATGCGGGTGATCCGACGCGCGAGATACGATGGATCACAGCCTCCATCGACGATGCGCGCGAACCAGTAGAGCGCGGCATCCGGGTCGGTGCCCCGAACGCTTTTGTGCAGCGCGGAGATCTGGTCGTAGAACTGCTCTCCGCCTTTGTCGAAGCGACGGCGCGTACCGCCGACAACCTCGGCGCAATGCGCGACATCGATGCGACCGCCCTCGGCGAGATCCGCTGCGATCTCGAGCATGTTGAGTGCACGACGCGCATCGCCATCGGCCGCCGAGGCGAGCAGCGCCAGCGCGTCGTCTTCGATACGGAGCTGCATCGACCCGAGCCCTCGCTCGACATCGGTGAGCGCACGACGCAACAACGACTCGAGACTTTTTACATCGAGAGGCTTCAGAACGTACACGCGCGCTCTCGAGAGCAAGGCGCTCACCACTTCGAAACTCGGGTTTTCCGTGGTGGCGCCGATGAAAATCAGCGTCCCATCTTCGAGATAAGGCAGGAAAGTGTCCTGCTGAGACTTGCTGAATCGATGTACCTCGTCGAGAAAAAGCACCGTACGTTTACCGGAGGAGGCACGCTCCGCCTGTGCGCGCTCGACCGCGGCACGTACATCCTTGACCCCAGCCATCACGGCCGAGAGCGCAATGAAATGCGCACCCGACGCCTGCGCGATGAGTCGCGCGAGCGTGGTTTTACCCGTACCCGGAGGGCCCCAAAGAATGAGCGAATGTGTTTGGCCCGACTCGATGGCAGCGCGTAATGGCTTGCCGGGGCCGACGGCCTGCACCTGCCCGACGAACTCCTCGAGACTCAGCGGTCGCATGCGATCGGCGAGCGGGCGCGTCAGATCGATAGCCATCGCTCCACCCGTTGCAGCCACGACTCACGAATCGGCAATGAGATGACGAGACCGAGCGCCACACCGATGGCATCGGCATAGACATCGGCGAGCTCAGCCGAACGACCGAGTGCCATCCACCCTTGCAAAAGCTCGATGGCGATGCCGAGCGCCAACATAAGGATTGTGACGAGGACGTAATATCGTCGCTCGACCAAGGCCGCAAACCACGCCGTCAGACCGAAGAACGCCAGCGCGTGGGACAGCTTGTCTGGGATGAGAAAGACTCCACTCTCTCCGGGAGGCTCGAGGCAGAAGTAGAGCACGACGAGCACGAGCGCGAGACCGACCCCGCTCCACCATGCCCCATACCGCAGCGATCGCATCACTCGAGGGGTTTGCCGATGACGTCGGCCCCGGCCGGAGGCACGAAACGAAACTCCGAAGGATCGATCCGGCCATTTCGCACGCTGGTGCTGAACACCATCGACGCACGCTGACCCAGCTTGTCGTCGATCTCGAGTCGACGAAGCTCGAGCCCTGAGAAGCCGAAACGCATTTCTTTGAATTCGCCCTCGGCACTTTTCGGTGACACCCGAACCCAGTCCAATCCTTCTTTGCGACCCACTGAAACCACATTGAACTTGGAGCGCAGCGGTGTGGAACCGGCGAGCAGCATGGCGGGCGTCGCGGCCTCTCCGCTGCCTGCCGGGCGGACAGTCACCTGCTCGAGATCCGCATCGAGAAACCAGAGGTTACGACCATCGGACACCATGACCTGCGTCGCAGACTCGGCCTTCGGACCGATCTCCCAGCGAAACTTTCCGGGACGCTGCACCAGCAATCGACCGGTCTGAGGGTTGCGAATTCGGCCACGAGAGTCGGTGATCGACTGCGAAAACTCTGCCCGCCACGACTCAAGACCCGAAAGGTATCGATCGAGCGCCGTCAAAGATTCGGCGTGTGCGGCACTGATGAGCCAACACACGCCGACGATCGACGCGCACCACGCGGTTCGCCTGCGAAGCACTGACCGTACGCTCATGAAGCGAATCACTCGCCGGACGGCGCAGGAACGAGAATCTCGCGACCGCCATTGGGTTGCAGCGGACCGACGAGCCCGGCCGCTTCCATGGCCTCGATGAGACGGGCCGCCCGGTTGTAACCGATTTTGAGTCGACGCTGAACATAGGAGATCGACGGCTTGCGTTCGGTGACGACGATTTTGACGGCCTCGTCATACAACGCGTCTTTCTCGGAATCGCCGCCTTCGCCGTCGACTCCACCCTCCCCGCCTTCACCCGGCAGACCGGGAATCGGCCCCTTCGGTCCGGAAAGCACTTCTTCGATGTAGTTGGGCGCCCCCGCCTTACGCAGCGCCTCGACCACGCGATGCACCTCGGCGTCGGCCACATAGGCGCCGTGAACGCGATTCGGCATCGACGTACCGGGCGGCAGATAAAGCATATCGCCGTGACCCAGCAGTGACTCGGCGCCGCCTTGATCGAGAATCGTGCGCGAGTCGACTTTGGCCGACACCTGAAAGGCGATACGCGTCGGAATGTTCGCCTTGATGAGACCCGTGATGACGTCGACCGACGGGCGCTGGGTGGCGAGGATCAGGTGGATGCCCGATGCGCGCGCCTTCTGCGCCAAGCGGGCGATCAGCTCTTCGACCTTCTTGCCGACGATCATCATGAGATCGGCAAGCTCGTCGATGATGACCACGACGAACGGCAGCGGCTCAAGATCAGGAATCTTTGACTGATCGATAGTCGGGTCGTTGGCGGCACGGGCCATCATGACCGGATCTTTGATCGGCTTCTTGGCTTCGTTGGCATCACGCACTTTGCGGTTGAAGCCTGCGATGTTGCGCACGCCGAGCGCGGCCATCAGTTGATAGCGTCGCTCCATTTCGGCGACGCACCAGCGCAGCGCATTCGCTGCTTCTTTCATGTCGGTCACGACCGGCGCGAGCAGGTGCGGGATGCCCTCGTACACCGAGAGCTCCAGCATCTTCGGATCGATCATGATGAGGCGAACATCTTCGGCGGTGCTCTTGTAG
>CAZRFN010000046.1:0-13422 GCA_964599335.1 uncultured Acidibacter sp. | reverse complement strand
AGAGCGTGACGCTCTGCGCCTTGATGGTGATGCCGCGCTCGCGCTCGAGCGCCATGGAATCGAGCACCTGATTTTGCATCTCGCGGGCCTGCAGGCCCCCGCACAACTGGATGAGACGGTCGGCCAGCGTCGACTTGCCGTGATCGACGTGGGCGATGATCGAAAAATTGCGGATGTTCTGCATCGGTTCCGAGGTGATCCCCCGGGACAACCCCGGGACTTTCAAAGGCGGCGAATTATACCGACTGCCGGCCGCCGCGTTCGAAGAGTTGACCCCCGATCAGCGCGCCTTCACCAGGCGCTCGATTTCGCCCGGATCGAGGTGAGTGACCGCCACCGGCACCCCATCCCACAACAACACCGGAATTTTGTGTCCGTAGCGACGCAGGAGCTCGGGGTCAGAGTCGATGTCCAATGCCTCGACCGGCGGCAGAGGCAATGTTGTGGAGAGTCGAGCGAGATCGTCGGCGAACTCCTCGCACAACCCGCAACCCTCGCGCGTGAGCAGCGTCAGCTTGCCCGGCGGAGCAGCCTTGCCGGTCACGGGCTCGTGGGCTCCGCAGGGCGTTGGGGTTCGCCGGGAGCCTGTGGCTTGCCGGGCTCCTCGGGGCTGAGCTCGGACGCAATCAGTTTCGCGGTCTGCACGGGCACCTCGCCCACGACCACCACATGATGCCCATGGATGAACGTCGAGTACGCCGTCGAGGCCCCGATCTGTCGCTCGATGGCGATTTCTTTGGCCGACTTCGGCGGCAGCCTCGCGCCGATGAAAACCGACACCGAGGCGAGACCATCGGAGAGCACGAGATGGGAAACGGGCTCTTCCGCGCCCGGTAAAGTCTGCCGAGCGCGCTGGGTCAGACGAAACCCGCGCGGCGTCGTACGCAGATTCCAGATTGCGGCGTGGTCAGTAACCGTGCGCAAGCGCACGCTCCGATCACTCTCGATGCGACGGAAGCCTTCGGTCGACACCCCCGGCGTGAACGTCGTGTCGGGAATATCCCGAGAGACCTGCAAGCTCGCAAACGCGATGCGCTCGAGCACTTGCCCGCGACGATCGTAGAGTTCGGATTTGAGCGGCAACTTCGTGCGAGCGTCGATCCATACGCGAAAGCCGTAGCGATAGGGATCAAGCGGCACCAGGGTCACGAGTCGTGCATCACGGTCGTTGAAACGCGCACGCTGCACGGGCTCGAGTCGATAGAAGCGCGCCGTACGATCGTCGAATCGCGGAAAACT
Source organism: uncultured Acidibacter sp. (assembly GCA_964599335.1). Lineage (GTDB taxonomy): Bacteria > Pseudomonadota > Gammaproteobacteria > Steroidobacterales > Steroidobacteraceae > UBA964. The sequence goes on along the minus strand of CAZRFN010000046.1, from coordinate 12,183 downwards.
CGGCAGCAGACCGCCGGTGCGCGGACGGCGCTCGATCAGGATGGTGCGCTGATCGGGCAGAACATACGAAAGCTCATCACCCAGCCGAATGAATTCGCGACCCGACCCATCGAGCGACACCAAACGCTCGGCGACCTCGCCCTGGCGAATCCGGTGGTGGATACGGAGTGACTCCGAGACGCCACCCCGCTCGTGAAAAAACGTGCCTTCGTAGCTTTTTTCGGCGAGTGCGCGATTCATGCCCTCGAGCCACTCGCGCGCATCCTCGGCCAAGGCCGCAACGGGCGCGACCAGCGCCACGACGAACACGGCGCGCCACAGCTGCGCGATCCGATGTCGTCGCGACATGCTCACCGAGGCGCCTCGGACATCGGCACGACGGCGACAGCCTGCTGAGGCGTCGCGATCACCGCAGAAATCGCCGAATGACGCATCATCGGGGCGGATACCGCACTATGCGCACCGACATAACTCGCCAGTTCGAACGCGGGCGCCGCATAGGCCGCGCCACCCTCTCGCAGCGGCGGCGTCACATAGCTCTCCGGCTCGACGTTCGAGGAGGCAGCCGATTTCGCCCGAGTGGCATCAGCCACCCTCGCGCTCGAACTCGGCGATGCCGAGGCCACGACGATCGTGCGGTCTTGCGGTGCCGCCGGGATCACGATTTCTTTGACGGTGCTCGCCGTCGCGGTGTCTACCTTGCCCGAGATGGGCTTGCTCGAGCCGCCACCCAACCAGAACATGCCCAGCACACCGATCACGGCGATCGAGGCTGCGAGGCCTGCGCTGCCGAGCGGCACCGCCCAACGCGACCAGGTGCTCGTTCCGCGCGCGGAACGACCCGATGCGCTCTTGTCGTGGGACTCGCGACGCGAGATGGCTGCCGCCACCTTCGGCGCAAGACGATGTCCGGCCATTTGTTCGCTACGCATCGCTGCGCCGATCAGCGCGTAATTCTCCCAGCTTCGACGCAGGTTCTCGTCTCGAGACAACCGTCTTGCGACGAGCTCGCACTCGGCCTGCGGCAACTCGCCATCATACATGGCCGATAGCTGGCTTTCCCGTTCATCAATATCTTTGGCACTCATCCGATCACCTCTCCCCGCCCAAGCCCGCCATCGAACACGTCACGCAAACGGGCGTCGATCGCCTCGCGCGCGCGGAATATTCGGGAGCGCACGGTCCCCACCGGGCACTCCATGGCGGCCGCAATCTCTTCGTAAGACAGTCCTTCGAGTTCGCGCAGCTGGATCGCAGTGCGCAGATCTTCGGGAAGCGCATCGATCGCGGCGGTCACGGTGGAGCGGATCTCCTCGGTGAGCGCGAGCGCTTCGGGTGTGGCGGTGTCTTTCAAGTTGGCCACCACGTCGTAGTTGTCATCGTCATCCGACCGATCGACTTCATATTGAATGGGGCTTCGGCCGCGCGAGGCGAGGACGTTCTTCGCCGTGTTGATGGCGATGCGATAGAGCCAAGTGTAGAAGGCGCTGTCACCGCGAAAGCGCGGTAACGCTCGATAGGCTTTGATGAAGGCTTCCTGGGCAATGTCCTCTGCCTCGGCAGGGTCTCGCACGTAACGCAACACCAGCTTCACGACCTTGTGTTGGTAGCGACGGACCAGGGCGTCGAAGGCCCCGGCATCCCCGCGTTGAGCGAGTTGCACCAGGCTGAGATCGCTTTGCTCGGTACTCATGACCGATGCATCACAGACTGTTACAGGGGCCACGAGCATTGCGTCCGATCAGACCGGAGCAATGTGCAAAAGTTCGCATGGGACCCATACGCCGCAGTGTAACCGCTTGGCGGATGGGCAGTTACCCCTCTCGGATGCGCTCGATCACGCTCCGAAGGGCGGCCTCGGGGTGCGGTTCGCCCGCGAGTAGGTAGCGAGCGAGCTCAGGGTCTTGCAGGTCGAGGAGCGCCTCGAACGCACCGATTTCTGAGGCGCCGGCGACCGACCCGTGACGGGCCAGCCAGCGCTCGAGCAGCACATCGAGCTCTTTCATGCCACGCCGACAACGCCAGCGCAGCCGACCGACCTCGCTCAAGCGTGCTCGCGCTCGGCCATCATGAGCTTGATCTCGGCGATGGCCTTGGCCGGGTTGAGGTCTTTGGGGCAGGCCTCGGTGCAGTTCATGATGGTATGGCAGCGATAGAGCCGGAACGGATCTTCCAGCGCATCGAGTCGCTCGCCCGTGGCATCGTCGCGGCTGTCGATGATCCAGCGGTAGGCCGCGAGCAGCGCAGCCGGGCCGAGATAGCGATCGCCGTTCCACCAATAGCTCGGGCACGAGGTCGAGCAGCATGCACAAAGAATACAGGCCGACGGCCGATCGATCTTTTCTTGTTCCTCGGGCGCCTGCAGTCGCTCGCGATCGGGCGGCGCCGGCGTACGCGACTGCAGCCAGGGCTTCACGGAGGCGTACTGGGCATAGAACTGCGTGAGGTCGGGCACGAGATCTTTGACCACCGGCATGTGCGGCAGCGGGTAGATTTTGACCTCGCCCTTCACATCGCCGCAGCTCTTGGTGCAGGCGAGCGTGTTCGTGCCGTCGATGTTCATCGCGCAGCTGCCGCAGATGCCCTCACGGCACGAACGACGGAAGGTCAGCGACGGATCGATCTCGTTTTTGATCTTGATGAGCGCATCGAGCACCATCGGACCGCAGCTGTCCATGTCGACCTCGAACGTGTCGACACGCGGGTTATCGCCCGCGCTGGGATCGTAGCGATAGACCTTGAACGTACGGACGTTCGTCGCACCGGCGGGCGCCTTGTGCACCTTGCCGTTGCGGTTGATGCGCGAGTTCTCGGGCAGTCGAAGCTGGGCCATGGTCGTGGGATCCTGAGGTGATCAGTAAGTGCGAGCCTTGGGCGGAATCGGCTCGACGTCGTTGGTCAAAGTATTGAGATGCACCGCGCGGTAATCGATCTTGGTGTGACCCTTGTCATCGACCCAGCACAGCGTGTGCTTCATCCAGTTCACGTCGTCGCGATCTTTGAAGTCTTCGCGCGCGTGGGCGCCGCGGCTTTCCTTGCGGTTCTCTGCCGAGCGGACCGTCGCCATCGCCTGACCGAGCAGGTTGTCGAGCTCGAGCGTCTCGATGAGATCGGTGTTCCAGATGAGACCCCTATCGCTCGTGCGCACATCGGCGAATGAGTCGAAGGTCTTCTGCAGCTTTTCGCAGCCCTCTTGCAGCGAACTGCCCGTGCGGAATACCGCGGCATCGGCCTGCATGATCTTCTGCATCTCGAGACGCACTTGCGCAGTCGGGCGACTGCCGTTCGCATTCAAGAAACGATCGAGGCGCGACAGCGCGAGATCACCCGAGTCTTTGGGCAGCGGCTTGTGCGACTGACCCGGCTTGACGATCGAGGCGGCGTGACGCCCCGCTTCGCGACCGAACACCACGAGATCGAGCAGCGAGTTCGAGCCGAGACGATTGGCGCCGTGCACCGACACGCAGGCCGCCTCGCCCACCGCCATGAGGCCCGGCACCACCGTGTCGGCGTTGCCATTTTTCATGGTGACGACTTCGCCGTGGTAATTGCAGGGAATTCCGCCCATGTTGTAGTGCACGGTCGGCAATACGGGGATCGGTTCTTTGTTGACGTCGACGCCCGCAAAGATACGTGCCGTCTCGGCGATGCCCGGAAGACGCTGCTTGATGACGTCCGGCCCGAGGTGCTCGAGATGCAGATGGATGTGATCGGCGTCCTTGCCGACGCCGCGACCCTCGCGGATCTCGATCGTCATCGAGCGCGAGACTACGTCACGCGAGGCGAGGTCCTTGGCGTTCGGCGCATAGCGCTCCATGAAACGCTCGCCGCGCGAATTGGTGAGATAGCCACCCTCGCCGCGTGAGCCCTCGGTGATGAGGCAGCCTGCGCCGTAAATGCCGGTCGGATGGAACTGCACGAACTCCATGTCTTGCAGCGGCAGACCGGCACGCAGCGCCATGCCACCGCCATCGCCGGTGCAGGTATGCGCCGACGTGCACGAGAAGTACGCTCGGCCATAGCCACCCGTCGCCAGAATGACGAGGTGGGCACGGAAGCGATGCAGCGTGCCCTCGGCGAGATTGAGCGCGATCACGCCGCGGCACTCGCCGTTTTCCATGATGAGATCGATCGCAAAGTATTCGATGAAGAACTCCGCTTCGTTCTTGATCGATTGCTGATATAGCGTGTGCAACATGGCATGGCCCGTTCGGTCGGCCGCCGCACAGGTACGCTGCGCGATGCCTTTGCCGTATTGGGTCGTCATGCCACCGAAAGGTCGCTGATAGATGCGGCCATCGGGCGTGCGCGAGAACGGCACACCATAGTGCTCGAGCTCGATGACCGCGGCGGGTGCCTCTTTGCACATAAACTCGATCGCATCCTGGTCACCGAGCCAGTCGGAACCTTTGATGGTGTCGTAGAAGTGATAGCGCCAGTCGTCCTCGCCCATGTTGCCGAGCGCGGCCGAGATGCCACCCTGAGCCGCAACCGTGTGACTGCGCGTCGGGAATACTTTGGAGATGCAGGCCGTCGAGAGCCCTGCTTCGGCGAGCCCGAGCGTCGAGCGCAACCCCGCGCCGCCGGCGCCGACTACGACGACGTCGTAGGTGTGATCAATGAACGTGTACGAAGCCATCTCGGATCATCCCGCAGAAAAAGTGGTGAACGCGATGCGCAGCACGGCATAGCTACCGGCCACCGCAACGACGACATGGAGGAATGTGCTGGCGAGCAGTGCCGAGACCTTCGCCGCCTTGTTCGGAACGTAGTCTTCGATGACCACCTGCACACCCAGCGCAGAGTGCCAAGCGACCGCGCCGATGAAGAGCAGCAACCACACCGGGTTGAACCCCGAGGCGACCCACGCGCGCACTTCGTCGTAATTGGCGGTCGGCAGATGCACGAGCTGATACGCGAACCACACGGTCAGAGGAATGAGCGCGATCGCAGTCACGCGTTGCACCCACCAGTGGCTCACGCCCTGCTTCGCCGAACCGCGACCGAGCACCTTGCCGAGTGGACTGCGCAGGCTCATCGCGGCACCCCCGCGAAGAACGCGGCGTAGACGAATGCGGCGGCGAGCAGCAACGTGGCGATGACGACGATCGCTGCGCTGCGTCGGGCTTCGTGCTTTTCGAGACCGCGTCCGAGATCCCAGTTGAGATGACGCAGCCCGTTGAACAAGTGGTAGCTGAACGCGACCAACCAACCGGCGAGCAAAAGTTGACCGAAGGCGCCGCCGAGTATCGCGACGGCGATGGCGTACGACTCGGGTCCGCTCGCGGCAGCGATCAGCCACCCTGCGAGAGCGAGAAGACCGACGGAGAGGACGATGCCGGTCGCGCGGTGCGCGATCGAGGTCGCCATGGTGTACGCAAATTTGTACACACCGATGTGGGGAGACAGGGGACGTTGGCGCATCGCTGAAGGGTTCCCGTGTGATCAAAAATCGATGCAGCGGCCGTTCTTCTCCCAATCGCCGAAGCGAGTGGGCTCTGGCCCCTTCGGTCCACCGATTTCGGCGACGACCATGGGCTCTGTCAACCCCGAGGGCGGGCTGGCTTCAACAGAGATTTCGGGCAAGGATCGGGCCGCGGACGCGGGCCGATCTTCCCCCTGAGGATCGTTCTGCATCAGGCCTCAATGATGCCAGAATCGTTGCATCAAGACCACAGGCAAGACCCTGAACTTGATGCACAATTCCCGCTCCAACCGCTCGCCTTTCACAGTATTTTTTTAACAGCCCCCGTGGATCACACCCCCGCCCGCCCCATCGCCCTCGCCCACCTCGGTGTCATCGCCGTGCGTGGCATCGAGGCCCGAAAATTCTTGAACGGTCAGCTCTCCCAGGACGTGCTCGGCCTCACCGCTGATCGCGTCGAGCTCGCGGGTCTGCACAATCCGCAAGGCCGGATGATCGCCCTGCTACGTCTCGTCCCGCTGGGCACCGACGACGTGCTCTGTGTGCTGCCGCGCACCCTGCTGAGCGAGACGCTCGCCACGCTGCGTAAATTTCTCCTGCGTGCCAAAGCGACGCTCACCGACGAGTCGGCGAACTGGATCATCGACGGTCTTGCAGATGACGCAGCCTTACCTGCCGCCGTGGGGAGCGCACGGATCGACGGCGACGAGATCTCGTGGCGTCACGCGAGCGATGGCCGAGTGATGCGACTGCGACCCGCGTCGGCAGAGCTCGGTGCGAGCGGCATCAATACAATCGTCGCGAGCGATCACCCCTCGGCGCAGGAGACCGCGCTCGCTGCCTGGCAACTCGCCGATATTGCAGCAGGCCTGCCTGAGATCACCGAATCGACGCGCGGAGAATTCGTCGCGCAAATGTTGAACCTCGATGCCCTCGGCGGCATTTCTTTTACGAAGGGCTGCTATACGGGCCAGGAAGTCATCGCGCGCGCGCATTACCGAGGCCGCGTGAAGCGTCGTGCTCAACGATTTCGCGTCACCGCGATGAGCTCGTCCGGTGAGACGCTGCAACCCATCGATGCGCTGCAGCACGCCAGCACACTGCAGCCTGGACAAAAAGTGAAGTTGATCGATGGCGGTGCAGTGCGCGCTGCGCAGATCGTGAATGTCGCTCAAGGATCGCAGGCAATCGAATGCCTTGCGGTCACCAGCTTCGGGCCTACGACGCCTGAGCCCGCCGGCAGCCCGAACGAGACCCCGACACTCTCGGTAGTTGCCCTACCGATGAGCTACGCCCTACCGGAGTAAGCCCGTTACTCCGGCCGCATCTGCGGGAAGAGCAGCACGTCGCGGATCGACGGCGAGTCCGTCAAGAACATCACGAGCCGATCGATGCCGACGCCGAGTCCCGCCGTCGGGGGCATGCCGTACTCGAGTGCACGAACATAGTCGGCATCGTAGAACATCGCCTCGTCGTCGCCCGATTCCTTGCGCGCCACCTGTGCATGAAAGCGCGCCGCCTGATCTTCGGCATCGTTGAGCTCGGAGAAGCCGTTGGCAAGTTCGCGGCCACCCACGAAGAACTCGAAGCGATCGGTAAGGAAAGGATCGGCATCGTTGGCACGCGAGAGCGGCGACACTTCAGCCGGATAGGCGTAGACGAAGGTCGGATCCTGCAGCGTGTGTTCGCCGGTCTTCTCGAAGATTTCGATTTGCAGTTTGCCCGCGCCATCGCCCGGCTTCCAGGCAATGCCGAGCTTTTCACAGGCGGCGCGTAGGTAAGTGACATCGCGCAACTTCGCGCGCTCGAGGCTCGGGTTCTCACGCACAATGATGTCCTCGACCGAGATGCGCGCGAAGGGTTTCGAGAGATCATAGCGACGCCCTTGCGAATCGAACTCGAGCGCCCCGACCACCGCTTCGGCCGCACCGCGCATCATCCGCTCTACGAGATCCATGAGATCGTGATAGTCGGCATACGCCTGATACAACTCGAGCATCGTGAACTCGGGGTTGTGTCGCGTCGACAGTCCTTCGTTGCGGAAGTTGCGATTGATTTCGTAGACGCGCTCGAAGCCACCCACCACGAGTCGCTTGAGATAGAGCTCGGGCGCGATGCGCAGATACATGTCGATGTCGAGCGCATTGTGGTGCGTGACGAACGGTCGCGCCGTCGCGCCGCCCGGAATGGGCTGCATCATCGGCGTTTCGACTTCCATGAAGCCGAGCGTGTCGAGCATGTCGCGCAGATAACGCACGAGTCGCGTGCGCTTGCGGAACACCCCCCGACTCTCCTCGTTCATGATGAGATCGACGTAGCGCTGGCGATAACGCGCTTCCGTGTCGGCAAGGCCGTGCCACTTGTCAGGCAGCGGCCGCAGCGATTTCACGAGCAGACGCAGTGACTCGACCCGCACCGAGAGCTCACCGGTCTTCGTTCGAAAGAGCGTGCCCTCGGCACCCAGGATGTCGCCGATATCCCAACCCTTGAACGCCTCGTAATGTTCTCCGAGCGAATCGCGCTGCAGGAAAAGCTGAATCTGCCCCGAAGAGTCTTGGATCTTCACGAAGCTCGCCTTGCCCATGATGCGACGGAGCATCATGCGGCCCGCGACGTGCACCCGGATCGCCTGCGCCTCGAGCGCGGCGCCATCCATTTCACCAAAGCCGAGATGCAACTCGGAGGCGAGCGAGTCGCGTCGAAAATCATTGGGGAAAGCCGGCGTGCCGGCCGCGCGTAGCGCCGACAGCTTATGGCGACGCTCCGCAATGAGTTTGTTCTCGTCTTCCGGTGGTGCTGCCGCACCCTCTGGGGCTTGCGTGTCGCTCATCGTCAGAATGCTCCGCGCTACAGGCCCGCCTTCAGCGAGGCCTCGAGAAATTGATCGAGATCACCGTCGAGCACGGCCGTGGTGTTGCCCACCTCGACATTCGTGCGCAAATCTTTGATGCGGGACTGGTCGAGCACGTATGAGCGGATCTGGTGACCCCAGCTCACATCCGACTTGGAGTCCTCGAGCACCTTGGCCGCGGCGTTACGCTTATTGACCTCGAGCTCATAGAGCTTGGCCTTCAGCATCTTCATGGCCGTTGCGCGGTTCTTGTGCTGACTGCGTTCGTTTTGGCAGGCCACGACGATGCCCGAAGGCATATGGCGAATGCGTACTGCCGACTCCGTCTTGTTGACGTGCTGTCCGCCCGCCCCGCTCGAGCGATAGACGTCCATTTCGAGATCAGCCGGGTTGATGTCGATGTTGATGTCGTCGTCGATTTCCGGCGAGACGAACACCGAGGCAAACGAGGTGTGACGCCGATTACCCGAGTCGAACGGTGACTTGCGCACGAGGCGATGCACGCCAGTCTCGGTGCGCAGCCAACCGTAGGCATGGTCACCCTTGAACTCGATGGTGGCGCTCTTGATGCCCGCCACTTCACCCGCGCTCGAGTCGATGACTTCGGCACTGAAGCCGCGCGTGGCGGCCCATTTGAGATACATGCGCATGATCATCTGCGCCCAGTCTTGCGCCTCGGTTCCGCCTGCGCCGGCTTGGATGTCGAGATAGGCGTTGTGCGAGTCCATCTCACCGCGGAACATGCGCTTGAGCTCGAGCTTGCGCACCTTGGACTCAGCCGAGGGCAGATCGCGCTCGACTTCGCGCGCCGTCGACTCGTCGTCTTCGGCTTCGGCGAGTTCGAGTAATTCGATGGAGTCGCGGACGGAATTCGTCGCGGCGTCGATCTGTTCGATTTCGGAGGCGAGCTTGGATCGCTCTCTTCCGAGTTCCTGGGCTTTCTCCGGCTTCTGCCAGACTGCCGGGTCTTCGAGCTCGCGGCTGACTTCTTCGAGCCGCTCTTTCTTCAGATCGTATTCAAAGAAACCCCCTTAAGGAGCTGACGCGCTCCTGGAGGTCTGAAAGGGATCGCTTGATGAGTCCGAGTTCGATCATGGGCCGTCATTCTAGCAGATGGTCGACGAGCAGCTGCAGACGTCGCTCACCGTTCCACTCGTTCACGTCGAGCCGGTAGACGAGATGCACACTCTGCGGCAACGCCACCGCGCCACCCGCACCCCGCAGCGCCGGCCGACCTTGCAAGAGGTTGAAGGCGATGGCGTCGAACCGACGCCCCGAGCCCTCGAGCTCGACCCACATTTTCACGTGCGTCTCGCCCACGATCCGCGAACCCTGAACCCTGAAGCGCTGATCGAACGCAGGCTCCGGAAACGCCTGGCCCCAAGGCCCACCCTCGCGCAAGACTTCGGCGGTGGCGAGCGAAATCTCTTCGGCTCCGAGCTCGCCGTCGGTCTCGATGCGATCGGCGAGCGATCCGCCCTGCTGCCATCGAGCGACCTCAGCATCGAACTCTCTTGCGAAGGCATCGAGCTCGCTACGCTCGAGCGTGAGCCCGGCCGCCATCGCATGACCGCCGAACTTCGGCAGCAGCCCCGGACGTCGCGTCGAAATGGCTTCGAGCACATCGCGTGCATGAACCCCGGTGACCGAGCGCACCGAGCCGCGCAACTGGCCGTCACCCGCATCGGCAAAGGCGATCACCGGCCGTCGCAGTCGATCTTTGATGCGACCCGCCACGATGCCCACCACACCCTGATGCCAGCTCGGGTCGTAGAGACAAAGCCCGTGACGCGCGCTGCTCGCACCGCCCTCACCGCCCATGCCACGTCGCGCGAGCGCCTCCGGATCTTCGAGGTGTCGCACCGCGGCCATCGCTTGCTCTTGCATCGCCGCTTCGATGGTCCGCCGCTCTTTGTTGAGCGTATCGAGACGCGCCGCGAGCGCACGCGCCTCAGTCATCGAGTCGGTGAGCAAACAGCGGATACCGAGACTCATGTCATCGAGTCGACCTGCCGCATTGAGCCTCGGGCCGGCGACGAATCCGAGATCGGTGGCAATCACGTTCGCGAGCGTCTTGTTGCCCACCTCGAGCAAAGCGCGTAAACCCGCCGTACATCGACCCGCGCGAATGCGCGCGAGGCCCTGAGACACGAGGATGCGGTTGTTGTCATCGAGCGGCACGATGTCGGCGACCGTACCGAGCGCCACGAGATCGAGCCAGGTCGCCGGAGAGGCCAGCGTCGCGTCGGCAAGCGCACGATGCAGCGCCGCCATTACGTAGAACGCCACACCCACGCCCGCGAGTGCGCGCGATCCGAATCGCGCATCGGGGAGATTCGGATTGACGATGACGTTGGCGGCAGGCAGCTCCGCGCCCGCGAGGTGATGATCGGTGACCAGCACGTCGATACCCAACTGCCGCGCGGCCGCGACGCCAGGCAGGCTCGAAATACCATTATCGACCGTGATGATGAGCGCGGGATTTTGTTGAGCCGCGAGTGCCACAATCTCCGGCGTGAGGCCGTAACCGAACTCGAAACGATTCGGCACCAGAAAATCGACGTCGGCAAAACCCCAAGCGCGCAGACAACGCACGATGAGCGCCGAACTCGTCGCACCGTCGGCGTCGAAATCGCCGATAACCAGAATTCTTCGACCGCTGCGACGATGCGCCAGCAATAGCTCGACGGCAGCATCGATCCCCTCGAGCGTGCCCACGGGCAGCAAACGATCGAGACCCGCTCGCAACCTCGACGGATCATCGATGCCACGGGCCGCATAGGCGCGCGCCAGCACCGGGTTAAGCGAGCTCAAACGCCGAGCGACGCCCTCATCGACGGTGCGGCGAGTGACTTTGAGCGTCATGCGCCACCATCTGTGACGGCGGTGAACACCGTTCGATGCGGCCGCCACACCCGATAGCGATCATGCGGATCCACCGATGTCCAACGATCGTTGGCCGCGACCGTGAATCGCCCGAGTCGACCCTCCCGCAACGCACGCGCGGCCGGCGCGACCCAAGCCTGATCAAAAGTTTCCGCGTCGACGCCCGAAATCGGTGCGATCACGAGCAACGACTCGTCATCACGCTCGACGCTCGCATCGCCGGAGATTTCTTTGATGGACTCCGGCAACGGCGAGACCGGCACATTCGAGAGACGGCCGAGCGCCTGCGCCCAAACGTCGTCGGTGACGATGCGTGACCAGCGCGAGGCGCCGCGAGTCGGACTCAACGGGTCGCGGGGCGGCTGACCCCCGCCCCACAACCACAAACTGCTAATGCCAGGCTCTCCGCGCACTTCGCGCCGGCGGTTGAGCGGCAAGGCGTGCAGCCACATTTCGATTTCGCTCGCGAGTGCGCGTAACTCCGCACTACCCGCGCCGCTCGGCAAATGCGTCTCGAGCGACTCGCCGATGAGGCGCGCAGGCTCCGCCGTCAGCGCACCCAACGCCCCCACGCCCCGCAACACGAAACCCGCAGCACCCGCCGGACGAAGCGCGAGGCCCTCCTCGCCGAAGGTCGACGCAAACGCCGCAGAGAGTTCGTTCGCCTCGTCCTCAGACAGGCGCAAGACACCGTTCGCCGGAAAGTGCACCGTCTTGAGTCCCGCCATCAGATGTACGGGCGTCGCGATCCAGGCATCGACCATGTCGTCGTCATGATCGCCATCGTCATCGCGCTCGTGGTCGAGTCGCAACGCCGCATCGATCACACTCGCCTCGTCGATGAGCGCGAGATCATCGCGCCCCACGCCTCGAGCGACCGTCCCGCGCCAACCCCCGCGCATCAAACGCGGCGCAGCAAAACGCAGCGAGGTGAGCGAAGCACCGGCCGATGAGGTCGGAGCCGCTCCACGCAGGAAAAGATCAGGGAGGACGAGCACGAGTTCGCGCACATCGCGTATGT
>CAZRFN010000045.1:0-13498 GCA_964599335.1 uncultured Acidibacter sp. | reverse complement strand
AAGTAATCCCACACGGGGCTCGCGAGCACGACGAGACAGGCCTCGTTGGAGGGCGCGGAAGCCGCGCCGATGTTCGGCATCGTTCCGAACAGCAACGGACGAAGATAGAGCGCGCCCGGCGCTTCAGGTACGTCGGCGCGAACGCGATCGACCAGCGCATTGACCATGTTGGCGAGTAGCGCGGGATCAGGTTCGGGAAGAATCAGTGCCTGAGCACTGCGGCGCATACGCTCGATGTGTCGGGCAAGACGGAACACTTGCACCGAACCATCGGGATGACGGTAGGCCTTGAAGCCCTCGAAGCAGGAACTGCCGTAGTGCAGCGCATGGGCAGCCGGATGAATCTCGAGCGTGCCCGTGCGACGCAATTCCATCGGCGACCACGCACCCTCGCGATACCAGGCGATCGCCATGGTGTCGGTGAGGATGCTGCCGAACGGCGCGTTCTTGGGGCTGGTCGTCATCGTTTTTTACTCCGAGTCTTAAGGGCTAATGATGCACCACCTGCGGCGGCGATGGGGAGCCCGAGGTCGATGCCAGCGAGCTCGAACCCACGTCGATAGTCGCGAATGTGCTTCTCGCACCACGTTCGGGCGGCCGCGGCATCGCCGCGCTCGACGGCCTCGAGAATGCGTCGTTGCGCTGCAGCGATACGTGAGCGCGCTTGCGGCACGACCTCGATGAGTCGTACGAGGGACGAACCCAACAATTGCAGCAGCGGCTCTTGGCTCAACGAGAGCACGTTATTGGCTGCCGCGGCAGCGAGCGCCCGAAAAAACTCCGCGGCCTGCGCAGCGGCACGCGCCGTGTCGGGATGTTCCGCATCGACCATCGTCGCGGTGAGCGCCGACACGGTCTCCGGCGTTCGGCGACGCGCCGCAAGCTCGGCGACTTCGGGCTCGATAAGCGTCATGGTCTCCCAGACCTCCGCCACCGTCGCCTGATGCAGCGTGAGCGCACGAGTCACACCGCTTGCGATTGCAAGCCGATCGGGTCGCGTCACCATCATGAGCTTGGAGCCACGCTCACGACGCAAGAGTCCACCCGACTCGAGTTCACGCAGCGCTTCGCGAATGGTCGAGCGATGGACACCGAGTTGCCGTGCGAGCTCGAGCTCGGCAGGCAATCGCTCGCCGGGCTGCAGCGTGCCTTCGGTAATGCGCGCCGTAAGAACGGCCGCAACCTTACGGTAGGCCGGTTCGAGTTTGAGCGGAACGAAAGGCTCGGTCATGGCGGGCACTCAGGCCGAGCGCTCGAAGAGCTCGCGACCGATCAACATACGGCGAATCTCTTGAGTGCCCGCGCCGATTTCATAGAGCTTGGCGTCGCGCACCAAGCGACCCGCGGGGTAATCATTGATGTAGCCGTTACCCCCCAGGCATTGCAGTGCCTCGAGGGCCATCTTGGTGGCCTTGTCGGCAGCGAAAAGGATGGCCGCGGCCGCATCGTGACGACGGCATCGGCCTTCGTCGCAGGCTCGACCCACGGCATAGACGAGCGAGCGAGCTGCGGCAAAATCGGTGTACATATCGGCGAGCTTCGCCTGCATGAGCTGAAACGTGCCGATCGGCGCTCCGAACTGACGACGGTCGTGCAGGTAGGGCAACACGAGATCGAGCGCCGCCGCCATGATGCCGAGCGGTCCGCCCGCGAGCACCGCACGCTCGTAGTCGAGCCCGCTCATCAATACCGCCGTGCCACGATCGACCTCACCGAGAACGTTTTCGGCAGGCACGACACAGTCTTCGAGCACGAGCTCGCAGGTGTTGGAGCCGCGCATGCCGAACTTGTCGAGTTTGGGCGAGCGCGAGAACCCGGGGAAACTCGACTCGACGATGAACGCCGTCACACCCTTCGGTGCCAGGCTCGGGTTAGTGCGTGCATAGATCACGAGCACATCGGCATCGGGGCCATTGGTGATCCACATCTTTCGGCCATTGAGCACGAACTTATCTCCGCGACGCTCTGCGCGCATCTGCATGGAGAGCACGTCTGACCCCGCCCCGGGCTCAGACATGGCGAGCGCGCCGACCCACACCCCACTCACGAGACGCGGCAGATATCGATCGCGCTGTGCATCGCTGCCGTTGAGTCGGATCTGGTTGATGCAAAGATTGGAGTGCGCGCCGTAGCTGAGCCCCACCGAGGCGGAGGCCCGTGAAATCTCTTCCATGGCGATGATGTGTGCGAGATAGCCGAGATCGCTACCACCCCAACGCGCTGGCACCGTCATACCGAGCAAGCCCTGCTCGCCAAGCTTGGACCAGAGCGCCTTCGGGAAATCATTGAGGCGGTCGATCTCCGCGGCGGCGGGGGCGATCTCGGCCTCGGCGAAGCGGCGAACCGTATCGCGCACCTCGGTCAGGGTCTCGTCCTGCAGGGGGTCGAGGAAAAGCTCTGCTGCCACCGCCATGGCGTTGCCTCCGAACCATAAATGGTAGTATTGTCCGACAATACTGCAACCCTTTACTGTTTTGCACAAGAGGGGCCGGCATGACGGTCATCGAGTCGACGGTCGATCGAAATAGCGCGGAGTTCGCCGCGCGCTCGGCAGCCATGCGAGAGCTCGTAGCCGACCTGCGTCGCAAGCTCGAAGAGGTCGCGGCCGGCGGTGGAGCCCAAGCGCGCGAGCGCCACGTGGGCCGCGGCAAGCTGCTCCCACGCGAGCGCATCGAGTTACTACTCGATGCGGGAACACCCTTTCTCGAGTTCTCTCCCCTCGCCGCAGACGGCTTGTACGGCGGCGAGGCGCCGGCTGCGGGGCTCATCACCGGTATCGGTCGCATCGCCGGTCGCGAGTGCGTCATCGTCTGCAACGACGCCACGGTGAAGGGTGGCACCTACTACCCCATCACCGTCAAAAAACATCTGCGCGCGCAGGAGATTGCGCGCGAGAACCGCCTGCCCTGTGTTTACCTCGTCGATTCGGGTGGCGCAAACCTCCCGAACCAAGACGAAGTCTTTGCCGATCGCGAACACTTCGGTCGCATCTTTTTCAATCAGGCGAACTTATCCGCCGAGGGCATCGCCCAGATTGCCGTTGTACTCGGCAGTTGCACGGCCGGCGGTGCGTATGTGCCGGCGATGAGCGACGAGTCGATCATCGTGCGCAATCAGGGCACGATTTTTTTGGGCGGGCCGCCCCTCGTCAAAGCGGCGACCGGCGAAGAAGTCTCGGCTGAAGATCTCGGCGGTGGCGATGTCCACACTCGCCTCTCGGGTGTCGTCGACCATCTGGCTGCCAACGATGCCGAAGCCTTGGGCCGCGCACGGCAGATCGTTGGCGCCCTCAACAGCACGAGGCCTGTGGGCCCGGTCATGCGCGCGCCGAAACCACCGCGCTACCCGGCCGAAGACCTCTACGGTCTCGTGCCGACCGATCTGCGAACCCCGTTCGACGTGCGCGAGGTCATCGCGAGGCTCGTCGACGACAGCGAATTCGACGAGTTCAAAGCGCGTTATGGCACGACACTCGTGACGGGGTTCGCGCACCTCGAAGGCATACCGATCGGCATCATCGCCAATAACGGCATCCTGTTCTCAGAGTCGGCGCAAAAAGGCGCGCATTTCGTTGAGTTAGCGTGCCAGAGAAAAATTCCGTTGGTGTTCTTGCAGAACATCACGGGGTTCATGGTCGGCCGAAAGTATGAGAACGAAGGCATCGCGCGCCACGGCGCCAAGATGGTGACTGCGGTCGCCTGTGCACGAGTTCCGAAGCTCACCGTCGTGATCGGCGGAAGTTTCGGTGCCGGCAACTACGCGATGTGCGGCCGCGCCTACTCGCCTAGATTTCTTTGGATGTGGCCAAACTCCCGCATCAGCGTCATGGGTGGTGAGCAGGCGGCCCAGGTGCTGGCTCGCGTACGTCGTGACGGCATCGAGTCACGCGGCGGCAGCTGGAGCTCCGACGAACAAGAGTCGTTCATGGATCCGATCCGACGGCAGTACGAGACCCAAGGTCACCCCTACTACGCGACTGCGCGCCTGTGGGACGACGGCATCATCGATCCGATCGATACCCGTCGGGTGCTCGGGCTCGGTCTCGCCGCATCACTCAATGCCCCCATTCCAGAGACGCGCTTCGGCGTCTTCCGCATGTGAGGTCGATCATGTCGAACGCCTCTCAAACGCTCGAGTGCACGGTTCAAGAGGGCATCGCGAAGCTCTGGCTCGCACGCCCTGCCCAACGCAATGCTCTCGATGAATCGCTCATGGCCGAACTCACCTCTGCGGTTCGCGACCTCGGCGATCGTCCGGACGTTCGGGTGATCGTGCTCGGTGGCCAGGGTAAGGCGTTTTGTGCGGGCGCCGATCTCAACTGGATGACGCGTGCCGCCCGCTACACCCGAGAGCAGAACGTCGAAGACGTCGCGCAACTCTGCACTCTGCTACAAACGCTCGATCACGTCGGCAAGCCGACGATCGCTCGAGTGCATGGCGCGTGTTATGCCGGTGCCACGGGTCTCGTTGCCGCATGCGATCTAGCGATCGCCGCAGACGACGCACGGTTCTGCTTTTCTGAGGTGCGCCTCGGACTCGTCCCCGCGACGATTTCCCCCTACGTGCAAAGGGCCATGGGCTACCGCGCATCGCTGCAGCACATGCTGATGGCCGACGTGTTCGATGCAGCGACGGCCTTGCGCACCGGACTCATCAACGAAATCGTGCCAGCCGATCAACTCGATTCACGCATCGACACGCTCGCCCATACGCTTCGCAGCGCCGGATCGCGTGCGCTCGCAGAAACCAAACGCCTGCTTCGACATATTCATGGCCATCCGATCGACGCCGGCATCGTCCGCGAAACGATCGAGTGCATCGCCGATGCGCGGGTGTCGGCCGAGGGTATCGAAGGCGTCCGCGCATTGCTCGCCGGCGAAAAACCCCGTTGGAGCGACGAATGACTTCCCTACCCCGGCGCCTGCTCATCGCAAACCGCGGCGAGATCGCCTGTCGCATCATCCGCACCGCCAAGCGGCTCGGCATCGAAACCGTGGCCGTGCACTCCGATGCCGATCAGCACTCCCGTCATGTGCGTCTCGCCGATCGAGCCGAGCGCATCGGGCCCGCCGCTGCTCGTCAAAGTTATCTCGATATCGAGGCGGTGATCGCCGCTGCTAAACGCAGCGGCGCCGACGCCGTGCACCCGGGTTACGGCTTCCTTTCGGAAAACGCGGCCTTCGCCGAAGCCTGCGAGGCGGCGGGCCTGCTCTTCGTGGGACCACCGGCATCGGCCATTCGTGCGATGGGCTCGAAGTCGGAGGCGAAGCGCCTACTCGAAGACGCCGGGGTGCCACTGACGCCGGGGTACCACGGCGAGCGTCAAGACGCCGACACCCTGCTCGCCGAAGCGGATCGCATCGGATATCCGATCCTCATCAAGGCAAGCGCCGGTGGCGGCGGCAAAGGCATCCGCCGCGTCGATCGACCTGAGGATTTCATCTCCGCCCTCGCCTCGTGTCAGCGTGAAGCGAGCTCAAGCTTTGGTGATCCCAAAGTATTGATCGAGCGATACATCACGAAACCTCGCCACATCGAAATTCAGGTGTTCGCCGATCGACACGGCCACGTCGTGCATCTCGGTGAGCGTGATTGCTCCATACAGCGACGTCATCAAAAGGTTCTCGAAGAAGCCCCCGCGCCCGGCATGACCGCGGCGCGTCGTGCCGCCATGGGCGAAGCGGCCGTCAACGCGGCGAAACGGGTCGGATACGTCGGCGCAGGAACGATCGAGTTCATCGTCGAGCCCGACGGCACGTTCTATTTCATGGAAATGAACACCCGTCTGCAGGTGGAGCATCCGGTCACCGAGATGATCACCGGCATCGATCTCGTCGAGTGGCAGCTTCGGGTCGCCGCCGGCGAAACGCTGCCCGTTGCGCAACATGAGATCGGTTTGTCGGGGCATGCGATCGAAGTTCGACTCTATGCGGAGGATCCGGAGAGAGGCTTCCTCCCCTCGCCGGGCCGTCTGCTGCGATGGCAACCGCCTAAGACCGACGATCTTCGAGTCGATACCGGCGTCGAGTCGGGTGACGAGATTTCACCGCACTACGACGCCATGATCGCGAAGCTGATCGTCCATGGGGCGACGCGCGAGCTGGCACTCTCGAAAATGGCAGGCGCTCTGCGCGAAACCTTCATCGCGGGGCCTCGCAACAACCTTCAATTCCTCTCGAGACTCTTGGCGACTCGATCCTTACGCGACGCGGATCTCGACACGCATCTCTTCGAGCGCGAACACGACCCACTTTTCGCCCACAGCGAACATGCTCACCCACATGCGTGGCTCGCTGCCCTCGCGACCTTGCTGGTCAATGAATTTCCCAAAGAACACTCGCCGTGGACGACCCCTGACGGTTTTCGATTGGTGGGACAGGCTCGACGCCGTCTCA
The DNA here is from genome assembly GCA_964599335.1 of uncultured Acidibacter sp. Classification (GTDB taxonomy): domain Bacteria; phylum Pseudomonadota; class Gammaproteobacteria; order Steroidobacterales; family Steroidobacteraceae; genus UBA964. The sequence goes on along the minus strand of CAZRFN010000045.1, from coordinate 7,103 downwards.
CACTCGAGTGTCGCGATGAGCGCTGTACGGCGCTGATCGAGTACCACTCGCGAGGCTGGCGTATCACGCTCGACAAGCCGAGTGTCCTCACGTTCGAATTGCGCGCCTGCCCTGCAGAAGACGGTCGTCTCGCACTGTGGGTCGACGGCGCATCACACTATGCGCACGGACACCTGCACGATCGTACGGCCTACGTACTGATCAACGGTCATCAGGCTGCCGTGCGGATCGTCGATCCTCGCGAGCCAACGTCGTCGGGGGATACGCCGAACGGCGGTTTACGCTCACCGATGCCGGGGCGTGTCGTCGCGGTACACGTCAAGTCGGGGGATCGCGTGAAGCGCGGAGCGCCCTTGCTCGCCATCGAGGCGATGAAAATGGAGCACGTCCTGACCGCGCCAGCCGATGGCGTGGTCGAACAAGTGCACGTGTCAGACGGCGTGCAAGTGGCCGAGGCCGTCGCCCTCGTCGACTTCAAGTCCGACTGAGCGATCAGCCGAAGATTTCGGCGGGTGATTCCAGCTTCGACTTGAGTGCCTGGATCATGGCTGCGGCATCGAAGCCGTCGACGAATCGGTGATCGAACGACGACGACAGATTCATCATCCGTCGAATCACCATCTTTCCATCGAGGACGACCACGCGCTCGACAGCCTTGTTGATGCCGATGATGGCGACCTCAGGAAGATTGAGGATCGGTGTCGAGACGATACCGCCCAACTTGCCGAGACTCGTCACGGTGATCGTCGAGCCCGAGAGCTCGTCACGACGCGCTCGCCCCAGCTTGGCCGCCTCGCTCACTCGTCGAATCTCTCCAGCAAGCCCCTCGAGATCTCGCGTCATCACATCTCGTACGACGGGCACCTTGAGACCATCCGGAGTCTGGGTCGCGACACCCGCGTGAACCGCCGCATGACGTAGCAAGACGTTGCGCTTTTCATCGTAGAGCGCGTTGCACTGCGGAAAATCTTTGAGTACCAATGCAAGCGCACGGACGATAAAGGGCAAATAGGTGAGCGATGCTGCGCCGGTCGGACGCTGCGCATTCAGCGTCACACGCAGGGCTTCGAGTTCGGTCACGTCGACTTCTTCGACGTACGCAAAATGCGGCGCGACGCGTTTGGCCTCGGCCATGCGCTGCGCGATGAGTCGACGTACGCCGATGACCGGAATTTCCGTGATGCCGGGTCCGCCGCTGCGTGCCCGCTCGACATCGAGCGCGAGGATGCGACCTTGTGGGCCCGACCCCGATACCGTCGTGAGATCGATACCCGCCTCGAATGCACGTCGTCGCGTGGCCGGCGAGGCCATGACTCGACCGGCGGACGACACCCCGGCACCCGCGGCCGATGCCTTAGCCGATGCCGTAGCCGAAGGAGTCACCTTGGCGGGCACCGCCGAGCTCGTCGCCGCACGTGCCGGCGTCGCGGATGAGCCCGTGATGGTCGCGGCTGACGTCGCCGCGCCCGCCTTGGCCTCGATTTCGAAGACTGCGAGCTCGGCGCCGACGGCGATCACATCGCCGGGATTACCGGTGATGGAGACGATCTGACCGGTAACGGGCGAAGGCACCTCGACCACCGCTTTATCGGTCGACATCTCGACGAGCGGAGAGTCTTCGCGCACCACGTCGCCGGGCTTCACCTTCCAGGCGATGACCTCTGCCGATACCGTGCCTTCGCCGAGGTCGGGCAGTCGCATCACATGACGGGTCATGCCGCTTCTCCCATGAGCTGACGGATCGCGTTCATCACGCGACGCTTGCCGGGGAAGTATTCCCACTCGAACGCGTGCGGATACGGCGTATCCCAACCCGCGACGCGCATGATTGGCGCCTCGAGATTCCAGAAGCAGTGCTCTTGGATCGACGCAGAGAGTTCCGCCCCGAAGCCTGCGAAACGCGTGGCCTCGTGAACGACGAGGCAACGCCCCGTCTTGCGGACCGATGTTGAAATGGTGTCGATGTCGAGCGGCACCATGCTGCGAATATCGATGACTTCGGCATCGAGGCCGAGCGCCTCGGCCGCCGCAAGGCTGACGTGCACCATCGTCCCGTAGGTCACGATGGTGAGCGCACTGCCCTCGCGGGTCACGGCAGCCTGGCCGATCGGTACGGTGTAATAACCTTCGGGCACCTCGGCGAGCGGATGACCGGCCCACGACTGAGCCGGCTTGTCGGGCTCACCATCGAATGGCCCGTTGTAGACACGCTTCGGCTCAAAGAATATGACCGGGTCATCGTCTTCGATGGCCGCAATCAGCATGCCCTTCGCATCGTACGGGTTCGATGGCATCACGGTCTTGATGCCACTGACGTGCGCGAAGACGGCCTCGGGGCTCTGCGAATGCGTCTGCCCGCCACGGATGCCGCCGCCGCAGGGTGTGCGGATCGTGAGCGGCGCCGAGAACGCACCGGCACTTCGATAACGCAGACGAGCCACCTCGCTCACGATTTGATCGTAGGCGGGATAGATGTAGTCGGCGAACTGGATCTCCGCGATCGGCCGCAAGCCGTTGGCACACATGCCGACTGCCGCGCCGACGATACCGCCTTCGGCGATCGGTGTATCGAGCACGCGGTGGGCACCGTGTTTCTTCTGCAGGCTCTCGGTCACGCGGAATACGCCGCCGAAATAACCGACGTCCTCGCCTAGCACCACCACGCTCGGGTCGCGACCGAGCATGATGTCCATCGCCGAGTTGAGCGCCTGAACCATGTTCATGTTGGGCATGGCCTTACTCCCCTCGCTCCGCCAGCTCTGCGAGCAACTCGTCGCGCTGCGCGAGTAGATGCGGCGGCAATTCTTTGAAAACGTCCTCGAACATCAGCGACGGATCGAGACGCGGCCCCTCGTTGAGGGTGCCGTAGGACACTGCCTCGTGCCAGGCGGCCGTCACGGACTCGTCGAGCTCTTTCGAGAGCGTCTCGTGACGGGCATCGTCCCACTCACCTAGCGTGACGAGATGCGACTTCAACCGCTCGACCGGATCACCCAAAGGCCAAGCATCGAATTCATCCTTGGGACGATAACGAGCCGGATCATCGCTCGTGGAATGCGCGCCAGCTCGGTAAGTGACGTGCTCGATCAAGGTGGCCCCATGGCCCGCTCTCGCGCGCTCGGCCGCCCACGCGGTCGCCGCGTAAACCGCGAGGAAATCATTGCCATCGACACGCAGGCCGGCGATACCCATGCCGGGCCCTCGCGCTGCAAACGAACGTTGCTCACCGCCCGCATAACCCTGGAAGGTCGAAATCGCCCATTGGTTGTTGACGACGTTGAGAACCGCCGGCGCCTTATAGACCTTGGCAAAGGTGAGTGCGTGATGGAAGTCCGCCTCGGCCGTGCTGCCCTCTCCGAGCCAGGCCGCCGCGATATCCGTCTCGCCTTTGATGGCTGCGGCCATCGCCCAACCCACGGCTTGAGGGAACTGGGTCGCGAGATTTCCGGAGATCGAGAAAATCCGACGCTCGGCTGAGTGATACATGACGGGCAACTGCCGACCCTTGCACATGTCGTGCGAGTTCGAGAGCAACTGCGACATGAGATCGACGAGAGAGAGCCCGCGCGAGAGGAACAACCCCTGGTTGCGATACGACGGGAACAACATGTCGCCATCGCGTAGGGCGATCGCGGCCGCAGCCGACACGGCCTCTTCGCCGAGCGACCGCATGTAGAACGTGATACGACCCTGACGCTGAGCGCGTTGCATTCGGTCGTCGAAGGCGCGCGTGAGCATCATGACGCGCAATCCCCGCCGAAGCGCTTCGGCGTCGAGCTTCGGGGCCCAGGGACCGACGGCGTGATGAAGGTCATCGAGCACTCGAACCAGATCTTCGGCGAGCGGCGCCGTGCCGAGGACGGGCACATCGATCGGAGGCCTTGGCGCGACGCCCGCGGCCGCAACTTTCACGTAGCTGAAATCCGGCTGCTCGCCGGGCCTAGCGGGGACCGCTGGAACGTGTAGGCGGGATGTCATGAGCGCCGAGAGTAAATCAGTAATTGCCGACGGGCATAACGTCGATGATTTGCTACCCCGCCTTTTTCAGAATAAATTATTCAATATCTTCAATACTTATGGGGATGGTATCCATGAAGCTCGATAAATACGACATCGCCATCCTGAATGAGGTGCAGCGTGATGCCACGCGCTCCACCGCCGATATCGCCAAAGACGTGGGTTTGTCGCAGTCGCCTTGCTGGCGCCGCATCAGCCTGCTTGAGCAAGCAGGCGTCATCAAGCGACGCGTTGCCCTGCTCTCACGCGAGAAAGTCGGGCTCGATGTATTGGTGTTCGTCAACGTGAAACTCGCCAGTCACGGCTGGCAATCGTTGCCGAAATTCAAGAACAAGGTCGTGAGCTTCCCAGAGGTGCTGCAGTGCTACGTGCTGATGGGTGACATCGACTTCATCCTGCTCGTCGCGACACGCACCATCGAGGACTTCAACAATTTCCTGCAGGGCAAGCTCGCACAAATTCCTGGCGTGCAGTCGATCGAGTCACGCATGGTGATCGAGGAGACGAAAAGCACCACCGAGCTGCCGCTCGGTCTGATCTAGCCGACGAGGTCACTGCCGACACCGAGCAGTACGAGCACGCCGAGCAGCGCGAAAATCGCCGCCGCGATGCCGTGAACCAGGCGCATCGGCAATTTCTTTGCCGCAACCTCGCCGAGCAACACCGCTGGAACATTGGCGATCATCATGCCAAGCGTCGTGCCACCGACCACAGCCACGAGCGATGAATATTTCGCTGCAAGAGCCACCGTCGCGATCTGCGTCTTGTCACCGATCTCCACGACGAAAAACGCGAGGAAGGTCGTGAGAAACACGCCGAAGCGCGCCGACTTCGCACCCTCATCGTCATCGAGCTTGTCGGGCACGAGCATCCACGCTGCCATCGCGAGAAACGACACACCCAAAATCCATCGCATGAGCTCGGCGCCGACCGCCGAGGCCACCCAGGCACCCACGTAACCCGCGACCGCGTGGTTCACGAGCGTGGCAATGAGTATTCCGAAGATGATCGGGATGGGCTTGCGGTATTTGGCCGCGAGCACGAGCGCGAGCAGCTGCGTTTTGTCGCCGATTTCGGCGAGCGCGACGACTCCGGTCGAGACGAGAAACGCTTCCATCAGTGCAAGGTCCTCACACGTTGAACCGGAAGTGCATCACATCGCCTTCGCGAACGATGTACTCCTTGCCTTCGAGACGCAACTTACCCGCTTCCTTGGCACCCTGCTCACCCTTGAGCGCGACGTAGTCGTCATAGGCAATGACCTCGGCGCGAATGAAGCCCCGCTCGAAGTCGGTGTGGATGACGCCCGCCGCCTGCGGCGCCGTCGCACCCTTCTTGACGGTCCACGCACGCACTTCTTTTACGCCTGCGGTGAAGTAGGTCTGCAGGCCAAGCAGCGCATACCCGGCACGGATCACGCGATTGAGGCCCGGCTCTTCGAGTCCGAGATCTTTGAGGAACTCGGCCCGATCGGCATCGTCGAGCTGCGAAATCTCGGCTTCGATCGCTGCGCAAACCGCGACAACCTGCGAGCCTTCGGAGGTCGCATGCTGGCGTACGGTATCGAGCATGGCGTTGTTCTCGAAACCACCCTCTTGCACGTTGGCCACGTAAAGCATGGGCTTGAACGTAAGTAGCTGCATTTCTTTGACGATGGGTCGCTCAGTCTCATCGAGAGCGACGGCACGCGCGGGTTGCCCAGCATTGAGCGCGTCACGGACACGACGGATGACCTCTTTGGCCTTGATTGCGTCCTTGTCCATCGCTTTGGCGGCTTTTTCGGCCCGCTGCAACGCTTTTTCTGCCGTCTCGAGATCGGCCAGAGCGAGCTCGGTATTGATGGTCTCGATATCGCTGATCGGATCGATACGACCCGATACGTGCACGATGTCATCGTTCACGAAGCACCGCACGACATGGGCGATCGCATCGACCTCGCGGATGTTCGCCAGGAACTTGTTTCCGAGGCCCTCGCCGGTCGAGGCGCCTTTGACGATGCCCGCGATATCGACGAACTCGACGGTCGTCGGCAGGATACGCTCGGGACTGACGATCGCCGCGAGTTGATCGAGACGGGGATCAGGCACCGGCACGATACCGACGTTCGGGTCGATCGTGCAGAACGGATAATTCTCCGCTGCGATCGCCGAGCGCGTCAGGGCGTTGAAGAGAGTCGACTTACCGACGTTGGGCAAACCGACGATGCCGCACTTGATTCCCATGAATTCAGTCCTGTGTGTGGAGGCGGTTCATGGCTTTCTCGGCGCCCTGCGAAAGCAGCACCGGCAGCACATCCGCCGCATTGTTGACCGCGATTTCTATGGCACGTTCCTGATCGGATGGAGCGCGCTGCAAGACGTAGTCGTGTACCAAATCTTTGTGACCCGGGTGTCCGATACCGAGCCGCATACGCCAAAACTCGGCGCCGATCGTGGCGATGATGTCGCGCAAACCATTATGGCCTCCGTGACCCCCACCCAGCTTCAGTCGCGCCACACCGACCGGAAGATCGAGTTCGTCATGAGCCACGAGTACCTCGCCCGGCGACACTTTGTAGAAGTTCGCGAGTGAGCTGATCGCTCCGCCGCTTTTGTTCATGTATGTGCCAGGCTTCAGCAACCAGATTTCGTGTTGCGCGCCGCCGTCGAGCGTCAAACGCACGCGAGCCAACTCACCTTGGTGACGCGACTCGGCACGAAACACCCCGCCGTACCGACGAGCCAACTCGTCGGCGAACCAGAAGCCCGCGTTGTGCCGGGTCCGGGCGTATTTCTCGCCCGGATTGCCGAGACCCACGATGAGCTTGAGCGATGTACCTGACACTCGACCTCCGCAAAAACGGAGGCCGCCCGACGGGCGGCCTCCATTCGCGTCTTTTCGAGAAAGACCGGTGAAAGCGCCGCGAGATTACTTCTTCGCGGCTTCCTTCTTCGGTTCTTCCTTCTTCGCGTCGCCCGCTGCAGCCGCAGCCGGAGCTGCCGTCGCCGCAGCCGCAGCCGCCTCGGCCGGAGCCGCTTCGGGCTCTTCCGCACGCGGGCTGTGGATCGAGACCACGACCTGGTCCTTGCCCTGCAACACGGCCGTCG
>CAZRFN010000044.1:0-13767 GCA_964599335.1 uncultured Acidibacter sp. | reverse complement strand
ATCGATTGATGCTCTCGATTTCCGAGGAAATCGTCGAGACCTCGGATGTGGAAGTAGGCCGCCTCGAGGTGCGCTACTGCAGAGAGCTTTTCTTTGCTCCGGCGAGTTATGTCTTGCCTCAACTCATGAAGCAGTGGGATCAAGATCCGTTTTCACGAAATTGTTACGACGGAGGTCGTGTCCCGCTGGCGGCCAGCGCGCCCGTCAGCGTGTCGCGCTACCCTTGAGGCTGTCGCGCTAGCCTTGAGTTCTAAGGCGTGCGAGGTCCTCGGGCGTGTCGATGTCATACGCTGCGCTCGGCATCGGCACTCTCAAGACGTGTGAGGATGATCTGAGTAGGGCGCTCGCGCCGCGATCGCCGCTCAAGCTCTCGACTGCAGCAAACCAGGTTCGAGGCAGAATGCACGGTGCGCCGATCAAAGATGTTCCCGTGGCGTCGTCGAACTCTGCTGCGGCAGCTGTGCTTGGTTTGCTCTGCCAAGCGTCGATCAAACGACGCAAGTCTTCGGCGCTGATGAGCGGCTGATCGACCAACGTGATGAGCGCGCCCTGATCGGCCTCGGGTATTTTCCTGATTCCGAAGCGCAGGCTGGCAGAGTGACCGGCTGTCCAGTCGTCGCAACGCACGATGTGATTCGACGGAATTTCGATCTGTCGCAGCAGCTCTTCGGCGTCGGCGCCTAAGACGACGGCAAACCGCTCGCCGACAACGGCTCGAGCACGATCGATCGCCCGCTCGAGGAGCGTGAGCCCCTTGAAGCGAGCGAGTGCTTTCTGTGAACCGAAACGACGTGAGCCGCCGGCAGCGAGCACCAAAGCGAAAGGCGCGGTCATTCCCGCGCCTCGATGGGCTTAGCCGCCCCCGGCAGCTTGCAGGGTCGCTTGCGAGGATGCGGATTTCGCCGGAAGACGCGGCGCTTCATCGAGCACCCAAGCGTTCGTGTCGCGACGAGCCGGGCAGGGGATGGCGAATGCCACGTCAGCTTTCGCTCGCGAGGCCTTGATCGACTCGATATCGAGCTTCCAGCCGCGCGCCTCGAACTCGTCGAGCTTATCGCGATACTGAAGGATGACCTTGTCGGCCGGCATCATGAGCTCTTTGGCGCGGGAGGGCGGCGTGAGCGTGGGTTGAACCTCATTCATCACCTTGATGTCTTGAGAGGCGATGAACATGTTGCGCTCGTTGATTTTCTTGTCGAGCCACGCATTGATCTTCGGCTTGATGAACTTGCCGATGAAACCCATCTTGCTGTTCTTGAAGAAGCCGATGTTTCTTTGATTGAGCAAGAAGACGCGGGTTCGATGCTGATCGATCGGTGCCTCGAACATGTACTGGTGCATCGCCGTCTTGGGCGTGAAGTTGATGTACGTCCACATGTGATTCGGGCCGTAGGTGCCCGAGCCTGCTTCCATCTTGCCGCCTTCCTTGCGGAAGTGACGCATGATCGGATTTTTGAGCGGCGGGGCATCGAACGTCGAGAGAAAGCCATAGCCCCAAGGGTTGTTCTGATGAGGGCGTAACTCGGTCATCAGATAGGTATCTTCGCGCTCTCCCTGATAGCCATGGGTCGGGTGAACGTATTCGTTGTGTGCGGGGTCGAGACCGTTCTCGATCGAGCGTTCATAGTAATAATTGACATCGAAGGTGATGAGCGTTGATCTCCACTCGTCTGTTCCGTGTTCGTCGACGGGCATGATCGGCGGGCGCTGATCTTCCGGAAGGTCGCCGAGGAAGGCGAAGACGATGCCGTACTTCTCTTGAACCGGATAGGCGTCGACACGAGCGCGCGGAGGGGGTTTCGTCGCCTTGCCGATGGACGGGATGCGCGTGCACACGCCTTCGCGGTTGAAGCGCCAGCCGTGATAGGGGCACTGCACCGTGCCGTCGTCTTTGCACTTGCCACCCGAGAGCGAGGCGCCTCGGTGGATGCAGGTATCAGCGAGCACGGCAGGCTTACCTGCTTCGTCGCGGAAGACCACGAAGTCGTGAGCGAGAATGCGAACCTTTTGCGGTGTGGTGCCAAGGTCCTCGGCGCGAACGACCGGGTACCAAAAATTGATGTACATCGATTTGACCTCCCTGCCAAACAGGAACGCTGAAATTCGCGCCCTTGTACGATAGACCTAGGCCTGAGCGTAGTACGGGAACACCGAAGCGTCCACTAGTTGGATGGGTACCGGCGGGCGGCGCCGGAGTGTATGGTTCGGGTCATCTGGAGTTCGATGGATGGGGGAGTCGTCATGTCAGGGACCGCTTCAGTGGACACCGTGAGCTTAGGCGCGCGTCGGCCCTTCGAAGGGCGCGAGGAGGAACTCGGCAAGGCCATCGGCCTCGCGATCCGCACGCTCAAGGATGCGATGCCCTACCAGCACGAGATGAATGATGCGTTGGTCAAGATGCATCTGAACTCGGTGCAATTTGCCAAGAACGTCGGTTTGAGCCAGCAGTACGTCGAGCACGATGTGCGATGCATGGGGCCGGCGCTGCAGCGAATTCGTGCGGCGATTCAGGCGAGCGGCAACGACGAGCTTGCGTTATCCGGAATCTTTGACAGCAGCAGTGCGTTCTATCAGCTCTGTCTCGATCTCGAAGAGTCGCCGGGAATGCGGCGGTTCACCTTCCCGTTTTCGACGGTTCTCGCCATTTCTCGCAAGATCGGTCAGTTCGATATGACCGACGCGGAAGTGCATGACATTTGGTTGCGGCCTCGATTACTCGGTTACGCCCGGGAGCTCGGGGTTCGATTCGAGGTGTCCGATATCGATGCCGACAACAAGGTCACGGTTCGGTTGACGAAATAACGAATTGTTGTCCGCTAGGTGGAGCGAGCCATGGGGGAGCGATCCAAAAATTTTCTGGGTAGTGGTAGATACTGAAACACAGCGGCGGATACACGCCGCAGGGACCGGAAGTTGGTTGTGGCTTACGCGCAACGGGCGATCCGGCTAAGAAGTTGTCCTCGGGGGTCGAAATGAAACATCTGAAGAAAGTTCTTCACAGCCTTTGGGCTATTCCGTTGTCGATGGGTGTCGGTGCCGCCGCGCAGGCTCAGGCGCCTGCACCGGATGAAGCGGTCGCGCTCGAAGAAATTGTGGTGACGGCGCGTAAGCGCGAGGAAAATCTCCTCGTCGTTCCGTTGGCCATCACCGCAGTCACTGCCGCTCAGCTCGAGCGTCAGGGTGTGAAGGACGTGACCGGTCTCATCGATCGAGACCCGAGTCTGAGTTTTGATACGGGCTTGGTGCCTTACGACACTCGAATCGTGATTCGCGGTCTGTCGCCGACTCGCGGCCGACCGAACGTCGCCACGCTCGTCGACGGCGTCGATGTCTCGAGCGAATCGATCGGCGTCGCCGGCGGCTCGCTGCTCATCAGCCCTCGCTTGCTCGACATCGCGCAGGTGGAAATCGTCAAGGGTCCGCAAAGCGCGCTCTTCGGACGTAGTGCATTCTCGGGCGCCATTTCATACACCACGCAAGATCCTTCGAGCGAGCCCACGCGCAGCGTTTCGATGGATTTGAGCAGTGAAGGTCAGTACGAAGCCAAAGGTGGCATGTCGGGCCCGCTGTCCGACACCCTCGGCTACCGCCTCGGGGTGTACGCGTTTAATGATGACGGCTATTACTTCAACCGGGTGACTCAGCAGTCGACCGGTGGTGGAGAGGGTCGTGGTGCGGCACTCACTCTGAAATGGGAACCCAGCGAAAACTACAGCGCGAAGTTCCGTTCGGAATTCACGAACGATAAATTTGATCCGTCATCTCAGGCAGCGCTCGCCTTCAACTCGCGTAATGCGGTTCCGGCGAATGCCTCGATCTGTAACGTCGGAACCAATGCCGCCGGCGGCTTGGCCACAGTCGGTTTTATTATCGATAAGACCTGTGCGGCAGATCAGCCCTTGGCTCCTTTTCCGGCGCCCTCTGCATTGGTGACTTCGCAGTTCGCACTTTTGCTCAATGCTTATCGTGATCTCGAAAGGCTAACGGGCAACCGCGGCGTCTTCGACGATATGACGATCCCCGCATTTACGGGTTCGGTCGGTAAGGCTGACGGTTTGCAGCCGTCGTTCAATCGCAACTCCTCGCGCGCTCCGGCGGGCGGGACGGGCCCGGACTTCCCGGGTAGCGATCGTTCGGTTCGTCGTTTCTCGCTCGTCCAGAATTTCGATACCAGCATTGGTCAATTCAGCTCATTGACGGGCTTCACCAATGCCGACGTCGACGTGCTGTTCGACATCGACAAGACGAGCTTCCTGCCGATCCAGCAAACGCTCGAGACGTACACCAGCACTCGACAGTTCAGTCAGGAGATCCGCTTCACGTCTGACTTCGAAGGGCCGGTCAACTTTTTCGCCGGTCTTCAGTATTGGACTGAGAGCGTCGAGCAGAAAGAGCGAAATATCACCGTGATCGGCGAAGGCACGCTCTGCGTTGCATTCGACCTGCCGACGACGTTTGCTCCAACGTCGCCGTATGCCGGACCTTTGGCCTTTGGTCCGGGCGCTCCGCCCGTCACCATTCCGCCCGGAACCTGTACAAATCCGACGGGTGGGTTTACCTCGACAGACGTGTCGCCCTTCATGGCTCGCGTATACGGTAATCGTGAGCCGACACTGACCACTCGCGACATCGACCACAAATCGTTCTACATGGATGTCGAGTGGGATATCTCCGACACGCTGCGTTTCATCGGTGAGGCCCGTTGGGTCGAAGAAGTGAACGACGTATCCTCCGGATTTACCGATGGATCGAACGGACCCGGCACGATCGTCCTTTGCGGATCGATTGGCCCATGTTTGGACGGCGCCGGGGCTGGCGCGACGACGTTCGCGTCTAATCGCGGCTTCAATCCGCCGGACGTGACTCGTCAGATCGCCTATCCGACGTTGAAGGAAGATTACGTCACGCCGAAGGGCACCTTCCAGTGGACGCCGAGCGACGACATCAACGTCTATGCGTCCTACGCGCAGGCGCGTAAGCCAGGTGGTTATTCGACCGTGACCCTCTCGGGCACGGGTGCGCCGGCGAGCGGTGATGACGTCTACTTCGCCGCCGAAAAACTCAAAGTTTATGAGTTGGGTGCCAAGTGGCGTTCGCCCTCGGGCAACGTCCGCGTCGAGGCTGCTGCCTTCCGCACCGACTTCACCGACAAGCAAGTGGGCACGCAGATTCTGGTGGGTAACACCATCAGCAACCGCGTGACCAATGCCGGTAAGGCGCTGCTCGAGGGTGTCGAGCTCGGCGTGCAGTGGCGTCCGAGTGAGAACTGGTTGGTTGCTGCGGGTCTGACGTACTTCTCGACCTACAAGTACACCAACTACAAGACCACTTCGACGGGGGCCGGTGAAATTGCTCGCGTCGGTAACTGTGTCGTCGGCTACCTCGATGGGTCCACCTTTGTTCCGCTGACGAACAACACCGTTCCTTACGCTGCGGGTAGCACCACGGCGTTCCGCTCGCTGACTTGCCAGCTCGATCGCACCGGCAAGTTCATCGAAGACACGCCTGAGCTTGCGATGGCGATGTCAGTCGGTTATCGCCGACCGATGGGCGACACGGGTATGGATCTCATCGTCGACTTCGACGCGAACTGGGAAGGCGAGCGTTACATCGAGGACGACAATACCGCGTGGCTCGATAGCTACTGGCTCGCGAACCTGCGAGTCGGCGTCGATGCCGACAAATGGTCGGCCGTGCTGTACGTCGACAACGTCGGCGACGACCGCACGGTTCGATCGGCGGGCTCTGGCCCGGCGATCTACGCGTCAGACTTCCGCTTCGGTTTGGTCGCTACGGCGGGTGCGCCGCGACTGGCGGCGGCTCCGAGCATCCCGACGACGGTGTTCGCGAATCTGCCGAGCCCGCGTGTGATCGGTCTGCGTATGGCGTACAAGTTCTAAGCCACGGCAGGACGCACTCGCGTTCAACCTCAAGCGGGGCTGCCCATCACACGGTGGGCAGCCCCGTTCCTTTTGGAGTGAGCCCATCGCGCCGTCTATCGTGGCGTGCGGCGTCGATCGATGTCGGGGGGCTCGAATGTTCGATACGGGTAATGGTGAGGTTTCTCGTCGGCAATGGCTGGGCTCGCTCGCCTTGGGCGTCGTCGCAGCCGGATCATCGCTGTCGTTGCCAGAGGCGGATGCGGCGACCCGTCGCGACCTACCGGATCTCGCTGATCCGGAAGTCAGCCTCAAGAACATCGTTCGGATGCAAGGCAGTCTGCTCGAGCAAGACGTGCCGTGGTGGTTCTCGGGCATGATCTTCGCGGTAAGGGGCGACAACGAAACCCCGCGCCCCCTCGTGCGCTTCGAGGGTATGGAGGTCTACTGGTTCTCGCATCGCCCGAACGGATTCCAACTCGGTGGTCATACGGTCACGTTTTTCAGAGACGTCGAGACGAACGAATACCTGCGTGAATTTCGTAACCCTTGGACGGGTCGCCTCGATGAGGTGAAGCCTGCGGTGCAGGGCGGCAATCTCGGATTCAGCTATAGCAAAGAGGGGATCTGGCCGGTCCGACTCGACGGGACGCCTCTTGGTGAACCTCGCAGGGCGCCTTTGAAGTTGCAATGGCAATCGATCGGAGATCACGTTTGGTTGCAGCACCAGACGATCTACCCGCCCGGTATGCCACCCATGCATGGTCAGCGACAAAGTTTGTTCACGCGCCGCCAGGACTTTCTCGATTCGCGTGCGACGGCGCTACCCGCCACGTTTTCGTCCACCGTATTCATGGGTTGGCTCAAGTGGATGAACATGGCTGGCGAGCCGGGCCACGTGATCTGGCACGCGGCAGGCGCGAAATTACGCAGCCTCGATGAATTGCCGCAGGAGTATCGAGAGCGAGCCGAGCGGGAGTATCCCGAACGCATGACGGCCAAACCACGATAAGTGATCGGAGGGGGTTGAGATGAAAGGGTCCGCGATGAGTGCTGCACTGATTTCGATCGTAGTGGGTACGGCAGTGGCGGTTGCTGCCTCGACATCGGCGAAGGCGCCGATCCGCTTCAAAGACGAAACTGCTGCGCGCGGAGTGACCGATTTTGCCGTCAATGCGACGGGTCCCACTTTCGGAGATTATGACGGCGACGGTGATCTCGATATTTTCGTGCCGGTCGAGGATCTCGCGCCGGGGTTGGCAGATCGCTTGTTTGAGAACGACGGTCGCGGAATCTTTAAAGACGTCGCGGCAGCTAAGGGTGTGCAGAACCCAGGGAGTTACAGTCGTGGCGCGGTATTCTGCGACCTCGACAACGATGGGGATCTCGATCTGCTCTCCGTGAATATGCCTCCCGGGCAGTCCCGGCAACGGCACGTACCGACCACGTTGTACAAAAACGAGTTGCGAGAAACAGGCGAAGCGCGCTTCACGGATGTGACGCGATCGTCCGGTCTCATGCGCGCCGGGAACGAGAACGATCAAAAGATCGGAGGCGTCGGCGACACGGGTGGCGGCGCGGGTTGTGCCGATTACGACCGCGATGGCGATCTCGACCTCTTCATCAAGAACGCAGACGGAGACGTCGATAACGCGCTATTCAGGAACGAGGGCGGATGGAAGTTCTCGGATGTGACCGCAACCGCCGGAGTTGCGTTGCAATCGAAGCTCAAAGATTCCAACGCGCAGGGCTCACCCAATTGGATCGATTTCGATCAGGACGGTTGGGTCGACCTGCTCGTGACCCACGAGCGAGAGATCAAGGTGCTGCTGCGTAATCTCGGTGACGGTCGATTCGAGGATGTCACACGGGCTCGTCGGCCGCCGAACGGCTTGCCGTTTCTGAACCCGGGTTATGCGCAGGGCGCCTGTGTCGCCGATTTCGATCACGACGGCGACATGGATGTCTTCCTGCCGACGGCCGACCAGGCGGGTAGGATGATCGCCAACCGGCTCAAAGAAACCGGCACGCTGTCATTTCAGGACGTGACGATCAAATCCGGGGCCGGGGTCATTCGCGGCACCCGTGGCTGTGTAGCAGCC
Source organism: uncultured Acidibacter sp. (assembly GCA_964599335.1). Lineage (GTDB taxonomy): Bacteria > Pseudomonadota > Gammaproteobacteria > Steroidobacterales > Steroidobacteraceae > UBA964. The sequence goes on along the minus strand of CAZRFN010000044.1, from coordinate 5,786 downwards.
GACTTCGACAACGACGGCCACGTCGATCTCTATCTCAACAACGGCGGACCGTCGAACGTGCTAATCAATGACGTCATCGCTGGCTTCCCGCCGTTCGTGACGTTCTACATCGCTTGGGAACCGGCGGAGAACACCTTGCTGCGAAATCGGGGTGACGGCAGCTTCGAGGAGGTGACCCGAGGTTCGGGCGCGGAAGGTCTCGGCATCGGCTCAGGTGTCGGTGCGGCCGATCTCAACGACGACGGATTCGTCGATCTCCTCGTCACGAACCGCACCTATTACGCCATGGGTAAGCAGGTGAGTCCGGTCGCCGGACAAAACCGTCTATTCATCAACCGCGGTAACGAAAATACTTGGATCAAACTGCGTCTGCAGGGTACGCGCAGTAATCGAGATGCGTTCGGAGCGCGCATCAAGGTGGTGTCGGGCGATCTCGAGCAGCATCACGAGGTACAGAGCGCACACGGGTACAACTCGACCAATGATCCGACGCTCACCTTCGGCCTTGGCGCTCGAAAGTCTGTCGATCGAGTGGAGATCGTTTGGCCCTCGGGCATGAAACAGGTGGTCGAAGGCCCGGCGATCAAACGGACTCACGTCATCGTGGAGCCTGCCTCGTGACGGTCCAGGGTCGGATGTTGATCGACGGTGAGATGACCGTCGGAGAGGGCGGTGCAGCCGGCGTCTGGATCGACTCGCACGACCCCGCGACGCTAGAGCCCATCGGGCGAGTGCCGGCAGCGACCGCGAACGACGTCGACCGGGCGATTCGGGCGGCTGCCAAGGCGCAAATCGACTGGGCGGCGCGTTCAGTGTGGGAGCGGGCTGCGGCGCTCAGAGCACTTGCGTCGGCGATTCGCGCCCGAGGCCCGGAGATTCTGAATCTCGAGGCGAGAGATACGGGTAATACGATAGGCAAGTTGCAGGCCGACGTGCAGATCGCGGCGGGCTACTTAGAATATTTTGCGGGGCTCGCTTCCGAGCTCAAGGGTGAGACGATTCCGGCGACGGCGAAAGGCCTGCATCTCACGCTACGCGAGCCCTATGGGGTGGTCGCGCGGATCGTCCCGTTCAATCATCCGTTCATGTTTGCTGCGGCGCACCTCGCGGCGCCGCTGATGGCGGGAAATGCCGTCGTCGTCAAAACACCGGAAACGAGCCCTCTGACGGGTTCGATTTTGGGCGAGATCTGTCAGTCGGTTCTGCCGGCGGGGCTCGTGAACATTCTCCACGGACACGGCATGCCCGCGGGCGATGCGCTGGTGCGCCATCCGCTCATTCGGCGTATCGGGTTTACAGGGTCCGTCGCGACCGGTCTCGCTATTCAGCGCGCCGCGGCCGAGAGTGGCGTCAAGCACGTCACGCTCGAGCTGGGTGGCAAAAATCCATTCGTCGTTTTCCCTGATGCAGATCTCGATCGTGTCGTCGAGATGGCGGTTGCGGGAATGAATTTCTCTTGGGCAGGGCAATCCTGCGGTTCGACGAGTCGGCTTGTACTGCACGAGTCGATTCACGATGTAGTCGTCGAGCGGGTCGCGGCTCGTTTGTCGGCGCTGAAGCTCGGGAGCCCGCTTGATCCGACCTCGGAGATGGGTCCCGTCAATTCGGCGCGACATCGCGATCGAATCATGGCGCTCATCGACTCTGCACGCGCCGAAGGAGCTCGACGGGTGACAGGTGGTGGACGACCGCACGGCGAGTCGTTCGCGCGAGGATATTGGGTCGAGCCGACTTTGTTTGCCGACGTGACGCCTGCCATGCGAATCGCTCGCGAAGAGGTTTTCGGCCCGGTGGTTTGTGCACAGCGATTTCGTACCGAAGAAGAGGCCGTGGCGATCGCCAACCGTACGGACTTCGGACTCACCGCGGCCGTCTGGACGCGTGATCTCCCGCTCGCGTTGCGTATGGTTCGAGCGGTGCAGTCGGGCACCGTGTGGATCAACACGGCGGGTCAACACTTCGTCGGCACACCCTTCGGCGGCTGGAAAGACAGCGGGCTCGGCGGTGAAGAGTGCCTCGAAGAGTTATTCAGTTACTCGCAGATCAAGGCTGTTCACGTGTTTCCTTGAACGCTCGCCAGAGCAGCCAGGTTGCGATCGGATTGGCGATGAGTGAAGTCAAGGCGAGCGACCAACCCACTTTTTGCTCGTCCGCAAACACATAGTCGGTGGTAAAGCCCACGAGGAAGGGGCCGAGCGTTGCGCCGACGAGTACCAATGAAAACTGATACATCGCACCGAATTGCGCACGCATGGCTTCGGGTGTGATCGATTGAACGTACGCGCCGGCAGGCCCTGTCGCCGCCGAACCAAAGAAAAACGTGAAGAAGATCACAGCGGCATGCGACAGCATGGTGGGCATCAATGGCGCGACGATGCCCGGCAAGAAAAGACCGATGCCGCAACCGCAGAGTACGCGCAGCTTGGCGTGACGGTCGCCGCGTGATTCAAGACGATCGGAGAGCCAACCGCCCGAGAATGCGCCGAGCAAGCCGCCCACGAGTGCGACCGTGCCGATGACGACGGCGGCCTCAGGAATGCTTGCGCCATACTGCCGTTGGTACAACGCAGGAGTCCAAGTCATCACGGCGAAAGCGGTGACGGAGGTTGTGCCGTACCCCGCGAATACGTAACCGTAGCGGGGCAGATTGCGGCGGAAGTGAGACCACACTTCGGCAACTGACGAACGCGTGAAACCTTCGGGCCGCGGGGGTTCTTTGACGAAGAGCATCAGCACGGCGATCGGTAGGCCGAGCGCGCCCACGAGCACCATGACCAGGCGCCAACCGCCGAGTTCACCGAGCAAGGGAAGAGTGATCGGCCCTTGAGCGAACACCCAGCCGATCATCGCGCCGCCGAGCAGGAAGGCCATGCCGGTGCCGGCCGTGACCCCCGCGCTGAAGATGCCGATGGCCAACGCGAGCCGCTGAGGCGGGAAGTATCCGGCCAGCATGGAGTACGCCGAGGGTGAAAGAGTCGCTTCGCCTACACCCACGCCGACGCGGTAGAGGAATAGCTGCGCGTAAGAGCGTGCGGTGCCGGCCAGAGAGGTCATCAGACACCAGAGCGTGATGCCGGAGGTGATGATCCACTTTCGGCTGTATCGGTCGGCCCAGCGCGCGATGACGAGGCCCATGCCGCAATAGAAAATCGCGAACGCTGCGCCCGCGAGTAGGCTGAAAGCGGTATCCGAGATGCCGAGATCCGCCTTGATGGGCTGTACCAGCAAAGACAGGATCAGCCGATCGATGAAGGAGACGCAGTTGGCCAAGGCCAGCACGATGACAACGAACCAGGCGTAGACGGGTTGGAATGGCGCTCGGTTGCCGGGCACGACTCCGGATGCGTTCGAAGTGGTCAAGCTGTTTACCGCCTGTTTGAAAGATCCCCGCTCCGGAGTATATCTGCCGAGCGCGGCTCGGCGAGTCGAGGCTTGAGGGGGTGGTTCATGCGGTGGGTCAGCAGAGTATTGAAAGGGCTTTTGGTCGGTGTCGCTCTGATCGGGGTACTGCTTTTGATCGGCGTCGCGATCTATCGCGACACACCCGCAGCCGAGGTCGAGGCGAAGTGGGCGAAACCGCCCTCGCAGTTCGTCGAAATCGACGGGGTGCGCATGCATTATCGGGATGAAGGCGAGGGTCCGATCGTTATTCTCCTGCATGCCAATTATTCGAGTCTTTTCATGTGGGAGCCCTGGGTCGCTGCACTCCGTCACCGGTATCGCGTGATTCGCCTCGACTTACCTGCGCATGGTCTGACCGGGCCCGAACCTAGTGGGAACTACACGCTCGAGCGCATCCAACAGCTCTTCGAAAAATTCGTCGACGAGAAGGGCCTCGAACGCTTCACCGTGGTGGGCACGTCGATCGGTGGAACGGTCGCCATGCGGTACACCGCGGATCATCCCGATCGTATCGAGCGGCTCGTGCTGATCAGTCCGGGGTCGCTCGAACCGCGCGTCAGGGGTCGGACGACTCCGGCGAACGTACCCAAGGCAGCGGATCTCCTCGCTTACATCCTTCCGAAATCTTTTACGCGATTCATGCTGACCAACGACTATGGTGATCCGGAGCGCGTGAGCGATGCCGTGGTCGATGAGTGGTATGAAATGTGGATGCGCGAGGGTAATCGCCTCGCGATGCTCAACCTGCTTCGGCAGTATGTCTCGGGCGGTGTCGAGGACAAAATTAGGGCCGTAAGCGTTCCGGTGCTGCTCATCTGGGGCGAGAAGAACAAGCGTGTGCCGCTCGCACTCGCTTACGAAACCAAAAACCTGCTCGTCAATTCACCCGAAGTTCGTTTGGAAGTGCTACCGGGGATCGGTCACATGCTCGTGCAGGAGGCGCCGGAGGCGAGCTCGCAGTTGATTCGGCGCTACCTCGACGACGCGTCGAGGCCGGTCGTGACCACTAATTAAGCAGCCCGTCTGAGACGAGCGGGTGTCTGTCAAAACCTCGGCGTGCGTTTCTCGAGGAAGGCTTGTGCGCCTTCCAGGAATTCCGGCGACGAGAAGCTCTCGTCGTAGAAACGCTTCGACTCCGGAGTCTCGGTGTGAATGCCGCCCGAAATCATGTTGACGACGGCTTTTGCGGCTCGCACCGAGTTGCCGGCGTTACCGGCGATCTCTCTGGCAAGGGACAGGGCGCGGTTCTCCAGAGCATCGGACGGGACGATTTCGTTGATCATGCCGAGCGTGAGCGCTTCTTCGGCGTTCACGCGTCGCCCGGTGAACAGTATTTCTTTGGCACGTGATGGACCGACAAGGTCGTAAAGACGCTTCGTATCGGCCAAGCTGTAGGCGAGTCCGAGCTTCGCCGGAGGGATGGCGAAAAACGCGTCGGGTGTGGCGAGCCGCAAGTCGCAGGCGAGCGCGAGGCCGCAGCCACCTCCCGTGCAAGCGCCCCGGATGACGGCGAGGGTCGGGATGGGAAGTCGTTCCCAGGCGGCCTGTGCATCGAGGACGGCTTGTTGCATGAGTTTCATGGCCGGTGGGTCCGTCAGGCCGTCGCGCATTTCGGCGATGTCGGCGCCGGCGCTGAAGGCGGCATCGCCGGCTCCGCTGATCAGTGCGACCTTGATCGAAGGCTCCGCGGCAAGTCGCGCCGCGATCTCGAGGAGGCCTTGCCACATCCGGCTCGAGAGGGCGTTTCGGCGTTCGGGGCGGTTCAGCGTGATGCGCGCGACCGGCGGGTGGATGTCCGTCAAAAGCTCAGTCATGCCATCATGTTAACAGTCGTGCAAAACGGTACCAAAAGGGGGATCGAGGTCGATGGGTACGTACTCCGATTTACGTGGCAAGGTGGCGATCGTGACGGGCTCTGGGCGGCCCAAGGGGCTTGGTGAGGCGATGGTTAAACGTCTTGCGGCCGAGGGCTGCAAGGTCGTGGTGAGCGATTTGGGCGCGCCGCAGGGCGAAGCCATGCCGGCGTCGGCCATCGGCTCTGCCTCAGACATGGACAAAATCGTCGCCGAGATCCGCGAGGCCGGTGGCGAGGCAATAGGCCTCACCTGCAACGTGCTCGTGGAGTCTGAGGTCGAGGCCTTGGTCGCACGCACGGTCGAGCACTACGGACGAGTCGACATCATGGTGAACAACGCCGGCATCGGATATCTCATGAAGCGCATCGTCGAGATGAGTCAGGCCGAGTGGGATGCCGTGCTCGGAGTCAATCTGCGTGGTGTGTTCTTCGGTATCAAACATGCCGCGATCCAGATGCTCAAACAAAATCAGGGTGGGCGGATCATCAACATCGGCAGTCAGGCGTCGAAGTCGGGTTTTCCGTATGC
>CAZRFN010000043.1:0-13903 GCA_964599335.1 uncultured Acidibacter sp. | reverse complement strand
TGTCGCCCATGCCGCCCATGCCGCCCGGAGCCGGGTGCATGTGGTCATGGTCGTCTTTCGGAGCTTCGGCGATCATCACTTCCGTGGTGAGCAGCAGGCCCGAGACCGACGCCGCGTTCTGCAGCGCAAGACGCGTGACCTTCGCCGGATCGAGGATGCCGAAGTCGAGCATGTCGCCATACTCGCCCGTCGCGGCGTTGTAGCCGTAGGCACCCTTACCCGCCTTCACTTGGTTGAGAACGACTGCCGCGTCCTCACCCGCGTTCTCGACGATCTGACGCAGCGGCTCTTCGATCGAGCGAGCGAGGATGCGCACACCGACCGTCTGGTCTTCGTTCGCACCTTCGAGCTTCTCGAGGGCCTTGGTGGCGCGGATGAGCGCCACACCGCCGCCCGGCACCACGCCTTCTTCGACGGCCGCACGCGTGGCGTGCAGGGCGTCTTCGACGCGCGCCTTCTTCTCTTTCATCTCGATCTCGGTGGCCGCACCGACCTTGATCACGGCAACGCCACCGGAGAGCTTGGCAACGCGCTCCTGCAGCTTTTCTTTGTCGTAGTCGCTCGTGGCTTCTTCGACCTGCTGACGGATCGACTCAATGCGAGCCTTGATGTCACCCGCCTTGCCAGCGCCGTCGATGATCGTGCTGTTTTCCTTCTCGATGACGACCTTTTTGGCCTCACCGAGATCGTTCAACGTCGCCTTCTCGAGCTGCAGACCGACTTCGTCGGAGATGACCGTGCCACCCGTGAGGACGGCGATGTCCTGCAACATGGCCTTACGACGATCACCGAAGCCCGGCGCCTTGACGGCGGCGACCTTGAGGATGCCGCGGATGTTGTTGACGACGAGCGTCGCGAGCGCTTCACCCTCGACGTCTTCGGCGATCACGAGCAGCGGACGGCCCGACTTCGCAACACCTTCGAGCACCGGCAGCATTTCGCGGATGTTCGAGATCTTCTTGTCTACGAGCAGGATGAACGGCTTCTCGAGCTCAACCGTCTGGTTGGCCTGCTGGTTGATGAAGTACGGCGAGAGATAGCCGCGGTCGAACTGCATACCCTCGACGACGTCGAGTTCGTTTTGCAGGCCCGAGCCTTCTTCAACCGTGATCACGCCTTCCTTGCCGACCTTTTCCATCGCCTGCGCGATGGTCTTGCCGATCGACTCGTCGCTGTTGGCGCTGATCGTGCCGACCTGAGCGATCGCCTTGTTGTCCTTGCAGGGCTTGGCGAGCTTCTTGATTTCTTCGGTGGCGACGATCACGGCCTTGTCGATGCCGCGCTTGATGTCCATCGGGTTGCGACCCGAGGCCACCGCCTTCAAACCCTCACGGATGATCGCCTGAGCGAGCACCGTGGCCGTGGTCGTACCGTCGCCGGCCTCGTCGGAGGTGTTCGAGGCGACTTCCTTGACCATCTGGGCGCCCATGTTCTCGAACTTGTCCTTCAGCTCGATTTCTTTGGCAACCGAGACACCGTCCTTGGTGACGGTCGGGGCACCGAAGCTCTTCTCGAGCACGGCATTACGGCCCTTGGGGCCGAGGGTGGCCTTGACGGCGTTGGCGAGGACGTTGACGCCGCGCACCATGCGCTGGCGAGCGTCATCACTGAAACGAACTTCTTTAGCAGCCATTTGATTGTTCCTTAGGTGAAATAGTTAGGCTTACTTGCCTTCGATGATGGCCATGATGTCTTCCTCGCGCATGACGAGGAGATCTTCGCCATCGACCTTCACTTCGGTACCGCTGTACTTGCCGAAGAGGATCTTGTCGCCGACCTTGACGTCGAGCGCACGGACCGAGCCGTCTTCGAGAATCTTGCCCTTGCCGATGGCGATGACCTTGCCCTGCGAGGGCTTCTCGGCGGCCGAGTCGGGGATGACGATACCGCCCGGGGAGGTGCGTTCCTCCTCCAGGCGCTTCACGATCACGCGGTCATGAAGCGGACGAATTTTCATGTTTCGCTCCTAAATACGACAGTTGACTGAAAGGATACCGGAGGGGTGTTAGCACTCCCCCCTTGTGGCTGCTAATGATAGCGACGGAAAGTTCCATTTCAAGGGCGGACCCGGCTATCCTGTTTTGCTTCACGCAGACCGGTTTTTGGGCTCTCAGAACTCCGCTAACCCAATGAAATTAAAGACTTTATTACTGTCCGGACTCGCCCTAATCGCGGGTTTTCTCTCCGGACCGACGGTCGCCCAGCTCGGCGAATCTGAGTTTCTGCCCCCCGATCAGGCGTTTCGGGTCGAGGTCGCCGCTCAAGGCGCCGACATGATCCGGGTCGATTTTCTGGTGACCCCCGGCTATTACCTTTATCGACATCGGTTCAATTTCAGCCTCGATACGGCAGCAGGCACGCCAAGCGCCACGCTCGGCTCGCCCGATATCCCGCAAGGCGAGTGGAAAGAAGACGAGTTCTTCGGGCGCCAGCAGGTATTCCACGAAGGCGTCAGCGTCTCGATTCCGGTGTCGCGCGCGCCCGGCGGCGCATTAGGGCTGCCGATCGTCGTGGGCCTGCAAGGCTGTGCCGACAAAGGTCTCTGCTACCCGCCCGAAAAGCGTCGATTCAAAGTGTCGCTGCCGGCGACGGGCTCGGCAGTCGAGGGCGGGCTTACCGATCGCTCGGTGGACCGCGCCTCGTCCGCATCGGCGGCGGCGCAAGCGGGCGGCATGCCAGGCTTCGTCTCAGAGCAAGACCGTCTCGCCGAACTCATCCGCACGGGAAATCTCTCACTCGTGCTCGCAACGTTCTTCGGACTCGGCCTGCTGCTCGCCTTCACGCCCTGCGTGCTACCGATGGTGCCGATCCTCTCCGGCATCATTGCCGGACAAGGAAGCCACGTCACCACACGCCGCGCATTCGCGCTCTCGCTCTCCTACGTACTCGGCATGGCGGTGATGAACACCCTCGCCGGCGTTGCCGCCGCCGCGGCGGGTCAGCAGATCCAAGCGCTGTTCCAACAACCCTGGATCATCGTTCTCTTTTCTTTGATCTTCGTGGTCCTTGCCCTGTCGATGTTCGGGCTCTTCACCATCCAGATGCCTGCGTCGCTACAAACTCGCCTGAGTGACGTCAGCAATCGCCAGCGCGCCGGCACCTTCGGCGGTGTCGCCGTGATGGGCGCCCTGTCGGCGTTGATCGTTTCGGCTTGCGTCGCACCGCCTCTTTTTGCTGCGCTCGCCGTCATTGCGCAAACCGGCGACATGGTGCGCGGCGGCAGCGCCCTCTTCGTCATGTCACTCGGCATGGGCGTGCCGCTGCTCGTCATCGGCACGTCCGCCGGTCGTCTGCTGCCCAAGGCGGGCGGCTGGATGGATACCGTCAAAAAATTCTTCGGCGTGCTGATGCTCGCCGTCGCGGCATGGATGTTGAGTCGCCTCGTCGAAGATCGCTGGTCCTTATTGCTGTGGGCGATCCCTGCGAGCATTGGCGCGGCGTTGCTCTTCAGCGAGGTTAAGGCGCGCTCGGTCACGGGCTGGGTCATGCGCGGACTTGGCGCGGTGCTCGGACTCTACGCGCTCGCACTGATCGCCGGTGTTTTCTTAGGCGGACGAGATCCGCTCGCACCGATACCGCAGTTCGCCAAACCCGAGAAAACGCTGCAGTTTACTGTGATCAAGACGGTGGATGATCTCGATCGCGCCATCGCCGCGGCGGCGGCCGACGGTCGTCCGGCAATGCTCGATTTCTATGCAGATTGGTGCGTGTCCTGCAAAGAAATGGAACGCTACACCTTCACGGATGCCGCAGTGCAAGCCGCGCTCGCAAACGCCGTGTTGCTCAAGGCCGACGTCACCGCAAACGACGAAGCCGATCAAGCCTTGCTGCGTCGTTTCGAAATCTTTGGGCCGCCGACCATTGCGTTCTGGGGACGCGACGGCATCGAACGAAAGAACTACCGCGTCGTCGGCTTCATGAAAGCCGATGAATTCGCGCGCGTCGCGGCCGAAGCAACCGGCAGCACCGACACGATCAAATAATTCATCAGGCCTCTAGACTCATGAAAAAATCCACGACTCTCGTCATTGTCGTTGCTGTTGTTGCGGGCGCCATCGCCTTCGTCGCGATTCGCAGTTTCCTCGAGCCCAAGACACCCGCATCGGCAACCTCCGATATCGCCCCCATGCCGGGCGCATCGACGGGCTCGACCAATACGCCGGCCTCCGTCGCCCGCGCGATCCCCGAAGTGCTTCCCGACTTCTCTCTCGCCACACTCGAGGGACCTCCTCGTACACTGTCGAGCTTCCAGCAACCGTCACTCATCGTGAATTTTTGGGCGACGTGGTGTGCGCCGTGTCGTCGCGAAATTCCCTTGCTGCGTCAGCTGCGCGCCGAACGCGCCGATCGCGGCGTCGAAGTTGTCGGCGTCGCAGTCGATTTTCGCGAGGATGTCATCAAGTACGCCAAAGAAATCGGTCTCGATTATCCGCTGCTGATCGGCGAAGAAGATGGCGTTGCTGCGGCAGATCTCTTCGGCGTCAGCACAGCCTTTCCCTTCACGATTTTCGCAGACGGGCAACGTCGTATCGTCGCCGTTAAGATCGGCGAGCTGCATGGTGACGAAGCGAATTTCATTCTCGATCAGGTCGAGCGCATCAACGCCGGCAAGCTTCCGGTCGAGCAAGCTCGCGTCATGATCAGGGACGAAATCAAGCGACTCGACGCCCTGAGGGCGGAGAAATCTCCAAGCTGACGGCAAATAGGGTACATTTCCCGCCCCCACGGAGGTCCCATGGACATTCGCAAGGTCAAGAAACTCATCGAGCTGCTCGAAGAATCGGGCATCGCCGAAATCGAAATCAAGGAAGGCGAAGAGTCGGTGCGTATCAGTCGCATGCCGACCGGCGCAGTCGTCTCGCAGCCTGCGCTGTTTGCCCCGCCTCCGATGCCAGCGCCCGTTGCAGCAGCCGTTGCCGCAACCCCGGTAGCGTCCTCGGTCGCGACGCCTGCAGCGTCCGCTGACCATGTCGTGCAAGCACCCATGGTCGGCACCTACTATTCGGCGCCGGCTCCTGGTGCGAAATCGTTCGTGCAGATCGGTGATGAAGTCAAAGTCGGTCAGGTGCTCTGCATCATCGAGGCCATGAAGATGATGAATCAGATCGAATCCGATCGCGCCGGCAAGATCACCTCCGTGCTCGTTCAGAACGGAGATCCGGTCGAGTTCGGCCAGCCGCTCTTCTCGATTCAGTAATCGCTCGCCTCCCCGTGATCGACAAGATCGTCATCGCAAATCGAGGTGAAATCGCGCTGCGCGTGCTACGCGCCTGTCGCGAACTCGGCATCAAGACCGTGGCCGTACACTCCACGGCCGATGCCAACCTGAAGCACGTGTTGCTCGCTGACGAGTCGGTGTGTATCGGCCCGCCGGCGTCGGCCAAAAGCTACCTCAACATGCCCTCGATCATCGCGGCAGCCGAACTCACGGATGCTGCGGCGATTCACCCGGGCTACGGGTTTCTCTCCGAGAACGCGGACTTTGCAGAGCGAGTGGAGCAAAGCGGCTTCACCTTCATCGGTCCCAAGGCCGAAACGATCCGCATGATGGGCGACAAAGTCTCGGCCATCAAAGTCATGAAACAGCACGGCGTGCCTTGCGTGCCGGGCTCAGGCGAGCCGCTCGGGCTCGACAACGACGAGAACCTCAAGATCGCCAAAGATATTGGTTATCCGGTGATCATCAAAGCCTCAGGTGGCGGTGGCGGACGCGGTATGCGTGTGGTTCACAACCCCGCAGCACTCATCCACTCCATCAACGTGACGCGATCCGAAGCGCTCGCCGCTTTCGGCAACGATCAGGTCTACATGGAGAAGTTCCTCGAGAAGCCGAGGCACATCGAATTCCAGATCTTGGCCGACCATCACGGCAACGTCATCCATCTCGGTGAACGCGACTGCTCGATGCAGCGCCGTCACCAGAAGGTCATCGAAGAGGCGCCTGCGCCGGGCATTACCGACGCTCAACGCCACAAGATGGGTGAGCGCGTGGTCGAAGCCTGCAAAGCCGTAGGGTATCGCAGCGCGGGTACGCTCGAGTTCCTCTACCAAGATGGCGAGTTCTATTTCATCGAGATGAACACGCGTATCCAGGTCGAGCATCCGGTCACCGAACTCATCACCGGCATCGATCTCGTGAAGGCACAGTTACGCATTGCGTCCGGCGAAAAACTGCCGTGGAAGCAATCAGACATCGTGCTACGCGGGCACGCTCTCGAGTGCCGCATCAATGCAGAAGATGCAAAAACCTTCATGCCTTCGCCAGGACCGGTACGGTTGTGGCATGCGCCCGGGGGCCCCGGCGTGCGTGTCGACAGCCACATGTACTCGGGCTATGCCGTGCCACCTCACTACGACTCGCTCATCGCCAAGTTGATCTCCTATGGCGAAGATCGAGATACCGCCATCGTGCGCATGCGTAATGCACTTGCCGAGATGGTGGTCGAGGGCATCAAGACCAACGCAGCACTGCACCAAGAGATTTTGGCGCACGCGGCGTTCCATCAAGGCGGTCTCGATATCCACTATCTCGAGCGTCGGCTCGGCTTGAAGTGACGCGCGCCGGCATGCGCGCGGTGACGCTCGATCTGGATGGACTCGACGCCGAGGCAGTCGAAGCGGCCTGCTTCGACGCGGGGGCGTACTCCGTCGTGCTCACCGATCAGCGCGATGACGCCATTCTCGAGCCAAAACCCGGCGAGGTCCGACTCTGGCCGGCCACTCGTCTGCAAGCGATCTTTCCCGACGAATCTGCCAGTGTCGACAAACTCGACGCGCTCGCCGAGCGCCTCGGTTGCACGCGCTCGCGCCTCTCCGTCGCGGACGTCGAAGAACGCGTATGGGAGCGCGAGTGGCTCAAAGATTTCAAGCCCATGCGATTCGGTGATCGACTCTGGATTTGCCCCTCGCACGCGGAAGTGGACGAGCCCGATGCCACAGTGGTTCGTCTCGATCCCGGTCTGGCATTCGGCACGGGTACGCACCCGACCACTCGGCTCTGCCTCGAGTACCTCGATACGCGAGCCGCACGCCGGGGGCGCGAACCAGATCGCATAGTCGATTTCGGTTGTGGCTCAGGTGTGCTCGCCATCGCCGCCCTGCGACTGCAGCCCACCGCACGGGCGTTCGTGCATGACATCGACCCTCAGGCACTCATCGCGACCACCGATAACGCGCGAGCGAATGACGTCGATCAGCGCATCGAGTCATTCGTCGAAGCGATCGATCTGTCGGCATGCCTCAAGCAGCATGGTGGAGCGGAACTCGTACTCGCCAATATTCTCTCGGGCCCGCTCTGCGAACTCGCTCCGCAACTGATCGGCTTGCTTGCGCCGGGTGGCGAAATCGTTCTCGCCGGATTACTCGATGAGCAGGCGGACGACGTCATCGCTGCCTATGCTCCTGCGATTTCATTGACCCGTTGGCGCAAGCTCGACGGCTGGACCTGCCTCTCGGGGCGTTTGGTATGACCGCAGCGTTTCGCATCGGGCCTTGGCAGATTCCCGCGCCCGCCGTCTTGGCGCCCATGGCGGGCGTCACCGATCGACCATTCCGTATTCTCGCGAGGCAACTCGGCGCCGGGCTCGCCGCATCGGAAATGATCACCTCCGATACTCGGCTCTGGAACTCGCGCAAATCGCGGCAGCGCATGAACCACGAAGGCGAACCCGAACCGCGCGTGGTTCAACTCGCCGGCGCCGATCCTGAGGCACTGGCCGAAGCGGCGCGTCGAAATGTCGATCTCGGTGCGCAGATCATCGATATCAACATGGGTTGCCCGGCCAAGAAGGTCTGTAACCGCCTCTGTGGTTCGGCCCTGCTGCAGGACGAACCGCTCGTCGGGCGCATCCTCGAGTCTGTCGTATCGGCGGTCCAAGCTACAGGCCGGGGTGTCCCAGTAACCCTGAAGACCCGCACCGGCTGGGATCGAGAACATCGCAACGGTGTGCGCGTCGCGCAGATTGCCGAGGCGAGCGGGATCGCCGCTCTCGCGATCCACGGTCGAACACGCGCCGATTTTTATGAAGGCGACGCCGAGTACGACACCATCCGTGCGATCCGAACGACAGTTCGCATCCCCGTGCTGGCCAACGGCGACATCACGAGCCCCGACAAGGCGCGCAAGGTGCTGCACTACACCGGGACCGCGGGCGTGATGGTAGGTCGGGCTTCCCACGGAACACCCTGGATCTTCCGCGATATCAACGGTTTATTGACGCAAGGCGTCTTACCCGCGCCGCTCTCCCGAGCGGAGCGGCGTGATATAGTTTTGTCGCATTTGCAGGCTATCTACGCCTTCCACGGCGAAGAGTCCGGCCTGCGAATCGCACGCAAACATCTCGGCTGGTACGCAAAACTGCTCGAGTCGGCGCCCGATGCACGGGCCCGCCTCATGGCAGAGGCCTCCACGTCGTCGCAGTTCGCGTGTGCGAACGAGCTGTTCGGCGCTTGGGCGCAAGAACATTGACGGTGAGGGGCGTGCGATGTCGGGTGATGGCAATGACGGAACCAAGCGCGAGCTTCCGCTGCGCGGCCACACCGAGCGCGCGCTCGAAGACTATCTCCGTCACTTAAACGGCCACGCCCCCGCCAACCTCTACAACTTCGTCATTCGCGAAGTCGAAGAACCCCTGCTTCGCGTCGTGCTGAAACACGCCGACGGAAACCAATCTCGTGCTGCCGAAATCCTCGGCATCAATCGCGCCACCTTGCGCCGCAAACTGCGCGAGTTCGGCATCAACCCGGAGTGAACCCATGCCCGTCGTCCTGCGTCGCGCCCTGATCTCGGTTTCGGATAAAACCGGCGTCATCGAACTCGCCAAGTCGCTCGCCGAGCGAGGCATCGAGATTCTCTCGACGGGCGGTACGGCACGTCTGCTTGCCGAGCAAGGCATCACTGTCAAAGAAGTCTCGCAGCACACGGGCTTTCCCGAAATCATGGATGGTCGCGTCAAGACGCTACACCCGCGCATTCACGGCGGATTGCTCGGTCGACGAGGTGTCGATGAAAGCGTGATGTCGCTGCATGGCATCGAGCGCATCGATCTGCTCGTGGTCAATCTTTATCCTTTCGCCGAAACCGTCGCGCGACCGGCCTGTACCTATTCCGAGGCCATCGAAAACATCGATATCGGCGGACCCGCGATGGTGCGAGCCGCATCCAAGAACCACGACGCCGTCACGGTGATCGTCGACCCGGCGGATTACGCCACCGTACTCACCGAGCTCGATGCTCACGATGGCTCGACGTCACCCGCCTTGCGCGCCTGGCTCGCCGCCAAAGCCTTCGCGCACACGGCCCGATACGACACCATGGTCGCCAGTTATCTGCAGGCGAGGAATCCGGCGCCTGGCGCAGAGTTCCCGCAATCGCTGCCGCTCGTCTACGAAAAAGTACAAGACCTGCGCTACGGCGAAAACCCGCATCAACACGCTGCGTTTTATCGCGACGTCACACCGGGCGGCCCCTCCGTGTCGACGGCGAGCATGCTGCAGGGCAAGGAACTCTCCTTCAACAATATCGCCGATGCCGACACCGCCATCGAATGCGTCCGACAGTTCACGACGCCGGCTTGCGTCATCGTCAAGCATGCGAACCCTTGCGGCGTCGCGACTGCCGCCGATGCGCTTGCCGCCTACGAACTTGCCTATCGCACCGATCCGACTTCGGCCTTCGGGGGCATCATCGCTTTCAACCGCCCGGTCGATGCGAAGATGGCCAAAGCGATCCTCGATCGACAATTCGTCGAAGTACTCGCTGCACCGCGCGTGCTACCCGAGGCGCAGACGGTGCTTGCCACCAAACCGAACGTCCGCGTACTCGAACTCGGTGACCTGCCTTCCGATCACGGCGCCGAACTCGACTATCGCAGCGTCTCGGGAGGCCTGCTCGTCCAAACCCGCGACCTCGGCATGGTGGCGCGTGATCAGCTGCGTGTCGTCAGCAAGCGCAAACCGAGCGATTCGGAACTCGACGATCTGCTCTTCGCTTGGCAGGTCTGCAAGTTCGTGAAATCCAATGCCATCGTCTATGCGCGTGATCGCTCCACGGTCGGTATCGGTGCCGGACAAATGAGCCGCGTGTATTCGAGCCGCGTCGCCGCGATGAAAGCAGCCGACGAAAAATTGGAAGTACGCGGATCCGTGATGGCCTCAGACGCCTTCTTTCCCTTCCGAGACGGGCTCGATGTCGCAGCGACTTACGGAATCGCCGCCGTCATCCAACCGGGCGGCAGCATGCGTGATGCCGAAGTCATCGCCGCTGCGGACGAGCACGGCATGGCGATGGTCTTCACGGGCATGCGTCATTTCCGACACTGATCGCAAACACCCATGATCAAAGTTCTCATCGTAGGCAGCGGCGGACGCGAGCACGCACTCGCCTGGAAATGCGCGCAGTCGAACCGGGTCGCCGAGGTGATCGTCGCACCAGGCAACGCGGGTACGGCGACCGAACCGAAGGTGCGCAATGCCGCAGTCAACGCCGAGGACGTCGCCGGACTCGTCGCGCTCGCCCAGAAAGAAAAAATAGATCTCACCATCATCGGACCCGAAGCACCTCTTGTACTCGGCGTCGTCGATGCGTTCGAAGCGGCGGGCCTTCGCTGTTTCGGTCCGCGCAAGGCACCCTCGCAGCTCGAAGGATCCAAAGCCTTCACCAAAGAATTTCTGCGCCGTCACGGTATTCCGACCGCAGCCTATTCCACCTTTACCCGCGACACCTTCGATCCCGAGTGGGTTCGCCGGCAACGCACGCCCGTCGTCGTCAAAGCGAGCGGGCTCGCCGCAGGCAAGGGTGTCGTCATCGTCGATAGCGCCGAGGAGGCCATCGCCACGGCACGTGCGATGTTTGACGGCCAGTTCGGTGGTGCGGGCGCCGAAGTCGTCATCGAAGAATTCCTACCGGGCGAAGAAGCAAGCTTCATCGTGATGGCCGATGGCGAACACGTTTTGCCGTTCGCGACCTCACAAGATCACAAGCGCGTGGGCGATGGCGACACCGGTCCCAATACGGGCGGCATGGGCGCCTATTCACCGGCGCCGGTGGTTACGCCAGCGATGCACGAGCGCATCATGCGCGAGGTGATTCATCCGACCATCCGTGGACTCGCGGCCGACGGTATGCCGTACACCGGTTTTCTGTACGCCGGCATCATGATCGCGCCGGATGGCACGCCGAACGTGCTCGAGTTCAATTGCCGTTTCGGTGACCCCGAGACCCAGCCCATCATGTCGCGGCTGCGATCCGATCTGACCTTGCTCTGCGACGCGGCACTCGATGGCCGACTCGATCAGATCAGCATGGACTGGGACCCGCGCGCCGCACTCGGTGTCGTGCTCGCAGCCGGGGGATATCCCGATGCGATCCGCAAGGGCGACCCGATAATCGGACTCGAAGACGCGGCGTCGTTACCGGGCAAGGTCTTCCACGCCGGCACGGCAATGAAGGACGGAAAAGTCGTTACGAGCGGCGGTCGTGTGCTCTGCGCCGTCGGTCTCGGCGACACGGTGAGCGACGCTCAAAGTGCGGCCTACGCTCTCGCAGAGAAGATTCGCTTCGAGGGCATGCAGTACCGCCGCGACATCGGCCATCGCGCCATTGCGCGCGAGGCCGGTCGCTGACGGAACCTCAGCGCTTCATCGCTTCGAAGAAGTCCGAGTTCGTCTTCGTATCCTTCATCTTGTCGAGCAGGAACTCGATCGCTGCAAGCTCGTCCATCGGATGCAGGAGTTTGCGCAAAATCCAGATCTTCGCGAGCTCGCCCGCATCGGTGATGAGGTCTTCTTTGCGGGTGCCCGATCGATTGATGTTGATCGCCGGGAACACTCGCTTCTCGGCGATGCGACGATCGAGATGGATTTCGCTATTGCCCGTGCCCTTGAACTCTTCGTAGATGACATCGTCCATCTTCGAACCCGTGTCGATGAGGGCCGTCGCCAAAATCGTGAGCGAGCCGCCCTCTTCGATGTTGCGGGCCGCACCGAAGAATCGCTTCGGACGCTGCAGCGCATTGGCATCGACACCACCCGTGAGCACCTTGCCCGAGCTCGGCACCACGGTGTTGTAGGCACGTGCGAGACGGGTGATTGAGTCGAGCAGGATCACCACGTCTTTCTTGTGCTCCACGAGACGCTTCGCCTTCTCGATGACCATCTCGGCCACTTGAACGTGACGCGCAGCCGGCTCGTCGAAGGTTGAGGACACCACCTCGCCCTTCACCGTGCGCTGCATCTCGGTGACCTCTTCCGGGCGCTCGTCGATGAGCAGCACGATGAGATATACCTCAGGATGATTGGCCGTGATCGCCGTCGCGATGTTCTGCAGCAGCATCGTCTTGCCGGCCTTCGGCGGCGACACGATGAGACCACGCTGACCCTTGCCGATCGGCGCGCACAGATCGATGGCGCGAGCGGTGAGATCTTCGGTCGAGCCGTTGCCGCGCTCGAGCTTCAGACGCTTGGTCGGATGCAGCGGCGTCAGGTTCTCGAAGAGCACCTTGTTCCGGGCATTCTCGGGCGAGTCGAAGTTGATCTCGCCCACCTTGAGCAGCGCGAAGTAACGCTCGCCGTCTTTCGGAGGACGAATCAGACCCGAGATCGTGTCGCCGGTTCGGAGATTGAATCGACGGATCTGGGCGGGGCTGATGTAGATGTCATCGGGTCCGGCGAGATACGAACCGTCGGCCGAGCGCAGGAAGCCGAAACCGTCCTGCAGAATCTCGAGCACGCCATCGCCGTAGATATCTTCGCCCTTGCGCGCATGCGCCTTGAGCAGACTGAAAATGATGTCCTGCTTGCGCGAACGGGCCATGCCCTCGACACCGAGTGCACTCGCCATTTCGACCAGCTTGGCGATGGGCATCGCCTTGAGCGTGGTCAGGTTCATCGAATTGCGCGAGGCGGCGAGCTCCGCGCGGCTGATGATTTCAGCGTCCTCACCCGACTCGATGAAGGGCGCGTGATCCATCGGTGTATCGTCGTGGATCGGACCACCGACATTGCCGTTGCGCATGCCGCCACCGCGATTCGGATCGCGATGACCGCCATGACGGGGTCCTTTCCCCTGACGTCGCGACCCGCCTTGGCCGCCTAGATATCCGCCCCTCACAGGTGGCTGTCCAGGAACGCCGCAAGCTGCGAGCGCGACACCGCGCCGACCTTCTGCGCCTCGACCGTTCCGTTCTTGAACAGAATCAGCGTCGGGATGCCGCGGATGCCGAACTTGGGAGGCGTCTGCGGATTTTCGT
Organism: uncultured Acidibacter sp.; assembly: GCA_964599335.1. Classification (GTDB taxonomy): domain Bacteria; phylum Pseudomonadota; class Gammaproteobacteria; order Steroidobacterales; family Steroidobacteraceae; genus UBA964. Next base: position 656 of record CAZRFN010000043.1, on the reverse strand, counting down.
CGATGTTGAGTTTCGCGATGCGGACGCGATCGGCATAAGCCGGGGCGAGCTCATCGAGGATGGGGGCGATCATCTTGCATGGACCACACCACTCTGCCCAAAAATCGAGCAGGACGGGCTTGTCGGACTTAAGCACGTCAGTGGCGAAAGTGGAGTCAGTGGTATTGATGATGTGAGGGCTGCTCACGCGGGTAAACCTCCGGTTGGAGTGGTTTTGTTGGGATAGAAACGATAGGAATTGAAAGGGGGGTTTGCGGACCCGCGGCTGAACGCCGTGTCGGGAAGCCTTCAAACGGTTACACTAGACCGTCTTTGCGATTTGGGTTTTGCCTCTGGATTGACCAGGTTTGCTTGTGGTTTGCGAGGGGGCGAAGCCGGATTCCGGGGGGCAGAACGCCCTACTGAGACCGATTTTTAGCCAATTCCCGGGACGTTTGCAAGCACTGTCAATTTTTATCGCTCACCACGGTCCGTAATGTCTGATACCCATCTTTCCGATTTAACCTTCTCCGCTCTCAATCTGGCCGAGCCCCTGATGCGGGGCATCAACGAGGCAGGCTTCACGCGCTGCACGCCGATCCAGGCCCAGACTCTGCCCCACGCGCTCTCGGGGCGTGATATCGCAGGACAGTCCCAACCGGGCACCGTTAAAACGG
>CAZRFN010000042.1:0-14164 GCA_964599335.1 uncultured Acidibacter sp. | reverse complement strand
CCAGCACCTCGCCCCAGTGATCGACGATCATCGAGTCTCCGTAAGTCTCACGTCCACTTGCATGGACGCCGCTTTGCCCGGGCGCCACGACGAAGGCGAGATTTTCGACGGCTCGGGCGCGCAACAGAAGCTCCCAGTGCGCGCGTCCCGTCGGCACCGTGAACGCCGCAGGCACCACCAGCCACTGCGCCCCTTCGGCGGCCATGCGGCGGTAGAGCTCGGGGAAACGCACGTCGTAGCACACCGAAAGACCCACACGCCCCGCGGGCGTGTCGACCGTCACCACTTGATCACCGGGTCGGATATTCGTCGACTCGCGATGCGACTCGGCGCGACCCGGCACATCGACGTCGAAGAGATGAATCTTGTCGTAGCGAGCCACCTGACGCCCTTCGGCATCGAACACCAGTGACGCAGCCGCCACACGCCGCTCGCCTTCGACCCGCACGGGTAAGGTGCCGGCGATCACCCAAAGTCGCAGCGATGCCGCGAGCCCTGCGATGGCCTCCTGCACAGGACCACGTCCCGGTTCCTCGGCGATCTTGAGTTTGTCGGCATCGCGCAGACCCATGAAGGCGAAGTTCTCGGGTAACACCGCCACGGATGCCCCCGCCTCGGCGGCCGCACGAAGCAGCCGATCGACCACGGCCAGATTGGCGGACACGTCGGGCCCCGAAGTCAGTTGTATGGCAGCGACCATGGGGTTCATGGCAAGGCCTCAGACCAGGACGACGTCGTAGCGATCGATTTCATAGAGCGACTCGGCCTGCAGACGGATCGGTCGGCCGACGCCGCTCTCGAGCTCTGCCAGAACCGTGGATTCGTCTCCGAGCAAACGCTCGACGACGTCCTGGTGTGCGAGCACCAGCAGTTCGCGACTGCCAAACTGTCGCGCCTGTCGCAGCAACTCGCGGAAAATATCTTGGCACACCGTCTCGACTGAGCGAATCGAACCTCGACCCTCGCAAGTCGGGCAGCTTTCGCACAGCACATGTTCGAGGCTCTCTCGGGTGCGCTTGCGCGTCATCTCGACGAGACCGAGTGGCGAGATCGGCGCAACCTGGGTCTGCGCATGATCGGTCGCGAGGGCTTGCTCGAGCGCCGCGAGCACCTGGCTTCGATGCGACTCGTCGAGCATGTCGATGAAGTCGATGATGATGATGCCGCCGAGATTGCGCAGCCGGAGCTGCCGCGCGATCGCCACCGCCGCCTCGAGATTCGTACGAAAGATCGTATCTTCGAGATTGCGATGACCGACGAAGCCGCCCGTGTTGACGTCGATGGTCGTCATCGATTCGGTCTGATCGATGACGAGGTAACCTCCAGACTTCAGCGCCACTTTTCGCTCGAGTGCACGATTGATTTCTTCTTCGACACCATGCAGATCGAAGATCGGCCGCGGTCCACCATGCCCCTCGAGACGCAAAGCATGAGTCGGAATGAAGTCTTGAACGAACTGCCGCATACGCGCGAGTTCGTCTGCATCGTCGACGAGCACCCGCTCGACGCCCCGACCGAGTTCATCGCGCAACACGCGCAGCGCCAACGGCAGGTCTTCGTGCACGAGCTCGCCGGGCGAGGCGCGTAGCCCTCGCTCCTGAACATGCGACCACAGTCTGCCGAGATACGCGAAATCGGCGGCGAGTAACGACGTGTCGACGCCCTCGGCGGCCGTTCTGACGATGTAACCGCCGGGGTGTCCCTCGCCCACCAGCGCCTGCATCGCCTCGCGCAAGCGCTGCCGCTCGGCTTCGTCTTCGATGCGCGAGGAGATGCCGATTCCCCGGCCACGCGGCATGAAGACGAGGTATCGCGAAGGCAAAGAAATGAATGTCGTCAGACGAGCGCCCTTGGCCCCCATGGGATCTTTGACGACCTGCACGACGATGTCGTCGCCCGGGTTGATCAATCGACGGATATCGACCGACTCTTCGGGAGACGGCGACGGCAAGCCCGACGGACCTCCTGAAGCACCGGCGGCGGCGACACTCTGCGCATCGAAACGCGAGTCGGCGCTGACGATATCGTTGACATGCAGAAACGCGCTGCGTGCGAGGCCCACCTCGATGAACGCCGCCTGCATACCGGGCAGGACGCGCGTAATTCGACCCTTGTAGATATTGCCGACGAGGCCGCGACGACTCGCGCGCTCGACGAAAACCTCTTGCAGCACGCCTCCCTCGAGCAAAGCGGCCCGGGTCTCGCGCGGCGCGACGTTGATGAGGATTTCGGCGGTCATGCCTCAGGGTGCCACACCGACACGCCCGCCGCGACGAGCAATTCGGCCGTTTCGGCGAGAGGCAAACCCATGACCCCCGAATAGCTGCCGGCGATGTGCTCGATGAAGACCGCACCATAGCCTTGGATGGCGTATCCGCCCGCCTTGTCGCAGGGCTCGCCGGTCGCCCAATATTTTTTGGCGTCCTCGGGCGTCACGATCCGAAATCGAACGCGCGTGCGGGACAGTCGCGAACTCGTACCCGTTGCAGAGACGAGCGCCACCGCAGAAAGCACCTCGTGTTCACGCCCCGACAGCCGGGCGAAAGTGGTGAGCAACGCGGCTTCGTCGGCGGGCTTGCCGAGCACGAGCCCGTCCACGGTCACGGTCGTGTCGGCGCCGAGCACGGGCAAGGCGTCGAGGCCTGCTTCGCGTCTCGACCGCCACACCCACTCTGCCTTAGATCGCGCCAGACGCTCGACATAAGTATCGGGCGTTTCACCCGCCTGCTCGTCTTCGTTGAGATCGGCAGGCTGCACGACATGCGCCACGCCGATCTGTCGCAAAAGTTCGCAGCGACGTGGCGATGCCGAGGCCAAACAAATGGAAGCGTGGTGAGTCATGCGCCGACGTCAATCACGGTGATAAGGGTGGCCCTGCGAGAGGGAGAACGCTCTGTAGAGTTGCTCGATCAGCATCACTCGAGCGAGCCCGTGCGGCAACGTCATTTTCGAGAGCGACCAACTCTCGGCGGCGCGCGCCCGGACAGAGGGCGCATGCCCATCCGCCCCACCGATGAGCAACGCCAGATCCGGCGACGACGAGGCCAGAGTCTCGAGTCGCGAAGCGAGTTCACGCGTGCTCAAAGATTTTCCTGTTTCATCGAGGAGAACCACCCTCTCACGCTCGCGCAGGGCCGCAAGCACTCGCTCACCTTCGCGCTCGAGCGCCGCGTCTGCAGAGCGTCCCCCAGAGCGAGGGACCGCTTCGAGCTCCACGAGCTCGGCACGCCAGGGCGCTCGAAAGCGCTTCAGATAATCGGCAACCGCTTCGTCGACCCATGCGGGCTGACGCGAGCCGACCGTGATGATTCGCAGACGCATCGATGCACCTGCCTTCGGAAGATCGAAGGTTTAGCCGCGTGCCGCGGACGATCGCTTGCCAGCGCTATTGGCACTGCGAGGCGCCGGCGTGCGCGGCTCCCAGAGATGCTCGAGTTGGTAAAACTCGCGGGTGCGAGGCAGCATGATGTGCACCATGACGTCTGGCAGGTCGACGAGCACCCACTCGCCCTGCTGCTCGCCCTCGACACCGAGGGGACGCTGACCCGAGGCCTTGGCCATCTGCACGACGCGATCGGCGATCGAGCGCAGGTGGCGATCGGACGTACCGCTCGCGATCACCATGAAATCGGCGACATCGCTCATGCCTCGCACATCGAGCACGCGCACGTCGACGGCCTTCATGTCGGACAAGGCGGCTTCGACGATACGCAGCGCCGGAGGCAGGGCTCGCGATTTGCGCCCCGCCGCGACACTCGAGGTGGTGTTCGCAGTCTTACGGGGTTTGGCAGCTTTGCGGACGGGGGCTTTCTTCGCGGGCTTACGGGCGGACGAGCGGGGTTTATTCATGCGCACGAGCATAACATCCTGATTCGATGATGATCGTTCGGACGGGATCCGGCACCAGGAACCTCGGGTCGTCGCCCGAGACCAACAACTCGCGCAGGTCGGTGGAAGACACCTCGAGCGGTGTGACCTTGCGCACGTGGATGCCGCCACAGGGCGCTGAATGCAAAGCTCCGACTTCCGGCATCGCTCGCTCAGCCAACAGTGTCGCGAGCGGCCCCTCGGTCGGCGGCGGCCAGCCGGGCCGATGCGCGACGACGAGGTGTGCGTAATCGAAAATGTCCTGCCAGCGATGCCACTGCATGAACCCCGCAAAAGCATCCATCCCGAGCAATACGCAGATCGAGCGATCCGGATGCTCCTCGCGTAATTCACGCAGCGTATCGATGGTGCGACTCACGCCGCTGCGACGGATCTCGCGATCATCGAGAATGAATCCAGGCTGGCCGGCGATCGCGAGGCGAACCATCTCGAGTCGCAACGCGGCAGTGGCGAGCGGCGGATCGCGGTGACCCGGATTACCCACCGGTATCCAACGAACCTCGGCGAGTTGTAGCGCATGCATCAACTCGTAGCCGGTACGCAGATGTCCGACATGGATCGGATCGAAGGTTCCTCCAAAGATACCGAGAGGTCCGGAAGATGCGGCGCTCATGCTGCTCATTTGATCGGACGCAGACCGCAACACTCGGCGCAGAGCAGCGTCATTTCATCCCACGGATCTCCCGCGAGACGCCCTTTGATCATGCGATCTGCACGCAACGCTCGCGAAGCGAGACGGGCAAAGGGCATACGCGCTGCACGAGGCCGCGCGCGTTCGAGCGCAGCAAGCTGCGATGGAGAAGGCCTAGGCCCAGGCCGGCGCGACGGATCATCACCGCGACGCAGCGCCCAAAGATTGCGCAGTTCGCGCGTGATCGACCACAGCACGAGCGTGGGCTCGGTGCCTTCACCTCGCAGCCCCGATAAAACTCGCAGGGCGCGAGACGCATCGCCCGAGACCACCGCCTCGCCCAAACCGAACACATCGTAACGAGCACTCGAGGTCACCGCTTCGAGCACGGCCGTCGCATCGAGTCGTCCCGCTGGCACGAGCAGTTTGAGTTTTTCGATTTCCTGCTTCGCGGCGAGCAAATTGCCTTCGACTCTCGAAGCGAGCAAAGCGACCGCATCCGTCGTGGGTTCGAGACCTGCGGCTCGAAGTCGCTGCGACAGCCACGACTCGAGCTGACGCGGACCGATTTCCCAAATCGGCAACCATGCCGCTTTCGATTCGATGGCTTTGACCCAAGCCGTGTTTTGCGCGGCGTAATCGAGGCGAGGCGTCATCACGAGCAACAACGTGTCGGCACCCGCACTCTCGAGCATTTTTTGAAGGGCTGCGCCCCCTTCCTTCCCGGCCCTGCCCGAAAAACGAATTTCGACGATCCGACGATCACCGAACAGGGACATCGACGACAGCGACGCGGCGATATCGGCCCAGTCGGCACTGCGCTCCGGAAAATGCGTCTCGCGCTCGACGAAGCCTGCAGACCGTGCCGCCGCCCGAATGGCATCGCAGGCCTCTCCGACGAGCAGGTCCTCATCCCCAGAGACGAGGTACGCGGGGGGGAGCTGGCCGCGCTGAACCGCCTGCTTCAGGTGTACCGCAAGGTTGTCGAGGCTGAGCTTCATGGAGGACCTCGATTATCCGCGACAACCGCCCGGGCGTCGGGGTCTGGTCGCGGCTTTCGGACTGTTATAAAGTATCAATACCGTAACTTAATTACATCCAGTGGCCATGAAAACCTCGCTCCCCGCGTTCTCGATGCTCGCCGTAACCCTGGCCGCCCCGGCCCATGGCGAGTCAGTGACGACTACCGAGCTCGAAGAAGTCGTCATCACGGCGACCCCGCTGCGAAAGGCGGTCTTCGAAACCGCCCAACCCGTTTCGGTGCTCTCGGGCGAGGCACTCGTCATCCGACGCGAAGGCAGTTTGGGGGAAACGCTCGCCGATCAGCCCGGCGTCTCCGCGAGCGCGTTCGGACCGATCGCGAGTCGCCCCATCATCCGCGGCCAAGGCGGACTGCGCGTGCAGACCTACCAAGACGGCGCCGACACGCTCGATGTCGCAGCGTTGTCGGATGATCACGCCGTAGGGCTCGAGCCCATGTTGGCCGATCGCATCGAGATCGTGCGCGGGCCAGCCGCTCTACTCTTCGGTTCGGCCGCTGCAGCCGGCGCTGTGAATGTCATCACGCCTCGCCTGTCGCTGTCGCGGTTCGACTCACCGTTCGCCGGCGAGGTGCAAGTTCGAGGAGATACGGCCGCGAACGAGCGCGGGGTTGCCGCAAGAGTCGGTGGTCTCGCCGGGGATCAACTGCAATTCTCCGCGGATTGGCATCACTTTCGAGCCGACGACCTCCGCACCCCCGACGGGCGCCTCGAAAACTCCAATGGTGAAACGCGGGGTGGCAGCGGCGGCTTTGGCTGGATCGGCGAACGCACGTCCTTCGCATTTTCTTTGAGCGATCTACGCAGTGATTACGGACTGCCCGGCGATAGCCACGCGCATGAAGGCGACGAGGAGCACGAGGAGTACGCCGACCACGACGAGCACGGTGATGTCCGTCTTGCGCTCGAGCAGAGACGCCTCGACTTCATCGGCGAGCAGCGCCTCGACGGGACGTTCGATACGCTGCGACTTCGCGTCGCGCGTAACGATTACGCTCATGCGGAAATCGAGGGTGAGTCGATCGGTACCCGCTTTGCGCAAGATGGCCGCGAACTGCGCCTAAGCGCCGATCGTGACGGGATGTATTCGATCGGCCTGCAGTGGCGCGAACTCGATTTCGACGCCGAAGGTGACGAGGCTTTTCTGCCCGCGTCGCGCACGCAGCATCTCGGCGCGTACGGATTCGGTGAATTACGCCTCGGCAATGTGACGTTCGAAGCGGGTCTTCGGGTCGAAGAGCAGGACATCGCCGTGGCGCAGAACGTCGATCGCCGCGAATACCGCGATCAGGCCGCCAGCGGGTCGGTCGGCGCGCGCTGGCGCGTGAGGGGCCCTTGGGAGGTCACGCTGCAGGTGACTTCGACGGGTCGACACCCCACCGCGACCGAACTCTATGCGCTCGGCCCCCACCTTGCGGTACAGCGCTTCGAGATCGGCGACGAGACACTCGATATCGAACGCGGTACGACGGCAGACCTCGGACTTCAATACCGAACGGAGTCGGGTTGGAGCGGTCAAATCGGAATGTTCGCAGCCGAATACGATCAATTCATCGCCGCGATACCCACCGGCACGACCGAGGACGATCTGCGCGTCGTTCGATTCACCGGCATCGATGCGCGCTTCGAGGGCCTCGAATTCGATTGGAGTCACGACTCGCTGATCGATACCGCCTCCGGAAATCTCGGGGTGCGCCTCTTCGGCGACTACGTGCGCGCTCGGGATTCATCGGGAAATCCGTTGCCGCAGATTCCCCCAAAGAGAATAGGCCTCGAACTCAGGTATCAATCGGGCCCGCTACGCCTCGGCTTCGAGACCATCGTCCATGACGCCCAGAACGATCTCGCCGAGGGCGAGATCCGCACCGCAGGCTTCACGGCCGTGAATGCCGAAGCCACCTATCGCCTGCGCGTAGGGTCAACCGATATGCTTTGGTTTGCTCGGGGCGTGAATCTTCTGAACGAAGAGATGCGGCGTCATGCCTCGCCTCTCAAAGATGTCGCGCCACTCGCGGCGCGACACCTCGCCTTCGGATTGCAACTCAAGTTCTAGGAGTGAGTGCGTCATGATCAAATCTTTCGCATTTTTGATTTGCTCGGGTCTCGGTCTGGCCGCTCTCGTTGCTTCGGCAGAGTCGCTCGAGCAGCACACGCACTCCCACGGTGCGGTGACGCTCAATGTCGTTCTCGAGGGCAATGTCTTGTCACTCGAGATCGATGCGCCGGCCATCAACGTGCTCGGCTTCGAGAAATCTCCACGCAACGATGCAGAGCGCCAAGCGGTAGCAGCTGTCGACGCCTGGCTCTCAGCCGGACGCGACATCGCGGGCGTCCCGCGTGCAGCAGAGTGCCGACTGCAGTCCGTCACCTATGTCGCCCCGAAGCTCGGCAGCGGTCATGCCGACTACCGACCCCGTTATGCCTTCCGTTGTGCCAACCCGGCAGCGCTCGCGTGGGTCGAGCTGTGGGCGCTGCGGCGTTTTAAAGATGTGGAGAAAGCCGAGGTGAACGTCATCAGCGCCTCGACGCAACGGCAGGAAACCCTCGCTCCCGGGAGTCTTCGGGTTTCGTTAAAGTAGCGCGGTGTCTTCATCTACTCCGTCCCATTCGGCCGCCATCGACGCGACCGATCTGCTCTACGCCTGGCCCGGCAAACCGCCGGTCATCGATATCGCACACTTCGCCGTCGCCCGAGGCGAGCGAGTCTTTTTGCGCGGCCCGAGTGGTAGCGGAAAAAGCACCCTGCTCGGACTCCTCGGTGGCGTACTCAACCCGGCACGCGGAAGGGTTTGCCTGCTCGGAACCGACATCACGGCACTCTCCGCAGGAGAGCGTGATCGCTTCAGAGGTGAACATCTCGGATTCATTTTCCAGATGTTCAATCTCATCCCCTATCTCGGCGTGCTCGAAAACGTGTTACTGCCGGCCCAGTTCTCGCCCGCCCGCGCCTCACGCATTCCCGGCGGCGATCTCGCTGCGGAAGGTCGCCGCTTGCTCGGGGCACTCGGTCTCGGATCTGCAGATTATCTCGACCGTCCCGTCACCGAGCTTTCGATCGGTCAGCAGCAACGCGTCGCAGCCGCGCGCGCATTACTCGGTCGTCCGGGCATCATCGTCGCGGATGAACCGACATCGTCGCTCGACCACGATTCGCGAGAGGACTTTCTTCGCTTGCTCATGAATGAATGCAAGGCACAGGAGTCCGCCCTGCTCTTCGTGAGCCACGACACGTCGCTGGGTCCGCTGTTCGATCGCAATCTCTCGCTTCGGGAGATCAATCGCGCATGAAAACGCTACACCTTGCCTTGAGGTCTCTGCGCAATCGGCGAGCCACGGCCTTGCTGACCATCTGCGCCATCGCCATCAGCGTCGCGCTATTGCTCGGAGTCGAAAAGATGCGCTCGGCGGCGCGAGACGGATTTGCCAACACGGTCTCCGGCGTCGATCTCATCGTCGGCGCCAGGTCGGGTCAACTCAATCTTCTGCTCTACTCCGTGTTTCGTGTCGGTGATGCCACGGCCAACGTCAGTTGGGAGAGCTATCAAAAAATTGCACGGCATCCTGATGTCGCCTGGACCATTCCGATCTCGCTCGGTGATTCTCATCGCGGCTTTCGCGTGATGGGCACCAACGGCGATTACTTCAAGCATTATCGATTCGCCGGTGACCGTGAGATCCGCTTCGCCTCAGGCAAGCCTTTCGCAGATTTGTATGACGCCGTAGTCGGTGCTGAGGTCGCCAAACAACTCGGTTACTCGGTCGGCTCCAAAATAGTCATCGCACACGGGCTCGGCAACGTCAGCTTCGCCGAGCACGACGACAAACCCTTCACCGTGGTCGGCGTACTCGAGCGTACGGGCACACCCATCGATCGAACCGTGCACGTCGGTCTCGAGGCCATCACCGCCATTCACGTCGACTGGCAGAGCGGTATGCAGGCGCCACCCGGCAGCCAAGTCAATGCCGATGACGCAAGAGCCCTCGAGCTCACGCCGAAGTCGATCACGGCCTTCATGGTCGGCATGGAAAGCAAGGTGATGACGTTCACCATGCAGCGCGCGATCAATGAATACCGCCAAGAGCCTCTACTCGCCATCATCCCGGGCGTAGCGCTCAGCCAGCTTTGGAATCTCGTCGGCATTGCCGACACTGCCCTCATGATCGTGGCCGCGTTCGTCGTACTCGCAGGCCTCCTCGGTATGCTCACGGCCATCCTGACGAGTCTCAACGAACGCCGTCGCGAAATGGCCATCCTGCGTTCCGTGGGTGCAAGGCCCCGACACGTATTCACCCTGCTCATCGCGGAAGCCGGCATGCTCGCCACCGCGGGGGTGACAGCAGGGGTAGCCGTTTGCTACGGGCTGATCTTCGCGGCACGACCGCTGCTCGAAAAGCGATTCGGAATCTTCCTCGATCCGGGCGGTCTGACAGGCTACGATCTCGCCATCCTGGGCGCGATCATCGGCGCCGCGCTGCTGATGGGTGCGTTGCCGGCTTGGCGCGCGTATCGAAACACCCTGAGCGATGGCTTGACCATCCGAGTTTGAAACGACCACAACAAGGTTCACATGACTCAGTCAAAGATTTTTCTGTCTCTCCTCGTGTCGGCGATGTTGCTCGGCAGTCATGGCGAAGCACAAGGCATCACCCCGCCCGCCGTCGGCACAACCGTACCGGAGCGCGCCAAGAAGCCTGCGACCCCCGCGGGTGTGGCCCGTGAAATCGATTGGGACGAACTCCTCCCTCCCGATGCGCGCTCACGGTTTGCCGCCAGCCCGCCTCCTGCCGCCCACGACTATCTCGGCGAAGGCGGCATGGCTGCCCAACAGGTGATGGATTTCTCAGTCAACAAGGCGCTCGACGGAACGAACGTCAAGATTCCCGGGTTCATCGTGCCACTCGATATCGGCAAGGACGGCCTCGTATCCGAGTTCTTCCTCGTGCCCTACTTCGGCGCCTGCATTCACGTGCCGCCTCCGCCGCCCAATCAAATCGTTTACGTGCGCATGAGCAAAGGGGTCGCGCTCGACTCGATCTACGAGGCCTATTGGATTACCGGCCGCATGAAAACTACCAACAAGACCACTCGACTCGGTGCGTCGGCTTACCAGCTCGACGGTTCGAAGGTCGAGGTCTACAAATACTGACGCCATGCCCACACTCTTCGAAAAAATCATCGCGAGACAGATTCCTGGAGACATCGTCCATCAAGACGATCGAGTCACGGCTTTCCGCGACATCCATCCACGGGCGCCGGTTCACATCCTGGTCGTTCCCAATAAACCCATCCCCACCGCGAACGATATCGTCGACAGCGATGAGGCCTTGATCGGTCACATGTTCACGGTGGCGCGCGACCTCGCCAAACGAGAGGGCATCGCCGAAAGCGGTTATCGCCTGATCATCAACTGCAATGGCGATGGCGGCCAGGAGGTCTATCACCTCCACGTTCACTTGGTCGGCGGCGCGCCGCTCGGCCCCATGATCAGCCGCGCTTAATCAGCCGCACCGATATCAGCTTCACGCTCTCTCACGCAGCATCCACCAGAAAGAATCTCCATGCTTCGCGAACTCTACCCCGCCATCGACGCCCGCCGCAGCGGCTGGCTGCGCGTATCCGACCTACATGAAATTTATTGGGAAGAAAGCGGCAATCCGTCTGGAAAGCCGGTCGTCTTCCTGCATGGTGGTCCAGGCGGCGGCACCGATGCACGCATGCGGCGTTTCTTTGATCCGACGCGTTATCGCATCGTGCTCTTCGATCAGCGCGGTTGCGGCAAGAGCCGGCCTTACGCAAGCCTCGTCGACAACACCACCTGGCATCTCGTCTCCGATATCGAGCGCCTGAGAGAGCATCTCGGCATCGAAAAATGGCAGGTGTTCGGAGGCTCGTGGGGCTCGACGCTCGCGCTCGCCTACGCGCAGAGTCACCCCGAGCGCGTCACCGAACTCGTCCTGCGCGGCATCTTTCTGGTGCGACCTTGGGAGTTCCGCTGGTTCTATGAAACACCGGACGGCACGGGCGCGCTCTACCCCGATCTTTACGAAGAATTCGTCAAGCCGATTCCGCCCGCTGAGCGTGGCGAGCTCATGCAGGCGTATTACCGTCGATTGACGAGCGACGATCCGAAGGTGCGTCGCGAAGCGGCGATCGCCTGGTCCGTCTGGGAAGGCGCCACGAGCTTCTTGCGACTCAACCCCGACTACGTCGCCAAATTCGCAGAGGACGAAGTCGCCGATGCCTTCGCTCGCATCGAGTGCCATTACTTCATCAATGGCGGTTTCCTACGCACGCCGTCGCAGCTACTCGATGACGTACCGAAGATCCGTCATCTACCCTGCACCATCGTGCAGGGCCGGTACGACGTGGTCTGCCCCATGAAAAGCGCTTGGGATCTCCACCGCGCGTGGCCAGAGGCCGACCTGCGCATCATTGCCGATGCCGGTCACTCAGCGTTCGAGCCCGGCATCTTGAGCGAGCTCGTCGCGGCCACCGACCGCTACGCCACTCGCTGACCGCGCTGCAACGCTCCGTTCTCGTCGAGAAGGCCTCGGGACTGAAGCCAGCTTCGCGCGTCCTCGGCATCTTCCCGAAACCAGCGCGCTGCAGAACCTAGCCTGAAGGTGTAACCCCACTCGTCCATGTCGGCCATCACGGCTTCGGCCCCGACGGTAGGTAGAGTATCGCCCCAAAGAATTTGCAGATAACAGACTGCATTTTCTTCGAACACGTCTCCACCGGCATCGCGATCGAGACGTCGTCGTCGCGAGTCATCCATGCAAACAAAATGGGCTGCCTCGTGCAAAGCAGAGTGCAGCGGGGTGTCGGACCGAAGAAACAGCGTCGACCCGACGAGGCCTGCTTCACTGTCGCCCCAGTAGGAACCCGGTATCTGCTCACCTTCCGTCACGTAACGAATCGTGAGGTCATAAGACGCGAGTAACGCTGCCAGAGCGGGACGCAGCGTCTCATCGAGCAGTCTCACGGGGGCCGCAGCGCGTTCAGCGCAAGCTGGAAAATCGTTGCAGCACGATCCCCGCAGCCTCTTCGGCGAGCGTCGCGCGCAACTGCTCACGCTCGCGTTCTTTGGCAAGCGCGAGTCGCTCATCGAAACTGAAGTCGCGGGTTACCGACACCTGCTCACTCGCGACCCTGAGCTCTCCCCGAACCTTTACCGAAAACGTCACGGCATAGGTCAGCTCGTATTCGCGCGGAAGATTTCGAGCCGAGACCGATGCTACGCGCTCGATCAATTCGTCACGCTCGATCACGAGCACCGTCTCACTGCCTGGTCCGATATGCACGCCCGCGTTACGGAGATTGCGTTGCATGGCGTTGACGAAGTCACTTTGACGATCTGTGACTTGCAGGGTGAGGTGTTGCAGATCTCCGGCGATCGGCAAAGTGCCCTGCAAATGAAACCCACAACCTGCGACGAGCGCGACGACGACCGCAAGAACGAGTTTTGCCGAACGCATCACACGACCACGTTGACGAGCTTTCGAGGAACAACCACGATTTTCTTGGGCGTCGCATCACCGATGAAACGCTTTACCGTTTCGTCGGCGAGTGCTGCAGCTCGAATGGACGCCTCGTCGGCCTCGACGGGAACCGTGATCTGACCTCGCAACTTACCGTTGACCTGCACGACCAACGTCAGCGCATCCTGACTGAGCGCCTCACGATCGACCACCGGCCAAGACACATCGACGATGGCTTCACGATGTCCGAGCGCCTTCCAGAGCTCGTGGCACACGTGTGGGACGATCGGCGAGAGACCGATGACGGCGATTTCGAGGGCCTCCTGAACCACCGCACGCCCCTGCGGGCTACGATCGTCGAATCGCGAGACGGCGTTCAGCAGTTCCATCACTGCCGCGACCGCCGTGTTGAACGTACGTCGACGTCCGATATCGTCGGTCACCTTCGTGAGTGCCTGATGCGCCGCGCGTCGCAGGTCTTTTTGAGCGGCGTTCAAGGTCGACTTCTCGACGGGCGCAGCAGAGCCTGCACTGACGTGCTGGTAAACAGCCGTCCACAGTCGACGAATGAATCGGAATGCGCCTTGTACGCCCTCGTCGGACCATTCGAGCGTCTGCTCGGGCGGCGCGGCAAACATCATGAATAGGCGCGCCGTGTCGGCTCCGTACTTCTCGACGAGACTTTGTGGGTCGACGCCATTGTTCTTCGACTTCGACATCGTGCCGAGGCCGTCGTAATTCACCTCGAGACGAGATCCGTCGGCGCGAGTCGCATACCAGTGTTTGACGCCGTCCTGCTCTTCCTCATCGACGTCGAGCGGATTGAAATACGCACGACGTCCTTCGGCGGGCTGATGTGAGTAGATGTGATTCAGCACCATGCCCTGGGTGAGCAGGTTGGCGAACGGCTCGCCCACCGTGACGAGACCGAGGTCACGCATAACTTTGGTCCAAAAGCGTGAGTACAGCAGATGCAAAATGGCGTGTTCGATGCCGCCGATGTATTGATCGACCGGCAGCCAATATTTGGCCCGCTCATCGACCATCGCCTTGGTATTGTCGGCCGACGCGTAGCGCAAGAAGTACCAGGACGAGTCGACGAAGGTGTCCATGGTGTCGGTCT